>NZ_JAVHYL010000012.1:0-153489 GCF_031118795.1 Chryseobacterium sp. CFS15 | reverse complement strand
CATTGAATTTCAATTGGTTTCGGCAACCAAAGGTTGCCGAAACCTCTATTTATAGTATTTGAATTGGTTTCTTAAATTCGTCAATCGCTACAAAAGTAAAATCTCCTACAATTGCCTTTTCTCTTTCGTAAGAATACATTTGCTCGGTGTAGATCTCAACATTCACTTTCATACTCGTTTTTCCAACGTGCGAAACTTTTCCGATTAATTCCACAATCGTTCCTGCAGGAATTGGTTTTTTAAAATCAATTTTATCGCTGCTTACGGTTACCACTCGTTTTCTGGCAAATCTTGTTGCGGTAATAAAGGCAACTTCATCCATCAATTGCATAGCGGTTCCTCCAAAAAGGGTATCGTAATGATTAGTAGTATTGGGGAAAACGGCTTTAAAAATTCTGGTTTCCGATGATTGAATTCTTTCTTCTGTAGTCATATTTCATTATAAATTAAAGCGAAAATGAAATGATATTGAAACCAACAGAATTATTCAGGAACATGAAATTCCTGAAAACCTATAAGATCAATAAACTTCAAATCGCGAAAGTTTTTGTCTAAAGAAATAGGCAGGTCTCCTGACTTGTAACATCTTTATTCCTTCCCATGCTTTGCACAGTGGCTTTTTATAAA
Source organism: Chryseobacterium sp. CFS15 (assembly GCF_031118795.1). NCBI lineage: Bacteria > Pseudomonadati > Bacteroidota > Flavobacteriia > Flavobacteriales > Weeksellaceae > Chryseobacterium > Chryseobacterium sp. CFS15. The sequence goes on along the minus strand of NZ_JAVHYL010000012.1, from coordinate 152,862 downwards.
GACTTCGGTTACTTACAGTTGCGCGACAGTTCGTGATTTTCACACGATTCCCTTTTAATCTGCGGTTAAACAGAACCAGTTTCTCGAAAAATAGTAGCATAAAGCGATACGCCAAAAGCTAAAGACTTTTCGGTTGCAAAAATAAGAATAATAATAAGAATATTTGTAAAGAATTATTCAGGGTTGCTATAAATAATCTGGCTGATCGCTTTTCCTTCCTTAATGGTCCAGAAAGTCGTGTATCTGTGCTCTCCAGAACCATTAATCATATAAAGAAAAATATGATCATCATCGATTGATGTAACACCCATATTGTCAAAATCCATCGTTGGATTAAACATGTTTTTAATTGCTTCTCTCACGAAAACAGAGCCTCTTCCGGGCTGCTGTACACGAACTGATTTTATTTCCTTTAAATCTTCAGGAAGCTCTTTTCCAAGTCCCCAGGTTTTTTGTTTGTCTATTTTAACTATATTACCTTCCGCATCCTTTTCCTGTTTTTTGAATTTTGCGCTTGAAGGATAAATGTCAATCACCACTTTCGTTCGCTGAGCGGTTGGTATTTTCTGATTATTGTTGTCTGTAAAAGTGATCGATCTACCGTTTTTGGATAATACCGGAGTGAACTTCGGAAGCTGATCGATAAATGCAATACGGCTTTTGTTCACCATTCCTTCTTTATTAAGACTGTCGTATCGTACGAAAGGCTTTGGGAGCTCTTCTTTTTCAGGATATTTTATCCATATCCATTCAGTTTCTCCGGGAGCGGGTTTTACATACACAAAAACGTCTCCTTTTTTCATTCTGATTTTATCAACGATTTTACGGTAATCTTCTTTGTGTACACGCACCATTGCATAGCCTTCTTCGGCTTTTACAACACCAAAAGGAACTTTATTCTGAGCATTAACCAAACTAAAAGAGAAAATACAAAATACCGATAAATAGATTGCTTTGTGGATGAAAGTCATGATAAAAAGAATATTTATAGTTCAAAGATATAAATTAAATAGTTGTAGGAAGATAATTAAACCTTTTCAATTCTGTTAAATCTTTGATTGGCTTTAAATGAGTATCCGAAAGAAGAAAAATATTGTCTGAAATATCTAAAACGTCATGATATTGATGATCTGAAATGATAAAACCTTTATCAGTTTGTTGTTTGATAATTGTTTTTATTTCGGTTACTATTTTTGGCGAAAGGCTGTGAAAAGGTTCATCCAGTAAAACTACTTCAGCTTTGGAATAAATAATCAACAAAACTTCAACAATTCTGAGTTCGCCTCCGGAAAGTGTATTTGGAGTTTCATTTAAAAATGGTTGAATGAATTTTGATTGAGAAATTTTCTCATTATTTTCTTTAGCACAAAATAAATCAATAAGGTTTTTGATCTTTATATTCTTCGGTAAAAATGAATGTTGAGGTAAATAAGCGATTCTATTTTTCCTATCAGATTGATTCTTTAAAATTATATCGTTGAATTTTATATATTGAGTATCACCTTTTATCGTTCCAAAAATAATTTGAAACAAAGTTGATTTCCCAGAACCATTTCTTCCTAAAAGTCCAGAAATATTCCCGGTTTCACAGCTTAAATAAATGTCTTTTAAAATATCTTTTTTACCAAAAGACTTTGTAATACTGTCGATATGAAGCTTGCTCATAGAATAACAGAAATAAGTTTTAAAATAATACTAAAAGCAACTGTTATCATCCAAAGTGATATTCTTGAAAACCCAAAATTAGCATAGAAATGATATTCGTTTTTAAGTCTTAATTCATAAATGAAGTAATGCATTAACGGGAAAATAAATAAAAATCCAAAGCTGAAGGATTCAAAATTTATTCCTGCAGGAATGGATGTTAATAAAGAAAACAAAACTCCCGGAATAAGAAGTTTCCTGTAAAAAATCCACAATACTTTTAAATTGATAAGCATATTCAAAAATAGAAATAAAAAAGAGAGCAATATAAGGTTGCTCTCTTTTAGTTTAATTATTTAAAAGCTTTGCTTTTACATTACTTTTTTTAATCATGTTCCTCAGTTCTGAAATCTGGCTGTCGGAAAAGTATTTTTTCGGAACCATATTCATCGTTGTTTTACTTTGATAGATCAAAAGCCAATCCTTGGTTTCTTTAATCTTGTAGACTGTATTCCAGGCGAAATCGCCTTCGAAAGTTTCGCCCTTTGTCTGAACTTTTTCTTCAGTAAAAGTATAAATGATTTCTTCCTGAATTTTCTTGTTAGAAAAAAATGCATTCTTCAAACGGAAATAAGAACGGATGATGATAAAAACAAAAACAGCAGCAAACCAAATCGATGCAGATTGTAAGATATTCTGCGTATCATTTTCAGTATTATAAAGATTCAAAACCAAAAATATCAGGATAATGAAAGAGAAAATAATAATTCTCGGCAATGAACTTTTAATATTAAAATTCAAAAATTCCTTAAATGTAATATGAGTTTTTACAGTCATTTAAAAGTAATAATCAATAAAATATTTTGATAAATCGTCTGAATATTCAAGCTTAAGCGACTTGTTAGCAACTCTTTGCTTCTTAAAATATTAAAAGTAGAAGATAATCTTTGCGTTGAAAATTAGATCCTTTCCAATTCGTCTGCATCAATCATCGTCTTAAAAGTACCGTAATTTACCGTCACTTTATTTCTCGAGATTTTCTCAATTGTTCCCACACTCGTACTTCCGGTAATTCTCACGCGTTGCCCTTCTTTCATCCAGACAGCTCGGTCAGATTTACGTTTTTCCTCAATTTTTTCGTTGGTTTCCGTAATTTTTTCGATCACGTCTTCCTTCTTCAATTGTTGCGTAATTTTTCTTTTTACGACCTGCAGACGCTTAGATTCATCTTTGTCAGCTCCAATTTTTCTGAATTTTTCCTGCTCCAAGATCTTTACAAAATCTTTCACCACGTCTTTCCTCGATTTTCCTTTCACATAACTGTCGATAAAGGCTTCTATTTTGCTTCCAAACTGAAGTTTTCGGTGTTCATCTTCATATAATTTCTGGAAATTAAATAACTTTTGCTGCAGCTGCTCATTTAGTTTTTGCAAATTATCACGCTTGTCTTCCACCGATTCTTTTCTTTCGGCAAGATCGGTTTTTAGTTTTTCAACTTCGTATTTTTCCTGTTGAAGCTTTACAATCGTTTTATCTAAATTTACAATATCATGTTCCACTTTTTTCTTCGCAGAATGAATGATAAAACGTGGAATTTTATTCTTTTCGGCAACTTCAAATGTAAATGAACTTCCGGCTTGTCCGACTTCCAGTTTATACATTGGTTCTAAAGTTTCTTCATTAAATAGCATCGCTGCATTTTCTGCATTGGGAAGTTGTTCTACAACAAGTTTGATATTAGTATAATGCGTTGTAATAATCGCAAAACTTTTTTTGTCATAGAAAAACTCTAAGAAACTTTCTGCCAAAGCGCCACCCAGCTCAGGATCAGAACCTGTTCCGAATTCGTCGATCAGTAAAAGCGTTTCGCCATCAGCTTCACGGATGATTCCACCCATTTTCTTTAATCTTGATGAATAGGTCGAAAGATGATTTTCAATAGATTGATTGTCACCAATATCGGTCATTATCTTATCGAAGAAAAACATCTCAGATTTCGGATGTGTAGGAACTAAAATTCCGCTCTGAATCATTAGTTGAAGTAGCCCAACAGTTTTCAGTGTAATCGATTTTCCACCGGCATTGGGTCCGGAAATACAGATAATTCTGTTGTGCTCCGTTAAAGCTAATGTTTGTGGGAAAATAGTTTTGTTTTCTGCTTTATTTCTTAAAAACAATAAAGGATGGAAAGCATCTTTTAATCGTAAGGTTTTGTGACGGTTTATTTTAGGTAAAATTCCGTTGATTTGCTCAGCAAACTTCGATTTGGCCCTCGTTAAATCAAGATCGAAAATATACATCTGATATCTCCAAAGCTGAGGTTGAAATTCGGCCAACTCTGCCGTTAATTTTCTCAGAATTTTGTCGATTTCCTTTTTTTCCTCTTCCTGACTTTCCTTAAGTTTAAAATGATGTTTTACCACAGAATCCGGCTGCATATACGTGATAGAACCTGTTTTTGAAAGTCCTAAAACTCTTCCTGCAACTCTTTTTTTGTATGCTGATTTTACGGCTAAAACTCTTTGGTCGTCAATAATTGTTTCTCGAATATCATCCAGAAATTCACTCTGTCCGTAATTGAACAAAGCTCTGTTGAAATTTTCTGTAATTGCTTTTTTAGCATGCTGAATTTCAGTTCTCAACTCTTTTAAAATCGGGGAAGCTTCACTTTTCACTTCGCCAAAACGGTTGAAAACTTTATCAATTTTATCAATGATTTCCTTTTTATATTCAAGTGCAGAAACATCCTGAATCAAATTGGGGAAAGTTTCGGGCATCGTCGGAAAAAATTTCTGTAGTTTTCCGATTTGTTCCGTAAGCGTTTTTATTTTGATAAAAGCTACATTTTCCAATCGATAATTTTCGATCAGCATCAACTTTAGTTCATTTTCAATATCTTCATATTCGTCAAACGGAACCGCATTCGAACTTTCAAAACTTGATAGATATTCGGAAGTTTTTTTCAATGAAACTTCAGCTTCGTCAATGTTCATCGGACGAAGTTCAAGAATTTTATCTCTCGTTTTTGGAGAATATGCAAAAGGAGCAATTTCCGCGAGCAATTGCGGAAACTCTAATTCGTCTAAATCTTCTTTATTTATATACACAGTGCAAAGATAATTAATTTGGAAATGAATTAATTTGAGAATTTGAAAATGTATTTTAAATTTTAACCATTAAGGTTTTTATTAAGCAGTTAACAATATTAAGTTGATTCGCTTTTACATTTATCAGCTTTAAAGAAAATCTATTTGATTTCTTAATAACCTTAACTTCCTTAATGGTTCAGTTTTAAATATTAATTTCAACAAGGTTTTATTACATTTGAAATATGAGAATAGAAACCGAACGATTAATTCTTAAAGAAATCAATGAAAATCACGCAGAGGATATTCTGAAAATTCGGAGCAATGAAGAAATCAATAGATTTTTAAAGAGAAATCCACCACAAACGAATTATGAAGCACTGAGTTTTATTTTAACGATAAAACAACGAACTGCAAACAAAGAAACATTTTATTTGGGAATCTCTTTAAAAAATCAAACAAATCTTATCGGAACAATATGTTTATACCGATTTTCTGAAGACCGTAAAGAAGCCGAAGTCGGGTATGAACTGTTGCCTGATTATCATAGAAAAGGAATTATGTCTGAAGCTTTGAAAGCTGTTTTGAATTTTGGTTTTAATGAATTATATTTAGATGAAATTTTAGCTTTCACCAATAAATTCAATGAAAATTCAAAGTCACTTCTTTTAAAACATCAATTTATTTTGGAAGAGGGGAGAGCGGATGAAGGTTTTCCTGAGAATTTGGTATTTAGCCTAAGGAAAAATATGTGATTTTGTCATTTCTGACAAAGGAAGAATCTCAATTCTAATCATTAATTTTGCTAATAGATTCTTATTACGCTTTGCTTCATTCAGAAATCTAAGATTGAACGAAGTCAATGACAGTTTAGCATAAAAATTGAATTTTAAGATTAACCCGTTCTCAAATTTTAAATTGAAATCATGACCTGGACAGAAGTTTTAGCACCGATAAAAAGTACCGAATATTTTACCCAACTTTGGGAGAAAGTAAAACAGGAATATGCAAGTACAAAAGTATTCCCTCCAAAAAATCAGATTTTCAGAGCGTTGGAATTAACGGCTTTTGAAGATGTGGAAGTGGTGATTATTGGTCAGGATCCTTATCATAACGATTTTCAGGCAAATGGTTTGTGTTTTTCAGTTTCAGAAAAGGTAACGGCACCGCCTTCACTTAAAAATATTTTCACCGAATTAAAAGATGATATTGGTGTGGAGCGAACTTCAAAAGAATTAGACGATTGGGCTAAACAGGGAGTTTTGTTGTTGAATGCAACGTTAACCGTTCGTGCTCATTCTCCGAACTCTCACAAAGATTTAGGTTGGGAAAAGTTTACCGATTTTATCATTAAAGAAATTTCAGATAAGAAGGAAAATGTAGTTTTTGTTTTGTGGGGAGCTTTTGCACAGAAAAAAGCCGAATTGATCAATCCGGCTAAGCATTTTATTTTAAAATCTGCGCATCCCTCGCCCTTTTCTGTATACAGAGGTTTTTATGGAAGTAAACCTTTTTCGAAAATCAACGAATATCTGGCATCAAAAGGTAAGAAAGCGATCTCTTGGTAAGGTTGTAAGGTTGTTTTAATTATTTTCTTTACTGATCTCAATTCCTATTCTGTATTTTCCGGAAAGCGATTTTGCACTATTTTCTGACGTCGGATGAGGTGTAATTTCTTTTAAAGAAATGGTATATCCGTTGAATGATTGCGTTTTGTGATAATCTTTTCCCTTCACTTCTGTAGTTGAAAATTGAAAGGTCATTGGTCTGCTTGTGGTGCTCATCAATTCTACATTAGCAACGGCAACTCCCGCCCAGACACATTGTGTGCCTTGAGGACAACGGCTGTCTTCTGCAATATTCTTGAACGTTACATTCATTTGAAACTCTGGCAAGAATTTATTTTCTCCCTCGTTGAAGTAAATAATTTTGCCTTCGTTCTTGGTAGGAATAGTATTCACAACGGGTGTTTGATTGTTTACAGCTTGTTTTTTCGCTTCTTTCTGCGCATTGCAATTTATTAAGCTAATAAAACTTAGGCCAACTATTATATTTTTATACATTTCTATTTATATTACATTAACGATGTCTAAAATTACAACTAAAAACATTGCAATTCCAACGACTAAACTAAATCCTGTTCCGTAGATAAAGCCAATGAAAGCTCCTTTTGTTGATTTTAAAGCTTTATTCATGTCTTTACTGTCGTGTAAAAGTTCACCGATAAAAACTCCGGCAAACATTCCTACCAAAAATCCTAAAGGAATTGGAAGAAATATTCCGACAATGGTTCCAATAACCGAGCCGATGCTTCCCCAGCGTGTTCCGCCATATTTTCTATTGGTTTTTGCTGGAATTACATAATTTAAAACTGCCGAAGCAAGCGTCAGAATAACGAATGCCCAAATATAGATCATCGAAAGATCAGAATCTGTTCCGTATTTATAAATTAATAATCCGGCAAGACTTAAGACTAGCCCTGGTAAAACCGGTAAAAAAGTTCCTAAGATTCCCAGAATAAGCAAGACAATACTTAAAAACGTAATGATTGAATGATCCATATTTATTTTAATAAAAAAAGTGACTTAAAGCCACTTTTTATGTATCAATTTTTAAGCCGATTTATAGATTCAGAATAACGTACTGTAGAATTACTCCTGCGTTACCAATGTTTCCTGAAGCATGGTTGTGGAAACTTGTGTAATAAATGTAGCCACTGTTTGTAGATCCCGAACAAGGCCCTACAGTTGCCCCTAAAGCCACCAGATAAGGAACTGTAATGGTAGGGACAGAAATACTGATCTGGATATTTCCCGGAAGTGTAATACAAACGGTTGTAAATGTAGAATTGGGAGCATTACCAATTGGAGTTGCCGGAATTCCTGTTGCCGTAAAATGATTGGTTCTGATCATTAAAGCATTATTGGAGGAGGTTTCTTTTACTAAAACTTCCCAATACGCAGGATCGTAATTTGTGATTTTTTGCCATGAACTTAAATCAAAATCAATATTAACAGTATTAAATCCTAAAGCTGTTGATAATCCTGCATTGTTTACGGTTGCTGCAACTATTCCTGAAGTTCCTGTATTTTTTGAACATAACTTTGTGTCCGGAACAAATCCTCCGGCAAGCGAACAGTTGCTGGTATTGTCTGTTCCGCCAACCAAATAAGAAACATCCCAATCTGAAGCGTAGATACTTCCGCCGTTGGCAACAAAAACAGCTAAATTGGCATCTATTGCAGGATAAAGTGATTGATTCACACTGTAATTTCTTGAACCGCAGTTCAGAAATATAATATCATACTGAGCAATTGTATTGATGTTGGCAAGGTCTGCATTGGTGATCTCGGTAGCGTTATACCCTAAAGTCTGGATAATGTCTTCAATTTATCATAGGTTCCTTTTACATAGGCTATTTTTGCAACCTGATTTAGTTTAGTTTGGTCTGCATTCAGATTTACAGTTTCATTATTTTTTACGGTAGCTGCAATTTGGGTACGGAAATTACTACCGTCACCGGTTTGAATATGAATCGTTTGATTTCCGGCTGGAGCTTCTAAGGTAAAATTGCCGTCTGCATCAGAAGTGGTGTAGTAGATTTTGTATTTTTCATCAAAAGTAAAAACTGATGCTCCGCCGATGGGTTTGGTACCATTTTGGGACATCACTTTTCCAGTAAGTTTGCCGGTTTTGATAGTGTTATCAATTGTTATTTCGGCAGGTGTTTCAGAATCTGATCGGCATGATCCAAATGATAAAAGAATGATGAAGATCAATAGTAAGTTGAAGTTTTTCATAAGATTATAGTTTTGTGGTTTAGAATACTAAATTAATGAATTTATTGTTAATTTGATTTTATTATTAAATATATTTTATGTAATTGCTAGTCATATTTGTGTAATGTTATCAAAAATTCTTATTTGATTAGGGTTGCAGTAACTCTTAATTTTATTAAATTTGTTGTCAATGAAAGACGAAATAAAAGATACCAAGAGTTTTTTTCAGGAAATGAGCGAGCAACTTTACATTTACATCAGTAAGGTTTCTCCTACGGGGCTCGATTGGGTCTTTCACATCATTGTGAAACTAAGTTTGCTGGTGGCGATTTTTTTGTTTCTGGATTTTATTTTTAAAATCATCATCAATTATGTATTTCGACTTTTCCGAAATGAAAACCGATTTCCTATCTTAAAATCTATTTATCAATCTAAAATAACCAATTCAGTCGCTCATTTTACAGCTTTGGCGATTGTAGGTTCTATGCATGAGGCTATTTTTGTAGGAGCTTTAAAACAAACAACAATTTTCATTATCAGATCTGTAAATTTAGGGTTGGTTATGATCCTTGCGGGAATGTTGTACCGCTCATTAACGGCATTTAGAAACTATTTTACAATACAGCAGGATTATTACAAGGTAATGGCAATCAATGCGATTTCCGAAACTGTAAAAATTCTGGGAATATTCTTGTTTAGCATTGTGAGTATCTGCGTGGTTTTCGGGATCAAAGGAACTACAATTGTAGGAAGTCTAGGGGCGATTACGGCGGTTTTGGTATTAGTTTTCAGAGACACTATTTTGGGTTTTGTAACCGGTATTCACGTAGCAACTTCTAAAAGTTTAAAAGTAGGTGACTGGATCGGCATTCCTAAATACAGTATCGAAGGAAATATTTTGGATATCAGCTTGTTAACTACCAAAATTGCTAATTTCGATAAAACAATTTCATCAATTCCAACGTATGATTTGCTGACTACCGAGATTAAAAATCTTCAGGTGATGTCTGAATCGAATACCCGAAGAATTAAAAAATCTATTTTCTTTAATATCAATTCATTTAAATTTTTAAATCCTGAAGAGATTGAACGTTTAAAAGAAATCAATCTAATATCTGATTACCTGATCGAAAAAATTTCTGAAATCAATCATGAAAAAGAATCGATTGGCCATAGAGATAAAGTAATTAACGGAAGACAGCTCACTAATATTGGCGTTTTCAGGTACTACGCTCAGAAATATCTCGAAAATGATCGTGAAATAAATAAAGAAAATCCAATCATGGTACGTCAGCTAGAAATTACTACGCAAGGGCTTCCAATGGAAGTGTATTGTTTTACTAATGATTCAAATTGGCAACGTTTTGAGGAAATTCAGGCAGATATTTTTGATCACTTATTGGTTGCTTCAAAAGAATTTGATCTTCAAATTATGCAAATAGGATTTCCAAAATAAATATTTTTTATTACTTTAGCAAGATGACAAAAATAGAATGGGTAGATTGTCACCGAATACCTTCGCGATCTTTTTTTTATAAAAAGAAACAATTTCCTGTGTGCGCAAGATGCACAGGTATATATTTGGGCTTTTTTATAATGATTCCTTTGCTTTGGTTTTATCAGATAGGAATGATTATAAGTATAATTCTTATTCTTCCCACATTGATTGATGGGCTTACGCAGGCTTATTTAAATAGAGAAAGTACAAATTTTTTGCGTTTCTCTACCGGAATTTTAGCTGGAATAGGAATGAGCGGATTTAGCGAGCGAATAACGTATCATACCTATAAATTTATCGAATTACTATTATCATAAAATATAAACTATGTCAGAATTTAAAGAAAACTTACCACAGAAGTCCAACGAAGATTTACATATCGGACTTAAGGTTTTATCATTTTGTATTCCACTTGCCGGAGCAATTATTTACTTTGTTAAAAAGGAAAATGAGCCTGTTGCAGCAAAATCAGCTTGTAATTTAGCATTGATTGGGCTTGGGGTAAACGTCGTTCTCACGGTAGTGAGACTTGCGCTCACAGGAAGTTAAAAAACTTTTATAAAGCCACTTTCGAGTGGTTTTTTTATTTTTGTACTTTAATTAATGAGGGTAAGAGATTTTAAGTTTAAGTTTATCATACTTAAAATTCTGATTTTTAGCCTTAAACTTGAATAATACAATGACAAAACTAAGTGTAAACATTAATAAAATTGCAACGCTGAGAAATGCAAGAGGCGGCGAAACGCCAAGTGTGACTGAAGCAGCAATAAAAATTCAGGAATTTGGTGCGCACGGAATCACCATCCATCCAAGACCTGATGAAAGACATATTACAAGAAAAGATGTGTATGACCTGAAACCTTTGGTAACTACCGAATATAATATTGAAGGAAATCCTCATCGGGAGTTTATCGACATGGTTTTGGAAATAAAACCGGAACAGGTAACATTGGTTCCTGATGCTGATGATGCAATCACTTCAAACGCAGGTTGGGATACCAAAAAGCACTTTGATTTTTTAACAGAAATTATCGCTGAATTTAAAAATGCAGGAATTCGTACGTCTATCTTCCTTGATCCCGATCCTGAATTGGTAGAGTATGCTGCTAAAACCGGAGCCGATAGAATTGAACTGTATACAGAAGCGTACGCAAAAAATTATACAACAAATAAAGAAGAAGCTATTAAACCATATTATGAAACTGCTGTAAAAGCTGCTGAATTTGGTTTAGGAATCAATGCGGGTCACGATTTAAGTTTAGAAAATTTAAAATATTTCGCAGATAATATTCCCAATCTTTTGGAAGTTTCCATTGGTCATGCTTTGGTTTCAGAAGCTTTATATATGGGAATGGAAAATACGGTTCAGGCGTATTTAAAGAGATTAGCAAAATGGGCATAAAGCTGGAAGCTGGATGTTCGAAGCTGGAAGTTTGATTATACACTTTTAATAACTTCCTGCCTCCATCATCCAACTTCCTCCTTAAAAAATTTTATATATGGAAATTTTACATTCAAAAATATTTGGCGAAAATATATCGTCAACACCGCTTTTGGTATTTCACGGTTTGTTTGGAATGCTTGATAATTGGGGAAGTTTCGGAAAAGAATTGGGCGAGTTTTTGACTGTTCATTTGATAGATTTAAGAAATCACGGCAGAAGTTTTCACTCTGAAAACATGTCGCATGATGATCTGGCGGATGATATTGCCAATTATATGACGCATTACGGAATAGAGAAAGCCCACGTTTTAGGACATTCTTTGGGTGGAAAAGCAGTAATGCAGTTCGCAATCAATTATCCTGAAAAAGTAGATAAATTAATTGTTGTAGATATTTCTCAAAAAGCTTATCCGCCGCATCACCAGGGAATTATCAAAGCGTTGGAAACAGTAGATTTTAATACGGTTGCTTCCAGAAATGAAGTTGAAGCAGTTTTAACGCAATATATTCCGGAGAAATCGACGATTCAGTTTTTAGCTAAAAATCTGTATTGGGAAGAATCCGGTGATAGTAAAAAACTCAACTGGAGATTTAATCTGAAAACACTTTCTGAGAAATACAACGAATTTGTTTCTAATGCGATTAAATACGGAGTTTTTCAAGGCGAAGCTTTATTTATTGCTGGCGAAAAATCTAATTACATCTTGCCACAGGATGAATTTTCAATCAAACAGCAGTTTCCAAAAGCTCAGTTTGTGAAAATTAAAAATGCAGCGCATTGGGTTCAGGCAGATAATCCTGTTGATTTTTCAATCGCAGTAAAAGACTTTTTACAAATTAAATAATTAAACAGTCATTTTAAGTACTGTTAAATTTTTCCCAAATATTTTATTTTTAAATATTGTGAATTATTTTATTGTAAATTAGTTTTGTCAAGTTGATAAATATATTGGTTTATGTCAGATTATTTGAAAAATAATCTTAATTTATAGATGAATATTTGAGTTATTAACTTGAATTTAGTAAATAATTCATACTTAGCAAATTTATATAAGAAAGGAAACTTAGCACGTAGGTTTCCTTTTTTTATGACCCTATTTAATCTTAATAATTATAAAAATCTAATGAATTTTGGCTGAAAAAGTTGCAAATTTGCATAAATCGTTTTTAAGCTGAATTACGCTTAAATTATTTTTTAAAAAATTTAAAATCGACTAATTTTAGCAGGTCATCAATTAGAAGTAAATTCATGGTTTTTGTAACAGGAGCAACAGGAATTTTAGGCAGAGTCATTGTTTTGGAACTTTTGAAAAAAGGTAGAAAAGTACGTGCTGCAAAAAGACCTTCAAGCAACATCAACGAAGTAAAACATTCTTATCAGTTTTATACCGAAAAGCCTGATGATTTTTTCAATAAAATCGAATGGATTGATGTCGATTTTGATGATATTAATGCTGTTGAATCTGCCTTAAAAGATATTACCGAAGTGTATCACTGTGCTGCAAAAGTAAGTTTTCATCCGAAAGATGAGAAAGAAATGTATCATACGAATATTAAGGCTACCGAAAATCTTCTTTTTGCCTGTGAAAACTCGACAGTAGAAAAATTTCTTCACGTCAGTTCCATTGCTGTGTTGGATTCATTTAATGAAAAAGGTGAGCTCGACGAAAGTTCAGATTTTAATCCTAAAGAAGAGCATTCTGCTTATGCTATTTCAAAGCATCTTTCTGAAATGGAAATCTGGAGAGCTTCTGCAGAAGGCTTAAACACGATAATCATCAATCCCGGAATGATCATCGGAACCGGAAACTGGGGGAAAAGCAGCGGAGATATTTTCCCGACCTTTGAGAATAATAGTTTTACTTTCTCTGGCGGAACAAGTTATGTTGACGTAAGAGATGTGGCTGAAATTTCAATTAAGTTAATGGAAAATAATGCTTTCGGAGAACGTTTTATTCTCGTATCAGAAAGTAAAAAATACGCTGATCTTGGAAAACAGATCAGAACAAAATTAGGCTTGAAAGATGCTAAAATTCTTTCTAAAAGTACCTTGAAAATCGGTAGAATTGCCAATTTACTTTTCGGGTGGATTTTTCCTCAACTGAAAATGGCTACAAAATCAAATATTGAGGCGGTTTCGTCTCTTAATGTGATCTCTAATCAAAAAATTAAGGATACCTTAGATTTCAAGTTTATTCCGGTACATGAAAGCATCGATTTTCATCTCAACAATTATATTAACGACAAAAAGCTGAACAAAAAATAATGAATCTTGCAGAGGCAATTATTAAAAAAAATATAGAAAAGCACCCTTTAAAATCGGCAGTCGGTTTCAAAAAGAAGGAAGGCTGGAAAGAATTGAGCTGGAAAAAGTTTGGCGAAATTGTTTATAAAACGGCCAATGCGCTAAAAGATTCGGGTGTTGGGGAAAATGATAAAGTAGCGATCTATGCCGAAAATTCTGCAGAATGGATGATTTTCGATTTGGCAGCCATGTCAATTGGTGCGATTACAGTTCCTATTTATTCTACCAATAATGCAGAACAGGCAGAATTTATACTGAAAGATTCAAGTGCAAAAATTGTTTTGGTCGGAGATCAGGTACAATATGACGGATGCCTTGAGATTTTGAAAAAAGAAGACGCAGATAATTATCTTAAAACAATTATTGTTTCTAAAAAAGCAGTCTGGATTAAGAAAGAATTCAGCAGTTTTTACCTTGAAGACTTTATTGCCAAATCTTCTCCGGAACTTGACATTATTTCTAAAAATGATGATGATTTAGCCACCATTATTTATACTTCAGGCACCACGGGAACTCCAAAAGGAGTGATGTTAACACATGGAAATTTCACTAAAGCATTTGATGCTCATTTTGAGTTTTTTAAATTTAAAAATTTTGAAGAAGAGCTTTCATTAGCGTTTTTACCTTTAACCCACGTTTTCGAAAGAAGCTGGAGTTTGCTTTGTCTGTATGGCGGAGCAAGAGTCTATTTTTTAGAAGATCCGAAAAGTATAGCGAAAGCTTTGGAAGAGGTAAAGCCAACGATGATGTGCGCTGTTCCGAGATTTTTTCAGAAGGTATATGCCGGGGTTTTAGAAAAAGCAGAAGAAGGTTCGTCATTAAAAAAGAAAATCTTCAATTGGGCCTTAGAAACTGGTAAACAAACACGAGAATTGAGAAGAACGGAAAAACAAATTCCGTTCGGTTTAAAAATAAAAGAAACATTTGCCGAATTGCTGGTTTACAGTAAAATTAAAGAAAAAATGGGCGGCCGACTTTGGTTTATGCCTTGCGGAGGCGCTTCCTTGTCACCGGAAGTTACCCAGTTTTTTGAGTCGGTGAACATTCATCTTACCGTTGGTTACGGCCTTACGGAAACTACTGCGACTTTAACAGCTTTTCCGTTCACAAATTTTGAACATGGAAGCTGTGGAAAACCTTTGCCAGGCGTTGAAATTCGTATTGGAGAACAGGATGAAATTCAGGCAAAAGGAAACGGAATTATGAAAGGTTATTACAACAAACCTGAAGAAACCGAAAAGGTTTTTACTCAGGATGGCTGGTTCAAAACCGGTGATGCCGGAAAGTTTGATGAAAAAGGAAATCTGTTTATTACCGACAGAATCAAAGATCTGATGAAAACATCCAATGGAAAATATATTGCCCCGCAAATGATTGAAAATTTGTTGACCAATAATAATTTTATTCAGCAGATTGTTTTGATTGCAGAAGGAAAACAATTTGTTTCAGCCTTAATTGTACCAAATTTTGAGTTTTTAGAAAGTTATCTTAAGAAAAATAATATTCCGTTTACCAATTGGGAAGAAATTGTAAATAAGAAAGAAATACAGGATTTTTACAAAGAAAAAGTAAACGAATTTCAAAAGCATCTTTCTGATTTTGAAAAGGTGAAGAAATTTACCTTAATGCCTTCTGAATTTGAAATTGGCTCAGGCGAAATCACCCCGACTTTAAAAGTGAAAAGAAATATCGTGTTGAAAAAATATGCAGATATTATTGAAAAGATGTATTAATTTGAGGTTGAGATTTAGGTTGATACAAAAAATATAAAATTAAAAGTTTAGTAATTAAACGATGATAATACAAGAATTTTTAGGAAAAAAAGAGTTTAATATACATACACAAACAGTTTCAGAAAGCTGTCCGTCAAATATTGCCTTAATTAAATATTGGGGGAAATATAAAGATCAGATTCCGGCAAACCCGAGTATCAGTTTTACATTGAATCACTGCAAAACAAATACTGAGATGGAATTTGTAGCAAATGAATCATTTTCTGTGCAGACTTTTCTATCAGGAAACGAAGAAGTGAAATTTGCCGAAAAAATTGAAAAATATTTTAAAAGTATCGAGCAATATCTGCCTTGGATTCTACAAGGAAAATACATTATCAGAACAGAAAACACATTTCCTCACAGTTCAGGTATTGCGAGTTCAGCATCAGGTTTTGGAGCGATTGCAAAATGTCTTATGAAACTCGATGAAAGTTTTTCAGGGAAAAAATCTGACGAAGAATCTTTAACAAAAGCTTCTTTTTTAGCAAGATTAGGAAGCGGGAGTGCGTGCAGAAGCCTTTACAACGGACTGGTTGTTTGGGGTGAAACTGATGAGGTTGAAGGAAGCTCAGATCTGTTTTCCGTACAATATCCGAATTCTGAAATTCATGATATTTTCAAAGATTTTAACGATTGGGTTTTACTGATTCATGAAGGAGTAAAAAGCGTTTCTTCTACAGTTGGTCATGGTTTGATGAATACGAATCCTTATGCAGAAAGAAGATTTCAGGAGGCAAGAGAAAATTTTGTTCCGATGAAAGAAATCTTGAAAAGTGGAGATATGCAGCATTTTATCAAATTGGTAGAACATGAAGCATTGACGCTTCATGCGATGATGATGATGAGCGACTCTGCATTTATTTTAATGAAAACAGGAACTTTAGAAGTGATCAATAAAATTTGGGATTTCAGAAGAGAAACCGATTTGCCGCTATTCTTCACTTTAGATGCCGGTGCAAATGTTCACTTACTGTTTCCAAATGATGGTTCAGAAGAAAAAATAAAAACTTTTATTGAAGCTGAATTGCTACAACATACCCAGAAAAGTGGAGTAGTGAAGGATGTGATGAAGTTTTAGAATGAAAAAGAAAAAAATGGTTTTACTAATTTGCTTATCGATTAGTTTTCTGCTATTACTCTATCTTAATGTAAGTTATAATAAAGGTTCGGTTGTTGAAACTTGGGGAAGAAACCGAACAATCAATTGGGGATGGGATTGGCGAGATCTTTGGCCTTTTTAAAATATAGGAGCGGACTTTTAGTTCGCTTTTTTTGTCTATGCAAAGTTTCATTGATTTCTGTTGATCATTCTTCTCAATTTAAAGTAATAAATAATCCACACCAAAAAGTTGACCCAGGGAATAATGATAACATATTCTTCACCTGAAAATTCGGAAAAACTTGCTAAAATTAAAGTAAAATAGAGCAAGTATCCGGCAAAAAATGCTAGAAATACAAGATATTTATTTTTTCTGATTTGCTTAAAAAGAATTAGAAATGCAGGTAAATTAAACAAAGCTATCAAAATTTGAATTCCTATTGCGATCCCATATTGCAAACCGCCAAAACAATTCATTTTTGGTCTTCCGTCTTCATAATAATCTGAAGTTTGCATATCAATTATGATCAAAAATCCAATCATAAAAATTGTTCCTGCCAAAAAGCTGGCAAGTAATCCGGAACCTATTATTTTTGCGATCTGCTTTTTCATCATAATTGATCTTCAAAAAAATTATAAAGTTTAATGTTTCAAATATACTTTCTTTATTTTATTAAAAATCTACAATGAGTTTTTAGAAAATATAATTTAAATAAAAATGATTAATTTGTCATTTCGAAAGCATTTGCATCAAATTTGCAAACACAAATGTTCAATTAAAATAATTCAAAATTCATATCACATGGAGTTTAAAAATAATGAGTTTCTGAGTAATTTCTCAACCTATTTTAGAGATAGAAGAAAAACACTTTTTTTATGTTTTTCTATTTTTTTTATCATTGTTTTTCTCCTTTTGAGTTTTTATGTTGTCGACTCGTCTCCAAAATCTTGGGATCTTCTTGTTTCTCAGGAACTGCAGGAAGATCCGAGTGCGCTTTTGGATGTTTTGATGAAAGGTTTTAGTTGGCTGGGAACAGTTTATGTTGCAGCGATCATGGTTACTGTATTTTCTTTGGTTTTCTTGATATTTAAATATTTCAGGGAAGGATTATTTGTATTATCATGTCTATTATCAGGCGGCGTAAGTTATGTTTTAAAAATGCTCATCGACCGTCCACGACCAACGACCGATTTTGTAAGAATTGTTGAAGAAACACATTATCAAAGCTTTCCCAGCGGACATGTTTTGTTTTATACTGCTTTTTTCGGAACATTAATGGTGATTGCTATCTCTTCGAGCATTTTAAAAATTTCGTGGAAAATAATGATTACAGTAATCTGTCTGGCAATGATTGTTTTGGGAGCTGTTTCACGTATTTATTTGGGTGCGCACTGGTTTACAGATGTCATTGGCGGATTTATCGTGGGAGTTCTTTTTGTGATGCTTACAGGAAGTATTTATCTGAGAAGCAAAAAGAAATCGACTCAAGTTCAGAAATAAATTCATTATTAAAAAAATGAATTATTAAAGCTTCATTTGCCTTTGTAACTTTCTTTAACGGTTTCTAAAAATTTTTTGCATATCAATTTCCCTGCAAAGAATTAAGTTTCGGTAATCAAATTAAGAAACAAGGAATAATCAACAAGTTGATTTGATGAAGCTAAAAAATCATCGTTCCTTAAAGCCTGCAGATTGTTAAAATTATTCTGATAAAGTCAATAATTAAATGCTATTATAAATTTTAAAGTAATTCTCAATCTTCGGTAACTACCGCATCGCGCTCACCATCCTCTTCTTTGCCTTCTTCGATCATTTCCTTTGCTTCAGCTATTTCCTCAGCATCTGCCTGTTCTACACGTTCTTCCTGATCATCATTATGATGGTCGATGAAAAACTCACAATATACTGGAAGGTGGTCTGAACCAAAATTTTCAAGTGTTTTTAAATCCTTAATGAAAATATCATCACTGTGAAACATCAAATCAATAGGAAATCTAAAAAGTCTGTACTTTGCATGAAATGTAGACACAAAGGCATGCCCGACTCTAGGATCGATCAAATGACTTGTTTTTCTGAATAAAACGGAAGATTTAGACCACGCAACATTATTGAAATCTCCTACAACAATTACAGGTTTTTTTATTTCGGTCACTCTTCTGGCAACACTTAGAATGTCGCCGTCTCTTTCCTTTGAAGTTTCTTCTTCTGTCGGACTTGGCGGTGGCGGATGAACCCCAAAAAATACAAACTCAAAACCATCTTCGGTTTTTAAATGTGCCTCAATACTCGGGATATCATCCGCTACGAAATAATGCGTTTTTGATTCTTCAATTTTCATTTTAGAATAAAAATGCATTCCGTACGTGTTTTCAAGCGTAACTTTATGTTGGTACGGATAATCCTTTTCTAAAACCTGCAACGCTTTTTCCCAATCTCCGTTGCTTTCCATCGTTAAGAATATTTCAGGCTTATTTTTTTTGATGAGATGAATAAATTTACTGAAATCTGTATTAAACTGATAGACATTGGCAGATATAAAATGGTATTTCTTTGAAGATTTATCGGTCTGCGGCTGTTTTTTTACTTTGTAAAGCGGAGTGTATTTTATTAGTGTGATCCCGTGGTAAATGATCATGGCTAATAATAAACCTTGCATATACCAAAAATACTGTGTTTTTTCGACAATAAATCCTAAAGCAAAAGTGATAATTGTAAAATAGGTAATCTGTATTTTACCAAAATCGGGAAAGCGAAAAATCCAATGCGGGCTTGGAAGTTTTGGCAATACGGTTAAAATCAGTAATAAAATACTTAGAACAAGGTAAGTTTCCCACATATATCTTAAAATAAACGGATAAAAATAAGCTATTTTCAGGTAATTTCGTGCCAGTTTTTATATAAACAGTTGTGTCGGAGCATATTTTTTTTAATTTTAAACCTTAAACCGTAATCATGGAAAAATTTTTAATAGTTCTGTTGTTTTTAAGCTCGTTTTGTTTTGCTCAAAAAACAGAAAACGATGCAATAAAAGAAAGTATAGAAAATCTTTTTACAGGCATGAAAAATGCAGATACAGTCATGATAAAATCTGTCTTTGCCGATAACGCAATTTTACAAACAATTACGAAAAGTGATGCAGTGAAAACAGAAAAGCTACAAGATTTCTTATCCTCTTTCTCTAAGCTATCAAAAAATGATGCAGACGAAAAGATTAAATTTGAAGCTATTCATGTTGACGGAAATCTGGCAAGCGTTTTTACACCGTACGAATTTTATTACAAAGGGAAATTCTCACATTGCGGAGCCAATAGTTTTCAGCTGGTAAAACAAAATAATGTCTGGAAAATTCAATATTTAATCGATACAAGAAGAACAAACTGTAATAAATAATTTAAAATGAAAATTCATCATATCGCTATCATTTGCTCAGATTACCAAGTTTCAAAAAAGTTTTATACGGATGTTTTAGGTTTAAATATTATTCGTGAAGTATACCGTGAAGAAAGGCAGTCTTACAAGCTTGATTTAGCTATCGGGGAACATTATGTTATTGAGTTATTTTCTTTTCCTAACTCTCCCAAGAGACCTTCAAGACCTGAATCTTGTGGCTTACGACATTTGGCATTTTCGGTAGAAAACGTCAATGAAAAACGTGAAGAATTAATTCAAAAAGGTTTAAACTGCGAAGAAATACGCATTGATGAATTTACCGGAAAAGGGTTTTTCTTTACACAAGATCCGGATGATTTACCTCTGGAATTTTATGAGAATTAAATCAATTATTGTTGATCAATCATCAATGATAATTAATGCGCATATCCCGTAAAGAAACTTACCGCCATAATTGCCAAGACAATTGAAGAAATGACAACGTAGACATAATCTTTCTCTTTAAGATAGCCAATAAGTGCAAAAATAATTCTCATCAACGGTGTGAAAATAAGCATCAGAATTCCCAACTGAATGATGGCCATGCCGTCACCTTTGCAAAGTGTTTCCCAGAAATGACTCCAGACTTTCTCTGAAGAAGTTCCCATATCGAGAAGCTTATATTTTCTGGGCATTTGGAAACCTTCCATAAAAAGCTTTACAAAACCAATCAATGAAGTGATAACCGATAAAATAACGCCCAAACGAAGGAGATTCCCGACAGAACGGTTAAGATCAATATCTGTAAAATCTTTTCTCATGAGAAATTGCTTCTAATACCGTTATACATCATATACACTGAAAGAATCGTAATAACGATGGCAAAAAACGTCTTCAGTTTTTTTGTTTTTGAAACCATTAAGGTTTTAGATCCTATAAAACTTCCAACAACAACACCTACCAAAACGGGTGCTACAATTACGGGAATAATTTCTCCTCTCTGAAAATAGATCAATGAACTGGCTACTGCAGTTACGCCAATCATAAAATTACTGGTCGTTGTAGAAACCTTGAAAGGTAATCTCATCATATTATCCATTGCCAAAACTTTCAAAGCTCCTGAACCGATTCCTAAAAGCCCCGACATTGCGCCTGCAAACATCATCATAAAAAACCCGGGAACAGTATTTCTTGCGGCATAGTTTTTTACAATTCCTTTATCGGGAAAAGTACCGTAGAGCTTGAGCTTATCTTCAAGGCTTCCTTTAATTAGAGGCTCCTGATGATCGGGTTTTCCTTTAAGATTTAAAATAACTGTAAGCAAAAGTATGCTGGCAAAGATGATCCCGATTGTATTAGGATTAAGCATTCCGGAAACTAAAGCTCCCACAATTGCTCCTGAAGTGGTTGCAATCTCGAGAAACATTCCGATCCTCATATTGGTAAAACCTTCTTTTACGAAAGCAACGGCCGCACCGGAAGATGTTCCGATCACCGAAATCAGTGAAGCGCCAATTGCGTAATGCATAGGAACGCCAAAACCAAGCGTTAATAAAGGGATAATGATAACTCCTCCTCCCAAACCGGTAAGTGAACCTAAAAGACCGGCCGAGATAGCGCCAAGAAAAAGAATAATGATCTCCGACATGGTACAAATATAAAACTATTGCGGTTTTCAGGCAAACATTAACCCAAGATTATTTTTTGCCGTATTTTTGCAAAAATAAAATTCAAAATGAAGTTATTTTATATGATCCTCGGTGCAACGCCAAAAGGCAGAAATATAGAACAACATGATGTTTTCTTTGGGATCGCTGAAAGCCTCAAAGATTTGGTTCCGGATATTAAAGAGTTCTGGAAAGAAGCTGATGGGAAAATTCATCTCGACTGTTATCAGGAAGTGAAATTTGCTGATGGTTTTGAAGTAAAGATTGCAGAAAAAGGAGAAGAAGTTTCAGATAATCAGCTGTATTTTATCAATTTAGGTGGATATAAGAAAGGCTATTTTGAAGAGTTTCATGAGCAACATTTAATGGTTGGAACTTCAATGGCTGAAATCGTGAAAAAAGCAAAACAAACCGAGTTTTATAAAACAATGGGATTTGAAGGTGCGGTAAGTCATATCGATGATAAACATGGTGTTGATATTGACGATATTTTCAATGTGAATGATATTCTTCCTGGAAAAATGAAAGAAAAATATTCGATTGTTTTAATGAAGTCTGATACTGAAAATCAGGAAAATCCGATGGGATTGGGATATTTGAAAATTGATAAAATTTAGATATTCTAATGTCATTGACTTCGTCGAAACTTCGATTTCTGAATGAAACGTAGTGGAGTGAAGATTCTCAAATATTCAGTGTAGAGATTCCTCCTTCGTCGGAATGACAATTTGGATGTTTAAAAATTTAGAAAAAATTAAATCTAATAGAAAAAATAAAAGTAAAAATGAAAATAGGAATTTTGGGAGGCGGACAGCTCGGCAGAATGTTGATTCAGGAAGCGCTGAAGTATGATGATGAATTTTACACTTTAGATCCGGCATCAGATGCGCCTTGTCATAATATTTCGCATTTTACGCAAGGAAGTTTCAATGATTATGAAACAGTTTTGAATTTCGGGAAAGATAAAGATGTTGTAACAATCGAAATCGAGCATGTAAATGCAGATGCTTTGGCTGAACTCGAAAAACAAGGGGTGAAAGTGGTGCCTAATGCGCAAATCATCAAAACCATTCAGCAAAAGATTCTTCAAAAGCAATTTTATAAGGCTCATGATATTCCAAGTCCGGACTTTGAAATTATGGATGGAAGTTCAGATGAAATAAAAATACCACTTCCTTTTGTACAGAAAATGAATACAGGCGGTTACGACGGAAAAGGAGTTCAGGTTATTCGTACCAATGAAGACATGAAAAATCTTTGGATACAGGATTCTGTTCTTGAAAAACTGGTTGATATCGACAAAGAACTTTCGGTAATTGTTGCTAAAAACGAAAACGGAGAAACTCAAATTTTTCCTGTAACGGAAATGGTTGCAGATCCGAAGTTGAATTTGCTTGATTTTAATATTTGTCCGGTTTTTTTGAGTGAAGAAATTGAAGATCAAATCGATTCAATTACTGAGAAATTCCTGAATGCCGTTAATTCTCCGGGACTTTTTGCGATTGAATTATTTTTAGATAAAGAAGGAAAAGTTTGGGTCAATGAAACGGCTCCGAGGCTTCACAATTCAGGACATCAAAGTCAGGAAGGAAATGCCAATTCGCAATTCGAACAGATGTATCGCGTGGTAAAAAATCTTCCTTTAGCTGATACAGATGCCGTTATTTACAGCGGAATGCTGAATTTAGTCGGAGCAGAAGGCTTTTCAGGAAAAGTAATTTATGAAGGAATGGAAGACGTTTTAAAACTTCCGGAAACCTACATTCACCTTTACGGAAAAACAGAAACCAAACCCGGAAGAAAAATGGGACACATCAATGTTTTGGCAGAATCCAGAGAAGAATTGATGGAGAAATTGATACAGGTAAAAGCGATGGTAAGAGTGATTGCTTAACGTTTAAAATATATTGAAAAGACTGCCCAAAAGCAGTCTTTTTTATTTGATTTTCGGCTGATCAATCGTCCATTTTTTCTCCGTTGAATTCCATAATAAATAAGGACCGCCTAAACCGTCATCATAGACCAGTTCGTAATTTCCTGTCTCATCCTTGTTGTAAACCGGTTTTTCAGGATTATCTTTTTGTAATCCCAATTGCTCTAAAGTTTGCCAATCGTTAACTTCAGGAAGTTTGTAACTGTTTTTTCGGTAATTCTCAATATTCTCAACTATTTTATTTCCCGATTTAATATCAGATTTTCTGGTGATTTCAATAGGAAGTTTCCAATAAATGGTAATTGATAAAATGATTAGAGCGATTACTGATATGGAGATGATGAGTGTTTTTTTCATACTTAAGGTAAAATACAATATTAGTTAATAAGCTTTCGTGTTTTAGGTTTTTATGATTAAATCTTTGCTTAAAAATGGCAGATATTTTCTCATTATTCAATTTCTATTTTCTTTCTCTTAAAAAGCTCTTTATTATAATTAATGATAAAAACCCCGACGATAATCAAGATCGCTGCGATGATAAATTTAGCAGAAATCGTTTCATCCAAAATCAGCCAGCTTAAGAATATTGAAATTATCGTGTTGATATACGCTAAAATTGAAACCTGAACCGGAGATACTCTTGTTAACGCATAATGAAAAGCAAAAAAAGCAGCCACAGAACCGAAAATAGATAAATAAAGCATTGCAGAAATACTTTTTATACTCCAGTTTTCAAATTGATAGGCGTCTGAAAATAGAAATGCAAAACACAACTGTACTATTCCAGCAAAAAGAAATTGATAAAAAAGATTAAGGGTTATGTTTTTACTTTGAATATTCAGTTTTTTTGTGAAAATAGTTCCCGATGCCCATCCTAAAATTGCGATAAAAAGAAAGATGACACCTACCAGATAATCAGGATTTGAAAGGTCATTCAAGCCATCCCAAAATATAAAAAGAATACCACTGAAGCACAATATTATCCCTACTAAAGCGCGAAAACTAAATTTCTGTAACCCGATCGCCACACTTCCTAGAAATACGACGATGGGTGAGCAGGCACTCACTAATGAAGCCAGACTGCTGGTGACGGTTTCCTCAGCAACCGTGGTCATACCATTGGCGATAACAAGCATTAAGGTTGAAAAAACAATTTGGTAGCCTAGGTTTTTCCAGCCAATCCATTTGAATTCTTTTCTGTAAAAAAGGATCACCATCATTATAATTGCGGCTAAAAACTGACGGATTCCCGCTACAAACCATGCGGGAATGGTCTCTACAGCCACACGAATAGATAAAAAAGTAGTTCCCCAAACAACGGCTACAGTGAGGATGGCTAAAGTAAGTTTGTAATTTCTCAAAATTAAAATGTGATTCGTATGCAAATATAAAAATAATGAGCCGGAAATTCCCGCTCTTTTAATGCTCAAAAAGTTATTTTTTAGCTTTAACCCGCAGAATAAATAAAATTACAAATGACAGAATTCACATTCACTTTTTTAAAATCCTTATCTTTGAAATCTAATAAAATTGAAAAAATGGTAGGAATTATTATGGGAAGTCAGAGTGACTTACCGATTATGGAATTAGCGGCTAATTTTTTGAAAAGTTTAGACATTCCTTACGAACTGACCGTGGTTTCGGCTCACAGAACTCCAGAAAGAATGTTTGATTATGCAAAAACTGCAAAAGAAAGAGGGTTGAAGGTAATTATTGCCGGAGCGGGCGGAGCTGCTCACCTTCCCGGAATGGTTGCAAGCTGTACTACTTTACCGGTAATCGGAGTTCCTATACTTTCCAGCAATTCTATTGATGGCTGGGATTCTGTTTTGTCTATTTTACAAATGCCGGGCGGAATTCCTGTAGCTACCGTTGCATTAAACGGCGCACTGAATGCCGGGATTTTAGCGGCTAAAATTTTAGGAAGCGGAAATGAAGAAATTGCAGAAAAACTACAGGTTTACCAAGATACTTTGAAAGATAAAGTTTTGGGTACCGTGGATGATATTAAAGCAAAGCATCCTAACCAATATGATAATTAAGAGTGAATAATGAATTGTCAATTGTGAGTTTTTGATTCCGTGAAAATTGATTAATTCTTTTTTATAAATAGAAAAGCCCCACATTTCTGTGAGGCTTTTCTTATTTTTTGATGAATTTGAAAGATTCTGTTTTTTCTTTTGTAATGATTTGTAAAATGTAAGTTCCAGAAGTAAGGTTTTGAATATTGATAAAATCTTCTTTTATTATATCTTTCATCATTATTCTACTACTCAGATCTGTTATGATAAAGTTTGTTGCAGCAGACATATTTTTTAAATAAATAATGTGATGCGCAGGATTTGGATAAACAGAAGATTTTAAAGAAACTGTTTCTGAAGTTCCAAGACCTTCTTTTGTTACGCAGGTTCCTAAGGTGTCTCCGAAAATTTGCCAGCCTTTACTGATTAGTGTATTTCTGTCTGTAATGACATCTGGAGAATAGGAAAGCATAAGCAACGGACCCAACGAAATATTGTTGGCTGTATTGGGGTTTAGTGCCCATCCTGTAAGAGTGTTGCTGTAATTAATGCAGCTCATTGCCGTTCCGCTAATAGCAAGAGTCGCATTCGTAAGCGAGCTTAAATCCCAGCTTCCGAGGCTTTGATCAAAACTGTCTGCTCCCACAAATGCACTGTTCATATTTTCAAGTTTATTGGTGTTCCAGGAAACAAGAGGTTGGTTAAAATAATCTGCATCATGAAACATACCGGAAATATCTGTTACTTTAGATGTATTCCAGCTGTTAATTGGTTGATTAAAATTACTACTCTGAAACATATTCGACATGTTTGTAACGTTAGAAGTATTCCAGTTATTTAGAGGTTGGTTAAAAGCCTCACAGCCGGCAAACATATAGCTCATGTTTTTAACATTGGTGGTATTCCAATTATTGATATTCTGGTTGAATGCGAATCTTCCCTCAAACATATGGCTGAGGTTTTCTGCGGAAGAGATATTCCAAGAATATATAGGTGCATTAAATGTATCAGTAATTAGATCGCCCGAGGAGCCTCCAAACATTGCCTGAAAATTTTTAATTGTTGACATGTTCCAATTTCCCATTGATGCATGTGCAACGAGATTAGGAATTTTATAAAACATATAAGAGACATCTGTAACATTATTAAAATTGGGTAAATCTGTTGCTGTGATTTTTAAGTGTTCACAATTTGCAAATGCACTGTACATTGATGTCCACTGAATATTTCCCCATTGCTCTACTTCAAGTATTCTTTCAATACTCCCAAGATTTTGGAACATCGGAAATTGGTATGAAGCTGTACTGGGATACATCAATCCAAACTTTATCTGGTTGAAGCTGCCATTGCCATTGCTAACTTTTACTCTGTATTTTACATCATTCGATAAAGGATTTAAAGCTGTTCCGAAGTCAATTAAAATCTGAGTAGTAGAAGTTACATTAGGCATTGTACCGTTGTGTTGCGGGTAACCTACTTCTTCCCAACTGATCGTATAATTTTGTCCTACGCCGGGAAACCATATCTGATTGGCTCCAACCTGGTAGGGTGCTACAACGGTGAAATCCATATTAGGCGCGGTAGGAGGTTTCCAAATGGTAATAAATTCGTTCTGCGATTGCAGGAAATGAAAAGTGAGTAATAAAATAAATGGTAAAAGTTTTTTAAACATATCAGTATTTTGTGAAATAAATATATGTAAAATAAAAAAACTCACCAAATTTTGGTGAGTGTGAGTTATTTATTCCTGAGTCATATTGTCTCGGGTATTTTTCTGGACGGCGATTGCACCAAATAAAGCCAGTAAAAATGCAAAACCATAAAAACCTTTTTCACTAGGAAGGATGGTCGCATTCCAAAGACCAATTGCCAGTAAAACGATCGATGATAATGTGGCAAACCAACAAATTCCGTAATAGATATCGGTAACTTTGATGTTTTCTAATCGGTCACGAACAGCTTTCTGTAGAGAAACTACCGCAAACAAACCGTAAAGCAGTATGGTAAAGTAATATCCTTTTTCGTTAAGCTGCATTTCAGCTCTTGCGAGCCCTACAATAAATCCTATCATTCCTGCAGCGAGCGCCACCCAAGATGCGGCTACGAATGCATTTGAAACTCCTTGTTTTTTCATTACTTGTTATTTTTTTGTTTATTATTCATTCAAATATATTATTTTTTAAGTTAATGCTTACCGTTATTTCATAGGATATTGAAATTTATTGAAATCTGTTGTTAAATAATAGCCCAATAGGAGAGATATCCTTTTTTTAGGAATGGAAAAACCTCATAGATTTCCAAAACCTATGAGGTTTAGCTTGGAGAAAAGATACAACGGATAGCGGGAATTGCTCCTAAAAAAACAAAAACTCTCCAAAAAGGAAAGTTTTGATCATTTTATTACTGAAGAATATATTCGTAATTATATTTTACATAATTGCTTCCGTTTGCTGCTTTTCCGATGACCTGAACAGGTAATTGTGCACTGTTGTACTGAATTTCGTAGATAATGTTTTGATTCTGAACCCAATTTCCTGCGCTGTCTTTAAAGCTGATTCTCTCTGAAGCGTAATTGTTTTTGCTCAACGCATACGCACCTCCCATCATTATTCTGAAATATTTATTGGTAAAAGTATAAGGATTGAGCTGATTGTCATATAAATATTCATGTTTAGTGGATGAAGGAAAAGTGCCTCCGATTTCTGATGTTTCTACAGTGATATTATCCCCATTATAAGTGTATGAAGAGAGGCTAGGATTGCTACAGTTTGCAGATTGGCATTGAGTGGAAGTAACCACCTTGCCGTTATCATAAGTATAGGTGATGGTTCTATTGAAGTCGGGATTGCTGTAAATTGCTTTAGTATTCTGGAGTTCGTTGTTAGAATAAGTATACAGTAAATAATATTCTAAAGTTCCCGCAGAATTATAGTAATTTATTTTTGAAGGTTTTCCGTTTGTATCATACTCAAAAATTGAAGTTCTTCCTTCAGATTTCATTTTTGATAAATCTCCTTGATTATTATATTCTAAAGTTGATACCGTAGTTTGAGGATTTGCGGGATTATCATAGTAAACCGTTGTCACTTTACTCAACAATATTCTTTGTTGTACAGGATCAGTGATCAGCTCATATTCATCGGTGCTGTTGCAGCTGTTAAAAAAAACTACAGAACTCATTAAACTCAGGAAAAAATACTTTTTCATTTTCAAATTTTAATTTGTCAAAAATAGCAATTCCTAAATGAGTTTTAAAATATTGAAAGAAAAAATCCCATTATTTTGAATAATGGGATTTTATTTTTTAGTTGAAATGCTTCAACAAGCTAAGCATCGCAATATCTTAGTATCTGTAATACTCAGGCTTGAATGGCCCTTTCACATCTACACCGATGTATTCAGCTTGTTCAGTAGAAAGAGTTTCCAGCTCAACGCTTAATTTTTTAAGGTGAAGAGCAGCTACTTTCTCATCCAAATGCTTAGGAAGCATATATACTTCATTTCCATAGGCTTCAGAATTAGTCCAAAGTTCTATCTGAGCCAAAGTCTGGTTAGAGAAAGAGTTAGACATTACAAAACTCGGGTGACCTGTTGCGCAACCAAGGTTTACCAATCTACCTTCAGCAAGAATAATTACTTCTTTGCCTTCGATTGTAT
Organism: Chryseobacterium sp. CFS15; assembly: GCF_031118795.1. Lineage (NCBI taxonomy): Bacteria > Pseudomonadati > Bacteroidota > Flavobacteriia > Flavobacteriales > Weeksellaceae > Chryseobacterium > Chryseobacterium sp. CFS15. Next base: position 123,585 of record NZ_JAVHYL010000012.1, on the reverse strand, counting down.
AGATGTCAACCTGAGGTTTTACTTCAGATTTTGTGTGACCGTAATTTTCGTTTAGCCAAGCCATATCGATTTCGTTATCGAAATGACCGATGTTACAAACGATCGCTTTATCTTTTAATTTTAAGAAATGTTCTTTTCTTACGATGTTGAAGTTACCTGTAGTCGTGATTACGATATCTGCGTTATCCACAACAGTGTCTAATCTTTTTACTTCGTAACCATCCATTGCAGCCTGAAGCGCACAGATTGGGTCGATCTCAGTAACAGTAACGATAGAACCTGCTCCTCTGAAAGAAGCTGCAGTACCTTTACCTACGTCTCCGTATCCGCAAACTACTACTCTTTTTCCTGCCAACATAAGGTCTGTCGCTCTTCTTACAGCATCTACTGCAGATTCTTTACATCCGTATTTGTTATCGAATTTTGACTTGGTAACTGAATCGTTTACGTTGATTGCAGGCATTACCAAAGTTCCGTTTTTCATTCTTTCGTACAATCTGTGAACTCCGGTTGTAGTTTCCTCAGAAAGACCTTTGATATCTTTTGTGAATTCAGGGTATTTATCAAAAACCATGTTTGTTAAATCTCCACCATCATCCAAAATCATGTTTAATGGTTTTCTGTCTTCACCGAAGAATAAAGTCTGCTCGATACACCAGTCAAATTCTTCTTCGTTTAAGCCTTTCCAAGCGTAAACAGGGATTCCTGCAGCAGCAATAGCAGCAGCAGCGTGATCCTGAGTAGAGAAAATATTACAAGAAGACCAAGTAACCTCAGCACCAAGAGCGACCAAAGTTTCGATCAAAACGGCAGTTTGTATCGTCATGTGAAGACATCCTGCGATTCTAGATCCTTTCAACGGTTGAGATGGTCCGTATTCTTCACGAATAGACATTAAACCCGGCATTTCTGCTTCTGCAAGGGTGATTTCTTTTCTTCCCCATTCTGCAAGAGAAATATCCTTAACTTTATAAGGAACGTATTGTGTTGTAGTACTCATATCGATGAATAATTTTTAATTTCAATTAAATAAAGTGCAAAATTACAACATATAATTTAGATATAAAAAAAAGCATCTTGCCGATTAGCATGAAATAATACATACTATGAATTTTATTTTTATTTATTCTAAATTATGTATTTTTGCACAAAATAAATCTCTATTATGAATCATACACATGCGCAGGAAGAGGCCCAAAGACAGGCAAAGCCTCTTGCTCCCAAAGTAAAAGAATTGGTTGAAAGAACAAAAAGTATCATTCTGGCGACGGTAGACGGAGAGGGAACACCCAATTCTAGCTATGCCCCTTTTGTACAGGTAGAAAATACATTCTATATTTTGGTTTCTTTCATGGCAAAACATACCAAAAATCTTGCTGACGGAAGACAAACGTCGATTATGTTTATCGAAGATGAATCTGCTACAAAACAGATTTATGCTCGTGAAAGATTAACCATTGAGGCATCAACTTCGCAGGTAGAAAGAGATTCTGAGATTTGGAACACTGTTGTTTCTCAGTTAAAAGAAACGCACGGAAAAGTAGTAGATGTTATTTCTGAAATGAAAGATTTTATCCTGATTGGTCTTCATCCTGTAAAAGGTTCTTATGTAAACGGTTTCGGAAGCGCTTATTTTGTAGATGAAAATCTTCAGATTATGGAACATAGAAATGATCAGAATCATCAGTCGAAATAAATTGATGGAAGCTGGACGATGGAAGTGGGAAGTTTAATGCTTTACGCTTTACTGTTTTTAGCTTTAAATAATATTCAAATTCACTTAGGTCTAGGATTTAAGTGAATTTTTTGTTTAAACTTTAATCTAAATTTCTGCGATCAATTTGTCATGCTGAAAGCATCTCAATATTGCGTTTAAACGTTGTTTAGATGCTTTCATCATGACAAACTATGTTTGAGAATCTTCGAAAACTTCTGAGTAAACGCAAAGATTTGTTTTGCAAACTTGTATTATTTAAGGAGCAAAGTTTTGCGACAAGTCGCAGATGAAGCTTACGTATAAAACAAACGCTTCATCAAATCAATTTTGTTGATTTTCTTTGCTCCTTAACTTTAGCATAACGATTAATAAACCTTTGCGTTAAAAATAAAAAAGGAATTAGTAATAAAAACTTCCATCACCAAACATCCATCTTCCAACCAAAATTTTTTCACTAATTTTACCCAATAAACAAACCCATGCCTCTTTACCGAGATTTTTCTGATGATACTGCAACTATTCTAGTCTGGAAATATGATGAGAATGAAGAGCTCAATATTGATGAGCTTTTAGAGCCCGAAAATGCTGATAAAGTGAAAGATTATCATCCTAAAAAATTGCTGGAGGTTTTAATGGTCAGAAAACTTTTGAAAAGTTTAAAACCCAACTCTAAAATTCTGTATAAAGAGAGAGAGCCTTTCTTGTCTCCCAAAGATGCCGAAATTTCCATCACCCATTCTTTTCCTTTTGCAGCGATTGCTATTTCTAAGAATAAAATAGGAATTGATATTGAAAAATTTAATCCTAAAATTTTAAGGGTTATCGATAAATTCACGTACGAAAATGAAAGAGGATTTATCCCTTTTGATACAGAAGTTGTTTTTTATACCATCATTTGGAGTGTAAAGGAAAGTATGTACAAGATTCATCATTCAAAGCACTGGTCGCTGAAAAAGCATTATGAAGTAAGACCTTTTGAATTAAAATATCTGCACCACATCAAGTGCAGAGTTCATGATGATCAGATCTCAGATGAACTCAAGGCAAGAGTAGAGTTTTTTGATGAATACTGCTTTACGATTGTGGAAGAGTAGTCTTCTCTTCGTTTCTGTACTTCTCGATTACTTTTCGCTGTTCTTTAGCAACATCATAAATAAGTTCTAAAACATCATGAATGTTCTTCAATTCTGTTAAATGAGAGATTTTATTAGGATCTCGTATGTCGAAATGCTCATTTTCCAGAAGTTCGGTTTTTCTTTTGTGAAGCATATCTTCGATTGACGATTCTTCAGGTTCCAGACGACTGTCCATTCTTAATGTTTCTGAAATTTTATCTCCATTAAGTATTGCCGATACCTGATTCATTTCTGATTCTATCTTTTTACTCCAGCTTTCAGAATCTATTTCGGGGTATTGCTGATTACTTTTGGCATATTGTGACAACGAAGCGGTATAAGCTGTAATCAAATGTGATGTTGCTACAAACTGATGCACAACTTCCAGTTTTTTCTGCTGATTTTTGGGGTCAGAAATCATTCTCTGGAAATTATCTGAAAGATTGGCTAATGAAATGATTGCGTTTTTACGTTTAACTTTATAGTTTTCTACATCGAAATTTTCGTTCAGAAACTTAGACATCACGCTGTGAAAATACGTAAGATTAGATTCTGCAGATTTTTTCATTAAATCTAAATTTTGCGTATGTTCCCAAACCGGAAGTACAATGTATGAAACCAAAAATGCAATAATCCCTGCGATAAAAGTGTCTACAATTCTATCTTTGAAAATAACATTTACGTTTCCAGGATTTAAGAAATTAAAACTCATAAAAACATAAATCGTCATAAATAAAACTGCCCAGAAATATTTACCTTTTAATAAGCTGAAACACAAAATCATACTTAATAAAAGAATACCGAAAAGCACAGCATTAATATGAATGAAATGCAATAAACCATAAGCAATCACTGCTCCGGCAACGGTGCCGTAAAAACGCAGTAAATTTCTCTGTTTGGTAATAGAGTAGGCTGGTTTTAAGATTGCAACAATGGTGATTAAAATCCAATAGGTATGCCCAATCACCAGGAATGGCAGCAGAGAAACCAGATAACCGATTAAGAGAGCGATGGTAATTCTTATTGCATGCCTGAAATGGGATGAGGTAAGAGAAATATTGCTTTTTAAAACCTTAAAATTGATTTTCTCTTCTTTAGGCATAAATTTCTTTAAATCTAAACCTGTAGAAAGACTTTTCGCCAGCTTTACATTCTGTGAAAAAACTTTATAAATCTCATTGATCTCTTTGGTAATTTCATTGATACGCATCATAATCTGGCGTAGAATCATGAAGTTTTCCAGATTCTCGGGAGTCATTTCTTTATTTCGCAATTCGTAGTAATGTACATTGAGCTCATGAAAATGTACTTCCAGATCGGAAATAGGTTTTGCGCGGGCGCTGCTTTGTAAAGAGATCCCAATATTGGCAATTTCTTCTGAAAGAATATTCAGATAATCGTGTATTTTTACCAGGATTGTAGTGTCTTTAAAACTTTCCTGCAGCTTTTTGTAATCGCTTTCAGAGGTCATCAGCTTTTCATGAAGATCCATTGAATTCAGGAACATCAGCATCAATAATCTGCTGATTGTTGTAGATTCGTTAACGATGGTTCTGGTTTTAAAAACGGTTTCCCGGGTTTCCTCCTGAAGATTTTTTATGCCGATCTGTTTGGCAATTATCTGTAAGCTTAACTTGTCGAAATCAGGATTTTTCTGATAATAATTTGCTTTTATTTTCAGGAATTCAGCAAGCTGAAGGTAATTTTCACCAATCATTTGACTTGCCAGTTTATAAGGCTGAATCGTTGTGACGATAAGGAAAATCAACAAAAACCAGATGCATCCGGCTGCGAAAATAAGTAAGCTTTTAAGAATATTGGCTCCTGTTAAATGACCGTCGATAAAAATGGCTAACACGACTAAGGCTAATGAGCCTACGGCCGCTAATCTTTGTCCGTAAACTCCGATTAATGAGAAAAACATTCCGAAAACAATAACTTCCAGAAGAACAAGCGGAATAATGCCTTTCACTAAACTCGCAATTGATGCAACAACAACAAAGCAGAAAATAGCAAATGTCAATGAATTTCTACGTCTGATAAATGGTCCCGGCTGGTCAGTCAATGCCACAAAGCTGGTTCCCAAAGGAAAAAGGAAATATTCTTTGAGTAGACCAAAATAGGAGAGAACTAAACACGGAATCACCGTCGCCAATGTAATTCGTATCGAAGAATATACATATTGGCTGGTAACGATTTTTTTAAGCTCCGCAGAATAGTTCATTTTACAAAAATAAGGGTTAAATGTGAATTGTCAGTTTTACTTCGTACGTGAATTGTGAATTTTTATTTAAATATTTTATTAGACGCTCTTGAAAATGACATCAAAATAGCAAAACAAAAAAAAGCCTCATACAAATGAGACTTTTCAAAACTTTTTATAGTATGTTTTTTAATAATCTACATTTGAAGTTTCATCACCGATGTTCCAAGTTAAACCGAAACGAATCGTGTTGTCTAATGCTGTATTGATTTTAGACATATTGATCAAATAAGATACATCAAGACCGAAAGAACGGTACTTTAAACCAATACCTGCAGTTGCAAACTGTCTTGCTCCCTGCTCTTCACTTTCGTGGAAATAACCTCCTCTTACAGCAAATGCATTGTCATAAGAATATTCTAATGCACCACTATACATGATTGAATTGGTATTTTTGAAAGATTTTCCGATACCTGCCATTACACCAACGTTGGGTACCTGATAAATCGGCTGTCTTGTATTAGGGTCGGTACCTACAAACTCTGATCCCGGAACCAATATTTTAGATCCTTCCACAGAAATACCTACTCTGTTCATTTCGTCAAGATACATATCGTAACCAACACCTAATCTAGCCATTGTCGGAAGATAAGATCTTGAAGCCTCATCACCTGTATAGTCTAATTTCGGACCTAAGTTTGTTACTGCAAAACCTGCATTCACTTTACCTTCGTAATTTCCAAAGCTAGAGAATCTCGGAGATGTATAGTAACCTGAAACGTCTACAGCAAATGTATTTGCGGGTTTCAGAGTAGTGTCGGTGTTGAAACCTCCAGATAAGTCTGAACGAATGAATCTACCTGTAACTGCCATTGAGTAAGAATCTGATAATTTCAAACCATAGGCAACATCAATTGACATTTCGTTTGGTTTTGAAACTCCATTAGATGTTACTGTGTTATCTACACCAAGCTCGGTAAGTTCTACTTCTCCCATATTGAAGTAATAGATACTTGCAGAAATAGTAGATCTTTCTTCCTGACCTAAAAATTTGTGGAAAGCACCGTACAATAAAAACACATCATTGGTTAATTTTCCCATATATGGTGTGTAGTTCAAACCTACAGAAGAACTTGTTCTGCTAAAAGGATATTTTGCCGCATTCCAGAATTGTGAGAATGCATCAGGTGAAGTTGCCACACCCTGATCTCCCATACCTCCTGATCGTGCATCTGGTGCAATTCTAAGAAATGGAGCTCCGGTTAATACAGGTCTTACCTGACTCAAATCTTGCGCGTAGCTTAAAAAACCAGCACTCAAACCAATCCCTAAAAGCAGTTTAGTAGTTAAATTCATATGTTGTCTTTTATATATTATCAGTTTTTTATTGATATTGTTGATTAATTATTTATTTACTTCAAAAGTACCATTTTTTCTACAGCTGTAGCACTTCCTTTGCATTTTTCTTGATTTTGACTTTTTGCAAATATCTTAAAAATATACGTACCTTTTGCTACAGTGTCACCAAAATCGTCTTTTCCGTCCCATTCTATTGCTTGACGTGGCGTTCTAAAGCCCTGTAGGAACGGTTCTGCAACAACAACATTTGTTAAAGTTCTCACCAATTTTCCTGTAATCGTATAGATTTGAACGTTTACATCTAAAATATCATCACAATTGTGCTCAAACTGAACGTATGTTTTATTGGTGAAAGGATTTGGCCAGTTCAACGGTCTGTTGATGATCAAATGTTGATCGGCTTCGTCTTTAACTTCAAAGTTTAACGTTTCAGTTGTCGAATTATTGTTGATGTCCCAAACTTTAAATGTTAATTGATGCTGACCAATCGCTAAGTTTCTGAAAGGGTAGGTTACATTTCCTTTTTGGTAGTCTGCTAAGGCAGGATTAATACATCCGTTTCCTTCACCTGAAGCAAAGAAATCATTTAAAACAACGGTGTTGATAATTTGCCCGTCAAGATATACTGTAATATCATGGCCAACACCAGAACCGGTAGAGTTTATTCCTGTATCGTCATTCAAACATGCCAAAAGCATCGGGTTCTGATCTGTAATACCACCATTTGCAAAATTGGTGTTATTCATATACAGTTTTATTTTTGGAGGCTCATTATCATTAAGTCCATTAGGATTAATATCTCCTACCTGTACAAACTGGTTATCAAATACATCAATTGATTTGTTATCTGCATATCCCAAGATTCTACCTTCTCCCACAGCGTAATTGATATCTTTCGGAACATAAAATTCTACAGTGAAAACTCCGTTTACTGCTGTTCCTGAAGCTTTTACAATAGCACTTCCTTCTTCTTTATAGCTTAAAACAGGAGTTAAATCTCCATCATTATTTAATGTTGTTTTATTTAATTTTTTATCAAAAATATTAATCACGACTCTTCCGTTAAATGTTGTATTTACGGTTCCGTTTGGATTATTAATATGACCTTTTACTTTTACAAAATCCAAACCTCTTATCAATCCTGGCACAGGAGTTTCTATAGCGTCTATTGCCAATAGTCTTTGTGGTCTGCTCAATTTCATTGCAGGATCTCCCAAGACATTTACCTTTAAGTGATTGCTGTCTCCAGGTCTTAGTTTTTTAGCATTTAAATGAGCATTTCCGACTGTATTAAAATCATCATTGGTCATTTTGAACATTTCTTTTGTATAAAGATCTGTGAAATCTCTTCCGTAACCCACACCAACTGCTCGACTCGATGTAATCATTGCAGCAGGACCTCCTTGTTTTAATTTAATAAACTGTTCTCCCGCCGAAAAAGTAGAAGGCTCATCCCAAAGTGTAAATTCACAAGTAATAGTCGATACAAATGGAAAACGGCTGTAAACATTGGAGAAATTATTTGAGTTCTGAATTTCATCTGTTGTTAAAACCCGTTCCTGAGCCCATCCATTAATACCTCCATGTCCGAAATAGAATAAATAAAGACTGTTGCCTATGTCATTGGATATTGCCTGATTTACCTGAGGATATCTCTGGCCTCCTGCCGTACTTTGTGCCTGAAATGCATCCAGATAAAGTTTTCTTACATTGTATTCTTTCAAAGTATTTGTCAATGGAATTTCAAATGTGTTTGCAAGAGTGTTGTTCATCACATTGTGAAAAGGACCGCCGCCTTGTCCATCATCATCCACTACGAAATCTAACTTCATCCTCCATTCTCCGAAAGGCGATGATTGCCCTGGAAGTGAATTGTAATATGCTAAAGTTTTATCAACCATATTGGCTGCCTCGGTAGGATTGGCTGCCGGAATTCTCCCTACAGGTAAATCCGGAAGGTTATTTGTTATTTCTCTGGCAGTTTGCGGCTTTGTCATCACAATATAATCATCTGTGACAAATGAACTCACAAAATCGGAAGACCATTCGCTATGATAACTTGAAACAATATTTGAGTTTCCTGAAATCCTGTTTTTGTAGTCGTAAGAAGTGTCTCCTAAAATAAATACATACTTTAGACTTCCAAGCGGCGTATTGAGTTTAGTTACAAAATCTCTTATTGCGGTAAGATCTCTGCTTCCACTCCCAAATTCGTTATAAATTTTATCTGTGTCTACAATCTGAACGCTAAAATTATTTTTTGTCTGATGATAATTGGCGATTCTCTGCGCCTGTGCCATCATTTGAGGCGTGGTAATAATCAAATAGTCTACATTTTGTAATGCAGAAAGGTTTTGATTATTTATTCTTCCGACATATTGAGGTGAAAAAGCTGCATCAGCTCTGAAAGCAACAAATTCGTTATTAAAATTAGGATCGGAAGTAGCATATCCGAAATTGAAATTTCCAGTTCCCGCCGCCTTATTTACTCTTCTGTTAGCATTAGTAATATCAGTTACATCCCAAACCTGCTCCAGATTTCCGGTATTTGAAATACTAAAACCGTAATTGGTATTGGTTCCGCTTGCTAAAGAAAAATCTCTGAAACTCATTTGAGTTCCATTAAATTTCAAATCATCTTTGTATTGTACTTCTGCATAATCAAGATAAAAAGTTCCATTCGGATTGGTTGAAATATTGGGCAGATAATTAATTGTAAGTTGATTACCAGATAGATTAGATATTGTGCCGCTGTAAGTCATTGGAAAAAAATCATAGGCGTAATCCTGATCATTTGGCGGTACTATTTTCGGTAAAGGATTTTGACTATTGATATTAAACGTAATGCTGTTTTGCTGTGATCTCCATCCTACAACCTGAGTTCTGTAGCGTATAACATCAGTTCCCTGAATAGGCGATGCTAAATTGAATGTAACTGCTTTATCGGTGGTAAAACCTTGATCTTCTACCCAGATTCTACCTACTTTTAATAAATTTTTCTGATCATTATTAATAACCTGATAGTTGTCAAATCTTGAGATAAGAGGTGTCGCAGGAAGATTCAGATCAACATTCTGCACCCGTTTTCCTGCACCTTTATCAAAATTAATATAGTAATAAGAAAAGTCTTCATAGATGTTTTTTACATTTTCACTTCTGTCATTCAGCCTTGTTTCAGCTCTCTTAAATCCGTTTCCGTTTGTCGTGTTGTAAAGATTATATCCATTTGGTCCCTGAGCATAGAAAAGAGCATAATCGCCATCATTCCATACATTATCATCTTCACCAACCACCTGAATAGCATTTTCCTGTAAAGCGCTATATTTTGCATCCTGATTAAATTCCGGAAGCATTATCCCTCCATTTCCGTAGATTCTGAAATTTTTAGGATTTATATTAGCCGGGTTCATTCCATTGTCTTTCAAAAACTGAGTGGTTATTTTGAAAACGCCCGATTTATCAACTTTAATTTTATAAAAACCGCCACTTGATAAAGGATTTTGAGTTGTTCCCACCTTACTGGCGACTAAAGGTGCAGAAGAATTGCTTTCTGAAATATCAAAAGATGAAAGTCTAAGGATTTTGCCTTTATTATTTTTAAACAACCCAACCTTTACACTTGCATATCTTTCTCCATCCAAATAATAATAGTCGATGTCTGAAATATCAAAATCCTGGATAAGATCTTTATTCAGTTCAAATAAATCTTTAGCAGATACAGATTCCCAAATAAGATTAGAAACACGAAGCTGTTTTTCGCCTGCTTTTTGCTTATTAACGATAAAAATATTATTTTGGCTATACGAAAAACCTTCGTTTGTAAAATTAGGAAGATTCTTTTTTGTATCACCATAATCCTGAATTTTGGCACCTTCCCAATTAATGGGTACTCTTTGAGCCCAAGAGGTTGATACAAAAGCAATTATAAGTAAGAGAGCGATTTTTAGTCTCATGTTTATGTTTGAAATTTCTAAATTACAAAATAAATGAAAATTTTGTAATTAATATGTGATACCATAAAATTAATTTGTTAAGAATTTTCAAAAAAATCAAATCTTTATTTGATTTATTGAATAATTTATTTTTTCTTTGTACTTTGAATAATATTTATATCGACTATGAAAAAACTAAAGTTGTTTTCATTAATAGCATTGAGTTCTACACTTGCATTAACCAGCTGTGGTGGTTCAGGAACTTCCGGAGGCGGGGGTACCAAAAAATTTGTCAGCAAGACAGGTTGGAAACCAAACGAAAAACAGGGTTGGTTTTTTGCAGGAAAGCAACAGAAGCAAAAAGGTTGGCCGGGAATGGTATATGTTGAAGGAGGAACTTTTACAATGGGATTAGTGAAAGATGATGTAATGCACGATTGGAATAACACGCCTCGCAGAATGCAGGTGAGTTCGTTCTTTATCGGTGAAACTGAGATTACTAACTACGAATACCGCGAATACCTTACATGGTTGAAGTATGTATTCCCTCCAAGTGATCCTAGTTATAAAGAAATTTACAACGGTGCTTTACCGGATACTTTGTTATGGGATAATAAATTGTCTAGAAATGATCTTAATGAAACTTATTTCAGAGATCAGAACTACGATTATTACCCGGTAGTAGGAGTTTCTTGGACACAAGCAAACAGATATTGTGAATGGTTGACAGACAGAGCAAACGAAAAAGCTTTGATGCAGGCAGGTATTATTGCAAAAGATTTGTACATCAACGAATCTAATAACCAAGGTGGAACAGCTTTCAATATGGATAAATTCAAATCGAATGATCCTGAAATGCAAGGTTACATCAATCAGCAAAGAATGAATCAAAGGACTGGTATGAAAACGACCAACCAAAGAATTCAGGCTGCAAACGGTGCTCCGAATGCTGCGATGGTTACCAAATTCAGACTTCCGACAGAAGTAGAATGGGAATTTGCTGCTCTTGGAATGGAGAAAAACAGAGAGTACAACAATTACTTAGAGAAAAAACCTCAGGTAGATCTTCTTAGAGGCACCAAAGGTAAAAATAGAGGGATGATCCTTGAAAACTTCAAGCAAGGAAGAGGAGATTACTCAGGTACTGCAGGATGGAAAAATGATGGTGCTGCTAAAACTTCAGATGTTAGACAGTTTCCTACAAACAATATTGGTATTTACGGTATGTTTGGAAACGTTTCAGAATGGACTGCAGATGTTTACAGACCAATCATTGATGAATCAGGTAGCGACTTCAACTATTACAGAGGAAATATGCCTCAGGCTATCGTAAGAAACGGTGACGGAACTTACAAAATGGTAGAGGAAGGTAATATGAAATACGATACTTTAGCAGACGGAAGATTAGTTTACAAAAACTTACCTGGTCAGTTTGAGAGAGAGACTATCGCAGATTACAGAAACTACAGAGATGGTGACAGACAGTCTTCATTAGATTATAGAAATGCAAACGATTCTGCTTCAACATACAATATGTATAATGCTCCAACAACTAAATTTGTTGTTGATGCAAACGGCAGAGTAATCATGCAAAAAGATACTAAAGACAGAACTTCAGCGATTTCTAATGACATCAGAGTTGTGAAAGGTGGTTCTTGGCAAGATTCAGCATATTGGTTGGATCCGGGACAGAGAAGATACAAAGATCAGGCATCTGGTTATGGTTGGATCGGTTTCCGTGTTGCACAAGATGCTAGAGTAAACGACAAAGCTAGAACAAGAAGATAATATTTATCAAAATACTTAAAAAAAACCTCCCGAATTGTCGGGAGGTTTTTTATTTTTGAATCGTGAAATTGCTTTGCTGAAAAATATAAAAAACCAACGTAGATTTTGCAATTGCAGCGTGACCTCTGAAAAAAAATATAATGAATATAGAACAGTTTTATCCGATCTTTTTAAATGCAAAAAAAGTAACTATTGACAGTAGAAAAATAGAGAAGAATGATATTTTCTTTGCATTTTCGGGAGATAATTTTGATGCAGCAACCTTAGCTGAAAAGGCTGTTGACCTCGGCGCAATTGCTGTAATTATAGAGAATAAAGAATTTGAAAATTCAGAGAAAAATATTTTTTATGTTCCTTCTACGTTAGAGTTTTTGCAGGAACTGTCTGTACATCACAGAAATCAATTACATATTCCGATTATAGGCCTTACCGGAAGTAATGGTAAAACTACGACCAAAGAGCTTATTCACGCTGTGTTATCAGAAAAATTTAACGTACAATATACTTTTGGGAATTTAAATAATCACATCGGTGTACCGTTAACCATCCTATCTATTAAACCTGAACATGAAATGGCGGTTATTGAAATGGGAGCCAATCATCAGAAAGAGATCGAATTGCTTTGTACTATTGCACGACCAAATTATGGTTATATAACCAATTTCGGAAAAGCACATTTAGAAGGTTTCGGTGGATTTGAGGGCGTTATAAAAGGGAAATCTGAATTGTATGATTATCTGAAAAATGCAAATCAAATAGTTTTAATTAATGAAAATGATCCTATTCAGTTTGATAAAACTAAGGATTATGCATCAAAAATAACTTTCGGAAAAGCAGATTCTGACTATTATTTTGATGCTTTTTCTGAAAATAATTTTGTCGGTTTACAATATCAGAATCAGAAAGCATTATCAAAACTGACAGGAGACTACAATTTCACCAATCTGTGCGCAGCAGCAAGCTTAGGACTTTATTTTGGGATAGATTTTGATAAAATTCAAACTGCAATAGAATCGTATACTCCAACCAATATGAGATCTCAGGTTGTAAAAAAAGATGATAAAATTTTAGTTTTAGATACCTACAATGCAAACCCAAGCTCAATGTCTGCTTCATTGTACAATTTCACCAATTTTACAGGCTCAAAAACAATCGTTATAGGCGATATGCTAGAATTAGGGGACGAAAGCGAAAAAGAACATCAGGATATTCTTTTACTGGCTCAGGAGCTAGGCTTTGACCAAATTATCACTGTTGGAAAACACTTTAAAAACGTCAACAAAAGTTCTGCGGCTTTTGAAAGTACAGATCAATTAATTCAATATTTAAAAGACAACAAAATCAAGTCAGAAAATATTCTTCTTAAAGCTTCACGAGGAATTTCGTTAGAAAAAGCAATCGATTTTATTTAGATTTTGTATCCCAAAATTCCTTTAAAATCAATTTTATATTCTGGAAGGTATTTGGAAAAACTTCATTCTCAATCTGAGTGGTGTTTTTCCAGGCAACTTCTGTGATTCCTTCTTCCAACTGAGGTTTTGAAGTATCTTCACCGTCAAAAAACATTTCAAACCAATGCGTGTGTTTCAAAACACGGTCGCCATTTCTTTCAATATAAATATGGTAGGTGGTGTTGATAAAATCTCTAAGCTGTACATTGAGAAGATTTGTCTCTTCTTCAATTTCTCTTATCGCAGATTCTTCACGCGACTCACCTTTTTCCATTTTACCTTTCGGAAGATCCCATTTTCCTAATCTTCTGATGAAAAGTGTATCTCCATTCGGCTTGTTTACAATTCCTCCCGCTGCTTCAATGATTCTGAAAAGTTTTTTAAACTCTTCCCAAATCTCGTCTATTTTCTCGCCATATACATTAAGCTCGGAAGCAGATGTATTCTGCAGAAGATCAAGGGCGATTTCTAAAGTTGTGAAACTTTCGTAATTTAAGACTTTCTCTAAGTTTTCCGGCTTCTTAGATATCAATAATTTTTTTTCGTTCACAAAAACTTTATACATTTGTAGTAATTTAAATACAAAAATAAAAAATGAATTTAGAAGGACGAAAAATTATTGTCAATAAATCATCTAAAGATTTATCTGAGTTGCTGAAATCTCCTGAAAATTATAAAGAATTTATGCCGGATGGTCTTCAAAAGTTTGAAACCAGAGAAGACGGCTTCAAATTCGGACTTCAGGGAATGCCTGAAATTGCACTTAAAATAGATGAAGTTACTGATGAAAAAGCTGTTTTGAAATCGGCTAGCTCAAGCTTAGACTTTACGCTTACAGCAACTTTAAAGCCTTTGAATGAAAATCAAACTGAAGTACAAATGCTTTTTGAAGGAAAATTTAATCCTTTTATTAAGATGATGGTTGAGAAACCACTTCAGAATTTTATTAATACTTTGACAGATAAGATCGAAGCTTACAAATAAAACACAAACCTTCAGAAATGAAGGTTTTTTTATGCTTTGAAATGATAAATTATTTCGCTTAAATTTTAAATATATGTTCAACTAACACACTACTGTTATTTTCATATTTTAGAATAAATAATATTAATTACGACTAAAGTTTCATCTATCATAAGATTAATATATATTTCTTATATTTATAAAAAAACACTTATGATTATCTTACTTCAGTCTTCCACCGAAGCCATTCAGAAATCTCTCAACAATTATTATGAAGGTTTTCTCAGTATCCTTCCGCGACTTGCTTTAGCTTTATTAGTCGTTGTTTTAGGAGTTTTAATCGCTCAGTTACTTACCAATTTTTACAGAAGAAAATTCTTAAAACAATCTGATGATCCGCTGATGTCAAAGTTTTTGACACAGGCAGTAAAACTGGTATTGATCATAGTGGCAATAATGTTCGCATTACGCATTGCAGGATTAGACGGTTTAGCAGCCGGACTACTTACAGCAGTAGGCGGAAGTGCTATTATTTTAGGTTTCGCATTTCAGGATATTGGCAAAAATTTTCTTGCAGGAATTATCTTAGCGTTCAACCGCCCTTTTCACATAAATGATACAATAAAAATTGATGATATTTTCGGCAAAGTGAAGGCGTTGAGTTTCCGTTATAGCCATATAAAAACTTTTGACGGACGGGATATTTTTATTCCGAATAGTGATGTGCTTACAAAACCGGTCGAAAATTATACGGCAGACGGTTTTTACAGGCTTGATTTTGTAGTTGGTATTGGTTATGAAGATGACATTGAATCTGCAAAAAAGGTGATCCAGAAAGTTTTGGATGAAAATGAGGATATTGTAAAAGATATTGAGCACGAAAACTATGTAATTGAAGATAATCTTGCGGCCAGTACAGTCAACCTGAAAGTGTTTTTCTGGGTTTATACTGTAGATTATCGTAAGGCTTCAATGATTTTGCGAGGATTGATTATCAGAAAGGTGAAAGAAGCGTTGGCAGCTAAAGACTTCAATCTTCCTTCAGATATTATTGAGCTTAAATTGTATAAGAATGCATCAGAAATTCCTTTCAAACTCAACAAAGCGGATGAAAACGAAATTTCTACGAAATAAATCAATTTAAATTAAACAAAAATTCCCGAACTGTGATTTTGTGAACTTCCGGTTGCAGAAGAAAGTACATTAATTTCATTATTCATTTTTAAAACACCCATAAAAGCAAAAACTAAGGCTTCTTTGAAGTCAATAATTTCTTTTTCGGGAATAATAATTTCTGATGTAGTTTTTCCTTTAATCTTTTCAATAAAGTATTGATTGTAAGTTCCGCCGCCTGTAAAAAGGATCTTTTTTAATTGATAATGATTTAAAACTTTTGAAATCTGTTCAGCTGCATGTTCCGTGAAAGTTGCTAAAATATCTTTAGCATCTAAATCGGTAAACAGCGGAAATATATTTTCATTGCACCATTCAATTCCTAATGATTTTGGATGTGGCTGATGATAAAATTCCAAAGAATTAAGTTGATTTAGCAGTTCAGTATTTATTTTTCCTTGTTTGGCCAACTCTCCATTCTGATCAAAGTTCTGACCAAAGTTTTGAGCTAATTTATTTAAAACAATATTGACAGGAGCAATATCAAAAGCAATTCTTTGGTCGTTAATTTTAAAAGAGATATTTGAAAATCCACCTAAATTAAGACAGGCATCATACTCAGAAAACAAAAGCTCGTCACCTATTGGAACCAAAGGTGCACCGTTTCCGCCAAGTAAAACATCCTGAGACCGGAAATCGTAAATAACGGGTATTTTAGTTTGTAATTTTATGGCTCTTCCGTCACCGATCTGAAGGGTGAATTTTCTGTTTGGCTGATGAAAAACAGTATGGCCATGAGAAGCGATGACATCAATAGCAGAAAGCTGCTTTCTTGTAATGAAATCATCTGTCGTCTGACCAAGATAAAAACCATATTCTGAGTGTAAAGCTAATAAGTCTTGCGCAGATAAATGAATAGAATTTCTAAGTTGTTCTTCTAAAGTTTCAGAATAAGCAATAGTTTCTGCTTCAATGATTTCAAATTTCCAACAAGAATTTTCTTTCCAAAACTTTGCAAAGCAAATATCTAAGCCATCCAGACTGGTTCCGGACATTAACCCAATTGCTTTATAAACGATCATTGCTAGGGTTTTGGTTGTGCCATTTTAGTCTTACTTACATCGAGATCCCCGGAATTATTAAAGAATTTATATTCTGAGAAATCATCTTTCGCAGTCATTCCGTTGGCGTGTACAAGAGTAGAGCCGTCTTCCATTGTAGCGTAAACCGTATCTCTTGTGTAGATTCTATTTTTTTTCTGATCCCAAAAAACACTTTGTGTAGCAAATCTTTGTCCGTCACTGGTAAGAATTTTCACATCACCTCTTGCTTCATAGAATTTTTTGTAATCATACATTTTTGCATATTTCGCAGTAATGTTACCAGGCTTTGTAGGATTTTTTTTATCAAAAAACTCTATTTTCATTCCTTTCTTGGCGACGGTGTATGGGCTGTCGATCAATTCGTATTTTTCAATAATAGGAGCAGTGGCTTTTAAAGTAATCATACCAGAATCTCTCTGTATAATATTTGCATTGTGAATAATCTGCGATGGGAAGTTCTTGTCATTGTCCCCATTGAGTTTAGTAAGATCTTCTTCGCAGGATGTGAATATAAAAAATATAGCACAACTAAAAAGGTATGCTATATTTGTAAAAATTTTATTTGAAATAAGATTCATTCTTAGTTGTAAAGCTGTTTTCTGAACCATCTGTCAGCAAAATTGAAACCAACTTTTAGATTGACAAAATTCTGGTTGATCAGGTTATTTTTAAGCGTTCCTCTTTTTCCTACTTCTACACCAATTTCAAGACCACTCATTCTGGTGATGCTGCTGGTTTTGAAAGGCAACATTACACCTCCTGATATACCAAATTTATTGATGCTGTTTCCTGCAATTTCAAGGCTTCCTTTTTCATAGAAAGCACCATAACGGTAAACAATTCTCGAGAAATAGCTTCTAAAGTTATTGTAGTTTGGCAAATACCAACCTCCGGCAGAAATTCTGTAAGAATCCTGATAATCAAAAGTATTACCGAAATAGCTTATAGATTCTCCTTTTTTATAATCAATCTGTCCTGATACAAACCATTCGTTTTCGCTACCATATCCTACACCCACTGATGCCTGAAGGGGTAATAAATTATTTGAGCTTGTACTTTTCTGGTCAATAATTTTTTCTCCACCTTTGATGTCAACATCACTGTAAAAATAAGTGCTGTTAATATAATTGGTAGTCATATTACTTGTATTACCAAATGTAGCAGTTGCACCAATCGTCAATTTGTGGTCATTACGCGTATCTATGCTTTGATAGCTTGTACCTAATGTAAAGTTGAAGTTTTTTATGCTGTTTTTGGTTTCGTACCCATTGATTAATTCTGCGGTCGAAGTAGAAAATTCATTCAGATCATAAAGATTACCAAAGTAATAATTAGCTCTTGCTCCTACAGCAAATTGCGAATTTATCTTGTATGATAATGCTAACTGAGCGGTATTTAATGTACCACTACCTTTGAATCTATTTCCATAAACAGTACCATCAAGCTGAGTTTCAGTATGTACAACTTCATAGCTCTTAGAACTGTAAGGCTGATAAAGGAATCCCATTTTTATTTTTGATGAAATAGGAAATGCTAGGGAAATATTCGATAAATACGTGGAATGTTTTGTAGACTTCGTATTATTATAATCAGTTTTGAAATAATTGTTTTCGTTAGTAGCTTCAAGCTTAATGCTTGTTAACTCAAAATTGCTGTTATTAGCAGGGTTTCCAAAGTTAAAATTACTGCTGAAATCACTTATAAAAGCAGTTGAGATCCCTCCCATTGAGGAAGTTTCAATCGTATTATCATATTTTACATCACCAATTCCATAAGTTGCATAAGGTGAGTTGCTCAAACTTTGCGCGTTAAGGAAGTACCCAACTGAAATGAATGATAGTACAAAAATTTTTTTCATTCTATATTTTTAAAATAATGCGCAAATATCTTAAATATTAATGAATTGTAAAAATTTACTGAGGTTAAAGTTTGTTAAGGGAGAATTTGTCTTGAATTGTCAACAAAAAATTAGCTTTACTGTCAATTTTTTAAAGACATTAAATTAACTATTCACTTGGGAAGCAAAATTGACACTTGACTCGCTACCATTTTTAAAAATTCTTATCTTTGAAACATGAATTGGGAAAACATCGCCGGACAAGAAAATCTTAAAAAACTTCTACAAGACAGCATTACCGAAAACAGAGTAAGCCACGCCCAGCTCTTTATAGGAAAAGAAGGTTATGGTACAATGCCTTTAGTTTTAGCGTATGCAAAAGAGATCTTAAAACGTGAAAACGAGCATGCTGCCTCAAAAGTAGAGCATCTCAATCATTTAGATTTACACTTCAGCTTTCCGGTTTTTACAGATAACAGAAACTCATTGAGTAAAAATAAATTCGAAGAGTTCAGAGAAATGATTTTAGATTTTCCCTACGCTAGTTTTGATGACTGGACGGCCGTTTTGGAATCTGAAAACAAACAGTTCTTTATTTCTGCAGACGAAATAGACGAGCAAAATCAAAAATTTGCTCTGAAAAGTTTTGAAGGCGGAACCAAAATTCTCGTTGTTTGGCGAGCTGACAAAATGAATGTTGCAGCATCCAACAAGTTTCTTAAATTTTTGGAGGAACCACCTGCAAAAACCATTATTCTTTTAACAGCAGAAAGCAGCGACGATATTTTACCAACAATTTTATCCAGAACACAACTTATTGACGTTCCCAGAATAAGTGATGAAGATCTGGAAGTTTATCTGAAAAATAAATTTAATGTTTCAGATGAAAAAGGGAAAGAAATTGTGCATCAATCACAAGGAAACCTCAATGATGCTGTAAAATTTCTAAGTTCGCAAGATAAAAATCCTGAGTTTGAAAAGCTTTTTGTACAATGGGTTCGTGACGCATTTATGGTAAAAAAGAAACCTGAATTTCTTAAAAATATTATTATCTGGGCAAAAGAAATTGCTGGCTGGAACAGAGAAAAACAAAAGAACTTTCTCAATTATGCCTCAGAAATTTTCAGATTGGCATTGTTACAAAATTATCAGTCTGAAGAATTGGTATATAAAAAGATTGATGCCAATGGATTCAATTGGTCGGGTTTTTCAAAATTCATCAGTGGGGCAAACATCGTCAGTATTTTAGATGAGATCAATACTGCAGATCTGCATCTTACCAGAAATGGAAATCCTAAAATCGTCTGGACCGATTTAGGAATCAAACTTTCAAGATATATTCATAAAAATTCGTAAGAAACTCTGGCAATTGGTCGGAGTTGAAGCATTTATTTGCTCGAAAACTCTAATAATTACACCATCAATAATATTAATCTAATTTATAAATGAAGTTTAAGTAACTGATTTTTAGTTATTTAAAAATGTATAAATTAACTAATCATTAAATTTAAATTAAAAATCAATCAATCGTTTGATTTTTCGGAAATCTGTTGTAAATTTGCTCCCTGAAAAAACGAGAGTATAAAATGATTTCAAAAGAAGAAAATATATTATTTGCAGCAGAGAAATTATTTGCAGAAAATGGTTTTCAGGGTACCTCAACCAGAGAGATCTCTAAAGCTGCCAATGTAAATATTTCTATGATTTCTTATTATTTCGGTTCTAAAGAAAAACTTTACGAGAAACTGGTGGAGTATAGAATGCAGGAAGGACAGTTTTTCTCAAAAGACATTTTAGAAAGAACAGATATTGACGAATGGGAAAAAATTCAAAAAATTGTTGATCAGTTTGCAGGAAGAGTAAGACATAATAAATGCTTTTACAGAATTATGCAGCGAGAACAGCTTTATACAGAAAACCCTCAGATTGTACAGTTTTTGAAGGAAACCAAAATGAGCTTTATTTCCATGTATTCTAAAATTCTGGAAAGCGGAATTCAAAAAGGAATTTTCACTAAAAATCCACCTATTTATTTACTACATTCTACCGTAAGCGGAACGTTATTTTATGCGTCCAATGCTAAAGAAATGTATAAAGAATTTCTTAATAATACAGAAGACGAAGAAGCTTTTGAAGAAAAATATTATTCGGAACTCAACAAACATATAAAACATATTTTAAAAGACCTTTTAGGTTATGAAGAGAATAAATAACTCAGTTATTGTACTCTCCCTTTTTGCAGGGATGATGTACACCCACGCTCAGGAGAAAAAACAGCTCAGCCTAGATGAAGCCGTGCAGTTGGGAATCCAGAACAGCAAAAGTTTAAAAATAGATGCTGCCAAAATAGAAGAAGCAACAGCCGATCTTTTGGAAGCAAAAAACAGACAGCTCCCGGAATTGAAAGTTTCTGCAAGTTATTTGTATCTGCCTTTAAAGCCTAATGTTGACATCAGACTTCCGGGTGTTTCCGGTGCTGGCGGCCCAGAAGTACATCAGGTAGCGTTTGGTTCGGCGAATTTGAGTGTTCCAATCTACAGCGGTGGAAGAATAAAATATGGTATTCAGTCTGCGAAATATTTGGTGGAAGCATCAAAGTTGAGCACCGAAAATGATAAAGTTGCCATTGCATACAATGTGGCTCAGGCTTATAACAATTTGTTTAAAGCCAATCAGTCTATTAAAGTTTTGGAAGAAAACCTTACCGCTTCTCAAAAAAGGGATGAAACATTTCTAAAGCTTGAAAATAATGGAGTAATTGCTAGAAACGACCGTTTAAAAGCAAACCTTCAGACTTCAAACATCGAATTGCAGTTATTGGAAGCTAAAAACAACTACAATATTGCCAATATCAATATGGATCTGTTGCTCGGTCTTCCTGAAACTACGGAAATTGAAGTCGACCAAAACTATATTGATGAATCTGATGATGTAAAACCAGTTGATTTTTATCTGAATGAAGCGAGAGAAAATCGTAAAGATTTACAGGCTCTAGATCAGCAGAGAAAAGCAGCAGAGTTGGGAACGAAATCTGCAAAAGCTGAAAACCTTCCTTCAATTGCATTTACAGGCGGATATGTAGCGGCAGATATTCCAAAATTTTTAACAATTTATAATGCTGTTAATGTTGGGGTGGGAGTTTCTTATAACCTGTCGAATCTCTGGAAAGAAAATTCTTCTTTAAAACAGTCTAAAGCCAGAGAGATGCAGTTGTCTGCAACCAATGAATTATTGAATGATAATATTAAACTAGACGTAAATAGAGAATATCAGAATTCAGATTATTCTAAAAAAAGAATTGCTGTTTTCGAAAAAGCAGCCGTTCAGGCAAATGAAAACTACAGAATTACAAAAAATAAGTATGATAACGGTCTTGCAACCATGACGGAACTTTTGGATGCTGATGCTGCTCAGATTGCCGCAAACGTAGGTGTTATCAATGCGAAAGCAGACGCAGCCCTGGCTTACAGAAAACTATTGCAGACTACAGGAACTTTAACAATCAAATAAAAACAAGAACAAATATCCAAAATGGAAAATAACAATACTCAAGCAACTGAACCAAAAAAGAAAAAAAGTTTAGTTTTCCCGATCATTTTAGCGGTAATCATTGTCGTAGGCGGGATTTATGGATATAGAACCTATTCTTACGGGCAAGTGCACGAAGAAACTGATGATGCTCAAATTGCTTCTAACATGAACCCTGTGATTTCTAAAATTTCAGGATATGTAGCCGAGGTGAGAGTGAAAGACAATCAATTTGTAAAAAAAGGTGATACACTGGTTATTTTAGATAATAAAGATCAGAAAATGGCGTTGGAGCAAGCTCAGGCAGCTTTGTCAACGGCGAAAAGCAATATTTCTTCAGCGCAGTCTTCTACCAATGCAACATCAAAAAACATAAGCAGTTCACAAGCGGCTGTAGCAACAGCAAATGCACAGATAGAAGCTGCAAAGGTAAACGTTTGGAAAACAGGGCAGGATTTGAAAAGATATTCAGTTCTTGTAAAAGATCATTCAATTACAGAACAGCAGTACGAACAGGCTTTAGCGGCAAAACAATCTGCAGATAAGCAATTACAGGTTTTAGTTGACACAAGAAACCAGATCGCACAACAAACAGGAATAGCGTCTTCACAAACAGAAGCAAGCTCACAACAGATTTCAGTGGCCGGTTCGGTAGCAAAACAGAGAGAAGTTGATGTAGAAAGCGCAAAATTAAATCTTTCTTATACTATTATTGTTGCTCCGGAAGACGGTTTTGTTGGGAAAGTTCCTATTCAGAAAGGTCAGTTTTTACAGGCAGGTGCACAGTTATTTAGCTTGGTTAAAAATGATCAAAAATGGGTAATTGCAAACTTTAAAGAAACTCAGGTTGCCAAAATGGTTGAAGGACAAAAAGTGAAAATAGAAATTGATGCTTTTCCTGATACAGAATTTGAAGGAGTTGTAAGCTCATTCTCTCCTGCGACAGGTTCTACATTCTCAATTTTGCCTCCGGATAATGCAAGCGGAAACTTTGTAAAAGTAGTACAGAGACTTCCTATAAAAATCGATTTTGTAAATCTTGATCCGAAAATTGCAAAAAGATTAAGAACAGGAATGAATGTGAAAGCAGAAGTTTCTTTAAAATAATATTGAAAAAGTTAGTTAAGTGAATTGTCAATTTTGCGGAAGCAGGTCAATTGTGAATGGAAATGCAGCTGAAGATTGATAACAATGTTGATGGGTATTGACAATTCATTTTTTATTAAAAATATATAAGTGAATTGTCAGTTTGCTGAGGCGAGTCAATTGGGAATGTTGAGGAATTAGATGCAGGATGGTTGATGAGGATTATGGCAATGATTGATGACAGATTGGAAATGAAGTAGTAAAATAGACAACGATGTTGATTGATTATTGACAATTCACTTTTTATAATTCTTAAAGATGAGGAACAATGATTTTAAGCTTAAGAAATACTTTATTCTTAGCCTAAATCTTTACCTCAACCTTCTTTAAAACACATTAAAAAATCAATGCAAGATTCATTAGTAGAATATGGAGCCCGAAGAGTAATCATTACGATTACAGCGATTCTTTGTGCTTTGCTTGAAATTGTGGATTCCACGATTGTAAATGTTGCCCTCAACGAAATGAAGGGAAACATGGGTGCCACACTTTCTGAAGTGGGTTGGGTAATTACAGCATATGCGATTGGTAACGTTATCGTAGTACCAATGACAAGCTGGCTTTCGCAGCAATTCGGAAGAAGAAACTATTTTGCAGCTTCCATTATTATATTTACCATTTTCTCATTTTTATGCGGAAATGCCGATAATATCTGGGAACTGGTATTTTTCAGATTGTGTCAGGGAATTGGTGGTGGAGCGTTACTCGTAACCTCACAAACCATTATTACCGAATCTTATCCGGTTGAAAAACGTAGTATGGCACAGGCAATTTACGGTTTGGGAGTAATCATTGGTCCAACTTTAGGTCCGCCTTTGGGAGGTTATATTGTTGATAATTACAGCTGGCCGTATATTTTTTACATCAATATTCCAATTGGTATTGCAGCAACATTAATGACTTTACAGTTTGTGAAAAGCCCGAAATTCTCTGAAAAACGCAAAGCTTCGGATGTCGATTGGCTTGGAATTATGTTGTTGGCATTAACTGTCGGTTCTTTACAGTTTATTCTGGAAAGAGGTCATGAAGAAGACTGGTTTGAAAGCGGAATGATCGTAACCTTTACAACGACAGCTGTTTTAGGATTTATCTTATTCCTCTGGCGAGAGCTCACCTTCAAATATCCTATTGTGGAGCTCCGGGTTTTAAAGAACGGAAACCTGAGGATCGGAACCGTCATGTCCTTTGTTTTAGGATTCGGTTTGTACGGTTCAACGTTTATCGTTCCTTTATATACGCAAAGTATTCTGGGCTGGACGGCACTTCAGTCAGGAGCATTAATGATTCCTGCAGCTTTAACGACAGCTTTCATGATGCCTATTATCGGAAGATTACTTTCAAAAGGGGCAAAACAGCAGATTCTGGTTTCCTTAGGATTGTTTATCTTCTTTGTTTACAGTTTCTGGGGTTACAAAATTCTGACACCCGATACCAGTAAAGAAGCCTTTTTCTGGATGCTGATTGTACGAGGAATGGGACTTGGTTTATTGTTTATTCCAATTACATCTTTGTCATTAAGCACATTGAAAGGTCAGGAAATCGGACAGGGAGCAGCTTTTACAGGAATGATGAGACAGCTTGGCGGTTCTTTCGGAATTGCAGCGATTACGACATTTATTGCCAACGCCAGTCAGAAATACAGGGTAAATTTAATATCCCATCTCGACAGTGACAGCTTTGATGTTCAGCAGCGATTAGCCGGTTTAAAAGCTAATTTTATAGCAAAAGGAATGACCCCTGATGCAGCCATGAATGCAGCTTACAAGGTTTTAGATATGACCGTCACCAAACAGGCAACTGTTTTATCTTATATGGATGTTTTCCTTTATCTCGGTATAGCGTTCCTGATATGTATTCCGTTTATCCTATTTATTAGAGAGCGGAAAAGCAAAGAAAAAATAGATCTGAGTGAAGCAATGCACTAAAATATAAATGAAAAGAGGCTCTCTCATTTTTGAGACAGCCTCTTTTGTGTCTTATAGGGGAGTAAAGCAAGCACTCAATAACAAACTACAATATTTCTCATTAATGTTTGGGCAAACTGTTTCATTTCACTTTGCTCCAATATGTTTCCATCCAATATTTTACCAAATCTTCAGCATATCTTCCCATTATAGGATATGCTTTTCCGTCTTTTATGCTGTAATATTTCTCGGGAAATCTATTCTTTATAAATTGAGCCATTTGTTCATCAGATTGTTCATTAGGTAGATCGAAACTTACTGACTTGTCAAAAACGATATTTTCATATAAATCTTCTTTAGCTTTATCATATTTAACCTTATAAGCATCAACAGGAGTTGCCCATCTTCCATTTTGTGTTTTGTAAACAGGGAAAAACTGATATTTCATATGGATAAGATCATCGCAGTATTCTCCAACAAAAATCAGTACGTTTTCGTAGTTCTTAAATAAATATTGTGACATACTGTTATGATCATATGCCGTAAATGCTATTGTAGAATCTGGAAAATGGTCGCCAAATTCTTGCTCAATTTTGTAGTTGGCATTATATTTAGAATCCATTAGCATATAACAATAATCTGATGTATCTGCATATGATACATTTATTTTACTTCCAACGAAAATATATGTTTTAGAAGGTAACTTCTGATCACATTCTTTTGGTGTGATGCAGGGTTTTGTTCTGAACTTGATAACAAGATTTTTTTTCTTAATTAAATCTGAAACTGCATGTTTTTCTACGTGGTATAGTCTAACATTATTTTTGAAAAACAAGGTGTCACTTGGCCTTGCATTAATTGAAAAATAATTGGTATCATCGCTACAGGTAAAAACATCCTTATTATCGATTAACTTATTCCTTATAGAGACATCTTTTATTCCTAATTTATCAAGTTTATTAATTGTATCGTTTAATATAATACAGCTTATTTGCCAACCATTTTTAGGTTGCTCAACATACCCTTCTATTTTAACTTTTTGTGCATTCAGCAGAAATGGCACAAAACAAATTAAAACATAAACTATAGTGTTCTTCATATTTGTATTTTATTGATAATGAATAAAACCGCCTTTCAGCAGTTTATTTTTTTACTGTTTAGTAAAAACCAGCCCTTTGGTATGTGGCAGATAAACAGTTGTATCTGTGCCAGACGGGCAGGTTGCATCACTAATAATTCTGTTATTAGGATAATAATCCCACGAAATCTGCATGTCATTCAACTTTTTAAGGTCTATCTGTCCCCAGCCAACACCACAATTGGTACCACTATAGCTTAAAGCAACTTTTCCTAATTCCGGCATTGTTCCCATGCTTGTAATCTTAAAATAGGACTGATGATTTATGTTTTGAGTATCTTGAATTGTTATTCCTGATGAATTCTTTACAATATATTTTATTACTAAAACATCTTTATAAAATTGCTGATCAGGATATTTAATTAATTTATCTTCATCTTTCGTAATAAATAAAGTAATCTCATTCCCTTTATAATTTGCTTTGTAGATTCCGGCATAAGGAGCCAGCTCATTGCCCAAATCTTTTAAGTGGGCATTGTTAGGAGTATTTTCCATCCAAGTATTCAAAGGAAGTTGCTGTGCTTTGCAAGAAAGCACAGCAAACAATCCACAAAATATTATAAATTTCTTCATTACTGTTTAGTAAAAACCAGACCTTTAGTATGTGGCAGATAAACAGTTGTATCGGTGCCCGATGGGCGGGTTGATTCATCTAAAATTATATTATTTGGAAAATAATCCCACGAAATCTGCATGTCATTCAACTTTTTAAGATCTATCTGTCCCCAGCCAACGCCACAATTGGTACCACTATAGCTTAAAGCAACTTTTCCTAATTCCGGCATTGTTCCCATGCTTGTAATCTTAAAGTAAGACTGATGATTTATGTTTTGAGTATCTTGAATTGTTATTCCTGATGAATTTTTTACAATATATTTTATTACTAAAACATCTTGATAAAATTGTTTATCAGGATATTTAATTAATTTATCCTCTTCTTTTGTAATAAATAAGATGATTTCATTCCCCTTATAATTTGCTTTGTAGATTCCTACATAAGGAGCCAACTCATTACCCAAATCTTTTAAGTAAGCATTATTAGGAGTATTTTCTACCCAAGTATTCAAAGGAAGTTGCTGGGCTTTACAAGAAAGCACAGCAAACAATCCACAAAATATTATAAATCTCTTCATTACTGTTTAGTAAAAACCAGCCCTTTGGTATGTGGCAGATAAACAGTTGTATCGGTGCCAGGCGGGCAGGTTGCATCACTAACAATTCTGTTGTTAGGATAATAATCCCACGAAATTTGCATAGCATTCAGCTTTTTAAGGTCTATCTGTCCCCAGCCGACTCCACAATTAGTTCCATCATAACCAAAAGCAACCTTCCCTAATTCTGGCATCGTTCCCATACTTAAAATATTGAAACGAGTTTGATTATTTAAATTCATATCTTTAGTATTCTGAAGAACTATTCCCGAAGAGTTCTTAACAATATATCTAATTGACAAAACATCGTTATAGAAGTTTTTATTCATTAGTTTCATTGGTCTATTTTCTTCTTTTGTTATAAACAATGTGATTTCTTTTCCTTCGTAAGTTGCTTTGTATGTGCCTACATACGGATTTAGCTCATTGTCAAAATCTTTTACATATCCGTTAATAGGTATATCTTCCATATTTGTATTCAAGGGAAGTTGCTGTGCTTTGCAAGAAAGCACAGCAAACAATCCACAAAATATTATAAATCTCTTCATTACTGTTTAGTAAAAACCAGACCTTTAGTATGTGGCAGATAAACAGTTGTATCTGTGCCAGGCGGGCAGGTTGCATCACTAACAATTCTGTTGTTAGGATAATATTCCCAAGATAATTGTGTTGAGCTTAGTTTTTTTAAATTTATTAATCCCCAGCCAACCCTGCAATTCGTACCGCTATAATGAAAGTCTGCAGAACTATCTTCAGGGTTTACTCCTAAGCTATAGAGTTTGATATTGGAAAAATTACCATTAGACGTATCTTGCAGAACTAATCCGGCTGAATTTTCTACAATATATTTTACATCCAAAACATCCATAAAATAGTCTTTATTAGTTCTCTTCTCAAACTTATGTTCTACTTTATTAATGAATAGTGTGATTTCGTTTCCCTTATAGTTTCCCTTGTAAATTCCTACATAAGGATTTAATTCATTGTTTAAATCTTTCACATAGGCACCTTGTGGTATGTTTTCCATCCATGTATTTAATGGAAGAGGATCTTGTTGTGCCTTACAGGAAAGCACAACAAATAGCCCTATACATAAAATAATATCTCTCATTACTGCTTTGTAAAGATCAAATCCTTAGTTTGAGGGAGATAAACTGTTTTGTCAGGATTTCCCGGACAGTTTTGTTCAGTAATTAATGTACTTTCTGCATTATATGTCCAAGAAATTTGAGTATTATTTATTTTCTTTAAATAAATATCTCCCCATCCAACTCCACAATTGGTTCCTTCATAATATAAAATAATCTGTCCTGTACTAGGTTTAGTACGTGTACTGGTTATAATATTATTAGGAGTTGTTCCATTTTGTGTTTCTTGTAAAATTTGTCCGGAACTATTTTTTATTTTATACTTTACATTTAATACATCATTGTAATAATATTTATTAGTTAACTCTTCTAACTTATTTTCTTCTTTTGTAATAAATAAAGTAATCTCATTCCCTTGATAGGTTGCTTTATATGTTCCAACGTATGGAGATAATTCATTATTTAAATCTTTCACATAGGCACCTTGGGGTATATTTTCCATCCATGTGTTTAGTGGAAGAGGGTTTTGTTGTGCTTTACAGGAAATAATACCAATCAAAACAAAAGAAAAAAATATTTTTTTATATAATAGTATTTTCATAATAATTTATTTTAAAGTTATGGGCACGGTACAGCTTCAGTTGTTCCATCCGGGTTTAATTTTATTGTACTTATATTTCCATTACTATCTACGCTTTGTAATATCATTAAGTCTTTAGCAATCTCCATTTTATCTAAAGTTTCAAAAAACAATTTTTCTACTCCCTTACTATTTAATGATAAACCATCATTATTTGAATACATAGAAGCAGATACCAATTCATTATCTCGCCTTTTATATTCTTTTTTTAATTTCGTCATATCATAATTAGTAGAAGAAATTGTAGATGCTTGATCCATCGTACCGTTAAAACGTATAATGTAATGGAAATATTCTTTACCTCCCGGGCAATTATTACATTCTGCAGAACCTACAATTCCTTTAAATACATCTTTTACTGTGGGAGCACCTCCGGGCGATGTTACAGATATAATAATGTGAGGAAAAAGATTGTGTATATCTGGAGGAGAAAAGATATTAACGCCATCACCAGAATGACAATGATACAAACCAGAAACCCTGCTAAGGTCACCAGGATCCCAGAAGTCTTTCCCTCCTTCTGTTACAGCAGATGTTTCTCCGTTTCCTTGTATTTTAAAACCAAACTCATTACCATTGAGATCTGCTTTTTCTTTTATGAATTCAATTTTCGCCTTCACAGCAGGATCTGTGGATATAACTTTTGTTTTTTCACACGGGTTTTTTCGCGGAGGCAGCTTAGGGGGACTATCACTTCCGCCTCCGGGATATTGATATCCTGGATCATTACCGCCGCCGCCGGTGCATTGGCCAAACTCATCTATAATACTTACACAATCTTCAAGAAGTTCTCTGCAAACAACGACCGTTCGTGTTCCCCAGCTTCCTTCTCCTGATTCAGGGTCAGGATTACTTTCATCTGCAGGATACCAGATAGCGAATGTTTGAGTAGTACAGCTTATAGATTTTGCAGCGGTAGAGTTTTCACGAGTAATCGCTTTTTTGTGTTTCCCAAAAACCAAAGCCTGAAAAAATGATATATGCTCAGGATAATAAGTATAATAAAAATAAATTTTACTGCCCCTTCTGGGAACCTGAAGAACAGAAACTACTTTGTTATTTGATACCACAGGAACCATTAGAAAACGCTCATCAAAAGTTTCTACGGTAGTGGCATAGTTCCAAAAAGGGATGCCGTTTGCTTTTTTGATCTCTGCCTCGTTTTCAAAATACACCTGCATTACATTTTTAATGTACGTTTCATCTTCTTTCCAGAGGCTTTTGTTGATATATTCTGTAGAAGGGTCAGATGAAGAAATGATTTCCTCATGAATACAGGAGTAAAGAGACAGTAGCACCGTCATTATCAGGCAGAGCCTGAGCAATAGATTTTTTTTCATATTGGTTGTGTTTTAGCGTGTTAAATATATACTTTTTTCTTAACTCTACAAATATGTGACAAATATCCGTAAAAGAGCATGTAGGAAATTACTGGTTTCCGTATTATTTTACTAAAAGAAAAATTATGTACTTTTGAAAAAAAAATTAGGCTATGACACTGGGCGAGAAACTGAAAAAAGCAAGAATCAACAAAAACTTTACGCAGGAATACCTTGCCGAGATGCTGAATGTTTCTCAAAAGACCTATTCCAATTTTGAGAATGATAAAAGCAAACCCGGGTTTTCTCAGGTAGAGGAAATGGCAAAAGTGTTAGATGTAAGTGTGCTGGATTTTTTGAGCGGTGACAGTATAACGGTAAACCAAAGTGATAATAAGATTGCAATAGCCCAAAATTATGCAACAATTAATACTTCCGAAAAACTCATTGAGCAATACGAAGAGCGTATTAAAGAGTTGAAAGAGCAGGTAGACTACTGGAAAAGCCGATCGCAGGGCAGTAAATAGCCTTCTGCCTTTCCCGAAAACCTCCTGCGGTCGTGCAGCAGTTTTCAGAAACCTCCGAAAAGCGGACGCTGCACTGCAGCACAGTTTCGGAAGATCCCGAAACCTTCCTGCGACACTGCAGCGAACTTTCGGATGCTCCCGAAGCAATGTTTCAGCCCCTCCTGAAGCTTTCGGGTAAATGAATAAGAAACAAACCGCACGAGGCGGCTTTATATAATAAACACAAATACAATGATGAATTCAATCGATCTTCAAAAACTTCGAAATGCAGAATATCTGCAGTACATGAAAGATTTTTCAGGCATTATCAACCTCAACAACTCGGCTCAGTTTGATATTGAAGCGAAGTTGAACGCCTTTAATACTAAAATAGGAGAGCTTGAAACTCTTTACAAGAAAGCCCTTGCCAGTGAAAAAACTCAGGAGCTTCTGCTCATAGACGCCAGGAGAGATGCTGCCATCAACGGGATCTATTATTTTCTGCTCTCTCATACCTATCATTTCGAAACGGCAAAGCAACACAATGCACAGGTACTGCTAGATAACATGGCTCTGTACGGAAGCGGTATCGCAAGGCTCAATTATCAGGCAGAGACGGCTACCCTCAACAATCTTATTCGCGACTGGGAAGGCAAGCCCGAGCTCATCAATGCCATTTCAGAATTCAACCTTGGCGAATGGATGGCTGAGCTGAAAGCAGCGAACGAAGAATTTAATACAAAATATCTTTCACGTACCCAGGAATATGGTGATGCAAGCCCGGAAACGATTAAGCTGACAAGGGAAGACGTAAATGTTGCCTATTATGCATTGAGAGACAGAATCGATGCACTCCATCTTTTGGTAGAAACTCCGCCGTCGCCCTATGTTACAATCATCAACCAGCTCAATGCATTGACCGACCAATATAATGCATTGCTCGTTAACCGGAAACCGGAATCAACTGATATTAGAGGTACTGAAGACTCTGCGAAATAATTATAAGCCTTGTCAAGATTCTGAACCTTGACAAGGCTCTTCTGAAACCCCAATCTGAAGAACTTACAATAACAAAACCTCTGAAAATCTCAGAGGTTTTGTTATTCCAATATCATATTCTGCTGTACTGCAATGTGTACAAGCTCAGCAGAATTTTTGGCACCGAACTTTTGCAGTAAATTTTTACGGTGGGTATCTACGGTTAAGGGGCTTAGAAAAAGTTCATCGGCAATCTCATTGCTTGTTTTTCCTTTTGCTAAAAACTGAAGAATCTGTTTTTCCCGTTTTGTCAGGCGTGGAGTAGTGGTCAATTCCTGTGGCGAAGGTTTACTGATGATATTTTTGGTCTCGTTACAGAAAACAATATTTCCTGAAAGTGCGCCGTGAAAACATTCCATCAATTCTTCCAGAGAAACATTTTTCAATAAATAACCGCTGGCTCCGTTTTGTATACACTGCATGATAATGCTCCTTTCAGAACGGTTACTAAACATAATGACGGACGTATTCGGAGATATTTTTTTTATTTCTTCACATAGCTGTATTCCGCTGATATCGGGCAGGGAAATATCGAGCAGAATAATATCTACTTCATTAGATTTAATAAACTGAATAACTTCACCACCATTGTTAAATGTTTTTGAAAGGTGAAAAAACGGTTTGTGAGATAACATTATTTTCAGTCCTTCAATAACGATGGGATGATCATCTACAATGACGATGTTGATTTTATGAGATTGCATTGGTGTTGAGTTCTATATTAATTGAAGTGCCTTCATGATCAGAATTGATTTCCATTTTACCTTTTAAATAATCGACACGGGTTTTTAGATTATGAAGTCCCATACTTTTGGTTGGTGAAGAATCTTGTGAGAAACCTTTGCCATCATCTTCAATGGTAATTAAAAACACGTCATTCGACTGAGAGCATTGAAGTAGAATATTTTCCGCCTCTGAATGTTTCACAGCATTAGCCAGAATTTCCTGTACAATTCTGAAAATATTGATCTGAACTGCCAAAGGAAGTTTTGAATTGATATCAATAGATTGAAAGTCAATATGTAGATCTTTTCTGGAGTAAAATTCGCAGAGATCTTTTAAAGCGGTTTCCAATCCCAGTTTTAAAAGTGATTCCGGCATTAGATTTCTAGAGATATTTCTGAGTTCGGTCACCGAATGATCCAGTTGATGTAGAATCTCATTGAAATTTTGTTTGTTTTCTGGCTCTAAATTTTGTGAAGCCCAAGCTGAAAAATTAATTTTCACGCCGGCAAGCATTCCACCAAGCCCGTCGTGAAGGTCTTTTCCCACTCTTTCTCTTTCTTTTTCTTCACCTTCCAGAATGGCTTTTGTTATTTTTAATTCTTCCTGTTGTGCTATTTCTTTAAGCTTCTGAGAATGATTGATTTCTTTTTCTTTAGCTAATTTTTTAGTGTAGAAATAAATGGAAATAATTAAAATAAGAAGGAATAATGATGCAAAAACCATCACCCATAAATATTGATTTTTCTTGTTGAGTTCAAGCTCTTTTTGAGCTTTCTCAGTGTTGAGGTTGGCAATTTCTTTTTGCTTTTCTGCAGTTCTGAATTTCGTTTCCAGTGTATTGAGTTCAAGCTTTACATTTTCAGAATTTAAGCTGTCATTTAATTTTGAATATTTCTTTTCCCAGACCAAAGCTTCTTTAAGGTTGCCCATCTGTTCGTTAAGACTTGAGAGCTGGTTATAGAAAATCTTTCTGTTGTTTGCATCAATGATGAGTGTCTTTTCGGATAAGATATTTTCCAGAACATTTTTTGCTTCATTCAGCTTATTCTGCTTCCTTAAAATATCATATTTATTCATGTAAAACATCTGGGTTAAAAGATTTTGGCGGGATCTTTTAGCATAAACCAAACCTTTTTCAATCATCGGAAGTGCTTCTTCATTTTTCTGTTTGGTGATGAAGTAAAGTGTTTTTCCATAATAAAAAGAGGCGTTTGAATTAGAATCCGGATAAGGCTGAATGAGTTTTTCGGCTTTATCTAAATATTTTTTTGCCTCGTCACCTTTTGCCTGATAACAGAAATTGCTTGCGGTATTGAGGTAAGCAAAAAACAATTCAGCAGAATGGGATGCATTTTTTTCTAATATTTTGATGGCTTTTGTGTTGTATTCATAGGCTTTTGCAAACTCGGCATTATACGTAAGAATGATGGCAAGCTGCGAATAGAATTGTCCTAACGTTTTGTGATCCTTATATTGTTCTATCTGCGGAATGCTTTTTTCGACCAGGATTTTCACCAAAAAAGGATAGCCTTCTTTATTTTTCTGGGTCACACCGTAGTTGTACCAAGATGACGCGATAAAAAAGTCAGCTTCTTGACTTTTAATTTTAGAAAATTCCTTTATAGCTTTTTGAAATGAGACTGCTGCTTTTTCTTTATTGCTTTCTAAAAAATGCCAACCTTCATAATAATGATATTTCGCAGTATTTAAAGGTGTATTCGCACTTAAAGCTTTCCCTTTTTCTAAATAGTTTTTACTTAAAAATGAGTCTGTATTTCTATAAAAGTTTGATAATAAGAAATATGAATTCGCTTTGGCGTTGTTGTCAACCTTGCTGTTTGCAACCTTTTTCAGACTGTCTGAATAGGCTTTCTCATTAAGCGGAATGAGTTGCTGCGACTGTACATAAATAGATAAGAAAATACAGATGGTGATAAGGTGGTTCTTCATTGTCTCAATTTCATTTTTTAAAATAAAACTCCACAATTTAGTGAAAAATACAGAATTGAAAAATACCTAAAATCCGGTAGAATATTTTCCTTAATTCTAAGGATTGATTGCCTTGTCAGACCGTCATAATTTTGCAGGTACTAAATCAGAAAGATTACAAATTAAAATTAACAGTAATATTTAAACAAGAGAAATTATGAAAAAAATGAAATTGAAAAACGTA
The DNA here is from genome assembly GCF_031118795.1 of Chryseobacterium sp. CFS15. Lineage (NCBI taxonomy): Bacteria > Pseudomonadati > Bacteroidota > Flavobacteriia > Flavobacteriales > Weeksellaceae > Chryseobacterium > Chryseobacterium sp. CFS15. The sequence goes on along the minus strand of NZ_JAVHYL010000012.1, from coordinate 88,647 downwards.
TTGAAAGGCTCATTTGTAATGGTGATGGCAGCGTTGGTTTTTGGTTTTGTGACATCTTGCAGCAATGATGATGACGATGACATTCCAGGAACCAACAAAACTCATAAAGTAGTTTTCAAGGCAGAAGCATCTGCAGGAAGTAATATTGAAATCGCTGTTTACGGTATTGATGGAAATCCTACCACAGCAACCAGCTTAAGTGGAACTACATGGTCTAGCCCCGAAATTACTACTGAAGCAGGAGCAATGAGTGCAAATGTTGCCGTAAATGCAGTTGGTGCTAATGCTTCGTCTACTTTAAAAGTTCAGATTTGGGTAGATGGTGAACTTAAAAAAGAAGGAACTTCAAGCGGGCAGTATTTATCTGCTTCAGCAAGCCATACATTCTAATATAAACTAATGATGAAAAAAAAGTCCGGCTCAATTTTGAGTCGGACTTTTTTTGGTGGAACAAACCATATTCTTCATAGCCATTAACGAAAATAATTCTATGAAACACAGAACTCAAAAATATCTAAAATAGAGTAGAATTTTTTTTTAAATTTGAAGCTTGACAGTATTTTTAGTCTATGATATCTTTGCGGATGTTTAATCAAGGAGATTCCGAATACTATTAACAAAATAATTTATGAAAAAAATAAAATTGAATCAGGTATTTAAAGGAGTATTTGTTGCTTTGATAGCAGTAATGGTTTTGAGTCTTGTTGAATCTTGTCGCAAAGATAATGATGATGATACTTCTGAAGATATTAAGACCCAAAAAGTAGTTTTCAAGGCAGAGGCGTCATCCGGAGTTAACATCAGTAAAGCTGTTTACGGAATCGACGGAAATCCTATTACCGTAACCGGTTTGAGCGGAACAACATGGACGAGCCCGGAAATTACTGCCGAAGGCGTAGTTTATAATTCTAATGTTGTGGTAAATGCAACAGGAGTTGATGCGGCATCTACTTTAAAAGTTCAGATTTGGGTAGATGGCCAGCTTAAAAAAGAAAGTGTCGCAAGCGGGCTTACTTTATCGGCTTCAACAAGTTATACATTTTAAAAACAATCCACTTTGATAAAAAGATAATCCGACTCAAAAGCTGAGTCGGATTATTTTTTATGTTTTCAAGATTAAATCACTTTTACAATAAAGTAACTTTTCTTTCCTTTTTGTAGTAATAAGAATTTACCGTCAATCAAATCGGTTTCATTTGCGGTATAAACTTCATTGATTTTTTCTTTGTTTACAGAGATTGCATTTCCTTTCAATTCTCTTGTCGCCTCACTTTTAGACTTCAGGAAACCTGATTTTTCTGAAAGTAAATCAACGATATTAATTCCTAAAACATCCGCCTTAGCCACTTCTTTCTGAGGAACTCCGTCAAAAATTTCCAGGAAAATTTCTTCATCAAGGCTTACCAGATCTTCAGCAGTTGATTTTCCAAAAAGAATTTCTGAAGCTTTTAAAGCTCTTTCATATTCTTCTCTTCCGTGAACCCAAACCGTAACTTCTTCAGCCAATTTTTTCTGAAGTTTTCTTTCGTGTGGTGCTGTTTTATGGTCTTCAATTAAAGCATCAATTTCTTCTTTTCCTAAGAATGTGTAGAATTTAATAAATCTTTCAGCATCTGTATCGGTTGCATTCAACCAAAATTGATAGAATTTGTAAGGCGAAGTTTTCTTTTTGTCTAACCAGTAATTTTCTCCGCTTTCAGACTTTCCGAATTTCGAACCGTCAGCTTTTGTAATCAAAGGAACAGTCAATGCAAATGCTTCTCCCTGTGCTTTTCTACGGATCAATTCTGTACCTGTCGTGATATTTCCCCACTGATCAGAACCTCCCATTTGAAGTTTTACATTATTATTCTGATATAAATGCAGGAAATCATATCCCTGAATTAATTGATAAGTAAACTCTGTAAAACTCATTCCGTCAACACCGGCTTCCCCTGAAAGTCTTTTCTTTACAGAATCTTTTGCCATCATGTAATTAACGGTGATGTTTTTCCCTACATTTTTAGCAAAATCAAGGAAAGAAATTTTCTTCATCCAGTCGTAATTGTTGACCAATTCGGCTTTGTTAGTTTCATTTCCATCAAAATTTAAAAACCTTGAAAGTTGATTTTGCAGACAGTCAACATAATGCAATAGTGTTTCTTCATCCAAAAGATTTCTCTCTGCAGATTTCCCTGAAGGGTCACCAATCATTCCTGTAGCGCCACCTACCAAAGCGATTGGTTTATGACCATGTTGCTGAAAATGAGCCAAAATTTTAATTTGAATAAGACTTCCTATGTGTAAAGAATCTGCAGTAGGATCAAAACCGATATAGGCAGTTGTCATTTCCTTATTCAGTTGTTCATCTGTTCCGGGCATCATATCGGCAAAAAGCCCACGCCATTTCAGTTCTTCAATAAAAGAGTTCATTATTTTTTCAGTTTAAAATTTAATACGCAAAGATAAGAAAATCACCTGAGTTTCGGGTTTCGGGTTTTAGGTTCGAAGTTTCTAGTTTCAAGATAGCTGTTAATACTTTTAGAGCGATGTTTTCAAAGTTGCAAACTTCCAACACCGATCATCCAACTTCCAGCGCTTATTGTTTCATTAGCAAAATTCAATTATATTTGTTAATAATGAAAGACGAGCAATTATTTCCTCTCATCCAAAAGGCAAAGGAAAAAGACCAGAAAGCGCAAACCAAACTGATCAATGTATTTTGGGTAGACGTTTTTTCTTTTGTGATGAAAAAAGTACACGACGAAAATGATGCAGATGAAATTACGGTCAATGTTTTTTCAAAAGTTTTATCGAAACTCGATTTATACGATCCTCATTTTCAGTTTAAAACCTGGATTCTAACGATTGCTCAAAATACAATTATTGATTTCTGGCGTAGAAAAAGCCGGGAAAATCAAGATCCTACAGAAAATTTAGATGAAGTAAAAAATCATTACGCAAAATCTCCTGAAGAGTTAATGATTTCTGACGAAGAGCAGCAAAAGATTATTAAAACCATCGAATCTTTAGATGGCAATTATCAGGATATTATTAAATTGAGATTCTTTGAAGAAAAAAGCATCAAAGAAATCGCCGAGGAGCTTGGGATTTCTGTTGCCAATACGAAAGTTCGTGTAATGAGAGCGAAAAAAGTTTTAGCAGAATTGCTGAAAAATAATGATTTTGAGGATAACTAGTTTTTTAGATACTAATATTTTTGCCACGAATGCACTAATTTTTTAATTTAAGCAGGAAGTGAATAAACCATTCGTGCATTCGTGGCAAAAACAAATTATCATTTCCATCAATCTACATCGTAGATGAAGTCGATAAAAAAATCACTAACTTTGAACCTCAATTTGAGAGATAAATGGAGAATTTAGTTCAAGATACTACCGTTCAAAAACCAAAATGGATTCGTGTAAAACTTCCTACCGGAAAGAATTACAGAGAATTGAGAACTTTGGTAGATAAATATAAATTAAATACAATTTGCCAAAGTGGAAGCTGCCCAAATATGGGTGAATGTTGGGGAGAAGGAACGGCAACTTTCATGATTTTAGGAAATATCTGTACCAGAAGCTGTGGATTTTGTGGTGTAAAAACTGGAAAACCAATGGATGTTAACTGGGACGAACCTGAAAAAGTAGCCCGTTCAATCAAATTAATGAAAATTAAACACGCTGTTTTAACATCTGTTGACCGTGATGATTTAAAAGATATGGGATCTATCCTTTGGGGTGAAACTGTAAATGCGGTAAGAAGAATTTCTCCGGGAACCACGATGGAAACATTAATTCCTGACTTTCAAGGACTCACAAAACATCTTGACAGAATGGTTGATGTTGCTCCGGAAGTGATTTCTCACAACATGGAAACGGTAAAACGTCTGACAAGAGAAGTAAGAATCCAGGCTAAATATGAGAGAAGTCTTGAGGTTTTAAGATATTTAAAAGAAGCAGGACAAAACAGAACAAAAACTGGATTAATGCTTGGTTTAGGAGAAAACAGAGATGAAGTTTTCCAGACTATTGAAGACATCAGAAACGCTAATGTTGACGTTATTACGATGGGACAATATTTGCAGCCGACTAAAAAGCATTTGCCTGTGAAAAAATTTATCACGCCTGAAGAGTTTGATGAATTCGGAGATTTTGCAAGAAGCTTAGGTTTCAGACATGTCGAGAGTTCGCCTCTTGTAAGAAGTTCTTACCACGCAGAAAAACATATTCATTAAAAATATAAATCGCTTCAATTTTTGAAGCGATTTTTTTGATTCAAAGATTGGTTAAGTTGATTTAATTATAGTTCTGATATAAAATTTATATCAAACCTTTCAACATTTTCTTTCCAATTATAGTTACTTTTGTGCTTTTAAAAGAAGCAATGGAAATATTGCTTTAAATAATTATTGATTAATGATGTTTGATAAAAGAATTTTGCCATTGGCAATCGGTGGCTTGGCCATTGGAACTACAGAATTTACGATTATGGGATTGCTTCCCGATATTGCAAATACACTGCAGATTACCATTCCACAAGCGGGACATTTAATTGCGGCGTACGCTTTGGGAGTTGTAATTGGCGCACCTATTTTAATTGGATATTCTGTAAAATTCCCTCCCAAAAAAGTGTTGCTTACTTTGATGGTGATCTTCACTATTTTTAATGCATTGTCTGCTATCGCTCCTGATTATAACTCGATGTTAATTATCAGATTTCTGTCTGGTTTACCACACGGAGCATTTTTCGGAGTCGGAACCGTAGTCGCATCAAGAATGGCCGGAAAAGGGAAGGAGGCATTATACATTTCACTTATGTTTACAGGATTAACGGTCGCTAATTTGGCGATGGTTCCTTTAGTTACTTACATCGGGCATGCTTTTCACTGGCGTTGGTACTTTGCCATTGTGGGAGTAATTGGGATTACCACTTTATTGGCTTTAAAGCTTTGGCTTCCGGCAATGGAAAGAAAAGAAGATAGTCATTTTTTAGAGGAACTAAAATTTCTCAAAGGCAAACAATCGTGGTTGGTATTAATGATTACGGCCATCGGTTTTGGTGGACTGTTCACTTGGTTTAGTTACATTACGCCGTTGATGACGGTTGTTTCAAAGATTGAAAGCAGCTACATGGCGTATGTTATGATTCTTGCCGGTGGCGGAATGGTTGTAGGAAATTTAGCCGGAGGTTTTCTTTCAGATAAATTAGGCCCGGAAAAAACATGTGTATTGTTGTTATTCTTAATGATGTGTTCTTTATCAGGTGTATTTTTTCTTTCAGAATATCAAAGTATTTCTTTGGTGCTAACATTTATTTGTGGAGCTTTATCGATGTCAGTTGCAGCTCCAATTAATATTATGATGATGAAAGCAGCACCAAAAAGTGAAATGATGGCGGCAGCTTTTATGCAGGCTGCCTTTAATATTGCGAATGCAATGGGTGCTTTCTTAGGAGGTATTCCTTTAGAACATGGTTTGCCTTACAATTATCCGTCGCTTGTAGGAGTAGGAATGACGGTTATTGGGTTAAGCATTAGTATTATTTATTTTTATCTGTACAGATCGCCAAATATAAATGAAAAGGAAATTGCGGTAGAATGTGCTACCTGTGACCAATAAAAAAAGAGAAGCACTGCTTCTCTTTTTTGTTAATCGCTTTGAACTTCGTTCCCGTTTTGACACCAGTATAAAGCGTTATAAAGATTTTCTTTCGGGAAAGATTTAAATTCTCCAGGCATTAAAACACTGAAAATATCTGTGAAATTCTGCACGCCTTCTTTGTCTGTTACAATAGCTGCGCGGTTCCATTTTGTGATGTTTTTTATCCCTAAAAGTGCATCCTGAAGCCATGCTCCCATCGTGAAATTACCTAGATCAGTATCCAGATAAAGAAGGTAATTTAATTCATCAAATTGTTCTACTTTACTCTTCACATAAGGGATTACGAGATTCTCAAAATCTTCTTTGGTTACATCACCTGTTGCATTGAAAGCGGCAACATTTTCCGGAGCATCATTAAGTATTGTTATCATAATTTATATTTTAATTGGTTTTGGTGATTTTATTTTATCAATAATTAAACCATAATTGGATAATCATCATGGTTAAGGCTCAATTATTGCTAATATTTTGAAAAAACTCTATGGACTTGAAATCTAACGAACCTTTCTGGCTTTTGAAAAATGGTCTGTTATCTTCCTATCCGTCCCTGAAATCTGATGAAGAATGTGATGTTCTTATTATTGGCGGCGGTATTACAGGAAGTCTTATTGCCCATCAAATGATAAAAGACGGATATCAAACCATTTTAATTGATAAGCGTGAAATTTGCAACGGAAGTACCTCGGCAACAACTTCAATGTTGCAGTACGAAATTGATACTCCGCTATACGAGTTGATTGAAATGATTGGTGAAAAAGGTGCGGTAGAAAGTTACAAAGCCTGTTCAAAATCTATAGACGATATTGAAAAATTAGCAAAAGAAATAAAAGCCCGGTCTGGTTTTAAAAGAAAACAATCTTTATATTTTGCTTCTAAAAAGAAAGATGCAATCTGGCTTGAAAAGGAATATATTGCGAGAAAAAAAGCTGGATTTGATGTGACTTGGTTAGGGGCTGAAGATATTGAAGAAAGATTCGGTTTCCAAAATACCTACGGTGGAATTTTATCTAAACAAGGTGCAAGTATAGATGCCTTTAAATTTGCTCACGAATTGCTGAGATTTAACTTAAATAAAGGCTTGAAAATTTTCGATAAAACAGAAATGAAGTCTGTAAAATACTTAAGAGATCATAATCTAGTATTAACAACGGACGGCTTTAATATTAAGGCCAAAAAAGTTATTTACTGTGTAGGCTACGAAAGTAAAACCATGATTAAAGAGGATTTTGTAGATCTTAAAAGTACATATGCCGCTGTATCAGAAATCGATAAAAATAAATTTAAAAATATTGAACATACGCTCGTCTGGAATACCGATCATCCTTACATTTATATGCGATCTACAGACGACGAAAGACTACTAATCGGCGGAGGTGATGAAGATTTTTCGGATCCTGAAAAAAGAGATTCTCTGTTAAATAAAAAAGAAAAAGAAATTCTGAAAAGCCTAAAAAGAATACAACCCGACTATCATTTTTACACTGATTTTGTGTGGGCTGGAACGTTTGGTGAAACAAAGGACGGACTGCCTTATATCGGCACTCACGAAAATTTCAAAAACTCGTATTTTGTTTTAGGTTTTGGCGGAAACGGAATTACTTTTTCTGTGACCGGAATGGAAATGGCTTCTGCTTTTATGAAAAATAAAAAACATCAACTTTCTGAATATTTTAAATTTGGAAGATAATTTTACTTTAAAAATTCCGTTTTAAAAGTTGACTGAAAAAGTTTGGGGATTCGGCAAAGCCACACCCCCAAACAAAATAAACAATACTAACATTTACATCATTGCTTCACGGAACTGATGTTTGAGACCAGTTCTTTTGCTACTTTTTTTGATAGGATTTTATCCTATCCTTTATTAGGTCGTCCCTTTGGGACTTTCGAACAATAAATAAAATAATTTCAAACTCGAATCCTATATCTCGGAACCCGAAACTAAAAACTATATCCGTTCTTTTTCGCCAATTCCACAATCGATTTTTCAATAGCTTTTCCCAAATCATCACCTTCAGAATTTCCTCGCTTTTTGGTTTCTACGTCGATAAATTCCTGTCTTTTTCTAGCAAGAACTTCAATTTCTTTTTGAATCTTATCTCGGTCTGCAGATTTTTGATCTACAATTTTTTTGATTTCATCTTTGCTTTTACCTTTTAATTCAGAAGGTAATTCCTCCTCTTTTATTGATGAAATGTAGCTTTTGTCTTTTTCAACTTTATCCACCAAATCCCAATGATCATTTTTGTAAGCATTTTTCTTTGATTTGCTTACGGCTCTTTCAACAGCATTAGAAGCAGATTGCATTTCTGCATTTGAATCTTGAGTTGTTTGCTTGTTTTTCATTTCAGAGCCACGTCGTCCGTAAGAGATATAAGTGTCATTCAGTTTAGAATTGTACTGCGAAATTTTCACATCATAAGGCGTTTCAATATAAATCACTTTTTGGTCGCTGTCGATATTAAAATATTTTCCGTCTCCTAAGCTCGCTCCGTTTTGCCAATGCGACTGAATTCCTTCTTCACGGCTTCCACAAAAAATTGTATTGGTGTAAATATTTTTGGTTTTAGCTTTAGAAATAACATCTTTATAACTAATTTTTCCTTGGTCAAAAGGTTCATTTCCGGCAATGTAAATAAGTTTCATGCTTTTTTCGTTTCCGTCCCATTTCAAATTGGATGATGCATCACGAATTACGGCTCCACAATATTCATTTCCGCCATTGGTTCTAAGAGCAAAAAGTTTTTCTGAAACCAAATCCAGATCCTGCGTAAGCGGAGTTACTTGTCTGATGTAATTTTCATCTTTTAAATCATCATTTCCATATTCATAAAGAGCAATTTCTACTTGCGGAGCTTGTCCGTTGTATTTTAAAGTGGTCAACGTATTGACGATATTCCAAAGTCTTGATTTTGCCTGGTCTATTAAGCCATCCATACTGTTGGAAGTGTCCAAAAGCAAAGCCACCTGAATTTTATTATCTTTTGAAACCAAAATTTGTCGTTGATTTGAAATGTTACTTTCTACAATTTCTCTATCGTTGGCTTTGCTGCTGCAACGATTATCTGAAATTTCACCTGCACTCAAAAAAGCGAATACGCTTGCTGTTACTGTTAAAACTTTTAATGTGTTCATATTGTATGTTTTTGATGAATTTTATTTATACTAAATCTTTTTTGTTCGGAATCGCAAAGACGCAATTTTATTTTGATAAACTTTTAAAGCCGCAAGGATTTATCTTCGATAGAATTCATTAGCAATTTCTAAATGAAAATCTTCCGTCATACTGAGCGAAGTCGAAGTGATTCTGCGTCTTAAAAACAGCTTGTTTTTCCTAAAACCTTTGCGCCTTTGCGATTAATAACTTTTTTAATAGAACTTCATCCCGTTCTTTAGAAAATCATCCCTTCAGCACTCTCTCAACTGCACTCAGACTCTCAAACCCTCAAACTTAATTACCGACTGTAATACTGAATCTGCATTTCCTTCGGATATTTTACTTCATAAGAGAAATTGATTTTCTCTGAAACTCCGCTGTTGATTTTTCTATTCCAAAGAATACTTCCGGCTTTGTCATCATAATTTCCGTCGCCGATGTTTAAAGTTTTGACAGTAATTTTCTGATTTTCACTTAATGGAATTTGGTCTAAAACTTCCAGTTCAATATTTTCTTTCGTATTATTTCTGATGGATATTTCGTAAGATTCTGTTTCCCATTTATTAGAATTGAAAGATTTTTGAGCTGTTTTATCTTCAAGTTTGATGCGTTTTACCACAATTCTTTCATCAATGCCAAGAGAAATTGGGAACTCGTCTTTTATATAATTGCTTGTAATATTGGTTTTTCCGATATAATTATCTTCAAAATAAATATTCGCTTCACCTGAAATTAGATTTAAATTCTGCCAGTTTTTCACGAAAGCCATTAAGAAGACCTGATTGTTCAGTTTCGGAACGGTGTGATATTTATAATTGGCTTCTACATTTTTCTTATCTAGAATCACATATTGTTCTTTTTCCTGACTTACGATGGTTTGATTGTAATTCAATTCATATAAAATATTCATCTGATTATCCGAAACCGTTGCAACAGGGATTTGACTTGGTTCAGAAACTTCTGCTCTCATCTGATAAGAATTTGATATTTCTGCTTTCGCTTTTTGCATATAACCTACTTTTGCATCTTCATTATTGTAAGCGGTATATTCAGCGACATATAAAGGCGATAAAATAGGTCTGTTTTGGTTGAAAGAAGGTCTGTAAGTGGACACAAAAAGTTTGATATTGTTCCAGTCTTGTCCGGTCTTTTGATAAATTTTTCCTTTGTAGACAATTTCTAAAGGTTTTTTTGTAGACTGTGCTCTTAAATCATAAGAAGGAATCCAACCTGCATTAGAAACGATATAGCTTACGCCGAGATTCAGATTCATTTCATTTTCGGCGAGAATTTCAAGAATTAATTCTTTTCTGTTTTGTGTTTTATGAGTCTGTTCTTCGGTAAATTGCTTGTTGATTTTGGCAATACTTTCATCAAACGTAGTTTTTTGTTCGTTCAGAAGAAAAACCTGATTGTCGATTTCCAGCATTCTTTTTCTATAAAATTCAGTCAGCTTTATCAACTGTTCCTGCGGAGTCGATTTATCATTCGTTGAAACTTTAAGATTATCATTAATAATATTTTGTTCGCCCGTCAGATTTTTAATCTGAATATTCAATAAATTAACCTGTCTCTGAAATTTTTTTCTTTCATCATCCAGTTTTTTTTCGCCATCGGTCAGTTCATCATTTTTGAGATAATTATTTTGTGGGGTAATTGATAAAAGCGTTGTGTTTTTTTCAAGATTGATTTTGTAAGTATTTTCATCTAAATCATTCGGAAGATTAATGATTTTTACGGTGTTTCTACCTTTTTGGAGAGTAACGTTTGTGCTTCCGAAAACTTTTGCGCCCTGCAGAAATACAGTGGCCTGTTTTACATCGATTTCTTTTTTAATTTCCTGAGATTTAAAAAACGAAACCATCAAAATGAGTATTAAAATAGAGTGTCGCATTGTTTATTGTTTTAAAGTTCTACAGTAAAATTACTTTGATTAGAAACCGAAAATCTGAAGACTTGGTGAACTTAGGTTTTCACTTGGTGAGAGTTTTTAAGCGAAAAAAAAGACAGCCATTTCTGACTGCCTCTTAAAAAACTAAAGAATTTCGTATTTTGTTTTGATGCTGTATTTCAGCTTGATATTTTCGATGTTGTCGAACGAATAATCCATACTTTGATCGGCTGCTTCCAACTGTACATTCGCCATTTTGCTTCTGTAAGCAACAGGAAGAATCGAATCGCTCATGTAATCTTCAATTTCTGTAATCTCAATCGCATCTCCGGCCTTTTTATTGATGCTTCCCAAAAGATAATCTGCTTTCTCTTTCGCAGCTTTTAAGGCATTAATTTTAACCGTTTTTCTGAAATCAGCAATTTTTGTGTTTTTGATTTCTGCAATGTTCAGATTGCTTACCCATTTCTGATTAAGGTCTTCAAAAAGCTTACTCACATTGGTTTTAGCATTTACTTTAAACTGAAAACTCTTGGTAAACTTCGTTGTTTTCGAATATAAATTCTGGTACATCGATTTAAATTTTATGTCTTCATTTTTTACGCCATTGTTTTTCAGTGTTTCAAATAAAAGTTTTTCGCTGTCTGCCAATTGATTTTTGTTGTCGGCTTTTATACCGATACTAAAAATGATTTCATCCGGTTCTACTTCCATTTCGGCAACTCCCGTTACTTCAATTGCATTTTTCTTTACTTCCTGCGCATTCATCAAACTTCCTGCTGCAAAGATTCCTAATAATAAAAGGTGTCTAAGTTTCATATTGTTTATTTTAAATTTCTAAAGTAAAATTACCACGATTTGAAACTGAAATTTTGGAAACTTGGTGAACTGAGGTTTTCACTTGGTGAATGTTTTTATTTATTAGATTTAGGAATATTCAAATCTCGCATTTCTCCATTGGGAGTTATCAAAATATAAGATTTGCTTTCCTTGTTTACATCTTTTTTCTCTCTATTAATCACTAATTTCACTTCATACATCACTTGAATAACGGGTTCTAGAATTGTGGGATTAATCACAAAATCGAATTCTTTGTCAAAAATCGGTTGATAATACAAGGTCGTTGATTTATTTGCCTGATTTACGTTTGCCAGTTTCGTCAAAGCCAGAGACGAACTGTTGTAAGCCTCATAAGATTTGTACATTTCTGTCGGAAGTTTAGTTTGAAATCCATCGTTAATTGATTTGTCGCTGTTTACAAAAGTTTCTCCGAGAAGTGTTTCATAGTTTTTTACTTTTTCTTGGAGCGCAATTTTTGCTTTATTCATCAAATCTTTTTTGATGGTTTCGAGGCTGTTTGCAAAATAATCTACCCTTACCAGATCATAAATTTCATTTTTTGATAAAACTGAAATAAACTCATTCAACTGTGAAGGATCTGAGAATTGAATGTGCAGATTTTTTTTAAGTTCAAAACCGGTTGGCACTTCATTGTAAGTTTTTCGGCTGAAAATCTTTTTCTCTACCGCATATTGATAGACCGGCACAAAAGAAACCATGTCAACATACGTTTCAATTCCTTTATTAATTTTAATTTGATTTAATGCGGTGTTTAGACGTTTATCCATCAGTGAATTCACTTCATCCGCTGTTTCTGCTACTTGTGTCAGACTAAAAATCGCAACGTATTTATCAGCCTTTACATTGGCCATACCTTTTATGCTAATAACAATGTGATTGTCTACAGAAACATTAATACTGATATTATTTTCCTGATAACGCACTTGATTTTGATAGTTAATATTTCCTGAGAACTGTGCAAAAGTAAATTGAAAAAAGAAAGCTGAAGTCAGGCATAAAATGTTTTTCATAATGATTAAGTTTAAATTATATCACAAACTTATTGGTCTTTCAAAAGCTGTTTGAAGTCAACTTGGTCAACCTTGCTTTTCACTTGGTGAATAGTTTTTGGGTAAACTATATATATGTATATCTTTGTTTTATGAATTTAGTTCGGCTTTTTGTGTTGGTTTTTATGATGATTTCTGTGAATACTCTTTATTCGCAAAGTAAGGAGACGCAGGAAGTTGTAGCAGAAACGTCAAAACTGAAAAAAGCAGTCGAAACAAAAAACGAATCTGCAGAAGCCGAATCTTATTACAATATCGGCGAAACATTTTTTAATGATAGAAATTTTTCTAAAAGTGAAGAGTATTTTATAAAATCTAAAAATATCTACGAAAAGCTTAATGACAAGCAAAATCTCGAAAAAGTAATCCGAAAATTAGCGCAGTCTCAGGAAAATCAGAATAAGCTGAAATCTGCGCAAAGCAATTACCAAAAGGCTTCAAAAATTGGATATTCTAAATCAAAAAGAAGTTTAAATGCCAATGACGCTTCAAGGCTTTCTTCTCCGGCATCTGAAAATAAAGCTGAAGCTATTCAAAGTAACATTCATATCAGCGAAAAAGAAAACAATAAACAAGATCTTGCCGCAAGCTACAGCCAAATGGCTGATGTAAATATTGAAAATAAAAATATTCCGCAAGCGGAGGAAAATCTGAATACAGCATATCAGATTTCCAAAGAACAGGCGCCTCAACAGGCTTTGGCAATCAATCAGAAACTGACCAATTTTTATGTCGACAATAAAGATTTTGACAAAGCAATAGAAGCCAAAAAATCTGTTTTAAAAGAAAATTTCGTTAAGGAAAATTCTCAGAAAAAAGTAGAACAGATTCAGGAACTCGCAGAAATTTACATAAAAAAAAATGATCCGAAGGAAGCAATTGTTTTACTGAAAAATGCTTATGATATTGCTTTACAGAAAGGTCACACTTTGGAAGCTCAGAAAAGTGTAAAAAAACTTGACAGTCTTTATAATATTTCAGAAAATACAGATGCTTCTGTGTTGCTTTATCGTGATTTTCTTGGGAAATTACCTGATCTGGTTTCTAAAGACAGAAGTTTGGTAGATAATAAAATCCTTGAAGATACAGAACAGAAAATTTCTCAACTTCTGCAAGAAAAGAAATTGAAAGACGAACTAATTCGCAAGAAAAATATTTTCAATTACAGTTTAATTGGAGTGTTGATTTTACTGACGGGTTTAATAATTTTTATTTTTAGAACTTTGAAAAAAGTTCAGATTAAAAACAAAAAAATTGCGTTGCAGTCGCTTCGTCGTGAGATGAATCCGCACTTTATTTTTAACAGTTTAAATTCTGTCAATCATTTTATTGCAACCAATAACGAACTGGAAGCCAATCAATATTTAACCAAATTTTCAAAATTAATGCGTGGCGTTATGGAAAATTCCAGTGAAGATTTTATACCGTTTCAGCAGGAATTAGATTTACTTCAGAATTATCTGGCTTTAGAAAAAACACGTTTTGCCGATAAATTTGACTACGAAATTGAAGTGGATGAAAGTTTAAATACGCAAAATCTAAAAGTTCCGGGAATGTTGATACAGCCATTTTTAGAAAATGCAGTTTGGCACGGCTTAAGATACAGAACTGATAAGGGATTTTTAAGTTTAAAATTCACAAAAAACAACGACTTGCTGAAGATCACCATTAAAGATAACGGGATAGGAATAGAAGAAAGTAAAAAACAAAAAACAGAACACCAAAAAACACGTGAAGGCCGCGGAATGAAAAATACTTTAGAAAGAATCAGACTGCTGAATGATTTGTACAAAAAAAATATTGTCTGCACGGTAAAAGATTCTGAAAACGGAGTTTTTGTTGAGGTTTCAATAATAATTTAATAGAAAAAAATGATGGAATTATATAAAAAAACAGCAGCATTTTTATTGCTATTGATGACGTTTTCTTTGTCGGCTCAGCAATACGATGATGTTCGATTTGCAAATGTTTTGAAACAATTAAAACTTAATTCTTCCGAGGTTCACAATGAACTCTATACCGAAAAGAAAATGCCCAATATTGAAAATTCTTATATTATTGTAGTGCCTGTTTTGCTTGGGAAACTTGAAGATGACGGATTTACTGTAAAAAACACGATACTAATTACCGATGATCAGGGGAAAATCAAAAACAAATATATTGAGGATACCGAAATTATATCAGATGCAGTGATGTTAGATGGTTTTTCAATAGATACCGGGCTTTATAAGCTGAATTCCAGTATTCGGGCTTTTGGAATTACTGCAAATTATCACGGAAGCAGCAATCCCAATCCTTATTCTTCTTCCGATATATCATTGTATTATCCTGAAGATAAAACTTTGAAAAAAGTTCTTGATGGCTATAACCTAAGAAGATACGGCGGAGAATGGGATATGAAATGTTCCGGAGAATTTGACGAAGATAATTCGGTCATTATTGTTGATCAAGTGAAAACGAATGGTTTTAACAATCTTAAAATTAAAACTGAAAGTAATCATATAATAAGCAAAAAGGTAAATGGAGAATGTACCGAAGATAAAACTTCAAAAATTTCTTATAAAACCTTGAAATTTTATAATTCTGTTTATAAATAAAACCTGAATTAAGATGAAAATAAAATCAGTAATCGTAGACGACGAGAAAATTGCAAGAGAAGTTCTGAGTAATTACCTCACAAAATACTGTCCGCAAATCGAGATTCTGGGAGAAGCTGAAAATATAAAAGATGCTGTTCCTCTGATCGCAGAAATGCAGCCGCAACTGGTTTTTTTGGATGTTGAAATGCCTTTCGGGAATGCTTTTGATGTGTTGGAAGCAACGAAAGAATTTTCTTACGAAACCATTTTTATTACTGCTTTTTCTCAATATTCTTTGCAGGCCTTAAATAAATCTGCAAGTTATTATATTTTAAAACCGATTGATATTCAGGAGCTTATTTTGGCGGTAAATAAGGTTGCAGAAAGTATTGAAAAGAAAGACGAATTAAACCGAAACAAAATCCTCCTCGAAAATTTAAAATTAAAACCCGAAAAACAACAATTGATCCTTCCGACTTTGCAGGGTTTTGACGTGGTGAAAACAGAAGATATTATAAGACTTCAGGCTGATGGAAATTTTACGCAGGTTTATCTTACAGACGGTTCAAAAAAAATGGTTTGCAGGTTTTTAAAGCATTTTGATGATTTGCTTGAAAGTCCTTTTGTAAGGGTGCATCGTTCGCATATTATCAATACCAATTTTGTAAAATCTTATCATAAAAGCGGTACGGCAACTTTGTCTGATAACTCCGAAATTGAAGTTTCAGGAAGTTTTAAAGATCAGTTTTTAAAGGTTTTTTCTTAAATATTAATTTTAACCATTAAGAAGATTGAGGGTGTTTAGTTTAATTAAGAAAATCAAATAATTTTTTTATTGTATCTATACTTAAAGCGAAGCTCAACTTAACTTTTCTCAACTTTTTAATAAACCTTAATGGTTACAATTCAAGAATAAATTTCTCAAATCTCAAAATTATAGTAATACATGTTTTCAGTTAAATCCTAAAATCTTATTAAGGCATCATTTTTGAATTTTAATATTATCAAAATTTTATATTATGAAAACTTTTCAGAAAATAGCCATTCCAGTTTCATTAGGTATTATTGGTTTCTTAATCTTAAATTCATGCTCGGTTGGGATTCCGAAAGGAGCAACTGCAGTCAAAAATTTTAATTCAGAAAAATATCTTGGTAAATGGTACGAAATTGCCCGTTTCGATTATAAATTTGAGAAAAATATGGATAATGTTACTGCTACTTATTCACTCAATCCCGACGGAACAATTAAAGTGCAAAACAGAGGCTATGATTATGTAAAGAAAGAATGGAAGGAGTCGATCGGAGAAGCAAGATTCGTTAATGATAAATCTGAGGCGAGACTGAAGGTTTCCTTTTTCAAACCTATTTGGGCTGGCTATAATGTGATTGATATTGATGATGATTATCAAAATGCTTTAGTTGTAGGAAACAGCACAAAATATATCTGGATTTTATCCCGAAACAAAGAAATACCAAACAGTATTAAAGAAAGATTCTTAGCAAAAGCGCAGAAATTAGGTTATAATACCGATGATTTAATTTGGGTAAAGCACGATTAGTCATTGCGATAATCTAGACAACGAAGCAATCTTAAAATCGACATAGGAAAATGGAGCGTTAAGAAATTTGGAATTAATCCGTTAAAAAATTACCACTGTTCGAAGTGCGATAAACCTTGTGAAATAAAGATTTAATTTTGAATTCGCACAAGTTTGGGGATTTTAGGATTAATTCTAAATTTTTAGCGGAAGTTTCCAAGTCTTGAATTTTGTCTCTTTTGTTTCAAGACAAAAGAGAATTATTTTAAGCTTTTATACTCTTTCCACTCCTGAAAACGGTAATCGATAATCTGTTTCATCACATCATAATTTTCGTACGTATCTTCAATATGATAAAAAGTTTCGTATTCAAAATCATTTTCTTCTGCTACAGTATCAAAAATATTAATGTAATCGGTAGCAAATGAGCTGAATTTATCTGCGAAATCGGTTTCGTCGGCATAATAATCTTTGGCAAAACTGTTTCCCAGGTCATTCAGATCATATTCAGAAAATTTTCCGTCCATAGATTCGATAATAAATTCTGCACCGGTTATTTCACGTTTTAACAAATTTTCAATTTCACTTCGTGAATCTTCCTTCAATTCGTCAGAATGCAAATTGTTGTTGATACACCAGTTAAGAAACATTCCGGTGTGTGTAGCGCCGTTTTTTTCGGGAAGTCCTTCAGGAAAATCTCCGCCATAATGCCACGAAGCATCATCATATTTAGTCATAATCTTTATTATAGTTTCAGACAGTTTAAATCAAAGATATAAAAAATCATTTTCTTTTGTTCACTACAGAGATTTTCACGTCATTTGTAGTGGATTTATTCAAAATTAAACGCATGCAAAACGCAGTTCTTATCACCATTGGTGACGAAATTCTTTCAGGAAATACGGTTGATACCAATTCAAATTTTATTGCTACCGAACTTAAAAATATAGGGATAAAAGTTTCTCAGATCATTACCATTTCAGACGAAATAGAAACAATAAAAGAGACTTTAAAATCAGCTTTTGAAATTGGAGACCTGATTATTACAACAGGAGGTTTGGGGCCAACGAGAGATGATAAAACAAAAAAAGCTTTAGCCGAATTTTTTGATGATGAAATTGCTTTGGATGAACCCACTTTCGAACACCTTAAAGCCTATATGGAAAGACGTGGTCGAATAGAAATTCTAGAAAGAAACCGTGAACAGGCTTTTGTGCCTACAAAATCTACGGTTTTTCAAAATCATTACGGGACTGCACCTTGTATGATGATGCAGCAAAATGGAAAACTGTCTTTCAGTTTACCCGGCGTTCCGTATGAAATAAAACCTCTGATAAAAGATCAGATTATTCCTTATTTAAAAGAAAAATTTAATCTTAATTACATTTCTACACGCATCGTTTCTGTGGTTGGAATTCCCGAAAGCATTTTGGCAGATCAGATTGAAAACTGGGAACTGGCTTTACCCGAAAATATAGCTTTGTCTTATCTTCCCGTCGGAACGAGAGTGAAACTGAGATTGACAGCAACCGGAGAAAATGAACAGTTTTTGCAAATTCAGCTCGAAAATCAAATTCAGAAACTATTTCCTATCATCGGTGAAAATATTATTGCGACTTCAGAAGATAAAATTGAAAAGATTTTAGGTGAGATATTACACGAAAAAGATCTTACGATTTCTACCGCAGAAAGTTGTACCGGCGGAGAATTATCTATTTTGTTAACTTCAAATCCGGGTAGTTCAAAGTATTTTATCGGTGGAA
Source organism: Chryseobacterium sp. CFS15 (assembly GCF_031118795.1). Taxonomy (NCBI): domain Bacteria; kingdom Pseudomonadati; phylum Bacteroidota; class Flavobacteriia; order Flavobacteriales; family Weeksellaceae; genus Chryseobacterium; species Chryseobacterium sp. CFS15. The sequence goes on along the minus strand of NZ_JAVHYL010000012.1, from coordinate 70,167 downwards.
TGGTAGCTTATGCAACGGAAATGAAAATTAATATTTTACATGTTTCTGAAAGCACCGTTGAGCGTTTTACGGTAGTAAGCGAAGAGGTTTCAAGAGAAATGGCAGAAGGTTGTCAGAATTTATTTAAAACAGATATTTCACTTTCTACAACTGGAGTCGCAGGTCCCGGAAAGGGCGAGGATGGTAAAGATGTGGGAACTGTTTACTATACAATCAGAGTCAAAAATAAATCTGAATCTTTTAAACTACATCTTCCGCATTTAGATCGACAGGATTTTGCATTTTTCGTATCTCAGAAAATTCTTCAGGATTTGGTAGGGATTTTAATAAAAAAATAAGCTTAGCTTAAAACGAAAGAAATTGTAATAAAGAAAGTCTTTATAATTTTGCTGAGCGAAACGCCTTTGCGACCCTTAAAACAGTGAATATTTATAAATAGCTTTGCGAACTTTGCGTTTAAAAATTTCACATTGTTTCCCAAAAATTCAATTCACAAAATAAATTAACTTTATCGTAACAAAATTAAATTTAAATATACTTATTGTATAAATTATTATTTACAATGAAAAAATTAACGCTTTCTTTGTTTTTATTAGCAGGGGTTTGTTCACAAAATACGTTGAACGCTCAGACTAAATCTACTCAATCAGCATCTACAACAGATAAAGGTTTAGACATCAGTTTGATGGATAAATCTGTTCGTCCACAGGATGATTTCTATAATTATGTAAGCGGAACTTGGATGAAAACTGCCAAAATCCCTTCTGATAAACCAACTTGGGGAAGTTTCAACAAATTGGCGGATGATACCGATAACAATTCGATGACAATTCTTAACTCGCTTCTGAAAGATAAATTTGCAGAAGGAAGTGAAGGCAAAAAAATCCAGGATTTGTACGCAACGTACATGAATATGGAGAAGAGAAATGCAGACGGAATCAAGCCTATTCAGGAAAACATCAACAAAATTGATGCAATCAAAAACCTGAATGATCTTCAGAATTATTTAACATCAGTTACCAAAGACGGAGAAAATAATTTCTACGGATGGGGTGTTTATTCTGATCTAAAAAACTCTAATATGAATGCAGTTTACCTTGGTGACGCCTCATTAGGGATGGGTAGAGATTACTATCAGAAAGTTGATGCTAAAAACACAGAAGCTCTTGCAGAATACCAAAAGTATGTAGCTTCTATGCTGAAAGAATTAGGGTACAAAAACGCTGATGCAGCTGCGAAAGGTATTGTAGATTACGAAAAAAGTATTGCTAAACATTTATTAACGAATGAGCAAAGCCGTGATAATACGCTTCAGTACAACCCAAAAACAATGACTGAACTTAAAACTTTGGTTAAAAATGTAGATCTTCCTGCTTATCTAAAGAAAGTTGGGGTAGATACAGACCGAGTGATTATTGGGGAGCTGGATTATTATAAAAACTTTGATAAATTGGTAAATGCCAAAACATTACCTGTAATTAAAGATTATCTGAAATTCCACATGATCAATGGAAGCGCTTCTTATTTAAGTGAAAAATTAGGAGATGCAAAATTTGCTTTTTATGGTAAATATTTAAGAGGTCAGCAAGAGCAGAGAGCTTTAAACAAAAGAGGATATGAGTTAATCAACGGTTCTTTGGGTGAAGCTTTCGGAAAATTATATGTTGAAAAATACTTCCCGGCTGAAGCAAAAGCTCAGATGGTTGAGTTGATCGATTATTTAAAGAAAAGTTTTGCAGTTCACATCAACGGTTTAGCGTGGATGTCCGCTACTACAAAAGAAAAAGCAACGGCTAAGCTAAATAAATTTACGGTAAAAGTTGCTTATCCTGATACATGGAAAGATTATTCTAAATTAAATATCGTTCCCGAATCTAAAGGTGGTAATTTATATGCAAACCTTCAGAATATTTCTGAATGGCAATACAATAAAGACTTAGCAAAAATCGGAAAACCGGTTGACAAAACAGAATGGGGAATGACCCCACAAACTGTAAACGCTTATTACAACCCGGTTTATAACGAGATCGTGTTCCCTGCTGCAATTCTTCAGCCGCCATTCTTTAATCCTAAAGCTGATGCTGCAGTTAATTTTGGAGGAATCGGTGCTGTTATCGGTCACGAGATGAGTCATGGTTTTGATGATTCTGGAGCTCAGTTTGATGCAGAAGGAAACTTAGTGGATTGGTGGACGCCGGAAGATAAGGCTAACTTCGAAAAAGCAACTAAAGCTTTGGCCTCTCAATATGATAAGTACGAGCCTGTAAAAGGAACTTTCGTAAACGGTACGTTCACAAATGGTGAAAATATTGCCGATCTTGGTGGTGTAAACATTGCGTACGACGCTTTACAAATGTATCTTAAAGATAAAGGTAACCCTGGCATGATCAGCGGTTATACACAAGATCAGAGATTTTTCCTAAGCTGGGCAACCGTTTGGAGAACTTTATCAAGTGAAAAATATATGGTAAATCAAGTAAAAACAGATCCGCACTCTCCTGGATATTTCAGAAGCTTCGGTCCGTTGACAAACGTTGATGCTTTCTACAAGGCATTTGATGTGAAACCTGGTGATAAACTATACAAAAAACCAGAAGACAGAATTAAAATCTGGTAATAATATTCAATACTATCAAAACCGTTCAGAAATGAGCGGTTTTTTTATTCAATAGAAGCGGGATTTAGCTCGTTTTCTTAATAAACTCTTCAAATGGCTTTAGCCAAATGATACTATTTTTCATTTGAATTTCAGGAATGTAAAAAAACGCACAAAATTAATTTAACATTAATTGCTATATTTGATCAAACTGTTTTACACATCAAAATTATTTTAATGAAAAAGCTAAATATTGCAGTACTTGCATTCTCAGGTATTGTATTCTTAAATTCTTGTGGTACTACCAAAAATACAACTGCAACTGTGGAAAAAGCTCCTACAAATATCGTTGTTGAGAATTCTTCAATGACTATTTATCCTGAAAACGGAATTAATTTATCTTATATGGATAAAACGATTCGTCCGCAGGATGATTTCTTCAGTTATGTCAACGGGAATTGGGTAAAAGAAACTCAGATTCCTTCTGATAAAGCAAGTTGGGGATCTTTCAATGCGTTGAGAGAAAATGTAGATGATGCTTCGCTAGGTATTTTAAATAAAATTTTAACCGAGAAATATGCTGAAGGCTCTGAAGGACAAAAAATTCAGAATCTGTATGCATCTTTTATGGATGTCAGCAAAAGAAATGCAGATGGTATCAATCCAATTAAAGGAGATCTAGCAAAAGTTGATGCCATTAAAAATGTAAATGATCTTCAGGAATATCTTTTAGAAGCAACCAAATTGGGAGACAATTCATTCTATGGTTGGAGAGTAAGCGCAGACATGAAAAACTCTAAGATGAATGCGGTTTATCTTGGTGGTCCAGATCTTGGTTTAGGAAGAGATTATTATCAAAAAGTAAATGAAGCCAATACCAAAACTTTAGCTGAATATCAAAATTATGTTGCTAAATTGTTTGTCGTTTTAGGATATAAAAATTCTGATGCAACGGCTAAAAATGTAGTTGATTTTGAAAAGCAACTGGCCAATTATTTATTGACTTTAGAGCAAAACAGAGATGCCAATTTAAGATATAATCCTAAAAATGTTACTGAGCTTTCTGGCTTGGTAAAAAATGTAAATTTGGCTAAATATCTGAAAGATGCAGGCGTAAATACTGATAAAGTAATCGTGGGTGAACTGAAATATTACCAAAATATGGATCAGTTTATCAATCAGAAAAATCTTCCGTTGTTGAAAGATTATTTGAAATATCATATCATCAATGGCAATGCAAGTAATTTGGGCGATAATCTAGACAATATCCGTTTCGATTTTTACTCTAAATATCTTCAGGGACAGAAAGAACAGCGAGCGATGGACAAAAGAGGTTTGGCGCTTGTAAACGGAGTTTTGGGTGAAGCATTCGGAAAATTGTATGTTGATAAATATTTTACGCCGGAATCTAAACAGCAGATGGAAATGTATATCGACTACATTTTAAAATCATTCAAAAAACATATCAATGATATGGATTGGATGTCGCCGGAAACCAAGGTAAAAGCTCAGGAAAAACTATCAAAATTCTCTGTGAAAATCGCTTATCCGGATCAGTGGAAAGATTATTCTAAATTAAAAGTAGAGGCTCCGGCTCAAGGGGCTACGTTATATTCCAACTTACAAAATGTTTCCGCTTGGCAATATCAGAAAAGCTTAGAAAAAGTAGGAAAACCTGTTGATAAAACGGAATGGGGAATGTCTCCACAAACCGTAAATGCATATTACAGCGGTTCAAATAACGAAATTGTTTTCCCTGCTGCAATTCTACAGCCACCTTTTTACAATCCTAAAGCAGATGCTGCGGTGAATTTCGGAGGAATCGGAGCAGTGATTGGTCATGAAATCTCGCACGGTTTTGATGACAGCGGTTCAAGATTCGATGGCGACGGAAATCTAAATAATTGGTGGACTGATCAGGATCGTAAGAATTTTGATGCAAAAGTTGGACAATTGGCAGCTCAATACAACGCTTACGAACCGGTAAAAGGAAGTTTTGTAAACGGAAAATTTACCAGCGGTGAAAATATTGGGGATTTAGGTGGCGTAGCGGTTGCTTATGATGCTTTACAGATGTATTTAAAAGATAAAGGAAATGTAGGTTTGATTAGCGGGTTTAATCAGGATCAGCGGTTTTTCATGAGCTGGGCAACAGTTTGGAGAACAAAATCTACCGATCAGTATATGATGAATCAGGTGAAAACAGATCCGCATTCACCGGGATATTTCCGAGCTTTCGGGCCTCTGGTAAATCAGGATTCTTTTATGAAAGCATTCGATATTAAGCCTGGAGACAAGCTTTATAAAGCTCCGGCCGAGAGAATCAAAATTTGGTAATTCTCGTATAATAACTTATTATTAAAACGCATCATTTTGGTGCGTTTTTTTGTTTATTTTTCATAGATTAGTGATACCAAAACATATTAACAATCATTCGGTTATCAATAGAGAATTGAATTATTTTAAGAAAAATCTTCACAAAATTTTGTATGTTACAGTTTTTTTATAAATTTAAACAATGGATTGGTCAAAAATTTGCTAATCCAAACCAAAATCAACAATCTCAAAATAATAATAATATGGCAATGTTTAATTATGGTGTTGGCGGAAACGAAGTCAAGGTCGACGCTAATGAAGCTATTCAGGAAATTCAGGAAAACAAATCGCTCATCGTAAGCCAGCTTACAACAGACGAAACTTATGTTCCCGAAATCGTTACAGGATTAAAAACCGTAGATGATGTTTTCAGACATTTTCAGCCTTCCGTCGCTGTACAGCATGAGACAGAAGATGGAAGTGTGGTAGAAGAAGAATTCCGTTTTCAGAATCTTGCAGACTTTACTCCCAAAAATCTTGTTCAGAAATCAGATTATCTTCAGCAGCTCAGCATGGAGCAGGAGCAGTACAATAAAATTGTACGTCAGCTGAAAACCAATAAGATTCTTCGCAATATGTTGGAAAACGAGCAGACCAGAGCTGCTTTTATTGAAGCATTAAAAGATGTTGCACAAGAACTTGAAAAATAATCTAAATTACCTACACAAATATTATGGATAGTAAATTACAGGCTGCAGAAAGTCAACAGCATAATCAACAACAACAGGCAGGCAGACCAAAAGGAAATCCGCTTGAAGAACTAAATAAAATCGGAGGTTTTGGCTTTATAGAATCTGTCGTAGACGGGATTGCCAATATGAACCCAACCAGAAAAGCAAGAAAAGAAATCTTTCTGAATGATGGTAATAAAACCGATGAGAGAAAAGAGCTGCTACAGAAAATTAATCTCTGGGTAGAGCTTTTAAGCAGTAACGAATCTGCCGAAAAAATGGCAGAAACTTGCAAAAATAAAGCACAAAATGCAGATCAGAATTTAAAGTTAAATCTTAAAAATTCTCTTGATGCTGTTCGTCAATTGGAAACTTCATACAGAACGGTTGCGCAGTTTTATAAAAATACAGAATTAGACAAGGTAGATAATGTAAGCATCGTCAATGCAACGTTAGAGCAGGTTTCAGATTTAGATAACCCGTTATTTATCGATGCTATTTCTGATGAGTTTAAAAATTATTACGACCGTTTAGATCTAAGAGATAACTATTCTATTTTGGCGATTCCGGGATATTTGGGATCGAATAAAGTAATTGAAAAATGGGCAAAAATCTGTAACGAAAACAAAGTAATGATGGTTACCGATTTTGCCAATCTTGATAAGCCTGATGATGTAGTCGATCTATTTCACTCTGCAAATCTTACGGGTGGCGAATTGCACAGAAGTAATGTCATTATGACGTGTAACTGGCTTGTTGGTCGTGGTAGAGCAGAAGAAGTAGGAGAAGAAGAAAATGTAGAACTTCCACCTTCAACTTCATTGGCAGGAAAAATTCACAAAACATTAATGTCACAGGTTGCTGCCGGTAAAAAACACGGTAATATCAACGAAGTAGATGCTGTGAAATTTGAATTAAAGAAAAGTGAAATTTCCCAGTTAGAAAAAATGGGATTGGTTCCTATGGTGAACGAATACGGAAAAATCATGGCATTCTCTGCAAAAACATTGTTTACAGGAGATAACATCGGTCTTCAGACGTATTCTGTAGTTCGTGTATTCGATTATGTAACTAAAGTTTTATTGGATTTCTTAAACAGAAGAGCCTTTGAAAACTGGAATGCAAGAAACGAAGACGATTTGAGAAAACAGATTGTAAGTTTCTTAGACGGTATCAAGGGTGCTGATAAATTAATAGAAAAGTTCAAAATTGTACGTTTTGAGCAGGATAAAGTAAATAAAGACAGAGTTTGGCTAGATATCAGACTGACTCCATACTTCCCGACAAAAAGTTTTGTGATCAAGCTTGACGGCCACAAAGGTGATGACGGTAACGAGTGGGATGCAGAATATATCCAGGATTAATCTTCCCAATATTTAATATAGAAACCGGTGCGTCAAAAACATCGGTTTTTTTTCTAATTATTTTTAAACGCGGTTTAATGAAAAAGTTTACGTTTTATACTTTGTTAGCCTGTCTGTTATTTGCTGTTTTAAGTTGTGAAAAAGAATATCAACGCCCCCGAAAATATGAAGTTGATCTTTTCAAAAACGAAAAAAAAGATAGCAATCAGGCTTATATAATGTCTGAAGACGAAGCTTACGGAATCAGTGATATGGTCGTGGCAAGTTCAGATATTTCTGTTACCGACAGTTCTTCAGGTCGAGGCAAAGCAATTTATATCTATAGCATCAATTCGGGAGATTTGTTATTCAGCAAAAGAGATTCTGTAATTTCGTATCCTTACCGGTTTCTTTCCAATCAGAGATTAAATCTTAAAAAAGAAAAAAATGATTCGGTATACGTCTTTTTAGAAAAACTTAAAGGCTATAAATCTATTGCAGAAGTGAAACAAATCAAATATCAATGGTTGAAAGGTGCACCAGTTTATCTTCTTGATAGCGCAAAAAAATAATTTTATCTTTGCCTCACTAAAATGAATTGGTTTTTTGGAAAAGAATAAAAAAAGTTCAGACTTTCTTCACATCGGGAACAAGCTGCTGAAGTGGTATGATAAAAATGCGAGAGATTTACCGTTCAGAAAAACCAAAGATCCTTATAAAATCTGGATTTGCGAGATCGTTTTTCAGCAAACCCGAATTGCTCAGGGATTGAATCACTACAATAATTTTATCGAAAGATTTCCCGACCTAAAAACTTTGGCAGAATCTTCTGAAGATGATGTTTTGCTGTATTGGAAAGGCTTGGGGTATTACTCCCGTGCCATCAACATTCATAAAGCTTCACAACAAATTATTAATGACTATAACGGAGTTTTTCCTTCTGATTACGAAGAGATTTTAAAACTCAAAGGTATAGGTAAATATACCGCTGCCGCAGTTTCAAGTATTTGCTTTGGTGGAAAAATGCCCGCAGTTGATGGAAATTTTTATCGGGTTTTAAGCAGAATTTTTGCTGATGATTTTGATATTTCAAATTCACGAGCTTTTAATTATTTTTCGGAATTATCAACTTTGATTATGCCTGAAAATGTAGGCGATTTTAATCAGGCAATGATGGATTTAGGCTCGGAAATCTGTAAACCCAAAAATCCTTTGTGCGGAGAATGTCCTGTAAATGCTGATTGCCTTGCTTTTTCTTTACATAAAACTTCACAATTTCCTGTCAAAACTAAAAAAGTAAAGACGGAAGATTTACACTTAAAATATTATTTCGTTCATCGGAACGGACAGTTTTTAATCCAGCAAAGAAAGGATGATTTTATCTGGAAGAAATTATTTGAATTTCCACTGAGTATTTCTGAAGATTTAAATACATTTATTAAAAGTCTAAAAACCGTCAGTCATAAGCTTACCCACAAAAATTTAAGCATAGAAATTTTTAATGTTGAGGTTGATTCTGAATCGGCTTGGCAAGATTTTATTGCTCAAAACAATTACATTATTACGGATGTTGAAGGTTCGCACGAAAGATCATTTCCGAAACCTTTAGAAAATTATATTCAAAATTACGATATAGCGTATAAAATTTTTTAATGTTAAATATGAAAAATCTCCAACATAATTGTAATTTCTTAGGAATCTAAGCGCTGTTTTTTTATTTATTGTTTATTAAATGAGTTGAGAATCCTACGGAATGACAGACTTTATGGATATTGGCATTTAAATAAATTCTTGTTATCCAAATTTCAAAACTCATTGAAATGCTGAAATTTGTGTCCTTAAATCTAAAATCTAATTTGTATTTTTGCAAAATGATTAAAAAAGTCATTTTTATTTTTCTTTCAATGTTGATTATTTCGTGCGAAAAAGAATCTACTCCAAAGCCTTACGGTGAATTGAGATTAGAGTATCCCGCACCAAAATATCAGAAATTTGAGCCCAATTGTCTGTATTCTTTTGAAGTTTCAGATTATGCTAAAATTTATGATGCAAAAAAACCTTGTTGGTATTATCTTAATTACCCGAAAATGAAGGCTAAGATTTTCCTGACGTATTATCCAATAAACAATGATTTTGCCCAGCAGATCATGGAAACCGAAAAAATGGTTTATAAACATACTGTAAAAGCGAGTTCTATCGATACAAAATCTTTCGAATATCCTGAGAAAAAAGTCTACGGAAATTTTTATGAACTGAAAGGTCAGGCTGCATCCAATCTGCAGTTTTATGCAACCGACAGTACAAAGCATTTCGTAACGGGCTATTTATACTTTAATTCCAGACCAAAACCAGATTCTTTAGCGCCTGCAATCGATTATATCAAAAAAGATATGATGCATTTGCTGGATACTTTTGAATGGAAAAAATAAAATAAACAGAATAAATTACATATGAATCGGTAAGATTACATATAATTAAAAAAAATAGATAAAAATACATATGAAACTTTTAGTCGTAGGAAGCGTGGCATTTGATGCAATTGAGACGCCGTTTGGTAAAACAGATAAAATTTTGGGTGGTGCAGCTACTTACATCGGGATTACATCTTCTATTTTGGGTGTGAAATCTGGAATTGTATCGGTAGTTGGTGGAGATTTCCCACAAGAATATCTTGATATGTTTACCAACAGAGATGTAAACATCGAAGGAATAGAAATTGTAAAAGAAGGAAAAACTTTTTTCTGGTCTGGTAAATATCATAATGATTTAAATACAAGAGATACTTTAGCTACTGAAGTGAATGTTTTGGAAAATTTTGATCCAAAAATTCCAGCTTCTATGCAAGATGCAGAGATTTTGTTATTAGGAAACCTTCACCCTGGAGTTCAGCTTTCAGTTCTAGAAAAAATGAATAAGCGCCCAAAATTGGTTATTTTAGATACCATGAATTTCTGGATGGATTCTGCAATGGATATTCTGAAAGATATGATTGCTAAAACTGACGTAATCAGCATCAATGACGAAGAAGCTAGACAGCTTTCCGGTGAATATTCTTTAGTAAAAGCAGCTAAAAAGATCCACACAATGGGGCCTGAATATGTGATTATCAAAAAAGGAGAGCATGGAGCTTTATTGTTCCATGATAATAAAGTATTCGCAATTCCTGCACTTCCTTTAGAAGAAGTTTTCGATCCGACTGGTGCGGGTGATACTTTTGCAGGCGGTTTTGCAGCTTATCTTGCTAAAAAAGGAACCTTTGATTTTGAAACCATGAAGTCTGCATTAATCGTAGGTTCCGCAATGGCATCTTTCACCGTAGAAAAATTCGGAACAGAAAGAATTCAGGAGGTAAATGAAGCAGATATTACAAACAGATTGAAGCAATTTAAAGAATTGACAACTTTTAATGTAGAATTGCAATAAATCATCTCTTTTTAAGAAATATTTATAATAAAAAATTGAGTGCAATTCATTAAGAATTCTAAATTTGCAACTTGTTTAAAATAGTATAATGACAAATAAACTAAAAATCACTTTCCTTCTTGCAGTCTTCACGATGTTGTTCTCAGGAAACATCAATGCTCAGCTAAAGAAAGGTCAGTTGGTAGACGGTATTGCGGCAGTAATTGGTGATGAGATCGTTTTGGAATCTGATGTTGAAGAGCAGATGAATTACGGAAAACAGCAGGGTGCTTCAACAACCGACAGATGTGAGTTTTTGGAAAACTTAATCAATAATAAACTTCTGGTATACGAAGCTAAAAGAGATACCCTGATCGAAAACCGTTCTGCGGCGATTAAAGATGGGGCAAATGCAAAGTACAACCAATTGCTTTCTCAGTTTCCGGACGAAAAGTCGATGCTTACTGCGTATAAGTTCAGAAATCAGTTTGAGATGAAAAATGCCATCGAAAAAATTGATACCGATCAATATTACGGACAGGCAAAATATGGAAGAATTACAGAAAAAGCCGATGTTACTCCGAATGAAGTAACAGATTTTTTCAACATGTATAAATCTCAGCTTCCTGAAATAAAAGATGAAGTTTCTCTTTCTCAGATTATGATGTATCCTAAATTAACGGAGGCTCATAAAGAAGAGTTAATAAGCAAATTAAAGAAAATCAAAGCTGATATTGTAGGTGGAGAGAGTTTCGAAAGTCAGGCAAGAATTTATTCTGAAGACCAGGGAACAGCACCAAATGGAGGTTTGATGAAAAATATCTTTAAAGGACAAATGGTAAAGCCTTTCGAAGCTGCAGCATTAAACTTACAGGAAGGTGAAATTTCAGACCCTGTAGAATCTGAGTTTGGATACCATATTATTCAGTTGGTGAAAAAATCAGGGAAAGCCTATGATGCAAGACATATTCTTTTGATGGCAACACCTACAGATGCAGAAATTACTACTGCAAAACAAAAATTAGACAGTATAAGAGGTTTGGTCTTAGCTGAAAAATTGAGTTTTAAAGATGCTGCATTTAAGTTTTCCGATGATAAAAAAACTAAATTCAATGCGGGTGTTATTACCGGTGGAGATGGTTCAAGTAAAATCGAAAGAGAAAGTATTCCGGGAGTGATTAGTTACGAGCTTGCCGGTCTTAATAAAAATGATATTACAACTGCGTTTGATGATGAAGATGACAGAAAGAGAAAAGTTGTAAAAATCATTAAAATTGAAGATGTTATTCCTGCGCACCAGATAACTCTTGAAACAGATTATGACAGAATAAAGCAGATGGCTCTCAACAAGAAAAAAAGTGAAATGATTGAGAAGTTTGTCAATTCAAAACTTCCAACCACATTTATTTCTATAGACGGTCGATATGACAGCTGTGATTTTAAAGGGAACTGGAAAAAAGAATCTCTTAAAAAATAATACAAAACCTTCAGAACTTTCTGAAGGTTTTTTTGTGAAAATAGTTCTCACATGTATTATAGAATCTACGTTTTTAGTATTTTTACCTTATGAGTAATTTTATAGATTTCAACTCCGCTAAAAAGCTTCATGAAATGAACGAAAACAAAAATAGAGTCACAGAACTTTTCAATATAAAATATCCCATTATTCAGGCCGGTATGATTTGGCATTCAGGTTGGAAGTTGGCTTCGGCAGTTTCCAATTGTGGTGGATTGGGTTTAATTGGTTCGGCAAGTATGTATCCGGATATTTTAAGAGAGAATATTCAGAAATGCAAGAAAGCTACCGATAAACCTTTTGGTGTAAATGTCGCTTTGCTTTACCCCAATTTAGAAGAAATTATCAATATTATTCTGGAAGAAGGCGTGAAAATAGTCTTCACTTCTGCTGGGAGTCCTAAAACATATACCGAAACGCTTCAGAAAGAAGGTTTAAAAGTCGCTCATGTGGTTTCTTCAACCAAGTTTGCCGTTAAATGTGAAGAGGCAGGGGTTGATGCAATCGTTGCTGAAGGTTTTGAAGCAGGAGGTCACAACGGAAGAGATGAAACAACAACTTTTTGCCTGATTCCGAATGTTAAAAAACATATTTCAAAACCATTGATTGCTGCAGGAGGAATTGCTTTGGGTTCTCAAATGAAAGCAGCAATGATTTTGGGCGCAGACGGAGTTCAGATCGGAAGCCGTTTTGCGGCAACACAGGAAGCAAGTGCTCACGAAAACTGGAAAAAGAAAATTACAGAACTGAATGAAGGCGATACGATTCTTACTTTAAAAGAACTGGCGCCCGTAAGAATGGTTAAAAACAAATTTTTCAACGAGCTTGAGGAAATATACAATGTAGGAAGAAATGCCGAAGCTTTGGTCGCTTCTTTAGGGAGAGCGAGAGCTAAAAAAGGAATGTTTGAAGGTGATATGGAAGAAGGTGAATTGGAAATCGGTCAGGTTTCAGCTTTGATTGACGAAGTTCTTCCTGTGGAAACGGTTTTTGCTAACCTTTTAAAAGAATTTAATGAAACAAAAAATCCGAGCTTATAAATAATGATTGAAGAGGTAATTGATGTAAAAGGGCAAAACTTATTTATAAAATTTAATAATTCATTCGAAAATAAACCAACAATTGTTTTTCTGCATGATTCTTTAGGTTCGGTTCAGCTTTGGAGGGATTTCCCTGAAAAATTGGCGAAAGCGACACAATGTAATGTTTTAGTGTATGATCGTTTAGGATACGGAAAATCTTTTCCTATGATTACCCATGAAAGAGAAAACAATTACATGGAACTGGAAGCAGATATATTGAATGATTTACTTTCTGAATTAAATATAAACAATGCAATTCTTTTCGGTCACAGCGATGGCGGAACGATTGCCTTAATTGCCGCATCAAAATATCCTGAAAAAGTAATAGCTGTAATCTGTGAAGCCGGACATATTTTTGTGGAAGATATTACAGTAAAAGGAGTGGAAGAGGCATTAAATGCTTACAATACCACAAATCTACCTCAACGTCTGGAAAAATATCACGGCGATAAAGTAGAAACAATTGTCAAAGCATGGACTGAAATTTGGCTTAATGAAAAATTCAGAAGCTGGAATATTGAGTATTTATTGAAAAATATTAAAAGTCCTCTTTTGTTTATTCAAGGAGAAGCTGATGAATACGGAACTTTAGATCAAGTTGAAAGAACGGTTTCGCAGGTTACAGGAAGATCGGAGAAATTCATCATCCCAAATGTTGGACATACACCGCACAAAGAATCTCCGGAAATAGTTTTAAATAAATCAATTGAATTTATAAACTCCGTAATAAATTAATTCGCTACAATTCCCCTCCTCTGGAGGGGTGGCGAAAATTCAAAGAATTTTTGACGGGGTGGTTAATAAAATGAAAAAAACCTACAAACTTTTCAATTCATATTCAATATTCTCCCTCGCTTGAGATTCATATTTATTTTTAAAATACTCAGTTTTAAAAATATTTTCCAGTGCCAGAAAATGTTGTAAAACCTTTTTCCTTCCCGGTTTATAAAGGAAATCCGGATAAATAGAATATTCTTTTCTGATCTGTTTTGTATACTCTAAATAAACTTGCGAGCTTTTCCCAAGAATCGATAAATCTGCATCTAAAAGAAAATTAATGTCTTCATCATTCGATTTTTTGTGTGATTTTGTAGCTAAAATCTGCTCGTAAATTTGTTGTATATCTTCATTATTCAAACCTACAATTCCAAGGTTTTCTTTTGCAAGATCTGCACTTTTTTCTTCATTTAGTTTTGAAGTTGCATCATAAATTAAATCATGATAAAAAATAGAAAATGAAATAGTATTGAAATTTTTGATTTTATCTTTTACATGTTCAATTTCTTCAAATAGAGTTTCTAAATGTTGAAGATTGTGATAATGCCTGTTTTTCCCTGAATAGTTTTTCTCAATTTCGATCCAAAATTTTTCAATTAAAATTTTATCTTCTGTAAAGTTTAGACAAAGCGATTCAAATCTATCTTTTAAAATCATACATATCGTTTGAGTTAAATAAAAAAAGGAACTTAAAAAAAGTTCCTTCTGTTTTGTTATAAGCTTGCTTTCAAGTCAGCCCAGCCACCGCCGTTGTAGCCATCTTGTAAGCCTTGAGAATTCAGATATTCTAATGCTTTTCCACTTCTGTTTCCGCTTCTGCAGAACAAAACAACAGGCTTTTCGATAGATAAGATTTCGTCTTTTCTGTCTTCAACTTCTCCCAAAGGAATATTGACTGCTCCTTCTATATTTCCGTCCATTTCAAGCTCCATTGGCTCACGAACGTCGATTAATGCATAATTTCCTGATTGTAATACATCTGCTAATGACATAATATTTAATTTTTTTGAGTTAAATTACAAAATAAATGTATGAAGTATTTTCACACATCCAAACTTCAACAAATTTATAAAATAATCTTAGTTTTGCAATGCGAAATCTATGAATTCAACTGCTGAAAAATATTCCCAATTAATCAAATCTAAAGCTAAAAGTTTTGGGTTTCAGAATTGTGGAATTTCGAAAGCAGATTTTCTGGAGGAAGATGCGCGTCATTTAGAAAAATGGCTTAAAAATAACTTCCATGGTGAAATGAAATACATGGAAAATCATTTCGACAAAAGATTAGATCCGAGATTATTGGTAGAAGGTTCCAAATCTGTGATTTCTCTTTCCTATAACTATTTTCCTGAAGAGAAAATTTCTGCATTAGAGAATTTTAAAATCTCAAAATACGCGTATGCCGAAGATTACCATGAAGTAGTAAAAGAAATTCTTCGTGATTTGGTTGCTGAATTACAAGAAGAAATCGGAAATTTCGGATTCCGTGTTTTCGTAGATTCAGCTCCGGTTTTGGAAAGAAGCTGGGCAAAAAAATCAGGAATTGGCTGGGTTGGAAAAAATGCCAATTTAATCACCAAACAAAGTGGTTCTTTTTATTTTTTAGCTGAAATTATTTGTGATTTAGATTTAATTCCTGATCATGAAACAACCGATCATTGCGGAAGTTGCAGAAAATGTATCGATGCTTGTCCAACTGATGCGATTGTTTCGGAGAAAATTGTTGACGGAAGCAAATGTATTTCCTATGCAACCATTGAATTGAAAACTGAAATTCCCGATTACTTTAAAGATAAAATGGAAGACTGGATGTTTGGCTGCGACATCTGTCAGGATGTCTGTCCTTGGAACCGTTTTTCGGCGCCGAATCTTCAGGCTAAATTTAAACCTAATGAAGCGTTGAAAAATTTCAAAAAAGGAGAGTGGAAAGAATTGACTCACGAAATATTCTCGGAAATATTCAGGAAATCACCTGTAAAACGTACAAAATTTGCCGGTTTGAAAAGAAATATTGAGTTTTTGAATCAATCTTCAGAGAAATTATAGCAAAATATAAAAGGTGAAAAAACCTGTTCGGAAATTATAGTTTCCAAAAATAATATGGGTATTGTACCATTCCTTAAAACTTTAGTTCTAAAGAAATAAAAGATTCCAATTCATAAAAATTAAAAAAGCCTTTCCTACAAAAGAAAAATTGACTTTCAAAAAGAGAATATCTTTAAGAAATCAACGTTTTTTCTGGGTTCTTTTAGGAGCTGTTTTTACTCTTACTTTAAATCTTTTTTGAGATTTCGCGTTTTTAAGCATATTTGTGAATGTTTGTTAGTTAAATTTAATTAATTTTTGAATTAAAATAAATACTTTTAGAAAAAATTTAGATTAAATTTTATTAAACTTCAATATCTGAAAACATGAGTGTGAAAATTATACTGATCTATTTCCTGAAAACTCTCGGAATCATCCTTGGAATCATTGTGCTGTACGCTATTGTAGGTTATCTGCTTCCTTTTATCGAAGTTTCGGCAAAAGATGATGGCGAGCAAAAAGAAATTCCGATTTACATTTATACCAACGGTGTTCATACCGATATTGTAATGCCTGTAAAAAATGAATTGCACGATTGGAGCGCAAAGATTCCGTTTGCAAATACAACATCAAAAAAAACGGATTACAATTATGTAGGAATCGGGTGGGGCGATAAAGGTTTTTATCTGGATACACCAACTTGGGCAGATTTGAAATTTTCTACGGCTGTAAAAGCTGCATTTTGGATGAGTGAATCTGCAATGCACGCTTCATTTTACAAAATGATGACCGAAGCTGCTGACTGCAAAAAAATAATGATCAGCAAAAAACAATATTTAGAATTAGTGAAGTTTATCGATGCTAAATTTGACAGAGATACAAACGGTAGTTATATATTGATTCCTACGAAAGCTGTTTACAGCGATAATGATGCGTTTTATGATGCGAAAGGAAGTTATAGTTTTCTGAATACCTGCAACACCTGGGCAAACGATGCACTAAAAGCTGCCGGACAAAAAGCAGCGTGGTGGACGCCAACAGATTATGGGATTTTCTTACATTATAAATAAATCTTGTGAGAATTTTTTATTTAATTTTTCTGGTTGTCATTTTTTTGTCTTGCAAACATGAGGCGAAAAAGCTTACTGATAATGATGTTTTTGATAATAAAAAATCCAATGAAGTCAAAAAGCCCGAATTAGATTTAAATAAAACAAAAAAGAAAGCTGAAGAAGCCTATGCATTTTGCAAAAGCAAAAAAATGAATACTGATTTTTGT
The DNA here is from genome assembly GCF_031118795.1 of Chryseobacterium sp. CFS15. NCBI lineage: Bacteria > Pseudomonadati > Bacteroidota > Flavobacteriia > Flavobacteriales > Weeksellaceae > Chryseobacterium > Chryseobacterium sp. CFS15. The sequence continues at coordinate 53,100 of NZ_JAVHYL010000012.1, read as the reverse complement.
ATTTTGATTGATATGAGTCTGCATTCCGGATTGAACCGTTTTATAATTTGGAATTTTAAAGAGCAGAGAATATCTAATAAATATTTGGTGGGGCATGGTTGCGGAGGTAATAGTTGGAGCAGCGATGATTCAAAAGACAATCCTCAATTTAGTAATGAAGACGGAAGTCATCTTTCGGCTTTGGGGAAATATCAATTAGGTGAAAGAGGAAGAAGCGATTGGGGAATTAATGTAAAATATTTGATGCACGGTTTAGAAGAAACAAATAATAATGCGCTACAAAGATTCATTGTTTTTCATTCATGGGAATTGATGAGTGATGATGAAGTTTACCCAAAAGGCTCGCCGGAAGGTTGGGGTTGTCCTACAATTTCCAATAATGCGATGAAAGAATTAGATCCAGTCATTCAAAAAACTGAAAAGCCTTTACTGATGTGGATTTATAATGAATAATTTTTTAGTAATGACAAAAATATTTTACCGCAAAAGAATCAAAAGAAAAGATTGAAAAAATAAGAATTCAAAAGTTTACAAAACGCAAAGACTTGTTTGTTAATCGTTTTGAAAGCTTTTGCTTAACTTAAACTATAGAAAGTCTTTTGATTCTTTTGCGGTCATATACTAAAGAAAGATTTATAATTTTTTTAAATCTAATTCATAAATGGATGATGGAAGATTGAAAGGTTCTGAAACCGTATCTTTCACAAAAACGAATTTTTGATCTGTAAAAAACTGAATTTGTGAATCGTTTTCTCTGATATTAATCCAAAGACTGTCTGCAAATTGAATTGCCGATTTTACTTTATTCCAAAGAGAAAGTCTCACTTCTGGTAGATCATATTTTTGAAGAAGAGAAAATTCTTTGATAGCCGTCATTTTTTGATTTTCATCAGCTTCCGGATAAAAGTTTCCTGTTTGAAAAAAGCAATATCCTACAGGTTGTTGATCTGCAAACACCATAATTAATTGATTAGAAAAATCATTTAAAATATTGATCATTTTTCTATGATCAAAATATTCTTTAATGTAGTTGTCTATAATTTCGGGTGCAATAGTCTCTTGATACGAATTTTTAATAAAAGCTTTTTTAACATCAAAAAATTCATCAACTCCCTGGTCTGAACCTACTACAAATTTTGAAACAATCTCCATTCTTATTTTTTTTCAAAGCTAAGTTATTTATGAATGATAATATCGGTACAGTTTTAAGCTAATAAAACGGTACAATTTAAAATTTTGTAAATTTGTGCAGAACAGATTGGGATTATGCAGAATTTTAAATATCAAATATTTACTTCGGTCATCGAGAAACAGATCAAAAATGGAATTCTTGTTTCAGGCGAGCGGTTACCTTCTATAAGAGAAATTAAAGAAAAGTATCAACTGAGCATTACTTCCGTGCAAAGTGGTTATGATTATCTTGTGATGAAAGGCTGTGTTGAAAATCGTCCTCGCTCAGGATTTTTTGTTACTATAAAAGTAAATGAAGACATTCCTGAAGATTTACCAACATTTTTGCCAGTTGTACGAAACCCGGAGTTTGATGAAAAGGTAAAACTCACTTCAAAGTCAGGTAAGTCTTTTGAACAAATTTCATTTAATACCGCTGCACCGACAGATTTGCTCGTTCCTCAAAAATTGATCTTAAGGAAAATGCAAGAAGTAATTCGGAAAAAAGGATCATCAATTCTCAGATATTATCCGGCGAACGGATCAGAAATTTTAAAAAATCAAATTGCTGCACGGGCAACAAAATCTGGCTGTAAAATAAATTCAGAACAACTCATCATCACAGATGGAGCTTTGCAGGCGCTTTACATTGCGCTGGCTTCGGTAACGGAATCGGGAGACTTGATTGCGGTAGAAAGTCCGTGTGTTTTTTCTGTTTTGGAAGTGATTTCAAATTTAAAACTGAAAATAATCGAAATTCCGGTACACTACAAAACCGGATTTGATATTGATTATCTAAAAGATGCAGTAAGTAAAAATAATATTCGTGCTGTTGTGGTAACATCCAATTTTCATAATCCCACAGGAATTTTAATGTCACACGAAACAAAGAAAGAACTTGCTTCGATTGCGCAAAGTAAAGAGATTCCGATTATTGAAAATGACATTTATGGTGATCTTTATTTTGATGGTGAAAGACCTTCAACGATTTGTAATTTTGATACGGAAGGTTGGGTAATGACCTATTCGTCATTTTCAAAAACTTTGGCACCGGGAATTCGTCTGGGATGGCTGAATACAGGTCGATTTTTTGAGCAGGCTGAAAGAATTAAGTTTTCTTTGGGAAGATCTGTATCACCTATTTTTCAGGAATTAATGATACAATTATTAGAAGAAAATTCTTATGAACGGCATCTTCGTTTCTTCCGAAAACAGCTTGAAATACAATGTGTAGAATTACTTAATACATTAAGATTATATTTTCCAAAAGATTGTTATTTTCACAGACCTCAAGGCGGTTACAGCATTTGGGGAAAACTTCCTAAAGAAGTGAATATGCCTGATTTCTATAAATTTTGTGAAAGTCAAAAAATCGCTTTTACACCCGGAGATACATTTTCTTACACCGACGCATACAGACATCATTTCAGAATTATATTTGCAGACAGAATCACCTCTGAAAGTATTGTGAGGCTGAAAATAATTGGAGAAAAAGTGCAAAGTATTTTAGATGAAAAAATAAATGAAAATCTGTAAAATCAGAAATTCATTTTGCAAAATAGTCTTCCTTTTTTAACTGTTTGTATTTACAATATTAAAAAAGGTGCTGTTTGTCGGGCAAATGGTAAACATTATTTAATCTATGCGTAAAATTTCTGTAATCTAATCAGGCTACTTTTGCGATTAAAACTGTGAGATATTATCTTTTACTGCTTATTCCATGCGTCTTCATTTTTTCTGCAATGTCTTTTAACCCTGTTAATAAAGGTGTAAAAAGTGATAATAAATTTATAAACAGAGGCTTACGTGATTTTAAAATTGAGTTAGAATATCTGAAAAATGATGTAGAACTTTATTCTCAAGAAAAAATTTCTTTAGAAAAACTTCAGCAAACCCTAAGAAGTACAAGGAATTCCTTTAAAGAAATAGAGTTTTTCGTCGCTTATCATTATCCTGAATTTACCAAAACCCATCTTAATGCAGCGCCGCTTTTTCATATTGAAGCAGCGGGAACTTCAGCCTATACTTTGCCTCCCGAAGGTTTGCAGGTTTTGGATGAACTTATTTTTTCTGACGAAGCCAATGAAAAAAAAGAAGAAATAAGTACAATTACCAATTTCCTGTACAACAGTTATGCAAACTTTTATTTAAGTACTTTGAATAACGGCTTGAGCTCAGGAAATAATAAAACTTTGCCTTTGCGAATAGAACTTATTAGAATTTACAGTTTGGGTGTGACAGGTTTTGATACTCCGGGTTCTCTCAATATTTCTGAGGAAGCTGCTCATGCTTTAATGGGGATGAGGGAATACATCAACGATGAAGCTTATTTTAAAAATTTTAAAACAGAAAAAGCTAATTTACTTATTCAACAGGCAATTACTTATCTTGGGAAGAATACCGATTTTGAGTCTTTTGACAGAATAGAGTTTTATAAACAATTTGTTCAGCCTTTATACGAAGAATTGGGCAGATGGGATGGTAATCCTGATGATCTCAAAAATTTTTCGGGCTGGAATGTTTCGAATAAAGATTTCTTTAAAGCAGATTTTCTTGACCCTTATTTTTATACGATTTTAAAACCTTCTGAAGATTCTGAAGAACTGAAAAATTTAGGTGAAAAGATTTTCTATGATCAAAACTTCAGTGCTAATGGAGCGATGAGTTGCGCCAGCTGTCACCTTCCAGAAAATGCGTATACCGATCTAAAACAGAAATCTGCAAGTAATGTAGAGGGAAAAACCGTCTTGAGAAATTCTCCTTCTCTTTATAATGCCGTTTTTGCAAAAAGATTTTTTTATGATATGAGAGCTTTTTATCTTGAACAACAGGCGGAACACGTGATTTATAATCAGGATGAATTTAATACCGATTATCAAAAAATTGTACAAAAGCTGAATGGCAATAAAGAGTATAAAAAAGAATTCAAAAAGGTTTTTAAAGACGGAAAAATCAGTAAACAGAATTTTTCCAAAGCGCTAAGTTCTTTTGTAGCCTCTCTTTATTCGTTTGAAAGTGATTTTGACCGTTTTATGAGAAATGAAAAAGAAATTTCTGAAGATGCTAAAAAAGGTTACAATCTATTCATGGGGAAAGCCAATTGTGCAACTTGTCACTTTGCACCGCATTTTTCAGGACTTGTGCCGCCTTTCTTTAATGAAAATGAATCTGAAGTTTTAGGAGTGACCAAAAAACCAATCACAAATTTACCGATAGAACTTGACGGTGACAGAGGAAGAATAAATTCTAATGTGAAAAAAGAAAATTCATGGATTTATGAGAATTCTTTCAAAACCATGACGGTGAGAAATATTGCGTTAACAAAACCCTATTTCCATAACGGAGCTTTTAATACGCTTGAAGAAGTGATTGATTTTTATAATGAAGGTGGAGGAGAAGGTTTAGGTTTACCCATGAAAAATCAGACGCTTCCTGCAGATAAGCTTGATCTTACGGAAATTGAAAAAAAACAACTTATCGCTTTTCTAAATACTTTGACAGACATCAGTAAGGCTAAGAAATTAGCGAAATAAAGCTTCAGTTTTACATAAATTTCAAATTTAATAATAAGTTAAAATTCGTAACATTTACTTTCAGTTTTATTAATATTCATCGAGGTTTAATTAAAGATAGCGTAACGCAATGCCGAAGCGAAAAAAATAGTTTTGCATGGTAAATGAAATTTTAATAAAAGTGAAAAGAAAACTACTTAGTATCGCAGCTTTGGCATTGATGACGACATCGATGATCCAGGCACAGACGACAATTTTTGCATTGCAGAGTGCATGGAAGTATAACGACGCAGATGTGGCATTGCCCGCAACCTGGAAAAGTTCCAATTATGATGTTTCAAACTGGGCTGTAGGAAATGGTCCGTTAGGTTACGGTGACCCTGTTACGACTTCTTTTATCTCTGGTGTAGATACTGCTTATCTTATCAAAGATTTCACAGTAAATCTGGCAGATCTTTCGAATACGATGGAATTTGGCGTGAGGAGAGATGACGGAATCATTGTTTATCTAAACGGTGAAGAGGTGATAAGAGATAATATGCCATCCGGAGCCATTACTCATGGTACTTTTTCGAGTACAATTGTTGATGGGGCTGCAGAAACGGCTATTAACATATTCTCTATTCCCAAAAACAAATTTGTACAGGGAACTAACAGAATTTCAATTGAGCTGCATAATAGAAGTGCTACAAGCTCAGATTTAACAATAGACGCATATCTTAAAACAACAACAACGGTAACTCCACCGGTTTCCAACTGTACCGGTACACATATCAGCTGTTTTACATCAATTGTTCCTACAACACAGACTGCAAAATTGATTATCCCTGCTGAACATAAATATCAGTTGATCCTAAAAGAAGGTGATAACTATACAGAAGGCGGCGGATTGGTTGGTGGCCTTAATGATTTTACCGCCTATGTTGCTAAAAATAACAGCAGTATGGACGGATATCTTTCTGTAAACCATGAAACAAACCCCGGAGGTGTTACCATGGCAGAAATTAATTATAATACTTCAACCAAACTTTGGCAGTTAACAAAATCAAGAGCGGTGAGTTTTTCGGCACCGAGCCTTGTGCAGACGATCAGAAACTGCTCGGGAGGTATTACACCTTGGGGAACGGTGGTAACGGCTGAAGAATCTGTTACGTCAAACGATATTAATGCCGATGGGTACAAAGATTATGGATGGCTGGTAGAAATTGATCCTGTAACAGCGCAGGTGATGTCTCATAACCAGGCAGGAACTAAAGATAAGCTTTGGCAGATGGGAATCATGAATCATGAAAATGTAGTGATTAACGATGCAGGAACAACAGCTTATTATGGCGAAGATGGCGGAACTCATATGGTTTATAAATATGTGATGGATACTCCAAACAATCTGGCTTCAGGGAATTTATATGTTTTGAAGCTTGACCAGGGATTAAGTGGTGGAAATCCGGTAGCAACAACCGGACAGTGGATTCAGGTGCCAAATAAACTTCAGGCTGATCAAAATAATACGGCTGCTTTAGCTTTGTCATTAGGCGGTACTTCCTTCAATGGAGTAGAAGATATAGAAATAAGTCCACTTGACGGTAAAGTTTATTTTACGGCAAAAGGATTAGATAAAGTATACAGAATGACAGATAACGGAATGACGCTTTCAAACGTAGAAACTTTCGTAGGCGGAGCATCAACAGCTTATACATTCAACACCGCGCAGGGAATGAAAACTGAATCTTGGGGGGACGGAAACGATAACCTTACTTTTGATGAACTTGGTAATCTTTGGGTACTGCAGGACGGTGGTAAAAACTACATCTGGGTTATTGGTCCCGATCATACACAGGCAAATCCTAATGTAAGATTATTTGCATCAATGCCTGCAGGATCAGAGCCTACAGGTCTTACATTCACACCGGATAAGAAATTTGGTTTCTTCTCTATTCAGCATCCGAATTCTACGATTTCTACTGATGTAGATGCTACGGGTAATACAATAGATTACAGAGGAAAGTCGGCTACAATTGTAGTTGCTTTACAACAGTTTTTAGGGACAACAGGAAGTTTGGGAACAGTAGAAGTTGTTAATGAAAATGATGTAACGGTAGCTCCTAATCCTACTTCTGGTATTGTGAAAATCAATTCGCCAAAAGCACTGAAAAATCTTGAAGTTACTGCGTACAGCATTGACGGGAAAGTTGTCTATAAAAAGAAAGTAAACGGATCTACAACTAGTCTCGACTTAGATTTCACAAGCCAGCTTCAGGTTTCAAGAGTTTTAATATTAAATATTGAAGCAGACGGATTCCAGAAAACAGCTAAGATTTTCAAAAAATAATTTTAATACTTTATAACGGTCGTCGGATTTTTTCCGGCGACCTTTTTTTGTTTTATGAAAAAATACATTTGCCTTTTTTGTTTACTGTGTATTGCCAGAATAAATGCCCAGATTGATCCTGTAAAATATCCGACTTATACAGATATGGAGGCTGCTTTGATGTCGAAAGAAACTGTTTATAGCTTAAGTTTCAGAGATAAAGGTCTGTTTAATCTGCCTCCTGATATTACGAAAATGAATTCTGTTTTTTTTCTGAACATTATGGGAAATAATCTTGAAAAGCTAGATGATGCACTCTTTTCACTTTCAGAACTTCAGATTCTTAATATTAACGAGAACAGCATAAAATATATTCCTGATGAAATCAATAAGCTGAAAAAGCTCACTACTTTTTCTATGAATCTTAATCATTTGACGGATCTTAATCCTGAGTTTGCCAAACTTCAAAAGCTTAAAGTTGTACAACTCGATGCCAATAACCTCAGCGTTTTTCCAAAAGCTCTGACAGAAATTTCGGGACTCGAAGAAATTAATTTACACAGCAATCAAATCAGTATGGTTTCTCATGTTGAAAAAATAAAAAGTCTTAAGTTTCTGAATCTCTCATCTAATCAGATTAATGATCTTAATGAAACAAGTTTTCCAAGTAAGCTCAAATATCTTGAACTGCAAAAAAATATGTTGATTACGCTCTCCAAAAACATTTTAGCTTTAAAAAATCTGGAGTTCCTTAACGTAGGTGAGAATAAAATATCTGAGATTTCGCCTCAAATAAAGAATCTAAAGAACATCGTCAGTCTTAATCTGGCCAATAATCAGCTACAATCATTACCAAAAGAAATTGCTGATTTAAAACATTTGAAAACACTTATTCTCACAGGAAATCCTATCAATATTACAGAAGTTGAAGATCTCAGAAAAAAAATGCCTGAGACTCAGATTTATTTTTGATGACATTCTTAAGCATAAAAAAAGATAAACTTAATTATAAAGACAATAGAGATACGCTTATAAAGTTTTGGAATGTATTGTAACTTACAATAATCGCATTTTTTCGATTATTGAAATTGTCATTTTGAGACATTTAATTTCAACGTCCAAATTTATCAGGTTATATTTTGAAAACACAACGATTTTTAATAATTGTTAAGTAATTGTAGAAAGATAAACTTAATTTATGTGAATAATATTTTTTAGTTAGAAAAAAAATGTTAAGTTTGTAAATAGTTTTCAACTGAAAATTAGAGCAATAGGATACCAAGTCTATGATTTAATTACAGTTTAAAAATATACTAAAAAACACAATTATATAAATGAAAAAAAAGTTTTTAGCAGAACTGTTATTAAGTTTAACTGCATTCTAATATGGAGAAATTTTCTCTCTAAAAAATTACTAAAGTCCTATTTTTTACTAGAGAGATTGATTTAGAATCTCTATTTCTTACATATTTTTTTCACTTTAATTTTTTGCGACGAGTTTTGACGTTTCTCAGATGTAAATTTGTCACATTGATATGATAAGAGTCATATTAAATCTCATTAAGGAGATGTGAGTAATAGTTGAAAAAGGTTAATTTCGCGAAAGTTTTTAATTATAAAGAATTTTAGGTTTCTTATAATTAGACATTAAAAAAAAGTTTAAACATTACACTAATATAATTATTTTAAGATGAAGAAAGTTTTATTTTTGGCAGGACTAATATCTAGTTCAATTGCATTTTCACAAAATACCCTAACAAGAAATGACGCAGGCGCTCCAACTACTACAAGTGGTTTCTATGAAGCCAGTAGTCCGGTAAATTATCCAGCGGGTGCAAGTGATTGGTGGCATCTTTTGGATGTAAGACATGGCAATTCTACTAATAACTACGGAATGCAATTTGCCGGAAGTTTTTTTAATCAGGATTTATACTTTAGAAAAACAAATAATGATGGCTCTCAGCCATGGATGAGAGCTATTTTAGAAAATTCTGCTGGTAATGTGAAAATTGGAAAAAACGATCCTGCAAACTCTGAAGCCAGTCTTAGAATATTTAAGACAGATGGCACTTTTGTGGAAATTGCTAATTCTTTAGGTACTTTTCAAATTGCGAGATCGGGTTGTAATGAATGTTGGGCGGTTGGGGCGCGTACCGGCGATACGGTTTTTAGAACTTTGTCTAGCGGGTCGGGAGCTTCACAGAATTTATTGTTTTCAATTCCAAATAATGGGAATGACGGCGGATCATATGTTGGTTTTGAAGATAACCATAACGGAGTTTGGGCAAAATTCTTCAATAATGCCACAGCAAGATTCAACGGAAAAATATTTGCAAAGGAAGTTGAGGTAAAAGCAAATGTATGGGCAGATTACGTTTTTAAAAAAGATTATAAGCTTAAAACTTTGGAAGAAGTTGAAAAGCATATTGCGGAAAAAGGACATTTACCTAATATACCTTCGGCTGGTGAAGTAATTGAAAAAGGAATTAATGTTGCCGAAATGGACGCTAAACTTCTTGAAAAAATAGAAGAATTGACTTTGTACTCAATTGACCAGAACAAGCGATTACAGTCACAGTCTGAAGAAATTAATGAACTTAAAAGACAGGTTCAACTGCTTATTTCAAACCACAAATAAATAGATGATGAAAAAAAAGTTACTCTCAATTTTGTCTTTATTTATCGGCTTCTTTGGATATTCTCAGACAGAAGTTTATTTTAAATATGATGAAGCAGGGAATCAAAGATATCGCGGGCCTAATATCAACGGTAAATCTGCCCCAAAAGATATAATTAATCAGGAAGCTAAAATAGATACGGCAAAAGTTGAAAAACAAGAGGATCAAATTGTTAAGCTCGACGATAAAGCGTTCTGGAAGCAGATGCGGATCTATCCTGTGCCGATAAATGATATTTTAACTATAGATTGGACAGATGAGTTGGATGAACTTATCGCTACAGTTTCTTTATATCAGCATAGTACAGTTCACTGGAAATTCCAGCAGCAAAACCTTCCTAATCTTAACAGGCAGTTGAAGATAAACATGACTGGTTACGAATGGGGGGTATATGTACTCCATGTCAAATTGAAAGATGGAAGAGTATTCAGCAGGAACATCACAAAACGATAGAAAAATTATTTAATTAACACCTTATTTCAAGAATATGAGATTATTCTATTCACTAATCATATCCTTACTGTCGGTACTGGGATATTCTCAAACGATATTACATCAACAAGAAAATACAACAAGAACTGTTCAGGATCCACAAATGGTGGTTCTTGGTCAAGGATTTCGTGCAACATCAGGTATTTCTAATCCTTTTATAGCGAAAATTGGTGGTCCTGCAACAGAAAATCCAGGGGGTGGGCCTGCAGATTCTCAGGCAGGAGCTAATAATCCTTCGGGAGCCGCCGATGCATTTCATGATACCAAAGGAAATGTCGATGTTTCAGGTTCAGGACAACTTCAATATACTTTGCCAATCGCTTTACCTCCGGGAATAAAAAGCGTAGCTCCACAAATGAATCTTATGTATTCCGGTGGTCTTGGGAATGGAATTGCGGGTTACGGATGGGGACTTACCGGAATAACTTCTATATCAAGAATCGGAAAAAACATCGAAAATGATGGTAAAGTTGAAGGAGTTAAATTGGACTACTCAGATTTTTATAGCTTCAATGGACAGAGGTTGATTCTTAAATCAGGAGAATATGGAAAAGACGGAGCCGAATACATAACAGAAAAATATTCTAATGTCAAAATAAAATCAGTAGGAACTGCACAGACTGCTACACCACAGCCTATGTTTTTCGTAGTAACTTTTGAAGATGGTTCCCAAGCTTGGTATGGGGATACTCAATCTGATAATTCCGAACTTAATACCTATAATGGAAGAACATCAATCGATTATAATATTGTAAAGTGGAAAGATGTTCAGGGAAATTATATCAGTTATTCTTACGAATATACTACAGGCAAGATGCAAGGCGGTGTAAGCAGGATATCTTTTATACAATGGGGAGGGAATGAAACATTAAATAAACCTCATTTTAACAGAATTGATTTTACTTACATCAATAGAGATCTTGTAGAAGATTCTTATACAGCCGGTTTCCGTTTCGTTCAAAACAAATTATTAAAAGATGTTATTGTAAAAACAAACGGAAGTCAGTTTAAGAGATATAGTATAGACTATGACAATAATGGAACAAAATATCAGTTTGTAAAAAAAATTACGGAATATAATTCCCAAGATCTCCCAGCTAACCCTGTTGTTTTCAATAATGAATATAGTCCTGCAGGAACAAACATATTTAATTCAAATACGAGGTATGATGATATCTACGGAAATAATATTGTAACCGGAGATTTTAACGGAGATGGTAAGCTTGATTTCCTAAAAGGAAATACATTAATGCTTGGAAGATTAGATGGAAATAATAATTTTATTAATGTTTCTTATGAGGGAGATTTCTTGTCTGTAATAAATACTCCCAAAAATAACATTTTTTTAGATAGGCAATCATTTGCTACGTATGTTTATGATTATGTGAATCAAAAGATTACCATAAATTATTATGCGCTTAATTCTAGTAATGTTCTTGAAAAATACAATTCATTTATATTAAATGGCATTCCTTCTGCTGTTTTTACAGAATCACCTTGTTATCCTGCTTATAATCAAAATTATTGTAATTCAGGTTTTAGTGTAAGTATGTCTGCAAAAGAAGGAGACTTCAACGGTGACGGTATTTCAGAACTAGTATTAAATATTGGGGGAAGTACCAATTGTCGTTGTGAAGATTATTATGGTTCTAATCAGTCAGATAATACAATAAACACTCCGGAAGCTTATGTCTATGTTGATACTAAAAATAATTTCACTAAAGTTGTTTCAACTGATTATACTTTATTTAATGTTGGAGACTTTGATAGTGATGGAAAGTCTGACTTGATAGATCTTAGTGGCGGAAGTAATATTTACTCATTTAATGAAGTCACAAAAGATTTTGAATTAAAAATACAATCTTCTATTCAAATTGCTTACGAAGGAAGGAAGTTTGGTGATTTTAACGGAGATGGTAAAATGGATATCTTAGCTCCGGTTGGAATTGATTCTCCAGATTGGAGAATGTATATTTCCACAGGTAAAGGATTCAAAGAATTTTATTACTCTAATTTATATCTTTACAAACCAAGTGAACAAGGTCGTCCAAGAAAAAACAGAAGTACTATCAGAACTTATTCTGCATCAGACTTAAATAAAGATGGGAAAAGTGATTTGATAATTTTTGAATCACAGAAATGGTTTAGAGACGGTGTGCTTGATTGGAATAACCCAGACTCAAGCTATGGATTCAATTACCTGAGAAACGATGGTGTTGATAATGATGGTAAGCCAATCTTTAGCAATGCTTATAATATTGCTCCAGTTGAATTAGATTGGGATGGGGAAACTATCAATTATTCAATGTATGGAGAGCATTATATTCCGTTATTTGGATCTTATCGTATTGCTCAAATGAATACTGAGTTTGCAATTATTCACAAAACAAAACTCATTACCTGGGATTTAGGAGGAAAACTAAATGTCGCATCAAAAGTTCAGTCTGTTACTCAAGGTGGAGTTAATACTATTATTGAATATTCAAATTTGGTAAACGGTAATGTTTATAAATCATATTACAATACAAACCCTGTTTCATATCCTTATTCAAATATCTTAGAAAATATTAACTATAGTGTAGTTTCTAAACTTACTCAAGGAGGAAGATGGCAGGAATTCAGATATAGAGATTTCATTGGAAACCTAAATGGAAGGGGGGTCATTGGCTTCAGGCAAACAGCAAGATCAACTTTCATAGCAAATGGTTTAGAAAATACAAAAATTTGGAGCGGTTCAGAAATAAATCCAACAAATGAAGGACTTGCTTATAAAGATTGGTCTATAAGAACCACAGATGAGTCTAAAATTTTCCCAGACAATCTCTCAATAAACAATACTCAATTATTATCATTCAAGCAATATGATTTTAAAATAGATAAACTATTGAATGGAGCAGTTGTCACAACTGTTGCTGAGGCGGACAAACCTAAAATTGTCACAGCAATAAACCCATATATTACAACAAGCAAAGATTTTCTAAGGAATATAAAGACCGTTCATACTGTAGAAGCTTATAATAATCTTTATCTTCCGACCAAATCTGTAGAGAATATAAACGATGGGTACGAAATTTCAACTACAAATTTAGAGTATTATCCTTCTGATATTACACCTGGTAACAATTACAATATTGGAAAACCTAAAATAAAAATATCAACTATACAGGCTTATGGAGATACAAAATCTCTTAAAGAAGAATATGTTTATGAAAATAATTTAATAAAAAATCTAAAAACATGGAATAGAGATAATACCGGATATCTTCAGGAAACTTATCATTATGATGGTTTTGGAAATATCACACAAAAAATTATTACTAACAGCGTAGATTCTCAAACCCAAACAACAACATCAGAATTCGAAGGTAAAGGAAGATTTTCTATCAAGAATACAGATAATCTTGGTTTGGAAACTAATATTACCTATAACAATTGGGGGCAAGTTCTCACTCAGACGGATCCTTTAGGTAATACCGTTACCAATACATATGATGCGTGGGGGAAATTACTGAAAACAAAAAATAATCTAGCAGGAACAACGACCTACACTTACGATTTGATTTATGGTTTTTCAGTACCTCCTGCTCCTTCACCAATATGGGGAACGAAAGTGACTGCATATTCACCCAATGGTAATCAGAATATTACTTATACCAACTTATTAGGTCAAGTATTTAAAACTTCAACTAAGGCATTCGGACAAGGACAATTTATATCTATAGATACCCAATACGATGAGTTGGGAAGAAAAATAAATGAAAGCGAACCATATTTTGAAGGTCAGAATGCAAGCCAATGGAATACCATTGCTTTTGATGACTCTGTTTTCCCGGCAAAAGTAACTGTAACTTCTTTTAATGGAAAACAAATAGAAACTACAGTTATTGGATCTTTAACAACCGAAAAAGAAGTTAACGGATATGGAAGAACAACAACCAAAATCACTGATGCATTAGATAATATCATTTCATCAACAGACAAAGGAGGTACAATTAATTTTTCATATAACGCTGCAGGAGAACAAATTCAAGCCAAATATGCAGAGAATGTTGTAACGACAAAATATGATGCTTGGGGAAGAAAATCTGAATTTAACGATCCATCTAATGGTTTATACAAATATGAATATGACGGATTTGGACAATCAAAAAAAATCATCAGCCCAAAGGGAACTAAAGAATATTTTTATAATAACTTGGGCCAAATAATTTCTCAAAAAGAATTATCTACAGATGCAGGGCAAGCTACCAATAAAATTATTTCGTATACGTACGACAATAAAGGAAGATTAACTTCTAAAGAAGGAACATCTAAAGGTAAAGCTTATAGCTCAAATGTTTCATACGACCCACAAGGAAGGGTGATTTCTTCATCAGAAAATAGCAATGGAAAGTATTTTATACAAAAAGGACTGACTTATGATGATAAAGGAAGGATAATTTCATATGAAAAACAGTTGTATTCTTCCGGTATAATGACCAAAGTAAACATTGAAAATGTTTATAGTTCCTGGAGTGGAGTACTGTATCAAGTCAAAGACAAAAACTCAGGAAAAATTCTTTGGGAATTAAAAGAAGCGAATTCGAAAGGTCAAATATTAAATGCTCAACTAGGATTAGCCAATATTAGCAATATATATGGTACTAATGGTTTCTTAACCAACATAAATCATTCTTCTATAGTTAAACCTAGTCTTTTACAAGTTTCATATTCATTTGATGCTATTAAAAATGAATTAAGAAACAGAACAACAGGTGGTGATTTTAATATTACTGAAACATTTGATTATGATGATAATAATCGTGTAGTAAATTGGACAAATCCTGTTACGGGCGTAAAACCCCAAAGCAACAGGAATGTTTATGATATTAAAGGGAGAATAACTGAGAACGATCAGATAGGTAAAATGAAGTATGAAAATTCTTCTAAGATCTATCAACCCACAGGAATGACCTTAAATGCAACAGGAGAACAAAATTATAACAATGATTTAATTCAAACGATTGTTTATAATGAAAATAATGATCCTGTATTCATTGATGGGATGAAAGGAGATGTTGCCTTCCAGTATGGTTTAACAAGTATGAGACAAAGGGTAACCTATGGCGGAAACTTCACAGCAGACGGAGATGGTAAATACACCAAATTCTACAGTGAAGACGGAAGCTTTGAAATCGTTAAAGACAATATAACAGGCAAAGAAAAACATATTCTTTACATCGGTGGAAGTCCTTATGAAAGTAATATTGTATATTTAAAAAACTTTAATGAGAGTAACGGTTCTTTTAAATTTTTGCATAAAGATTATATTGGAAGCATTTTAGCCATTAGCGATGAAGCAGGAAATAAATTGGAGCAAAGACATTTTGATGCATGGGGTAATTTCACGCACTTACAGATAGGAAGTGGGGCTATTATCACCGATCAGAACGTCATTATGAACTCGTCTAAGGATCTTATTGTTGATAGAGGATACACCAACCACGAGCATTTCTTAGAAGTTGGTATCATCCACATGAACGGTAGATTATATGACCCTTTATTAAGAAGATTCTTAAATGCGGATGAAAATATTCAGGATCCTTTCAATACTCAGAATTATAACAAGTACGGGTATGTATTAAATAATCCTTTAATGTTTAATGATCCAAGCGGAGAGGCTTATGGCTTAGGTGAATCGATAATCATTGCTGCTGCAGTTGCAATATTTACTTCAATAGCTACAGATTATTATTTGAACAGACCTATCAATGTGGGTGAAATGTTCCAATCTGTTATGATGGCTACGATGTCGGCTGCTGTTTCTTTTGGAGTGGGCTCCATATTCGCCACAGCGGCGGGGGGGCCTACAAAAATTGCATCAGCTATAGGTGAAACATGGACTATAGTAGCCAAAGCCGGAGCTCACGCCATTACACAAGGTACTATATCTTATATGCAGGGAGGTAAATTCTTGGGCGGCGCACTAAGTGGCTCATTTGCCAGTGTTTCAAATGATTTGCTGGGATTAGCTGTAACTAAAGTAGGAGCTAATAACATATTAAGGAGTGACGGCTTTGCTTTATTTAACGGAGCTGTAAGTGGTGGTGTTGGTTCTGTTCTGGGAGGCGGGAACTTCTGGATGGGTGCTGGGCAAGGGTTAATTGTTACTGCCTTTAATTATTTAGCTCATAAACCTAAATCGACTGAGTACAATAATAAATCTTTAACTAAATGGGCAAGAGAAACTTTTAAAGGAGTTGAAGGAGCATCTGATGTAAAGGTCAAAACAAATAAAGCACCTAAGGGAAGGATTTATAAGGAAGGGAAAATATATGGAAAAGATTCATATGGTAACTTTACAATACATGAATGGGGAGTCCAAGATGGAAATACACTTTACATTTCTCAGCATACATATAATCAGGGAATGCAATGGCTCTATTTAGTCACTGGCCATGAACTAATGCATTACTCATTTGACCTTTTGTTTCCTAAAGTAAATGCAGCATATCAGCATGTAACTATTTTAGATTGGCAGGTAAAACAACTTAGAGCATGGGGAATTTCAGATGGTTGGATGTTTGAACAATCGAATGGACCATTAAATAGTCTCTTAAATAGATATCCAAAAGCAATGGACAATATAAATACAAAAGGGTGGTCATGGGAAAAGACAGGAATGAAATTAAAATATTAATAACTATGAGATATACTTTTTTTATATTTTTTATTTGCATTAATTTTAGTTGTCTAAATGTATCGGCATCAAAAATTATAAGTTGTACAACAGATTATCTAACATATAATAATTATGATAGTTTGTCAGTATTAAATGAAATAAAACATATTCCTAATATTAAAAGAATAGATGATAAATCATTTAATTTTTATTTAGAAAATGGAGTAGGTTTTGAAGAAATGAAACAAAATAAAATAATTTTTTTACCACGAAGAGAATTCTTTAATAATAGAAATTTAGAAGGTTCTATTCCACTATATATTATAGGATATTTTCAGACTAATAATATCAAGCAATATTTAATATTAGAATCTGATTTAGGAAAAAATTCAAATTTGTATATAGCCAATGAGGTAAAAGATAAAATTAATTCAATGTTTTTGGCTCATTCTAGTTATAGTTCCGGCTTTGATAGTGAGTCTGTTAAAACGAAAAGATTATCCAACTACATTTTTCAAATTAATGTTTACCATACTTCTGATACAACCGAAAATAAAGAACATTCTTCTGAAAAATGCAACTTGTACCTTAAACTATTTAATGATGGTTATTTAAAGGCTTCTACTAATCTCATTAATGATAATAACATTTATTAGATTGAAGTTCACAAAAAATATCCCGCTGCGCAAAGTCTCCCGACTTTGAGCTAATAATCCAAATAAAGCCTCACATAATGTGAGGCTTTTATGTAATAAAAGAATTCAGTTTTCAATATGGAAGCAGTTACTTATGAGTATATTCATAATGAAATAAAAATCTCAACCATAACAAAAAAGCGAGTTTTCAATATAAAATTCAAGCATCCAAAACACCCAATTCTCTAAGCTGGCGCGAGGATCTTGCTTGTACAAGGTCAGTAGATAACATGCAAACCTGGTTTTACTAAGTTTTTATTAGAGCAATTTTAACTTTTGGTACAAGAGATGCGTTACAACAATTATATTTGAAATATGGCTGGAAGTATAAATAAGGTTTATATAAGCGTGAAAAATAATATAATAATTTACAATACTGATATTGTAGATTATTATATTGTAAACAGGACGAATAAAGACATAAGGATCTTATGTAATCCTGATTTTTTCAGACGTGAAAAAGATAGTCTCATTATTAATACATGGTTTAATCCTAAAATTACCATTTATGAGAATGAAAAAACTATGGAGCCTAACTTACTAAATGTTAATTATAAATCTAAAATTTTAGATAGCTTAGACAAAATAAAAAATGAATATGTTGAGATTAATAATTTGAATGATACTAATTCCTTACAATTGGATATTTTAAAATAATACATTAGAATTATAAAAAAAATGATTCTATAAAATTATCAACAAAAATTAATTTTGAAGGTGAATCTCGTTTTTATGATCTTTCACAACAAGAAGGATACATTCTTAAAAAGGATAAATACTATATTTTAAAAATATGTATAAATGAAAGTCTAAATCTAAAAATTAAAAGCTTTTTAGAAAAAGAAAATATTTATCTAAAAAGAGTTTGTAGTGATAAAGTAAAATTAGTTTTAATAAAAACCAATTATTCGGAATAGTACCCTTCCACTATGCAAAGTCTGTGGCTTTGAGTTAGTATAAAATACTTCTGAAAAAATTGACAATATTCCAAATAATTAAATCAGAGTAGGAATCCTCCTATTCTGATTTTGTCTACACATTTTTAGTTTTACATTATCGGCATTTTATTAGAATAGTTTTTAAATTGAGAGTAAGTATTTTATTAAAAATTTTAAGTTGGTTTTATCTATTTGTAAGTACTGCATGAACCTCATCTGTTCTAGGATATGTGATTTTATAATTCACAACCATTTTTTTTTCTTAAAATAAATATAAGGCAAAATAGCCGAAACGACCATTATTATTACGGTTATAGGATACCCATATATTGTATCCAGTCCGGGGATATTTTTAAAATTCATTCCGTATATTCCGGCAATTAAAGCAGGAAGGGAAACGCATAAAGTGATTACTGTAAGTACCTTAAATATATAATTCTGCTCCAGATCTATTTTGTTTTTTATATTTCCCCGCAGATTATCCAAACGCTCAAAATTGAACTGAATATAGTCAGAAATCACGGCAAGATCATCTAATTCCGATTCTATGCGCTCTTTTGTATGTGAATCCTGATCTTGGATATTTTTCTTATACAGGTTAAAAACTCTTATCGTTTCGATTAAAGATTCTTTTAAAAGCAAACTGTTGAAACTATAAGTCGTTATCAGATCTGTAATTTTTTTAGAAGATTCATTTTTCAGTAGTACAGAATTTGCAAGGTCTTTTATTTTTTTTGCTTCGCTTTCGGTAATATCAGCATAATAGTCAGAAATAAATTCAAGCTGAAACATCAGGATTTCTATCATATCTGATATTTCGTGCAACTCGTTGAGTTTATAAGTGTATTTTAAATTAAAAAATCGATCAATGGAAGAGTTTGAAAAGAAAAAAAGACCGCTATCACTCATTATAAAGAATATTGGCGATTCCACAAGTTTGTTTTCTTCTTTTGAACAATAATAGGGGATAGAGATGTGGAATGCCGTCTGATTGTTTTTTACTAAAAAATGCGAACTGATTTCGATATCTTCATACCGCTTCATAAGTGAACAATTAATCCCGAAGTTTTCTCCGGCCCAATTTATTTGCTGATCAGTATAATCAATGAATTGAATGGCATAAAAATCCATCTGTTCAGGTAAAATTTCGTTCGTGCTACTTACCTTAATAATTTCTTTGTTTTTAAGTAATATTTCAATCATTTGTTAAACGTTATTTTATGTTGCAGTATGATGCTACCTAATATAGTAAAATTATCATAAATAAAGCTGTTAGTTTTTTGATTTTCAAATGGATAAAACCTTTTGGTGTCAATATAATTGTTACGATTTATTCAGAAATCTACTAAAAAAATCACCCCATAGAAATTTATAGGGTGATTTGTATTATTTTTCTAGAAAAGTTCCAAACCGCTCGAAGTGGCAGGTATATCCGTTAGGGTTTTTCACCAGATAATCTTGATGATAATCCTCGGCGGGCCAAAATTTGGTGTAAGGTTCCAGTGTGGTTACTACTTTTCCTTCCCATTTGTTTGATTTGTTGACGATAGCTATTACTTCTTCGGCTATTTGTTTTTCTTCGTCATTTTGGAAAAAAATAGCTGATCGGTAGCTCGAGCCTCTATCGTTACCTTGTCTGTCAACTGTAGTAGGATTGTGAATACGGAAAAAATAATCTACTATTTCTTTAAAATCAGTTTCGGCCGTGTCGTATGTTATCTCAATGCCTTCTGCGTGACCGGGATGGTTGCCATAGGTGGGATTTTCGTTTTCCCCTCCGATGTAGCCTACTTCGGTGTCAATAATTCCTTTTCTTGTTCTGAACAGATCTTCCATTCCCCAGAAGCATCCGCCTGCGATATATACTTTTTTACTGTTTGCCATATTGTAAATGTTTACTTGTTTATCTAATTTATTTTCCTTTTTTGGCCACCTTATCGTTAGATTCTCATCATTTTGTTACTTCTTTTAAATACTTTATTGTACCATCCACATTGATGTGAAAATCTGCGAATACAACGTTGTTTTCTTGATCTATAAAAATAAACCAGGGCGTTCCGCCGGTGTGGTAATCTTCCATTATGGTAGATCTTCCCTTTCCAGGATCGTGCCCGAACGGAATCTCTAATCCATATTTTTTCTGTGTTTCCAAAATTTTATCGTACGTATTGGCGTGTGCTCCTTCAAAAACAGTTTGAACAGCAAGAAACGCAATCTTATCGCTGTTTTCGAATGCATCAACTAGCTTTTTCAAAGACGGAAGCCCTACACTATGACAACCGGGGCACCAATGCTGGAAACAATATATAACTTTATATTTTCCTTCATAATCGGATAATTTGATGGGATTTTCCAGTTTGGAACCTTGCGAATCTATCCATTGTTCTACTCTTAATTCCGGAGCTTTTATTAATTGATTTTGTGTATTATCCATTGCTTTAGTATTTTTATGCTAAACCTTTGAAAACAGTAATAGTTTTCATTACGACCAAGGTTTCAGCGATTGGTAATGGTCTATTTTTAGTTTGAAGCTACTGTTCTTATCAAATCGATTGATTCTGAATTGATACAATACCTCAATCCGCTTGGTTCTGGGCCATCCGGGAAAACGTGTCCCAAATGTCCGTCGCAATTATTGCACATTACTTCCACCCGAATCATTCCGTAGGAACTATCTTTGTGATACTTTATTGCATTTTCTCTGATAGGTTGCGTAAAGCTTGGCCATCCTGTTCCCGACTCAAATTTTATAGTAGAGTCGAATAGTTCATTTTCACAACAAATGCATTTGTACTTGCCGGCTTCGTGAGAGGTACAAAAAGCGCCACTTCCGGCTCGTTCTGTCCCTTTTAGACGGGTAATTCTAAATTGTTCCGGAGTCAGGATTTTTTTCCATTCTTCCTCTGTTTTTTCTACTCTTCTATCGGGTGTAGGGTTTCCGTGTGTTGCGAATTTTATAACATTATTCCAGTTTATCATAATTTTTTATTTTAATTTATTATACAATTTACTTTAAATAGAATCCGTTTAATTGCCTTCATCAGGTAGTGTTTTGTTTTCTGATTGATGAAAATTTTGTAATTCTTATCAATTTGCCAACCATAGATATATAATGATCCCAAGCATAATAATGGTTTTAACATTGCACCAGCTAAGCCTGAATTTTGGGATTAATCTTTTACAGCTTTCTGCTGGGCAATCTGCTTTATACGCACTATTTTCTTTTTGTTTTGCTTTTAGTTCTTCTGAAAATTTGTTGGAAGTAGGTTTATCAAAGTTCTCAAATCTTACTTCAGTATTTCGATTTTCCATATACTTATGTGTTTAGTTCTTACTTATACAAATTTACCTCAAATGAAAATCGTTCCGGTGTTTGTCTTTCAGAAATTGGTGTTTAGTTTTACGATTTACAAAACAATTTTAAGAACTTGGTATTACTAAAAGGTGAAATACCACTTGAAAGAATTCAAAAGAAATATGAGCTTTTTTTCCTCTTTTATTACGCAAAGATAACAAGCAATGAGACGGAATAGGGTGTTTGGAAATGTCTAATTGGTGTTTGGTTTTCAGTAAATTAAAGAAAAACTAAACAGTTTTGCTATTAGTCCGGAATTCATCCGGCGTCATTTTGTTTTGTTTTTTAAAGAAATGTGAAAATGCCTGCGAATCTGAAAAATTCAATTCGTAAGCGATGTTTTTTATCAATTCATCGGTGTGCATCAATTGGCGTTTGGCGTATAAGTTTCTCCGGTCGGCAATTAGTTCGCTTGCTTTCTTATTGTAGCAACAGCCAAATACTTCAGCGATTTTTTTTGGAGAAATTTTTAAGATGCTTGCATAATCGGAAACCTTCATTAGGTCTTTTAAAGTTAGTGTTTACCAAATATTGAAATTCGCGGATCAGCCTCAAATCTTTAAAATCGATGGGGATATCAAATTCGGTTACTGCGTGATTTTTTTGACTGAGTAACAGGAAACGCTGAAAAGAATTTCTCGTCAACGCTTCTGAGATAGGATTGTTTATATTTGTTATCTCTAAAAGTAAATCCTGCCACAGTGTTTCAAAAATAATAACTTCTTTTTCGTTTAACATAATTTTTGGCAAATGATCCACTGTGTGAAGTCCATAAAAAATCATTAAATATTCCCCCGTATTTTTGAGCGAGTCGATAGGATTGATAAATGTTTTATTGAACTTAATTACCCGAAATGTTCCTGATAGAGCCTCGAGCTTCATATAAAATTCTGAAACAAATAATATACAGTTTTTGCCTATTTCAATTTCGTGGCCATCCACTTTTACATTGCTTACCGCTCTTATATTCCATATAATGGTCAATTCCTCATCCAGATCATTTGGCATAAGTGTAAAAGGGGTTTGCAGTCTGTCGATGACGTTTATATTTTGTGTAAACATAGTTTACTAAAGATTTAATTTTTAATTAAAAATAGTGAGAATTATTCTAGTCTTTATCTTCATATTGTTCTTCGCTGTTTTCATTTACTATTGTTGTGAAAAATCTACAAATAATATACAGATATAGCAGGCTGAATGGCAGCGCCATAATAATCAGCAGGTTGCTAATGGCGTTTAACAAATCGCTCGTGCCGGATGCCGAAATACCAAAGGCGGTGGCGGTAATAATTCCACCCCAGATGAGTTTGTGGTTTTTTGAAGGGTTTTCATTTCCATTGTCGCTCAACATTCCCAATACAAAAACAGCAGAGTCAACCGAGTTGATAATGGAAATGAGCACCAATAATATGGCGATAACAAAAGTGAGCTGATAGAATGGGTAATTTTCCAAAAACACAAACAGCGAAGTGTATAAATTGTCAAATTGCCCGGTGTTGCTTTGGCTCAATACATCAAAGGCGTTGTTGGCAAAAACCGAAAACCAAATGAGCGTAGCAAAAGTGGGCACCAAAATGGTGGCAATTATAAATTCTCTTACCGTTCTTCCTTTTGAGATACGGGCGATAAATATGCCTGTAAAGGGAACCCACGCCAGCCAAAATGCCCAATAAAAAACCGTCCATTCTTTAGTAAAACTTTCACTTGTTTCATAACCGCCAATAGACAAACTCATTTCAAAAAAATGAATGATGTATTGATACATTGCGGTAAATAGCTGCGAAAAAAATGGGGCAAAATCTAAAAACAAGGCAATGAACAACATCAGCAGAATAGAAAAACCAAAGTCAAAATCAGCTAAATATTTGATGACTTTTTGGATGCCCGTCAATGCTGAAAAGGTAGCTATAAGACCGATAAGCAGCACCGTTGCCAGCAGTGTGTAGTTGCCCAGTTCTATATTGAAAGTGTGGTTGAGTCCGCCGACAAGTTGTGCAGAACCTAGCCCCAACGAGGCTATGACACCGGTTATGGTAATCAATACAATAAATACAATGGTTGTGTTTTTTAAATAATTGCTGTTGGATGCGGGAACAAGGGCGTGCAGCAAATTGGGTACTTTTCTGACATAAAGGTTGTAGGCTACAATCAACCCGAATAAACTGTACATTGCCCAAGGTGTAAAACCCCAATGGAAAAAAGTGTATTGCAGCGCCAGCACTTCTGCATTGGCAGTGGCAACAGGCGGATTGTTTAAATAATACACAGGCTCCTGTACGGCTCTTAACAACAAGCCAGATCCCATACCGGTACTGTACAACAAGGCTATCCAGCTAAAATAAGAGTATTCGGGTTTTTTATTGCCCAGTCTTTTTTTGCCAAGCGGCAGAAATAAAATAACAAGTGATACGACTACAATAAAAGCCCCAACGAACAAATAATAATTGCTGAATACGGACAGCAAGCTGTTATTTCCGGTATTTAAAAAATGAATTAACGCTTCTGAATTGACCATACCGGCGATTAGGAAAAATAGCCCGAATAGTATTCCGTAAAACAGGATTTTGTTTTTCAGCAGCCGATAGAATGTTCTTTTTATCAAAATATATTGTTATTGTTTAATTCAATGGTGTTAAATCTTCCAGCGTAGTGGGCAGCAATTCGCTTACGGTGGGATGAATGTGTACGGCATCCCGCAAAATGGTGTAAGGCTGCTTGGCATACATCAAGTTGGTGAGGGCACTGATAATTTCATCGCCGCCAACGCCCAACACGCAAGCACCTAAAAAGAGTTGGGTGTCGGCATCTATAATCGCTTGCATAAATCCCTTTGTTTCTCCTTTTGCCTTAGCCCTGTTTATTTTGGTCATTGGTCGGTGTGCCAGCAAAACTTTATGCCCTTTTTGTAATGCTTCTTCTTTTGTCATTCCAACCCTGCCCAGTGGCGGATCGGTAAACAAACCATAGGTGGTAATTCTGTCGCTGATTTTTCTTGTTTTTGCTCCGGATAAAAAATTCTCTACTACCTGAAAATCATGGTACGAGGTATGTGTAAAAGCGCCTTTGCCATTGCAATCGCCCATAGCGAAAACGCCCACTACATTGGTTTGACCATAATCATCTACTTCAACAAAGCCTCTTTCATTTACTTTTATATTGGTGTTTTGCAATTGCAAAGTGTCGGTGTTGGGCATACGACCAATGGCAAGTAAAATATGTGATCCTGTTACCGAAACCGATTTGTCTTTAGTGGCATTGACGATAATGGAGCCGTCCTTATTCAGCGAAGTTTGTATATTGTCAGCGTTAAAAATAATATCAATACCGTCTGATTTTAAAATATCGGCAACCGCCTGACTTACATCTTTATCTTCAACTTTTATCAATCGGGGTCCACGCTCTACAATGCTTACTTTACTACCAAAGCGTTTAAACATTTGTGCAAATTCAACACCAATAAAGCTGCCGCCAATAATGACTAAATGCTCGGGCAGTTCGGTGGTTTGCAAAATATTTTCGTTGGTGAAATAAGGCGTATGCTGATACATTTCCGGTACACGCGGTCGGCTGCCTACATTGATAAAAATGTTTTTGGCGGTTAATGTTTCGCCGTTTACAGCTATTTCATAATCGTTTACAAAATGTGCTTCGCCTCTGTAAAGCGTGATGTTTTTATCGTCCTGAAACCCTTTTTCTATGCCGTTGCGGTCTGCTCCGATAATGGCTTCTTTGCGTTCTTTTATTTTTCGCATATTCGCCTTTCCGGACTGCGGAAGGTCTATCCCGTAATCATTGGCGTGCGATATGTCCCACATTTTTCGAGCACTTGCTATATATGTTTTTGTAGGAATACAGCCGTTGTTGACACAATTTCCACCCAATTGACCTTTCTCAATAATGGCAACACGTCCGCTTTTGGCTAGACTGAAAGCCAACGGTGTACCGGCCTGACCGGAACCTATGATAATGTAATCGTATTGAATCATTTTTTGTTTTTTACACTTTAACCACATAGGGACATAGTTTTTTTCCGGTGTAGCCTATGTCTCTATGTGTTTAAAATTTCTATATTTTTAAGTTTTACTCGCTCACTTTTACGCCTTTCCAAAAAGCAACGTGGTCTTTTATTTGCTTTGCGGCTTCTGATGGCGATTTATAATACCAGGCGGCATTAGCATCTGTTTTGCCATCTACATTTACCGAGTAATAAGAAGCTAATCCTTTCCAGGGGCAGGCGCTTTGGTGTTCGGATGCTGTAAAATATTCCATTTTCAAGCTTTGTGGCGGAAAATAGTGGTTGCCCTCTACTACAATAGTTTCGTCGCTTTCTGCGATAATTACGTTGTTGAATACTGCTTTCACAATGCTGTTTTTTAATTATTTTGATGATGCTTTCAACCACATTGTTTTTTTAAAAGAATCAAGTTTAATACTGCTTTCGTACCAATCTATTGTCCTTTATAATGCTTGAAACCAGCCATACATACTTCTCATCTTTTGTATCCCAACCAAGTGCCTCAAATTTATTGCCAAATGGACAGGTCGGAAAATCGGGAAAACCGATGCGGAATATATACCGATCAGGTGACTTATTGAATACTTCTTTTTTCACACGAGGCAGGCCGTATTTGGTTTCCGCATCACTTAAATGATGAATATGTGCATTGTTGGCATTAAACTTTTCTCGTACTTCGCTTGCTTCTACAGTTTCGAGGGCAGAATAGGCATCTACCAAAAATCCTTTGATGTTTTCGCCCGTAAGTGTGATAGCAAACAAGAGTTCACTTCCATCGTTTTCTACATCTGTGCTAAATGTGTACAAATCGTCAATGCTAAAGGCTTCCATCCCAAATCCTTTATTTAGTTGGTCAGAAAACAATTGCTTGTTTTTAATTCTAAACTCGTGTGTATAGCCTTGCCTGTTTAAATCGGCAATGGTGCTTACTAAATCTTTTGGATTGTTCATCATTCTCTTTTTTTATTGAATTAATAATTTTCGTTCAAATGTTGCAGCCTTTCCTTATCTGTTACATCAGCAAATTCTTTTAGCAGAAACTTCAGCTTCGGGTCAATATTGTTTTTACAAAATGGCTTTTGGGGATTGGAGTAATAATAATCAAGTATCTCCTGACGAGAGCGTTTAAAGGCTCCGAACGGAAACACTTGGGTAATGATTTGTTCTGCAAACTCACTTTGTAATTTTTTCAGAATAGCTTTCGCTTCCAATTCTTGATTTGCAGAAAAGGTATAAACAGCCGATCGGTAAAGGTATCTCCTGCCGTGCATAACGGTGCTGCTATGCGTTCTTAAATGTATTTCAATGAGAACTTTAAGTGAAATTTCCTCCGGGTTGAAATGCACAATTACCGCTTCGGAAAAATCTTCCAAACCAGTATTGGTCGCTACAAAACCTTGTTCTACCACTTTTACCCCAATCAACGATTGAAAAATGGCTTCTGTACACCAGTGACAGCTTCCTCCAAATGCTATTTTTTCGTCTGGTTTTTCCATTTTTTTGTTAATCAATTTACTTCAATTTTTTAATTGTGCTTTTCTTATTGCTTCTTCTCAGATGGATCCTCTTCTGTTAATTCATCTATCAAATACCCCAAACGGAGCAGTGCATTATTAGGGTCAGAGCCAAAAATTGAATACTCCACAATGCCGTTTTTATTAACTACTACCCAATGTGGTGTTCCGCCCGCACCATATTCTAAAAATGTAGTATTAAACTTAAAATCCTTATAAAACGGAAAGCGAATAAACAGTTCTTCCTTGTGTTTTTGGAATTGTTCTGCCGGAAAATCTACGCCTTCAAAATTGCTGTGAATGCCCAATACATCTAGCTTTTCGCCCTTTTCATACACATTGCGATTGGCAAAAGGAATGGCTCTGCCCACACATCCCGGACAACCGAAGCTGAATATCAAAATCAATAAGGGCTTTCCTTTGAAATCTTCTTTATCGGGAACAGCATCTCCAAAAATACTTTCCAACGTCCAATCGGGAAGTGGTTCTCCAATACTGATTTGATTTAGGTCTGAATTATTTTCCATCACTATCCTTTTATTGCGTGTAATAAGGTGTGTTGCCCTGTACCGCAAATATTCTTGCCCAAATATCCATTAAAAGCGTACACATAATAATAGTTTCAATTTCGGCTTCGTTAAAATATTTCTTTACTTCGGCAGTTGCGGCAGGCAGTTTTTCATAATCCACATACGAAATGGCGGAAGCATAATTCAGCGCTGCTTTTTCTTTTGCTGAAAAAAGATCACTTTGGTTATACGCCATGATATTATCAACTTTATGAGTATCTATTCCCGTATTTCTTGCATCATTAGTGTGAAAAACCGTGCAATAACTGCACTTGTAGCGAATGGAAGCCCAAAGGCGAACCTGCTCTGCAATTTGACGATCGAGCGGCAAATCGGCATAGCTGAACGAGCCGTATTTTTTGGCAATTTGCGTAGGCAGGTCCAGATAATTGGTTACGTTTCCGTCATAAAGTTTTTTCTTAAAATCGATTTTACCAAAGGACTGGTTGACGATGTTTTTCTTCTCGGTTTTGTTTTTCTCGTTCATATCATTTTGTGCTTTTGTAGTGATGTTTAAAGCCATAAAAATTAGCGTAAATAGTATTAATTTATTCATTGTTTGTTTGCTTTAGATTATTCTTCTCCTGTGTATTTCTCGATAATATCCTGTCTTGCCGGTGTCCATACCGTAATCATTTCGCCGGTGGGCGACAGGCACTCCATATTGTGTTCAAAGTTGGAAGGTACGGTTACTGCTTGTCCGGAATGTACTTGTGTTTTTTGACTGCCGTTTGTGGCTTCAAACTCTCCGGCAGTTACGATGTTCACTTCTTGATTGCTGTGGTGGTGCGTACCGTCAAAGCCTTTGCCACTGAACCATAATTTGGCCACCATCATTTCGTCTGTGTACGAAAGCACTTGTAGTGTTACAAATTCGTTTAGTTTGTACTTTTTATATTGTTTTTCCATTGCTTATTTATTTTAAATTGATTGTTTATTTTTAGGAAAATTAATCAGCATCAGTCCAAAACCTAAAAACATAATGTCTTTAAGCCTATTGGCATTAGGCATAGGCAATCCGTCAACTATTTGTAGCCACCCACCAACCCACCAGGAGCAGGGGTGGTAAACCAAAAACTAATCGTTACCAGAAACATAGCCGTCATACCAAGTGTAGCATAAATTCTAAGTTTTGAAAACCAGATACTTAAAATAATTAAGGCAACGATTATGATTTCCGAAACACCGATAATTTTAGCTGTTGTTGAAACAGACCATATATCATACATCCACGAAGTGAACGGACTGTTTTCTACCAACACCTTAATGCCATTTGCTTCCGGGGGCGTAAATTTTAAAAGTGCTATCCAAAGCAAAATCGCTACCGTTCCTAAAAGTGAGATGTAATATCCAACTTTATATATTTTTGATTGTAAAGTTCCATTCATAGCTTTATTTTTTTTAGTTGATTTTTTATTATACTATTGGCTTACTCCACATCAGGAAGCAAACCGGCGAATTTATCAATTGATATTCAACATAGTTTGAGTCGAGGGCTTATTTTCAGTGGTTGATGTTTCCTGTTTCGTTTTGTTGTTTGCAGGAAAAAAAATATAATTGTTGTTATCATGATAAATAATAATTTATTTATTCTTAAAAGTGCTATTTATTGATAACCACTTCAGTTAAAACTCAAACGCCAAGTGCAGTCCGCCATACAGTTCTGTTCTTTTAGAAAGGACTGAACCGACAACGGGACCAAAAGAAAACCACTTTTTGGGTCTGAAATTAATTTCAGCTTCATTATAAATACCGAAAAAACCATTCTCTCCTTCTTTTTTGGGAATAGTGTAATTCAGTCCTAAATGAAGTGTGAGAAAACGATTGGCATTCCATGAGCCAATCAAGGCTAAATCATCATTAACTTCTGCCGAGTTGATAAATTTATGCGTGTAAGAAAGCCCACCGCCCCATTCTTCATTAACCCAATACGTAACGTGAAACTCTGTTTTGAGCAAGCCTTCCGACAGAGAGGGGGCGTAACTGTATATTATAGATGGACTGAATTCCCAAACACCTTTTTCGAATCCTCCATTTTTTTCTTGTTGTGAAAATCCTGTAAGCGGGAGGCTCAACATAATTAAAAATAGAACTATTTTTCTCATATTATCGTTTTGATCTGTCCAATTATTTCAAGTATATAATTGCTCATGGCATCTTTACAGCACCATATCGCCGCCATCAACCACCAACATACTACCTGTCATAAAAGCAGCCATATCCGATGCGGCAAACAGTACCACCCTTGCAATATCATCCGGCTCGGCAGCCCTTCCTAACGGGATATTTAGCCTGATGTGTTCCAGGGCTTCTTCAGCACTTTTACTGTCGTGCTCTAAATGTTCAACAGCAGGGGTTTGCACCAGTGTGGGCGCCACGGCCAACACACGGATGTTGAATTTGGCAAGGTCACGTGCGAAGGCTTTGGTAAAGCCGTAAATGGCGTGTTTGGATGCTACATAATGTGCTGAGTTGGTAGCCGCTTTAAGACCCGAAATAGAATTCATATTGATAATTACACCGCCATCGGTGTTGTACTGCATCAGTTTTGCGGCCTCTCTTGCGCCGGCAAAGGCTCCACGCAAGTTGATATTCATTAAAAAGTCGTATTCCTTATCGCCAATATCCAGGGCGCTCATTACGGGAAATACGCCTGCATTGTTTACCCAGATGTCGAGGCTGCCCCATTCTTTTTGTGCAAGTGCGGCAATTTCGGTGGCTTTTGCCGTGTCGGCGACGTTGTAGGCAATGCCTATTGTTTTTACTCCGTATGCTTTTGCAAGATCGGCGGCTGCCTTTTTAACCACATCTTCCTGTAAGTCGGTAAGTATTACATTGGCGCCTGCTTCTGCCAGCCGTTTTGCAATGGCCAGACCAATTCCTTGTGCAGCACCTGTTACTACGGCGTTTCTGCCTTTTAAAGAGTATAATTCGTGTAGCGATTTATCAGCGAAATTAATTTTTTGCATAATTTATGTTTTTATTATTTGTTTATCTGTTTTAAATATTGTTTTGATGGATGATTTACTTCATTTCTAAATTCACCAACATCATCTCTGAATTACAAGGTAATCTTACAAAGCTAAAGATCCGGCTTCGGCAACTGCATGGTCGTTTTCTACCGAACTTCCGCTTACGCCTATTGCGCCGATAATTTCTCCCGAAGCATTTTTAAGGGGCACACCTCCGGGAAAGGTAATGAGCCCTCCATTGGAAAGTTCGATATTGTACAGGGAGGCTCCCGGTTGCGATAATGCTCCGATATCGCCCGTATTTATATCGAATAACCTGGCCGTTTTTGCTTTTTTTATGGCGATATCCAAAGAGCCCAGCCATGCACCATCCATCCTTGCAAATGCCACGAGGTGCGCACCGCGATCTACTACTGCAATATTCATTAATGTATCCATTTCTTTAGCCTTTGTTTTAGCAGCGGCTACTATTTTTTCTGCTTGTTCTAATGTAATGTCCATTTTTATATTTTTTAAAAGTGATAAGATTATTCGGCTTCTATTCTTTCTGTTTCGATCACCACGTTTCCGGTTAAGGTTTTGTGTACCGGGCATTTAGCGGCTATTTCGGTTAATCGGATGCGTTGTTCTTCGGTTAGGTTTCCGATAAGCTTCAATTTTTTCGAAAGATGGTCTATGTTTCCCGGCTTTTCAACATCAATCATCAGGTCGTCGCTGTGCTTTTTAGAATAGGTGATGTAGGCATACACTTCCTGCAAGTCCCATCCTTTTCTTTCGGCATACAATTTTACGGTCAGCACCGAGCAAGAGGCCAAAGCCGCACTTAGAAAATCGTAAGGCACTGGCCCCAAATCGTTACCTCCAAAGCTTTCTGGCTCATCGGCAATAAGGCTGTGCTTGCGGGTTTGCATCAAGGTAGTGAATTTGTCTTCCTTTACGTTTATATGCGCCACCAGTTGTTCGCCCTTGGTGTCGAGCATTTCGTTTTCTGCTTCTCCAAAATAACGCTTTGCCCATGTACCAATCATATCCCCCGCATATTGACTGTCTTTGCTACTGGTCAATAAATGATCGGCACCGTCTAAACTGATGAAGTTTTTAGGGTGAAAAGCAGCGTGGTACAACTCACGGGCATTTTCGATACCTACGCTGTTGTCGTGAGGAGCGTGCATGATAAGTAAGGGTTTGCGAAGTGATTTTACAATCGCTAATAAATCCGTTTTGTCAAAATCTTTTACAAATTGGGCATTAATCTTAAAGGGGCGACCTTCAATTTTCACTTCAACAGGCGCTTTGCTTTCCAAATCTACTTGTTCGGAAAACAGGCGTTTCGCATGCGATACTGAAGCAGGCGCACCAATGGTGGCTACTGCTTTAATGTTTTCCAATTGGGATGCCGCCACAATGGCTGCTGCACCGCCCAAAGAATGTCCTACTAAAAGTGAGGGTGCCTTAAAGTGCTCGCCGAGGTAATCACTTACCGAAACAAGATCTTCTATATTGCCCGAAAAATGACTTTCTGCAAATTCGCCCTCGCTGTAGCCCAATCCCATAAAATCGAACCGAACCACGCCAAAACCGTAATTGGTAAGGGTTCTGCTAATGTTTCGCACCGGGGCTAAAGTGCTGTTGCAGGTAAAGCAATGGGCAAAAATGGCGTAGGAATGGGGCTTCTGGTTGGCGGGAAGTTCCAAGTAAGCGCAAAGCTTATTACCTCGTTTGTTAATGATTTCAAGTCTCGTTTTATTCATGTTTTATCTTTTTGTTTCCCGCAGATTTCGCTGATTTTCGCTGATTTCTATTTCTGCGTTATCTGCGGGAGACTATTATAATCCGTTTACTTTCCTAAATATGCCATCCTTAATAGTTGCTACATTAAAATTTACTAAAATGCCCAGTTTTAACTTCGTTATTTTCAAATAAGTCAACACTTGTTTATGATGTACTTCTGCGAGGTTTTCTACGGATTTGACTTCAATAATTACTTTATTTTCTACTAATAAATCTAACCTAAACCCCAAGTCCATTTTAACTTCTTTATAATGAACAGGCACGGGTACCTCACGTTTTACTTGTAGTCCGTGGTTTAGAAGTTCCCATTCCAAAGCAGCCACATAAACGCTTTCGAGCAAACCAGCACCCAACTCATTATAAATATCAAATATGGCTCCTCTTATTTTGTAGGAAATATCGTTTTCAGTCATTGTTTTAGTCTTTTAATTTCCCGCGGATTTCGCTGATTTTATTTTCTGCGTTTATCTGTGTTATCTGCGGGAGATGTTTTTTTTATTTCCCGCTGATTTCGCTGATTTCCGCTGACTATCATTTCTGCGTTTGTCCTGCGTCATCTGCGGGAGACATTAACCTGTTCTGTATGCTTTTTGCAATTCCTGGGGTAAATTTTTAAGCCATTGCGAAGCATTGAAACCTTTCTTTCCTTCGCCATTGAGCTTCGTAAAATACAGATGCTCATCCCATCGGGTTCCAAATTCTAACCTGGCAAGTTTCACAAACTTTTCGTTCCTGCGGAGGCGATGTTTTTGGTGATAGTCTTCGGCAGGCCAGAAATGACTTTTTGGGTCTCCGGCCTCAATCACTTCAGGAGCGTTCTCCTTTCCAATTTCTTTAACCAGGTTTTCTACAACTTGCCGCTGCTCTTCATCAAAAACAAAAAGTAAAGGGCGGTATTGTCCTTGTTTGTTGCCGGGAAAAGACCAAGTCTCGGGATCACCCAGCAATTCTTTATAGCTGATCTTGTCTTTATCGTAGATGACTTTTACAACTTCCGCGTGCCCTTTTATGTCGTGATAATTTGGCTCCAACGTTGGTGCGCCTGCGTAGCCAACACGGGTTTGCACCACCCCGGGCATACTTCCAAAATTAGAATCAGGACCCCAAAAGCAACTCATTCCGAAAATCGTTTGATTTAATTTTCCAGTTTTTACTGCTTCTTCGATTTCTTTAGGAGTTACAAACTTATAGTCTTCAATAAGGTCATCCGCTTTCGTTTTATTATCTGTCATTTTTGTCCTTTTTTTTATTAGTTTAATTCCACTCCAGTTTTTTTCTTTCGTTCCAATAATCTGTTGCGGCAATGCTGTGTTGGTATAACTGATCGATTTCTTCTGTAGTTAATTTAAAATCATTTGCCCGTAAGTTGGCCTGTAAATGAGCCTTGTTGTTTGCACCGCTCAACACCTGGGCGTTGGGAAAATGATCCATACAAAAACGCATGGCAATGGCATCTGTTCCTACGTTATATTTTTTGGCCAGCACCATCAAAAGAGCATACAGGTTTTCATATCGGGGATAGTGTCCATTTGGTATGAGGCGCCCGTTAGCCAACGCTTCTTTTATGATGAGCTGCGGCTGTTGCAATTGGTCTTTTATTTTCAGTACCGAGGTATCCAAAATATTAAAGGTCGATTGGTAGGAGCCGAACAAGGCTTCGCCGTCAACAGTAATTTCAATTGCCTTTTGTAAAACCTCCAGTTGGTTGCTGCCCGTTGTAGTTAGCCCGATAAGGAGGCTGTGCTCTTTTTTGAGTTGATGCAAACGGTGCAAAATTGCATGATTGTCGAGCACGCCCGTGTCGAGTGTTGCCGAGTGTATCTGATAAATTTTCAGATTGGGCAGCAACGTTTGGGAAAATGTCCATTGTTGGTTCAGTTTTTCCAGCGAATGTTCCTTTACCTCGTGTACTTTGGCATTGGGGTCAAAATTGGCCACATAGGTATAGCCCCACTTGGTGGAAACTACAATTTTGGGGTCGTTTTTCTTTTGAAGCCAGCTCGCCAAAAGTTCTTCGGCAAGTCCGTATCCCGGCGAGGTATCAAAAAAGCGGACGCCCCGGTTGTAGGCCTCATCAAGCACCTGATTTCCTTTTTCGATGAATTTATCTGCGGAAAAGGAAACCTCCATATCGGTTTGCTTAATATTGATGTACTGTGGCCGCCCAATGGCTGCAGTACCCAATCCTATTTGGTTTGTGCTTTTCATTTGGTCGTTGTTTTAGAATTTATTTAAATTAGATTCCGTTTAATTTTAAGTGGGAACACTAATACTGAAAAGAAATCTATGACAATTAATAATATGGTGATCAATATTATAGATACAAGGATGGTTGCTTAACTTGATTGCAATTTTAGTCCTGAGTTAGTATATTAGTTTTTGTGAAATAGCAGAATTCGCTAAATGGTTTTTATGAATATCATTTGTATCCATTAACTAAAATTGTAAGTGGTTGGATGATCACTCCTTTTTACTAAGTAATATTATTAAAAGTAATATATATTGTTGAAATGAGTTGAAATTAACTTTTTTTATCAACTTATTTTCTTTGAAGTTAGTGAATTAATTATAAATAGATTAAAAATTCAATAATTTTTTATCAATATTTTAATAGAGTAATGTTATGTTAAATTATCAACTTTGCTTTTATTTTAGAGAATTTACTGATGCTAGACTGGTATCAGTACAATATTTACGGTTTTTACTTTCACTATAATATCCTTTTCCGTTTTTCTAACTGATCTTATGAAGATTTCAATTCTTAAACCGATCAATCTTTCAATTTGCTGGCGGGTGAGAGGAAGTTCACAGGAATATGGTTAGACTTTAAAACTAAAACCTGTAAGACTATATGAGAAAACTACGATCTGAAATTGTGGAAGTTATAAATATAGTGAATGAAAAATAAGAAGAATGGGAGAAACTTCGCTTAAGTTGCATTGTCCTGATCCTATTGCATTCAGATCGTGAAATGAAAATGAGAGAAATTTTTACTAAATAGAGGTCATTCAAAACAATTGAAGCGTCAGAGAACTTACCAGACAGTACAATTCAGCGATATACGACAGACTAGCCTTCAGTAAAGATAAGGAAAAGATAAAACAACTGGCGCAAAAGGACCAATTGTAGAAAAGCCGAACGACGCTGCAAGATCCTATTATTCTTGCAAACTCTTTGGAGGCCAACCTAGGAATTATGAGAAAAACTCTTCAGTTAAATGTGATCCGAAAAATTCTATATCTTCATTTTACTTGTAATGTAATAGGTAAGTTTTATTGTATTTTAAAAGATTTCTTGCAATGATAAAGTGGAAAATAATAGAATTTTCACTGATTATACAGCCTGAGAATCTCCACCAATTCGGGTACAGATCGTATTTTCAGCTTCTCAAAAAGCCTGTTTTTGTAAGTGCTGATCGTCGATGAATGCAAATTAAGTTGATTAGAAATTTCTTTGAGGGGAAGACCTTCTGCAAGCTTATTGGCAATTTGCAATTCACGGTCGGATAGAGCTTCAAAGGGTGAGTTTTTTGTTGCGCCATTTAATGATTCTAAAAACATCGCTTCTTTTACGTCTTCACTTGCATATCGGCCAGTACTAAGCATCGCCGTCAGAGCAGTTTCAATTACTGCACTGGAGCTTTGTTTGCTAAGATAGCCACCTGCACCCATCTTTAGATAACGCATTGCGTACAACTCTTCATCTTGCGAAGAAAAGATGAGAATTTTTAATTGGGGTTTGTGGTTTTTGATGTAATCTATCGCTTCCTGAATAGAACCATTAGGCATATTGACATCCATAATGGCCAGATCCAATTCTTCCTTCAAAATTGCTTTGTACAGTGATTTAAAATCCTCCACTTCAGAGATTATAGCATCAGGTAAGAGGCGTTTGATAGTTTGTATTAAACCCATCCTCACAATACCGTGATCGTCTGCTACAATAATACGAACGTTTACTTTTAAGCCCATTATTCTATAAATTTATGTAAAAAAAGGGAAACTGTAGTGCCTTTATTTGCGGCGGAAATGATTTGGATGTTTCCATGCAGCAAGGATATGAAATTTTTAACGATTTTCAAACTTAATCCGGCTCCTTTCTCGCCAGCAGTACCTTGAAATACGGGGTTATCATAGCTGAAGATTGTAGATAAATATTTTTCATCCATTCCCGTTCCGAAGTCGATCACATTAAGTATGACCTGATCACCTGATGTAACCTCTTGTAAATAAATATCTTGCCCCGGCAAAGAGTATTTAATCGCATTGTTGAAAATTTTGTCTACAACATATTCGAGCAGCAAGTGATCGGTTGTAATAAATGCAGCGGGATCTCCTTTAAAATAAAATTTGATGCTTTTTTCTTTTAATTGAGCAGCGTATTTTTCTTCTAAATGGTAAAAAAGATTCATCACCATAATTTTTACGGGTTTAATCTTAAATTCCCCGTATTGTGTTTTTAGCCAGGCGGTGCTGTCTTGAACGCTTTGCAGATTCTTCCGGGCATCATTTTTTACCTGCGGCAACAATTTAAAAAAATCTTCCTCACTTATAGTTTTTTGCTCCAACGCTTCTATAAGCCACAGAAAATTTCCAAACAGTTCTTTTGAATCATGAGACAATATCGAGATGAGTCCGTTCTTAAAACTGATTTCGTTTTCCAGTTTTTCGATTTTTAATTGTAGTTCGTTGACAAGGTTATTCATAAATTCAGTATCAATACTTTAAAAAAATAGGCTTCGGTATTTTTTTTGGCGTGGTTTATTACTTATTTTTTTTCGATTTCTATACCAAACCATTTTTGAATCATATCAGACAGAATTTGTTTTAATAAAGGTTTGGTTAAGAAGTCTGACATTCCTGCTTGCAGGCACTTTTCTTTCTCACCGGGAAAACTTCCTGCCGTTAGTGCAATAATAGGTATTTCTGTATTTTTTTCCAAGGCTCTTATTTTCTGAGTTGCTTCAATGCCATTGAGATGAGGCATCTGAATATCCATTAAAATAAGATCAGGATTCTCTTTTAGGTATTTTTCAACCGCTTCATTGCCATCTTTTGCCTCGATGATCAAAGCTTGAGGAATAATATCCTTCAAAAAAGTTTTGGTAAGAAGTAAATTGATAGCATTATCTTCAGCAATTAAAATTTTTATTTCGCGCTTACTCACTTCACTTGCTACAGTTTTTATTTTCTCCGGTTCTTTCTTTTTAGAACTCTTTAAGGTGGATAAAAGCTGGTACATCTGTTTCATACGAATCGGTTTTACGAGTCGGTTTTCTATTTCTAATTCGTCACATGCTTCCTGTAAATTAGTATCATCGGAAGAACTGCACAAGACAAAATACGGCGCTGCATGGGTGGCGTCGGGAATGATATCCTTCATTTTCCTAATGGTTTCAATGCCATCCATAATAGGCATGTGATAATCCATAATGATCACATCGAATTCAGACTTCTCCATGATCAGTAGCAAAGCCTTCAGCCCGCTATCGCATTCCGTTACTTCGATATTTTTTCGTTCCAGCATTCTTTTCAGGATTTTTCGGTTGTTTTCATTATCGTCAACAATCAAAACTCTCTTAATATCAGTGAAGTTTACATCATGTTCTTCTTGCTCTGTATCAAACTGAATATCAAAGAAAAAATCACTGCCTTTTCCCTGATCGCTTTCGACTTGTAAAACACTGCCGGCAAGTGCCAAGATTTGGTTGGAAATGGTGAGTCCCAAACCAGTACCACCATATCTTTTAGTAATACTGCCATCTTCCTGTGAAAAAGCATTGAAAATCTCAGCTTGTTTTTCACTGTTAATTCCGATACCTGTATCGCGAACTCCAAACCGGATTTGTTTTTTTTCTTCTTCTAAATCATCTAAAACCTTAGCATATAAAGTAATCTCACCTTCCTCGGTAAATTTTATAGCATTGCTCAAAAGATTGACGAAAACCTGTTTTAAACGCATCTCATCAGTCCATATATATCTAGGAATGGTGTCGTCAATATCGATGAGCATTTCTAATTGCTTATTAGTATTACTGTACGCAACAATATTGAAGGCTTCTGAAACCATTTCCTCGACCTCTACTTTGTCGAGGTTTAACTTAAGTTTTTGCTTTTCTAATTTTGAGAAGTCTAAAATATCATTGATGATGCTGTGTAAAGAAACTCCCGATTGATTGATAATTTCCAAATACTGTCTCTGTGTTTCGTCCAGATTGGTATCCAAAAGGAGTTCTGTAAAGCCGATTATACCATTTAACGGGGTTCTGATCTCATGACTCATATTGGCCACAAACTCCGACTTTAAAACATAGGCCTTTTCTGCTAGCTCTTTTGCTTGCAAGATTTTATTCTCCACGTTTTTTCTTTCGGTGATGTCAACTTCATTTACCAAAAACCATTTCGACGCTTGGTTCACTATTTTATTGACGAAATCTTCCTCTGCTTTATCTAAATTTTTCGCTTCCCTGTCAAATAAATTTAAATGAGCGATAAGATTGTCCTCAAGACCCGGTATAGCATAACTTCTATGAAATTTAAATTTCGATTTCTCAAACTCATAAACCGAAGTTTGATTATCAAAAAGAAATTGAGGATTCTGAGGATATATCTGATTGGGGGACCCATCACTGGAAGCGAGAACATAAACTTGTCCTTCCGAGGCAATACTCATGGTACAAATCTCCATATTAGCCATCTGAGCAGCTGCGAACACTAAAAAATCAAAAACATTGGAATATTTTTTTTTCAATGCATTTAATTTGTCACTATACTGCTGATCCGGCGATTGATTATTGCTATTAAAGTGGTCCATAGAGAAGAGTCTTTTTATAAGATATTGTTAAATTGCCGTAAAGCTATAATAAACATTGATAGAGTAGGTCGTATTTTCTTTCCCGACCAAACTTTGGGCACCGGCAGATGGTATGGTGTATCGTACGTTCAGTTCGCGATCCAAAGCAGGTGTTCCGTTAAAGAGTATTTTTTGGGGTGTTTTGGATAAGGGAGCATTTACAGAACTTCCATCAATGCCAATTTGTAATATGTTGGAATTAATGTCGGTTTGCAGGCCGCCTTTCTTGAAATAATTTTCGTCAGATTTTACATACAGTTCAAAACTCTCATTATTGGACAAAATAATTTGGTTTGGAATCATTTGTGACTGACCATTGGTGTATTGAGCAGCTGTATTAAAATTAAAGTTTACATTTCGCCCGGAACTGGGGATGGTGATCTCCGACCGAGGAAGCACCTTTAGCTGAACAGCTGTATTTTGCAAACTGTTAATTGAATTATCTATACTTATGGCATTAAAGTTCAATTCAAAAGTATAAGTTCCGGCTTCAAAAAAATTGTTCTTAAAATCGTCCGCAGACACATAAAGCTCGGGGGTAAAGCTGTTTCTGTTTCCTGCTACAACACTGAGATTAGCAGGGGAAAAATTCTGAAAATTGGCAGATAAAGCTTTGGTCGTGAGTGTAGATCCATTACTACCCAATTTAATGCTTGCTATATTTCTGGTTCCCGGAACACCTTTCGACGAAGTGAACTGAATATTTGCGGAAGCTTTCGCCCAAAAATTAAAATCAATCGTATGCGCGATTTCCGTATTTTCTAAATTGAATACCTGCGTGCCTGTAGTCCGATAGTTATTCAGAGAAGATATTTCTATGTATTTTGTTAAAGATGTTGTGAGCCATCTGATGGATGACGGAATCACTAAAATTGTTTTAAAATTACGTGGCGTGAAATCATTATAATTTTGAGTGATATCCATGGAGTAATTTCCTGCTCTGAATATATTGGCAGCAAACTGTGCGGCAGGAATTTTAAAAGTGAAATTGATATTTCCCCGATTGAATCCACCGCCAAGAGTTGACACTGACGGTTCAAACCATTTTACAGCGCTTGTACTGAACGACTGAAAACCTGGTAAATAACCAAAATATCCAGTAGACGGTAACTGCCCGCCCATACTTTCTAGCTGCCACAGTAAAACGGAACTGGGTAAAGAAGATGAGGAAGAAGAGTGCGTAAAGGTTGGCCCAGACGTAGAGTTAAATGTAGGAGCTGTTGGTGCAAATCCGAAAAAATTATAATCCCAGTTTGTTCTGTTGGTATTCATTACCCTCGTTGGTAATGAAGTAAATTCACTCCTGTTAAAAATATTATTTTCAGGAATAGAAAGGTAAACATCCTGAGCTTTCGTGGCTGTTGATCCGCAGCACACGGTAAAAATTCCTATTATAAAAGCTCTCATCGTTTTCATATGTCTAAATTTAAAACTTTTTCACCTTTATGGTGGTATCTTTCTTCTTATATTCAAATACTACGGTTTCTGAGTAACCTTCTTTAGTCACCTGAATAGTTTGGTTGGGTTGAGTATAGCTGTACTTGTCATTTTCAATGTAAAGGTCGTATTTTCCATCTTTCAGGAAAAACTCAAACTCATTTTTTTGGTTAACCACGGCAGTGTAGATCGCTCCATCTTCACTTTTTGCGTACACTACTATTCCTGTTACATCCGTTTCCAAAACATCGTAGGCTTGTTTGATTTCTGTTAATTTCCCACTTACTCTGATGTTTTTTACAAGACCCACTTTGCGGTTGATATTTTTATCGACCATAATCACAGGATCCATCATTAATCGTGCACCTGCACTTTCGTTTACCTTCAGTGTGTAAATACCTTCAGGCACATTCTGAAAAACTACTTTTCCGTTCTTATCTGTCAGTGCAACAAAATTGTCCAGTTTCACTATTTCATTTGCAAGAACCACTTCACCTGTTTCCAGAAGTCCGTTGAAATTTTTATCATCAAATAACTGGAATGTCACTTTATGATTTCCAAGAGCCGTAGCTGCGGTAAAATATTTTTTAATCCCGACTCTGAACTGGTAATAACTGCCACTGCTTGCATAAGCAGCCGTAGATTTATAACCTGAAAAATTAAAATAACCTGTGGATGACCAGGAAGGTGAAATTTTATATTCCAGATTACCACTCATATTGCTGTTTAAATTTTTATAAAGTTCCGAATAGGAAGTTCCGGCTGAAAGAGATCCAATCAGATTATTACTAAGCATCTGGAAATTATACGAGGCATATACATTATAGTTAGCGAAATTACGGTCTACATCGTAATAAGAATTTAAATCAAAAACAGTGGTTGCGTTCCACTGGGCTGTCCCGTTTAGGGAAAAAGCTTTATACCTGTAAGACAAGGTTGTTTTCAGGCTGTTGAACCAATCGTCCTTATTGTTCTCTTTTGAATAAGAATATTCCGCCGTCCAGTTTAATCCGTGAGCTCCTAATGTAGTACTTATGTTGGCCTCCATTCTGTAAGAAAAAAGTTCCTGCGATGAATAAAAATTGGCTGTTTTTTGCCTTTCGACCTTTGGAGATAGTAAGAAATTCCACTTCTTTAAAGAAAGTTGGTAGCCTGTTCCGAAAGCTTCTGTACTGTTGAAATAATAACGCAAATTAGCGGTATTCGCAGTCTGGATTGGCGTATTTTGGAAACTCAGAAACTCTGGGTCTACCTGTGAATTCTGATATTGCATAAAAGCACGCTGAGAAGCAGATAATTGTAGGCCTATTCGCTGATTTGAGAAAAAAGATCCTCTTTTGATCCCTGCATAACTTTTGGTGGCAAAAGAATTAATAGATTGTATATCCCATTTCCCGATTTTCCCTTCGTAATTGGCTCCCATTGAAGCTCCTTCGTTTTCATCTCTGTTTACGAGACCTTTTTCGTGGCTGAGACCCACCTCCGTGCGGATCGTGTGTTTATCGTTAACCAAAAAAGAGG
This sequence comes from Chryseobacterium sp. CFS15, assembly GCF_031118795.1. Classification (NCBI taxonomy): domain Bacteria; kingdom Pseudomonadati; phylum Bacteroidota; class Flavobacteriia; order Flavobacteriales; family Weeksellaceae; genus Chryseobacterium; species Chryseobacterium sp. CFS15. The sequence goes on along the minus strand of NZ_JAVHYL010000012.1, from coordinate 10,620 downwards.
TTACTGCGTTTGCCAATTGCGTATCTACGTTAAAGCGTGGGTCATGGTCAAATATATAGGATACTTTCCCATTAAAAGATTTATCATTTCCGAAACCATATTTTGCACCCACTATGGTAGATCCTTCTATTTGTTGGAAATAAGTACCAGCAAGGTTATAATTATTTTCCAATGCAAGAATTTCAATCTGATTATTTTTACCAAATTTGGTAGAAGCTTTCCCACCTCTCCCGAAAACCGGGTAGTCGTAATCGTTACTATTAACATTTCCAAGTCGTAGTACTGTATTTTTTCTTTCCAGCTCCAGCCAGGTATCATATAGATTATAGCGGCCGTCTTCATGATAATAATCTGCACCTATATTGAAACGAGATTTCAAATCTTCAGTCACTCGAAATGCTGTGTTTCCTCTCAATTGAATAAAATTAAAACCTGAACTGTTTTCGTTATAGAAAATTTCCGCAAAATTAGTTCCACTCACCCCCTCGTTTCCACGGGCAACTTGTCTGTTGTTTGATAAAATGACTAAGTATAGCGTGTTACTTCCCACGATTTCATTATTAAGCAGGTCTGTGGCAGTTGCATTAATATTAAATTCCGGGAAAAGCGTATTCTGTTTTCTGACCGCAATTTTGATCTCAATCGTTTGTTTTTCTAAACCTTCCAGAGATACAGTATGTTGTTTTGGCATCATTTCCAAACCATCAGGAATAGATTGCAAATCAATCTTAACGGTTCTTTTGCTATAACCCTGGTTTTCTACAATCAGCATAATTGAGGATTCGGGTGCAGCAGGATTAATGAAATTTTCGTATGTAGCCGTATAAATTGCGATATTTTTATTCTCTTCTTTGTCAGCGAAGAACGAGGCGCTTTCAGTTCTGGTGACCGTTGGGGTGGTATACGAAATCTGGAATTTGATCTCATTGGATATCATTTTCATAAAATCCAAGTTGGCGATCAGTTTCACAGGAAGGTTTTTGGATTGACCAGCTCCTAAGGTAAAGTCATTTTTGGGATAGAAAAGTAAACCCGGATATTTTTCCTGAGGTATGATATTCTGAATAGTAATTTCTTCAGAACTTTTATTCTCAATAACCAAGAAATTAGTGAAAGTAGAACCCTTCTCAACAGCTACACGGTTATTTTCAAAATGAATTTCTATATCCTTCTTTTCCTGCCCAAAGGCAAATGAAAATTGCAGAAGAAAAAGTACAAAAAATAATATTGTTCTTCTTCGGACTGATGTCGGTGTTCCATTTTGTGGTTTCAAGACTTAATTTTAAAATTTAAAGTTTTTTTCGCCTACGCGTAAATCATTGGATCCTGCCATTTTGATAATAGCCACGCCAAGAAAGTTCCCTGAAATGTTCTCCGGTAAAGAAAATTGAACGACCTGATCGGTATTGGGAAGCATAGAGATTGAAATTGCGGGTAATTTTATTTCTTTACCATTGTCGGTATTGGTAAGTTCAAACTCAACGGTGGCATCATTGATGGTATTTCCATCGTTATGGATGCTTACTGCGACTTTTTTGTTTGCTGCACTCTCATTACTTACCTCTGCTATATTGGTAATGTCTAAACTTTTTTTCTGGTTCCCAGGCGGTGTATAGAAGATGTGAAGTCCAACCTCAAATAAGGTAATAATACCAATCCCGTTCTGAATACGTGCCTGATCTGCCTGCTGAGGAAGTTGAGTAAAAAACAACATGCTGTTGGTTACGGTAGACTTTGATGCGTTTGCCGGAATCTGCATGGTTACTACAATTTCCTTTGTACTTTTTGCGGGAACTGTTACAGCGTTTTCCAAGGTAGACAGCCAAGCGGCATTAGAAGTTTTTGAACTGCCTGCTTCAAGATAAACTTTATTTCCGTCTTCTTCTCTAACCCAATCTTTATAGTTGAGATTAAATACATAATCCTTATCCGAGCTGTTTTGAAGCGTAACTGTTTGTGTTACTTTTTCTCCTGGATTACCGGTAAAAAACAATCGCGTAGGCGACATAGAGATACTTTGTGCCAGAATTGAAGAAGACCCTGTAAGAATTAAGAAAATGAAAAGGTGAATTAACTTGCGCATGGTGTAAATTGTTTAAAAATAAAGATTCCCAAAATTACTGAAAACGTAGCTAAAGGAATCTTTAAAGCTGAAAATTTTTATTATAAAGCAGTTGCAGTATAAGTTACTGTTTGCGTGTAAGTTCCCGCTGGTTTACCTAAAATATCAGCAGAAGATGATTTCGCTGCAGGAATCGTGTAATCCAAATTCAGTGTTAATGCGCTTCCAAGTGGAGCATTTGTCACTAAATTTTGATCAGTTGCAGATAAAACGACAGCATTTTTTGTTCCGCCCATTGTTCCGGCAGCTGCAGCAGCTTTGATTGTCAAAACATTTACAGGGATTAAGTTGGTTCCATTCATGAAATTAGCACCTCCAGCTTTTACTTTAACATTAAAATTCTTCGTTGAAGTAACCTTTAGAGAGTTTGCTTTAGTAATCGTCTGATCAGAGTTATAGTCTGCTGCAGTAGCATAGTTGAAGTCAACTGTATTGCCAATTGCCGTACTTCCTGCGTCGATTGAGATCACATCGTTCAGGGTAATGTTTACTGTAGTTGTTGCGGTTGTATTTTGAGCCTGAAGATTGTTAGTTCCTAATATAGTTGCTCCGATAGTTAAGGCTGTGATTACGATTAGTTTTGTCATAATAGTATTATTTTATTTTTATTCCTTGTTTAACTGTTCTCTTTTGAACACTACAAATCTACGGCGGCTCTAAAATTTTCTTTGTAGTTGAAAATGGAAGTTGATGTAGTAAAATAACTACATGAGTTATTCATTTGGGGTAAATAGAAATTGAATGTCTGCTGTCTTTCATTAACGCAATGACAAACAAAGAATTTTAAATACTAATTGTTTTTAGGTTATACAAAGGCGTAAACTTAGCAACGAACTACAAAGTATTTTCAATGATAACAGATTACGGATAATCATAATAAAAAAAGCCCTCAACACTTAGAAAGTGTTGAGGGCTTATATATAGTTGCTGTGTTTTATATATTACTCACTTATTTCAACATTATGCTTGTTACAATTTCGTCTTTAAAATATAATGATAATGATAAAAGGGTGTTTCCAAATTGATCTGATTCTACAGGATAAGACCATGTCATGGAAGTGTAAATATGTGGTTCATGTCCAAAAAGTTCACATATTTCTTTTTTGCTTTTCCCAATAGGGATTTTAAATTTGAAAATATCATTAACAAGAGTTTTTCTTTTTTCTGGACGGGTTTTCCAAAGGATACTATCAAATTGATGATTACCAATTTCAAGTAAAAACAATAGCTTTTTTATTAGATTCGGCATATTATTTTGTAATTATTTAATTATTACCTTAATTTTACTAATCATATTAAAATAGATCATCTTAACATTAATTTATAAGATCTTTCAGAGTTATATCACTTTTAAATTCATTAAAAATTATTTCGTAATGATATAAATAATGTTTTATTATAAAGCAGTTGCAGTATAAGTTACTGTTTGAGTATAAGTTCCGGCTGGTTTACCTAAGATATCAGCAGAAGATGATTTCGCTGCAGGAATCGTGTAATCCAAATTCAGTGTTAATGCGCTTCCAAGTGGTGCATTTGTCACTAAATTTTGATCAGTTGCAGATAAAACGACAGCGTTTTTTGTACCACCCATTGTTCCGGCAGCTGCAGCAGCTTTGATTGTCAAAACATTTACAGGGATTAAGTTGGTTCCATTCATGAAATTCGCACCTCCTGCTTTTACTTTAACGTTAAAATTCTTGGTTGAAGTAACCTTTAAAGAGTTTGCTTTAGTAATCGTTTGATCAGAGTTATAGTCTGCTGCAGTAGCATAGTTGAAGTCAACTGTATTGCCAATTGCCGTACTTCCTGCGTCGATTGAGATCACATCGTTCAGGGTAATGTTTACTGTAGTTGTTGCGGTTGTATTTTGAGCCTGAAGATTGTTAGTTCCTAATATAGTTGCTCCGATAGTTAAGGCTGTGATTACGATTAGTTTTGTCATAATAGTATTATTTTATTTTTATTCTTTGTTTAATTGTTCTCTTTTGAACACTACAAATCTACGGCGGCGCTAAAATTTTCTTTGTAGTTGAAAATGGAAGTTGATGTAGTAAAATAACTACACGGATTATTCATTTGGATTAAATAAAAATTTAATTTCCGCTGTCTTCCATTAACGCAATGACAAACAAAGAATTTTAATACTAATTGTTTTTAGGTTATACAAAGGCATAAACTTGGCAACGAAATACAAAGTATTTATAATGATAACAGATTATGGATAATCATAATAAAAAAGCCCTCAACACTTTATAGGTGTTGAGGGCTTATATATAGTTGCTGTGTTTTATATATTACTAACTTATTTCAACATTATGCTTGTTACAATTTCGTCTTTAAAATATAATGATAATGATAAAAGGGTGTTTCCAAATTGATCTGATTCTACAGGATAAGACCATGTCATAGAAGTATAAATATGTGGCTCATGTCCAAAAAGTTCACGTATTTCTTTTTTGCTTTTCCCAATAGGAATTTTAAATTTGAAAATATCATTAACAAGAGTTTTTCTTTTTTCTGGACGAGTTTTCCAAAGGATACTATCAAATTGATAATTACCAATTTCAAGTAAAAACAATAGCTTTTTTATCAGATTCGGCATATTATTTTGTAATTATTTAATTATTACCTTGATTTCACTTATCATATTAAAACAGATCATCTTAACATTAATTTATAAGATCTTTCAGAGTTATATCACTTTTAAATTCATTAAAAATTAATTTCGTAATGATATAAATAATGTCTTATTATAAAGCTGTTGCGGTATAAGTTACTGTTTGCGTGTAAGTTCCCGCTGGTTTACCTAAGATATCAGCAGAAGATGATTTCGCTGCAGGAATCGTGTAATCCAGATTCAGTGTCAAAGCGCTTCCAAGTGGTGCATTTGTAACTAAGTTTTGATCAGTTGCAGATAAAATGACAGCGTTTTTTGTACCACCCATTGTTCCGGCAGATGCGGCAGCTTTGATTGTCAAAACATTTACAGGAATTAAGTTGGTTCCATTCATGAAATTTGCACCTCCTGCTTTTACCTTAACGTTAAAGTTCTTGGTTGAAGTAACCTTTAAAGAGTTTGCTTTAGTAATCGTTTGATCAGAGTTATAGTCTGCCGCAGTAGCATAGTTGAAGTCAACCGTATTACCGATTGCAGTACTTCCGGCGTCGATTGAGATCACATCGTTCAGGGTAATGTTTACTGTAGTTGTTGCAGTTGTATTTTGAGCCTGAAGATTGTTAGTTCCTAATATAGTTGCTCCGATAGTTAATGCTGCGATTACGATTAGTTTTGTCATGATAGTAAGTATTTTATTTTTATTCTTTGTTTAATTGTTCTCTTTTGAACACTACAAATCTACGGCGGCGCTAAAATTTTCTTTGTAGTTGAAAATGGAAGTTGATGTAGTAAAATAACTACATGAGTTATTCATTTGGGGTAAATAGAAATTGAATTTCCGCTGTCTTTCATTAACGCTAGGAGAAACAAAGAATTTAAAATACTAACTGGTTTTTAGGTTATACAAAGGCGTAAACTTAACAATGAAATACAAAGTATTCAATGATAACAGATTACGAATAATCATAATATAAAAGCCAATTTCTCTATATCGGTATCAATAAATACAAAATCAAAGGCCTCCTGTAGGAAGCCTTCGAACACCAAATCACAAAATATTAATATGAAAAAAATTTACTTATAAAGCAGTTGCAGTATAAGTTACTGTTTGCGTGTAAGTTCCCGCCGGTTTACCTAAAATATCAGCAGAAGATGATTTTGCTGCAGGAATTGTGTAATCCAAATTCAGTGTTAATGCGCTTCCTAATGGTGCATTTGTCACTAAATTTTGATCAGTTGCAGATAAAAGGACAGCATTTTTTGTTCCGCCCATTGTTCCGGCAGCTGCAGCAGCTTTGATTGTCAAAACATTTACAGGAATTAAGTTGGTTCCATTCATGAAATTTGCACCTCCTGCTTTTACCTTAACGTTAAAGTTCTTGGTTGAAGTAACCTTTAAAGAGTTTGCTTTAGTAATCGTCTGATCAGAGTTATAGTCTGCTGCAGTAGCATAGTTGAAGTCAACTGTATTTCCGATTGCAGTACTTCCGGCGTCGATTGAGATCACATCGTTCAGGGTAATGTTTACTGTAGTTGTTGCAGTTGTATTTTGAGCCTGAACATTGTTAGTCCCTAATATAGTTGCTCCGATAGTTAATGCTGCGATTACGATTAGTTTTGTCATGATAGTAAGTATTTTATTTTTATTCTTTGTTTAATTGTTCTCTTTTGAACACTACAAATCTACGACGGCGCTAAAATTTTCTTTGTAGTTGAAAATGGAAGTTGATGTAGTAAAATAACTACACGAGTTATTCATTTGGGGTAAATAGAAATTGAATGTCTGCTGTCTTCCATTAACGCAAGGAGAAACAAAGAATTTTAAATACTAAATTGTTTTTAGGTTATACAAAGGCGTAAACTTAACAATGAAATACAAAGTATTTTCAATGATAACAGATTATGGCTAATCATAATAAAAAGCCAATTTCTCTATATCGGTATCAATACATACAAAATCAAAGGCCTCCTGTAGGAAGCCTTCGAACACCAAATCACAAAATATTAATATGAAAAAAATTTACTTATAAAGCAGTTGCAGTATAAGTTACTGTTTGCGTATAAGTTCCCGCTGGTTTACCTAAAATATCAGCAGAAGATGATTTCGCTGCAGGAATCGTGTAATCCAAATTCAGTGTTAATGCGCTTCCAAGTGGAGCATTTGTCACTAAATTTTGATCAGTTGCAGATAAAACGACAGCATTTTTTGTTCCGCCCATTGTTCCGGCAGCTGCTGCAGCTTTGATTGTCAAGACATTTACAGGGATTAAGTTGGTTCCATTCATGAAATTCGCACCTCCTGCTTTTACCTTAACGTTAAAGTTCTTGGTTGAAGTAACCTTTAAAGAGTTTGCTTTAGTAATCGTCTGATCAGAGTTATAGTCTGCTGCAGTAGCATAGTTGAAGTCAACTGTATTTCCGATTGCAGTACTTCCGGCGTCGATTGAGATCACATCGTTCAGGGTAATGTTTACTGTAGTTGTTGCAGTTGTATTTTGAGCCTGAACATTGTTAGTCCCTAATATAGTTGCTCCGATAGTTAATGCTGCGATTACGATTAGTTTTGTCATGATAGTAAGTATTTTATTTTTATTCTTTGTTTAATTGTTCTCTTTTGAACACTACAAATCTACGACGTCGCTAAAATTTTCTTTGTAGTTGAAAATGGAAGTTGATGTAGTAAAATAACTACACGAGTTATTCATTTTGGGTAAATAGAAATTGAATGTCTGCTGTCTTCCATTAACGCAAGGAGAAACAAAGAATTTTAAATACTAAATTGTTTTTAGGTTATACAAAGGCGTAAACTTAGCAACGAAATACAAAGTATTCAATAATAACAGATTATGGATAATCATAATAAAAAAGCCCCCAACACTTAGAAAGTGTTGAGGGCTTTTTATAAAAATTGTTGCTTACCTTATTATAAAGCAGTAGCAGTATAAGTTACTGTTTGCGTGTAAGTTCCCGCTGGTTTACCTAAGATGTCAGCAGAAGATGATTTCGCTGCAGGAATTGTGTAATCCAAGTTCAGTGTTAATGCACTTCCAAGCGGAGCGTTTGACACTAAATTTTGATCAGTAGCAGATAGAACGACAGCGTTTTTTGTACCACCCATTGTTCCGGCAGCTGCAGCAGCTTTGATTGTCAAAACATTTACAGGGATTAAGTTGGTTCCATTCATGAAATTCGCACCTCCAGCTTTTACTTTAACGTTAAAGTTCTTGGTTGAAGTAACCTTTAAAGAGTTTGCTTTAGTAATCGTTTGATCAGAGTTATAATCTGCTGCAGTAGCATAGTTGAAGTCAACCGTATTTCCGATTGCAGTACTTCCGGCGTCGATTGAGATCACATCGTTCAGGGTAATGTTTACTGTAGTTGTTGCGGTTGTATTTTGAGCCTGAACATTGTTAGTTCCTAATATAGTTGCTCCGATAGTTAATGCTGTGATTACGATTAGTTTTGTCATGATAGTAAGTATTTTATTTTTATTCTTGTTTAATTGTTCTCTTTTGAACACTACAAATCTACGGCGGCGCTAAAATTTTCTTTGTAGTTGAAAATGGAAGTTGATGTAGTAAAATAACTACATGAGTTATTCATTTGGTGTAAATAGAAATTGAATGTCTTCTGTCTTCCATTAACGCAAGGAGAAACAAAGAATTTTAAATACTAAATTGTTTTTAGGTTATACAAAGGCGTAAACTTAGCAACGAAATACAAAGTATTTTCAATGATAACAGATTACGGATAATCATAATAAAAAAAGCCCCCAACACTTAGAAAGTTTTGAGGGTATATATATAATTGCTGTTTTTTTATATTACTCACTTATTTCAACATTATGCTTGTTACAATTTCGTCTTTAAAATATAGTGATAATGATAAAAGGGTGTTTCCAAATTGATCTGATTCTACAGGATAAGACCATGTCATGGAAGTATAAATATGTGGTTCATGTCCAAAAAGTTCACGTATTTCTTTTTTGCTTTTCCCAATAGGAATTTTAAATTTGAAAATATCATTAACAAGAGTTTTTCTTTTTTCTGGACGGGTTTTCCAAAGGATACTATCAAATTGATGATTACCAATTTCAAGTAAAAACAATAGCTTTTTTATTAGATTCGGCATATTATTTTGTAATTATTTAATTATTACCTTAATTTTACTTATCATATTAAAATAGACCATTTTAACATTAATTTCTTAATGATATAACTAATGTCTTATTATAAAGCTGTTGCAGTATAAGTTACTGTTTGCGTGTAAGTTCCCGCCGGTTTACCTAAAATATCAGCAGAAGATGATTTCGCTGCAGGAATTGTGTAATCCAAATTCAGTGTTAATGCGCTTCCAAGTGGTGCATTTGTCACTAAGTTTTGATCAGTTGCAGATAAAACGACAGCGTTTTTTGTACCACCCATTGTTCCGGCAGATGCAGCAGCTTTGATTGTCAAAACATTTACAGGGATTAAGTTGGTTCCATTCATGAAATTCGCACCTCCTGCTTTTACTTTAACGTTAAAGTTCTTGGTTGAAGTAACCTTTAAAGAGTTTGCTTTAGTAATCGTCTGATCAGAGTTATAGTCTGCTGCAGTAGCATAGTTGAAGTCAACGGTATTACCGATTGCAGTACTTCCGGCGTCGATTGAGATCACATCGTTCAGGGTTATGTTTACTGTTGTTGTTGCAGTTGTATTTTGAGCCTGAAGATTGTTAGTTCCTAATATAGTTGCTCCGATAGTTAATGCTGTGATTACGATTAGTTTTGTCATGATAGTAAGTATTTTATTTTTATTCTTTGTTTAATTGTTCTCTTTTGAACACTACAAATCTACGGCGGCGCTAAAATTTTCTTTGTAGTTGAAAATGGAAGTTGATGTAGTAAAATAACTACACGGATTATTCATTTGGTTTAAAATAGAAATTGAATGTCTGCTGTCCTCCATTAACGCAATGACAAACAAAGAATTTTAAATACTAATTGTTTTTAGGTTATACAAAGGCGTAAACTTAGCAACGAAATACAAAGTATTTTCAATAATAACAGATTATGGATAATCATAATAAAAAAGCCCCCAACACTTAGAAAGTGTTGAGGGCTTTTTATAAAAATTGTTGCTTACCTTATTATAAAGCAGTCGCAGTATAAGTTATTTTTTGCGTGTAAGTTCCCCTTGGTTTTCCCAGGAGTACTTTCGATGCTTTTTCCGCCGAAATAGAGTAGGCGATATTCAAAGATTGTTTGGAACCCAAACTTGCATTACTTACCAAAACCTGATCATTTGTTGATAAAGTGACCTCATTCATAGTTCCTACTAAACTTCCGCCAGGTACTGCTTTTACTTGTAATATATCCACTGGAATTGCGTTTGCTCCGCTTACAAAGTTTGCACCTTCAGATTTTACCTTTACATCAAAATTTTTGGAGGAAATAATGACTAAACTATTTGGAACCGTCACATTTTTGGAGGAATTATAATCTTTCGTAGTCCCATAATTAAAATCTACAGTGCCTTCTGAAGCAACAGTTCCTATGTCCATTGCAATAACATCTGCTAAAATAATATTTACTGATGTACTAGCCTGCTCAGAATTTTGTGCCAGAACCTGATCGGTTCCTAAAACGACTGCTCCAATAGTCAATGCTGCGATTGCGATTTGTTTTTTCATGATTTTGGATAAATTAATGGTGCTGTAATAAATATTGTTAATTAAAATTAATTATACTAACAAATGTTTTCACAAATCAAATCTAATAACATTATCTGACATGACCAAAAACCTTTATTGTTATTGATTAAATAATTGTAAGTTATTTTACTATGATCTTTCATTCACAAATGGGATAGATGTAAATTTTTCTGCAAAAGCATGGATT
>NZ_JAVHYL010000011.1:0-175690 GCF_031118795.1 Chryseobacterium sp. CFS15 | reverse complement strand
TGATAATTAATTTTTTTCTAAAGTTCTAAATTCAAGTATATAGAATGAAATTAATGCGCACAAAAAAACTCACAATAGAAATTGTGAGTTTTAAGTGAGCGCGTCAGGATTCGAACCTGAGACCGTCTGCTTAGAAGGCAGATGCTCTATCCAGCTGAGCTACGCACCCATTTGTAATTTTAAGAAATTACTAAAACTTTTAAGTGATTGTTTCAGCTTCGACCGTTCCGAGAATCGGAATGCTCTATCCAGCTGAGCTACGCACCCATTGAATAGTTTTGATAAAACTACTAAAACAGTCGGGGCGGCAGGATTCGAACCTGCGACCTCCTGGTCCCAAACCAGGCGCGATGACCGGACTACGCTACGCCCCGATTAAAGGTCATCTTTAACAAGAATTACCTTGTTTTTTGTGGGTGCAAAGATAGGATATTTTTTTATAATTCAAAATAAAATCTACAATAATTTTTGATCAATATTGAATGTCTTCTTTTTTATTGTCCTTACAGTATTCATAACCATTAACTTATCTTAAAATATGAAATGAAAAATATTTTTATAATTTTTTTATTAATTGTATTAAAAAGGCTTTTAGCTGATTTAAATATTGAGCCTTAATGAAGGTTTGCAAAATCGAGAAATAAGATTATTGCAAATTGGAATCTAAGAAAATGGTATTTCTTTTCCGAATTAATGATACAAAAGCAGACAATTTTTAGCTATAGTCACATTAAATTGTCTTCAAAAAATCACTCGGACTGTATTGCATTACAGATTTAAAACTGTTTGTATAAGCCTGCAAAGTTTTGTAACCTACTTTATAAGCGATCTCAGAGATTGTCCATTTATGAGCGCTTAGAAGTTCGAGGCTTTTAATAATACGGAGCATCTGTTGGTATTTACTCAAAGTAAGGCCTGTTTCTTTTTTAAAAATTCTTTCGATAGAACGGAGCGACAAAGCAGCTATTTCACTTAGTTCGTCCATTTTAAGATCTTTAGTATAATTATTGTTCAGATATTTTATAGCCTTGGTAAGGCGTTTGTCGTCCGGAAGACTGATATGCAACTGAATAGCGTTTGCTACGAAGTTGGGGAGCTCATTATATAATGCTTTCAAAAATATATTTTCATCGGCACTTTCTTCTATATTTCTAGACCATTTTTCGGCATATTTTATCATTTCTTTGAGAACGGGAGGAACCGAAAATATATTGACGTCGTGATAAAACAAATCACTCTTACTTACTTCAAAAAAGATGATCATCAATTTGATCATTTCAGAATGTGAATTGGTTTTATGAATGGCATTGGGCGGAATCCAGGCAACATGATTTTGTGGCAAAAGATAAATTTTTCCATTCACTGTTAAATATTGAAAACCACTTTCTACATAAATTAATTGCGCTTTTTCGTGTTTATGCACCACATTATCATGTGTCCAGTTGTCTTCAAACCAAACAAAATAAGGTTTGTAAATATCGTCAACAGATAAGGTTTTTCCGGAAAGCATGTCGTTTTAGATTAATATTATGGCAAATATATATAAAATAACAAAGCTACTTTTGTAATATTAATTTTTATAAAGTATTATGAAAAACAAAATAATAAGAAAATCCTCTTATATCGTATTGATTATAAATGTGTTGGTTTTGATTTTGGTATCCAGTAATCTTCGTTCTCCTATCACTTCTGTAGGCCCTGTTCTCAATCAGATTAGTAGTTCGCTTCATTTAAACAATTTACAAAGCAGTATGCTTACATCGATCCCGCTTCTGATGTTTGCAAGCTGTTCTGTTTTGGTGAGTAGATTCTCGCATCGCTTCAGTATCAATAGGTTTTTGTTGTATGCTTTAATTATTCTGAGCTTCGGGCTTTTTATGAGAGTATTCGGATCAGTCTGGACTTTATTTACAGGATCAATATTTATAGGTTTAGGAGTTTGCATCGGAAACGTAATTACACCTGGTTATATCAAAAATAATTTCCCGAAACAGATAGGTTTAATGACCGGTATTTTTGCTGTTTCAATGAATCTTACAGCTGCTTTGGCTTCAGGATATAGTGTAAGTCTTGGTGAATGGACGGGTTATGGATGGCGCGGTTCTTTGGGAGTTTGGCTTGTCATTGCATTGTTGGCATTATTTGTAGTGATTTTAGAATTATTACTGAATAAATCCAGGCTAAAACAAACCGGAAATTCGCTTGTTAAGTCTGATTTTAATATGTTTAAATCTGCTCAGGCTTGGAATATCAGTATTTTTATGGGGCTTCAGTCTTTGGTGTATTATTCACTAATTTCGTGGTTGCCTGCTGTTCTTGGTGATTACGGAATGCAGGGGAATGGACCTGGCTGGGTTTTGTTTATTATACAGATTTCGATGATACCGATTACTTTTGTAGGACCTGTTATCGCAAGTAAAATGAAAAATCAAAAAGCAATGATTGTTTTTATTTCTGTGTTGATGCTTGCGAGTATTCTGATGTTTGCTTGGCTAAAGTCAGAATGGATTTATGCAACTGCGGTGTTATTAGGGTTATCAAATGGTTTGTCGTTTAGTTTGTCGATTCTATTTTTCTCTTTGCGGACAAAATCTAGTGCCAATGCGATTAAAATTTCAGGAATGGCACAATCTGTAGGATATTTGATAGCTGCTTTCGGACCGGCTGTTTTCGGTAAATTGCATGATTACGATGCTTCCTGGAAATTGTCATTTTACTTTTTAGGAATTTCTGTCATCGTGATGTTTTATTTTGGAATCAAAGCAGCAAGAAGAAAGTTTGTAGAAGATTAAATGGAAAAATTTACTATCTAAATAATAAAAAGATTTAGAGTAAAGTATGTAGCAAAAACACATGAAACTAATGTAAATAAAAAAACTCACAATAGAAATTGTGGCGCGTCAGGATTCGAACCTGAGACCGTCCCGATGAATCGGGGTGCTCTATCCAGCTGAACGCTTGATTAATTCAATCATTTTGATCTTACTTTTCCATGATTTGATTTGTAATTCTCTTTTGTATGCAGAGCTTTTATCAGAGAATTTTTCAAAATACACAATAATCCAGTCTTTAGTTTTTGAAGTATAGCCTTTATGATTTGAAAGATGCTTTCTTAATCTTTCCTGTAAATCCTCACAGGAACTTCCAATATAATATTTGTCAAGAGATTTAGAATAAAGGATGTAGCAAAAACACATGAAACTAATGTACACAAAAAAACTCACAATAAAAATTGTGAGTTTTGAGTGAGCGCGTCAGGATTCGAACCTGAGACCGTCTGCTTAGAAGGCAGATGCTCTATCCAGCTGAGCTACGCACCCATTTGTAATTTTAAGAAATTACTAAACTTTTAAGCGAATGTTTCAGCCTTGACCGTTCCGAGAATCGGAATGCTCTATCCAGCTGAGCTACGCACCCATTGAATAGTTTTGAGAAAACTACCAAAACAGTCGGGGCGGCAGGATTCGAACCTGCGACCTCCTGGTCCCAAACCAGGCGCGATGACCGGACTACGCTACGCCCCGAGAATAATAAATGCGGAGAGTAAGGGATTCGAACCCTTGGTACCGTTTCCAGTACGCATGTTTAGCAAACATGTCCTTTCGGCCACTCAGGCAACTCTCCATTTATTATGTATTTTTAAGATCTTTTGTTCTGTTATTGCGAGTGCAAATATAGAATAGATTTCTTTATTTACCAAATAAAATTCAGAAAAAAATTGTGTATTTTTACGCTGATAAATGATTAAAAATTTAAACTAATGCGTAAGACATTATATATCATCGGCTTAAGTATATTCGCTTTTTCGTGTACATCACAAAAAAATATTAAAAAAAATACTTACCGTCCCAAAACAGTAGTCACACAACCAAAAACTGTAACTAATTCTGCTTCTCAGGAAAAAAATAAACCACAAATTACAAAAGAAAGTGGAGCCGAGTTTTTTACAACCAATATTGCAGATATAACCAAAAATGATAACACAGCCAGTTACGGTTCTATTGTTTCTGCAAAACCTGCCGGATACAAAGTTGTAAAAACTTATTTCCCTGCGATTGCACAAAATTTCAGACAAAAATATCTGATTTTGCATTATACTGTTTTACCCGATGATAAATCGATAACGGTTCTTACACAACAAGGAGTGAGCGCACATTATCTGGTAAATAATTTAGGAGATAATGAGATCTATCAATTGGTGGATGAAAACAAACGTTCTTATCATGCCGGAGTAAGTGCGTGGCGCGCAGATAAAAATCTGAACGATACTTCAATAGGAATTGAAATTGTAAATATGGGATACACGGCAGATGCGACAGGCGGAAAGATATTTCAGCCTTTTAGCGATGATCAGATCAAAAAAGTGGCGGCTTTAGCTAAAGATATTGTGAAAAGATATAATATTCCTGCAACCAATGTTTTGGCGCATTCAGATATTGCTCCGGCAAGAAAACAAGATCCGGGTCCACAGTTTCCATGGAAAAAACTATACGATGAATATCAGATCGGAATGTGGTATGATGAAGCTGCCAAACAAAGTTTTCTTACTTCGGCGCAGACGGATGTTTCAATGAGATATAATGAAACTCCGTTTATCTTTTTGGTTCAGACTGCATTGCAGAAATTTGGTTACGAAGTTTTTCCTAACGGAAAATGGGATGATGTTACAAAAAAAACTATCGAAGCATTACAATATCATTTCAGGCCTCAGAATTACGACGGGATTATGGATGCCGAAACATGGGCAATTCTTCAGGCTTTAAATGAAAAATATCCTACAAAATAAATTTTAAAGCGCATCTTCACGGTGCGTTTTTTATGAATCAAATATTAAAACTATTAAATACTATTTAATGGAAAATTTCAGACAAGAAAGTGATTTACTCGGTGAACTAAATGTACCGATAAATGCTTATTACGGAGTTCAGACTCAGCGAGCAATAGATAATTTCAAAATTTCAGGACAGCTGTTATCATCATATCCTGAATTTATCAAAGGTTTGGCTTATGTGAAAAAAGCAGCTGCAAAAACCAATTATGAATTGGGTCTTTTAGATCAGGATTTGTATTTTAAAATTTCAGAAACCTGTGACGAATTAATCGGTGGATTGTTTCACAGTGAATTTCCGGTAGATATGATTCAGGGTGGGGCAGGAACTTCTATCAACATGAATGCTAATGAAGTGATTGCCAATCGTGTTTTAGAAAAATTAGGTAAAAATAAAGGTGAATACGAATTCTGTTCACCAAACGATCATATCAATCTTTCACAGTCTACCAATGATGCATATCCTACTGCAATAAAAATGGGATTGTTGCAGATGAACGAAAAATTGGTGAAAAAATTGATAGGAATCGTTGATGCATTCCGCGAAAAAGGAAAAGAGTTTCATGATGTCATTAAGATGGGAAGAACGCAGCTTCAGGATGCTGTTCCGATGACGATGGGACAAGAATTTGAAGCTTTTGCGGCAACTTTAGAAGAAGATATCTCAAAACTGAATAATAATGCCAATCTATTTGTTGAAGTCAATATGGGCGCAACGGCAATCGGAACAGGAATCAACGCTCCAATCGGTTATGCAACGCTTTGTGCTAAAAATTTAGCTGAATTGACAGGATATCCGGTTGTTTCAGCTCCAGATTTGGTTGAAGCAACTCCAGACACAGGTTCTTACGTGATTTATTCTTCAGCAATGAAGCGCCTTGCTGTGAAACTTTCTAAAATCTGTAATGATTTAAGATTGCTTTCTTCAGGACCTAGAGCGGGATTATCTGAGATCAATCTTCCTCCGATGCAGCCCGGTTCATCTATTATGCCTGGAAAAGTAAATCCTGTAATTCCGGAAGTGGTTAATCAGGTTTGCTTTAAAGTGATTGGAAATGATCTTACCGTGACTTTCGCTGCTGAAGCGGGACAATTGCAGTTGAATGTAATGGAGCCTGTACTTTCGCATGCGATTATGGAGAATATTCATTTCTTGTGCAACGCTTTAGAAACGCTTCGTGAAAAATGTGTCATCGGAATTACTGCCAATAAAGATGTTTGCCTGAATATGGTAAAACACAGTATCGGAATTGTAACCGCTTTGAATCCTTACATAGGATACAAACAATCTACAAAAATTGCAAAAGAAGCTTTAGCAACCGGTAAAAGTGTTTATAATTTGGTTTTGGAGCAGAACTTACTTTCGCAGGAAAAATTAGATGAAATTCTGGATCCTAAAAATATGCTGAAACCGCACAATAAATAATATTAACGATAATTGGTAAATGATAATTGATGCAAGCTAACTGTTGAATATTATCATTTACCAATTATTTTCATCTGATAATTTTACATTGAAATTTTTACTCATAATTCCTGCACACAACGAGGAAAATAATCTTCCGTTTACTTTAGATTCTTTACAACAGCAAAGTTTTAAGGATTTTAAAGTGGTGGTGGTGAATGATGGCTCGACAGATAAGACTTCAGAAGTCATTAAAAAGTATACGGATCAGGATTCCCGATTTGAAACCATTAATCTGGAAAAGTCATTGCATCAACCGGGTTCAAAAGTTGTTGCGGCTTTTAAAAAAGGGTTGCAGACTCAGGATCTGAATCAGTTTGATATTATTTGCAAGTTTGATTCAGATATTATTCTGGCTGAAAATTATCTACAAACTGTTGCAGATTCTTTTATAAAAAATCCTGATTATGGTCTGGTCGGCGGACTTTTGTATGTCGAAAAAAACGGAGAATGGGTGTATGAAGGGAATTCCAATAAACATCATGTTCGTGGCCCGATGAAAGCTTACAGAAAGGAATGTTTTCTTCAAATAGGAGGTTTGCGTGAAACGTTAGGTTGGGATAATATTGATGCAATTTTGCTTCAAAATTTAGGCTGGAAAGAAATTGTCCTTCCTAATTTACATGTGAAATTAATTAAAGTAAAAGGAGCAGATTATACCATAAAACCAGCAGATTATTACGGCAGATATTTTTATTTTTTAGGCTTAAACCGTTTTCTGACTTATGTTGCGGCAGCTAAAGAAGCTGCAAAAATAAAATCGCCTTCGTTTTTGTTTCAGATTATCAGTTCATACGAAAAATGCAAATCTCAAAATCTTGAATTGAAAATTTCAAAAGACGAGCAAAAGGTTATCAATAAACAACGTTGGGACATGTTTAAAAAGAAATGGTTTAAAATGTGACTCATTTTAAATTTCAATAGGAATGGGCTTTAGCCCATTTAAAAAAATAGAATCATTTCATTGGCTTTAGCCTAAACTTAACATCTAAATTTTAAATTTTCATTTTGAAAAAAATAGCTTACATAGAAATCGATACTCACGCAGAAATTGCAGCCGATTTTATGGATCTAATGGAAGATTCAAAAGAATTTTCCGTGGACTATTATTTTTCTGAACGAATTAGAAATCAGATTGATACTCATAGTTTGCCTTTCTTTTTGTCGGATAATTCAATGATTTTAGATCAGCTTAAATCTAAAAAATATGATCTCATAATTATTGGAACGGTTCATCGATATTTCAATACTTTTCTGAATATTACCAATAAATATAAAACCGCTGTCATTGTTCATAATCTCAATTTTTCAAAGGCTTCCAAATTAGATTTAATCAAAAATGTTTTAAAGGAAGATGTTGTTTACCGACTGAAATTATGGTGGAAAGAAGGTTTATTCAATGCTTCAAAAGTGTACAGAAAATCAAAGCATCTTTTGGTGTTGGATAAAGAATTTTCTTCACAGCAATATCAATTTTTACCGCTTTTTTACGCTAAAGAATTTGCTCAAAATGAGAATGAAAAATTAATTGTTGTAATTCCGGGAGGAGTTTCTCAAAAAAGAAGAGATTATCAGCATGTTTTAGAGGTAATTCAAAAAACGAAAGGAACTGAAAATATTGAATTTGTGCTTTTAGGTAAAACAAAAGGAGAAGAACTGGATGCAATTAAAAAAGTATCCGATCAATTTACTATAAAGCATTTCAAAGAAAGAGTTTCTCAGGAAGATTTTGAAGTGTGGATGAAAAAAGCAGATGTTTTATGGTGTCCGATTCAACAGCAAACCGAATTTTTCAGCCAAAAAGAAGTGTACGGAAAAACAAAAATGACCGGGAATATTGGTGATGCAATAAAATTTGGTAAAATCGCAGTTTTCCCCGCAAATTATACTTCAGATCTTGATTTTATTGTTACCGAAAAAGAAAATGTTATTGAACAGTTTTATGAATTGCAGAATTTTAACTATGATTTTCAGAAAGAATACAGCAAGCAAACTGTTCTCGAAAATTTAGAAAACCTTCTTAAAAAGCTTACTTAAATTTCAAAATACTTTTAATAAATCTCATATTCAGATAATCTTCAATTGGGAATATTTTGGTGAAATGATTTCCAATAAATATTAAGATTAAAACGACTGCAGGTTTATAGACTAAATTGATGAAATTATTATCAAAAACAGGCAAAACAATCGCTACCGTAATCGCTAAAGTACAGATAATCGACACAAAAATCATTTCAATAGAGAAAGGGGAAACCTTAAACACGAAATAATTGAAAATAACTTTAATAAGGTTATAAATAGTCACTGAAATTGCGGTTGAAAGAGCAATGCCAATCAGCGAAAGATCAGTGTGGTTGATGAAATACCAGTTTAAGCTAATCGTTAAACCAGCCAATAAAAGCATTACGATAATATTGAATTTGTAATATTTTGAAAGCGAGATAATGTTGCCATTAAAACCAGTCGCTAAATCCATTAAAACAGCAGAGCCCCAAATCCAGATTACGGGTTCGTACATCCTTAATAAATCTCCTTTGTTAGGCATGAAATGCGTTAAATATGGGAATCCAACCATGATGCAACCAAACAATACAGCTCCCAGGAAATAAATAGTTAACGATGTTTTTTTATGGAATCTGTCGAGATCTTCCATGTCTCCATCAGCTAAATTTTTTCGGATGATGGGTGCAGAAATATTAAATAACCCCAATTGCGGAATTGAAATCAAAGAAATAAGAGCGAGTAAAATACTGTAAACTGCAATCTCTTCTTCACCAATAAACTCACCAATCATATAATTGTTGATCGCCATATGATTTCCGAAAGTTCCTAAAAATCCAAAGAAACTATACGCTGCAAATTCCTTATAAAAATTGTCTTTCTTAAAGTAGTCTCTGCTGAAATCAAGGTTTATTTTTTCAAGTTTGTTCGTGTAATAGATGTATCCTGAAAGCATTAAGGCAAACATTCCGAAGAAAAAGGCCAATGCAATCTGCTCTGAAAACTGAAAATAAAAGAACAGGCAGAAAGATCCCAAATTTGCTAATTTGGGCAAAAGATTATCGAAAATATTAGAAACAACAATCCTCTTGTAATTGGAAATATATCTGTTGAAAATTGCGCATAAAGAAAGCGTTAAAACGAGCGGAAGAATGTACTTTTTGCTTTCCCAGATTTTCATTTTGGTAAACTCAGGAAAAACAGTCGGAATAAGAAAGAAAATAATAAGAAATACTAAGAAATTAATACCGACCAATCCCAAAGAAAGCGATAGCATATTTTGGTGCTTATCATCTTCGTGAGCTTTGCCAAAAAATTTCACATTCGAATACGAAATTCCCAACACAACAAAAGGAACTAGCATTTCTGCAGCAGACATAATGTATCTTAGTTTTCCGTAAAAAAAGAGGTCGTTGGTGAAAATAAAGATGGAGAACATCCCGATCAACGTCGCGACGTATCCGATGATGGAATACTTAAAACCCTGCCTTGCAACTACACTCATACTTAGATTTTATTGATTTTTACTAATGAAAATGATGTTGTTGATGTACTCTGTTTTATTTTTTTCGTCACTGATGTTTTTTAATAGGATTTCTTCCGTCAGTTTTTCGAGGGTAAATGTTTTCCTGTTTAAATAATGCGCTTCAAAGCCCCAGTTTTCAACCTCAGAAATCTCGTTCCAGATCGGTTGATCGTGGTGTCTTTGTTCCATTTCAACCATTAAAGTCGGCTTGAATTTTTGTATTGTTTCTTTTCCGCCAAAAAGAGTTTTCATTTCGTTTCCTTCTACATCAATCTTGATGAAATCTATTTTTTTGATATTTTTAGATTTTGCCCAGTCATCCAGTTTTACAACTTCTACGGTTTCTGTATAGCTGTTTTCTTCGTCTTTCTCTTTGTAAGAAGTATTGAGCGTGCCTCTCGAAGCAACCATTTTTCCTTTGATAATCGGAACTTTAAACTGTGCTGTTGTATTTTCATCAGAAAGTGCCACAGAAGAAATATTCATCGACGGAAAAAGTCTTTTTAGTCTGATGTTGAGTTTTTTATTAGGCTCAAAAGCGTAAATGTTCTTGTGATTCAGCTTGTTTTCAAACTGATAAAGGAAAGTGCCTACATTGGCTCCGATGTCAAAAATTACAGCGTCGTTTTGCAGATATTCTTTAATCCAAACAAGTTCAGGTTCTACATTACGGCCTGAAAAATTTTCTTTTGTAAGATTTTTTAAACTTTTAAAATATCTCTGTTTGTAAAAACTTGGGCTTATGTACTGTAGTTTTTCTGCGAGTTGCTGGTATAAAGACATTGTATGGAAATTTGACGACCAGCAAAGGTAATGAAAAATGTTAAATTGTTGTTAAAAATTCTTAATTGTAATCGTTTGATTATCAGTGTTTATTTTGCTGTTGTTTAATTTTGAGCATTTGAAATTGAGGTATCTAGAAAATCGTTTAAAGGTTTTGCAGCCTCAAATATCTTAGAAATATTTTTTATTGCATTTTTATCAGAAAGATCTTTGTTGGTGATATTATAAACCCCGATGAAGCTTTTCAGTTTTAAATATTCTGCCATCGGATCTTCCTTTTCAAAACCCTGCGGAACATTCTTCAACTTGTGCTCCGGGTCTAGTTCGCCGTACACTTTTTTGAAGTCCTTATCTTCTACGGCTTTAAGGAAATCATCTTTAAATAGAGAGATTTCCTTTCTAATTGCTTTTAAAATAGGAGCTTCAGGTAAGTAAATTCCACTTGCTAAAAAAGATTTTCCAGATTCTACATGAAGATAAAAACCTGCTTTGGTATTCATTTTTCCCATTCCGAGTGATGCGCCGAAGTACGTTTTGTAAGGTGTCTTGTCTTTTGAAAACCTGGTATCACGATAGATTCTTAGCAATGATTTTTTAGCATCAAGCTTTAAAATATTTTCATCGAATTTTCCCATTTCGGCAATTAGTTCTTCAGTGAAATCCTGAAAATCTGATTGGGCTTCAAGAAAAATATTTTTGTGATCATTGAACCATTCACGGTTGTTATTTTTCTCGATGAGTTTTAAAAAATCGAATATTTTAGGGGATATCTGCGATGCCATATTTTAAATTTTTATCAAATTTAAATAATAATATTGAAAATAGTAAAGAAGAATATTTTCATTATTTCATAATTATTAATCTGTAAAATGTATTATTCAGCAATTGTAATTATTGTTGAAAAATTTTTAAATTAAAAATAAAAAAGCTGTTGTTTTTTTGTCTAAATATAAAAATGATTGTGGTTTTCTAAAATAAAATTATCAATTCGTTAATATTGTATAATTCAATATCCAAATAAAAGCTGTATCTTTGCAAAAATTTTATAATATTTAATGAATTTATTTACGGAGACCAATTTAAGTCCTGATATCCTTAAGGCCATTGGCGAACTGGGTTACGAAAGCCCGACAGAAATCCAAAAACAGACTATCCCTTTTATTCTTTCAGATATTCGCGATCTAATCGCACTTGCGCAGACAGGGACAGGCAAAACAGCAGCGTTTTCGCTTCCGATTTTGGATATGATTGACGATACGAGTCGCAAAATCCAATTTTTGGTGCTTTGTCCGACACGAGAATTATGTCTTCAGATTACAAAAGACATCAAAAATTATTCAAAGTACATGCAGAACATCAAAACTACAGCAGTTTACGGTGGAAGCAGTATTGTGGATCAGATTCGTTCTTTGAAGGAGAAGCCGCAGATTATTGTGGGAACTCCGGGAAGGGTGATCGATTTGATTAACAGAAAGGCATTAGACTTTTCAGAAATTCACTGGTTGGTTTTAGACGAAGCAGATGAAATGCTTTCAATGGGTTTCAAAGACGAGTTGGAAACCATTATGAGAGAAACTCCTGAAACAAAACAAACTTTCTTGTTCTCGGCAACGATGAGCAAAGAAGTGGAGAGAATTTCAAAAAATTATTTGACAAAACCTCACCGTATTTCTGTGGGTTCTATTAACGAAGTTAAGAAGAATATTAAGCACGAATATTATGTGGCTGGTTACCGTCATAAAAAAGAGGCTTTGAAGAGATTGATCGATTCAAACCCGAACCAATATTCAATTATTTTCTGTAGAACAAGAATGGAAACTCAGGAAGTTGCCGATTTCTTGATGCAGAATGGTTATGCAGCAGATGCTCTTCATGGTGATCTTTCTCAGGCGCAGAGAGATACGGTAATGAAGAAATTCAGACTGAAAAATATTGATATTTTGGTAGCAACTGATGTTGCAGCAAGAGGATTAGACGTAGATTCTTTAACTCACGTTGTACATTATTCTTTACCGGATGATCCTGAAGTATTCGTTCACAGAAGTGGTAGAACGGGTAGAGCCGGAAAAGATGGTATCTCTATTTCTTTGATTAAACCTGAAGAAAGCAGAAAATTGAAGCAGATAAAATCTGTTACGAAGATTGATATCGCTGAAGCTAGAATTCCTACAGGTGAAGATATCGTAAAAGCTCAGGTTGCAGGTGTTTTCGAAAACTTACTTGAAGTACAGAAAGATTTCTTTGAATTTGATGATTCATTGATTCCTGATCTTTCAGAATTTACAAAAGAAGAATTGGTGCACAAATTACTTCAGTTCCAACTTAAAGATCTTGCTTTGTATTACAAAGACAAGCATGATATTCTGGAGCAGAAAATGAGCAGCAGAGATGATGACAGAGGTGGAAGAGACCGTGACAGAGGTAGAGATCGTGACAGAGGAAGAGATAGAGACCGCGACAGAGGTCCTAGAGGAGATCGGGACGGAAGAAGCGACAGAGGAGAAAGAAGAGGTGATCGTGGTGGTAAACCAAGACAAAAAGATGAGAACATGACTAGGTTTTTCTTCAATCTTGGTAAAAAAGATCAGTTGAAAAAACTTGATGTTTTAGAAATCATCAATAAAGCTACTTCTAGTAAAGGAAACAAGAGAGCCGAAATCGGTAATATTGAAATTCTTGAAAAATTCTCATTCTTTGAGATTGAAAAATCTTATAAAAATGAACTTTTAGGAAATATCCAATCGATGAAGTTTAAAGGAAAAGATATGAGAGCTGAAGAAGCTAACTAATCTTATTCTTACCATATAATTTGAGCCGGCATTTTTTGTCGGCTCTTTTTTTGTAAACACTTGTTTAAGTTGTTGATTCCAAAGTTTATAGAAAAAAGCTGATTGTGCGTCATTTTTTAAGCTGATAAATATTACCTCAATGTGAACAAAAATTAACGCTGGATGCTTTTTGGTAACATGGTTTTTTAAGAAATTTGCACACGAATTTATAAATACTATAAAATGGGCATTGGTAATATTTTCCACGCTTTTCAACCAAAAGATAAAATCTTTTTTGTGCTTTTCGAAAAAGTTACAGATAATCTGGTTGCTATGTCAAACGATTTTAATCACGGAATCAAAGATTTTGATCTGAATGATGATTCTATGCTAAAATTGATGAGCGACTACGAGCACAAAAATGATGAGCTTACTCACGAGATCTTTGTTGAATTGGGGAAAAACTTCATTACACCTTTCGATCGTGAAGACATTCACACGTTAGCTACCGGTTTAGATGATATCGCAGATTATATCTATGCGTCTGCAAAATATATTTTTCTTTACAAATCTCCTTTAATGAAGGCTTATGCAGATTTTTCATTGTTGATTCACAAAGCTTGTCTTGAGATTCAGAATGCAATGAAAAACCTTAAAGGTTTCAAAAATATGGAGCAGGTAAAAGAAGCTTGTATCAAAGTAAACTCTATAGAAAATATTGCAGATGATCTTCTTTCAAATTCTATGGTAGAATTGTTTGAAACCAATGATGCGATTAATATTATCAAAATTTCATCAGTATTAAATTACCTTGAAGTAGTAACCGATAAAGCAGAAGATGTTGCCAATACAATTGAAAACATCATGATTAAATACGCATAAAACAATATAACAGAAATGGATTTTCCTATTTTACTTACGGTTATTATTGCTTTAGCTTTAATCTTCGATTACATCAACGGTTTTCATGATGCGGCAAACTCTATTGCAACCATTGTTTCTACTAAAGTTCTTACACCGTTTCAGGCGGTTCTTTGGGCGGCAGTTTGGAACTTTGCAGCTTTCTTCATCGCAGTTTATATTATCGGAGAATTTAAAATTGGTAATACAATTGCAAAAACCGTCAACGAAAACTTTATTACGCTGGAAGTAATTTTTTCAGGTCTTATTGCGGCAATTGCCTGGAATCTTTTAACATGGTGGTTTGGTATTCCTTCATCATCATCACATACTTTGATTGGTGGGTTTTTGGGAGCAGCATTAATGCATGCTTTCCTGATGGATTACAACGAAGTGGTAGCAACTCAACCGGATTTGGGAATGTTTGCTACGCTAAAAGAAGCCATGATGAAAGTAACAACCCAAGATGTTGTGAAATTCAGCAAAGTAATTCCTATTTTCTTATTCATATTCCTGGCACCGGTTATCGGGATGATTATCTCAATTATCATCACTTTAATTATTGTTCATTTATACAAAAAATCAAATCCGCACAAAGCAGACAAATCATTCAAGAGACTTCAGTTGGCGTCTTCAGCTTTGTTCAGTTTAGGTCACGGTTTGAATGATGCTCAGAAAGTAATGGGGATTATTGGTGCAGCTTTAATTTACTATCATGTAAATATGTTGCAGGATCCTGTTTATTTAAATATTGCACCTGCAGACCGTTTCAACTATTTCTCTCAACACTATATGTGGGTTCCTCTGGTTTCTTTCATTGCTATTGCATTAGGAACGATGAGTGGTGGATGGAAAATTATCAAAACAATGGGTACGAAAATCACAAAAGTAACACCATTGGAAGGAGTAAGTGCTGAAACAGCTGGAGCAATCACGCTTTTCATCACCGATCACTTTGGTATTCCGGTTTCTACAACGCATACCATTACAGGTTCTATCATTGGTGTAGGTCTTACCAAAAGAATCTCTGCAGTACGTTGGGGAATCACGGTAAGCTTACTGTGGGCTTGGGTGTTAACAATTCCTATCTCGGCGATTGTTGCTGGAATTACTTATTTGGTAATTACCTATTTTTCATAAACAAAAAAAATTATCACAATACAAAACTTTGTCCGTTTGGGCAAAGTTTTTTGTTTTACAACCCCTCAGAAAATCGTATTTTTGTTCAAATTAAAATCTTTTATGGAATTCTTAGACACCTACCAACAGATTGTTGCTGATGCTATTACTAAATATACGTTTAAAGACAAACCTACAGAACTGTATGAGCCGATGAATTATATCATCTCGCACGGTGGAAAACGTCTCCGTCCGATTATGGTTTTAATGGCTTGCGACTTATTTGGTGGTGATCAGAAAGAAGCGATAAAGCCGGCTCTGGCGATTGAGTTTTTTCATAATTTCACGTTGATTCACGATGATATTATGGATGAAGCTCCGCTAAGAAGAAACAAACCGACTATTCATACCATTCACGGTCTTAATACAGGAATTCTTTCAGGAGATGGCCTAATGTTGAAAGCATACAAGTTTTTTGAAGATTTGGAGCCGGAAATTTTTAAAGCTTGCGTCAGAATTTTCACACATACAGGTTTACTTCTATGCGAAGGTCAGCAATATGATATTAATTTTGAAACTCAGGAAAATGTAACGTTTGATGATTATATCAGAATGATTACTTATAAAACCGGAGTTTTGAGCGCTTCATCTTTTGAGATCGGAGCAATGATCGCTAAAGCACAGTTTAAAGATGCTAAAGCAATTTTCAATTTTGGAAAACACATTGGTATCGCTTTCCAGATTATGGATGATTATTTGGATGTTTTCGGAGATCAGGCTCAGTTCGGAAAAAAGCATGCCGGAGATATTTATGAAAATAAAAAAACGGTACTTTATCTTTTGGCAAGAGAACACGGAACCGAAGAAGAGCGTAAAGAATTAGATTACTGGTATTCTAAAAAGACCGATAACATCGATAAAGTATATGGTGTTGAAAAGATTTTCAGAAGAACAAGAGTTGATGAGAAAGCATTACGTCTGATCGAAAAACATAATGAAATCGGACAAAGTTATTTAGCAAAAATAAATGTTCCCGAAGAAAAGAAAAGACCATTCTCTGAACTTGCTAACTATTTGCTAAGAAGAGAAAGCTAAATTAGGTAATAGATTTTAGGAATTAGGGCTTAGTTTGTAAACTGCCTTTTACTAATTCCTAAAACCTAAATCCTACTCCAAAAAATATGAAATTCCGTACAGAAGTTGACATACAATCGTCGCAACAAAAAATTGAAATTGAAGATAAAATATTTTCGATAGGTTCTTGTTTTGCCTCAGAAATGTCAGATTTGTTTCAGAAAGGTCAGCTTCAGACGGTAAACAATCCTTTTGGGACGATTTTTAATCCGTTTTCGATTAATAATTCAGTCAAAAGACTTCATGATTCGGAATTTTATCATGAAGATGATCTGATTTCCTATCATGACGAATTTATTTCTTTGGATCATCACACCAATTTTGATACAAGATACGTTCACCAGACTTTAGAGAAAATCAATTCGAAAATAGAAGAAGGAAATCGCTTTTTGCAGGAATCCAATTGGGTGATTATTACTTATGGAACTTCATTTATCTATGAATTTGAACCTAAAAAAAAGCTGGTTGCAAATTGTCATAAGATTCCACAAAAATTCTTTGAAAAAAGACTTTTAACGCATCAGGAACTTACAGATTCCATTTACGATACGATTATTAATCTTCATGATATTTGTCCGGAAAATGTTCAGATTCTGTTTACGGTTTCACCCGTTCGTCACACAAAAGACGGAATGATCGAAAATCAACTGAGTAAATCAAAATTAATTACGGCAATTCATGAAGTGAGTTCACAGTTTGAAAACTGCCATTATTTGCCGGTTTACGAAATCTTAATGGATGATTTGCGGGATTATCGATTTTATAAAGAAGATTTGATACATCCTAATTCACAAGCCGTTAATTATATTTTTGAGAAATTTGGTGAAGCTTACTTTTCAACTGAAACTAAAGATTTTATTAGAGAAAATTTTAAAATTAATAAAGCTTTAGAACATCGAACAGACGACGAAAAAGATCCAAAATTTATTGAATTTAAAGAAAAATTAAATCAAAGAATTGAAGTTCAGAGGCAAAAAGTAAAACACAACATATTCAAGGTTTAAAGTTCAATGTTTAATGTTAAAATCTAATTTTATGATTGATTTTACCAAACTCGATTATCTGAAGATAGGAAATAAAAGACAGAAAAGAGCTTATGAAATTCTTACAGAATATAGAATCTTCGAGGTTTTAGAACATTATTTGCCAATTTTAGCAGGAACAATTCCTATTGAGATTGATGTTGAAGGAAGTGATTTGGATATAATTTGTGAAGTTGAGGATAAAATTGAGTTTGAGAAATTTTTAGTTCAAAATTTTTCGGAGTTTGATTTGAAAATTGAAAAAATTACGATTAAAGAAGAAAATTCTATCATTTGTAATTTTCAACTGGAAGAATTTTCTATCGAAATTTTTGCGCAAAATATGCCAACTATTGAGCAAAATGCTTATCGCCACATGATCGTCGAATATAAAATTTTGCAGGAAAATGGAGAGGAGTTTAAACAAAAAATAATCGATCTTAAGAAAAAAGGAATCAAAACCGAGCCGGCTTTCGGAGTGCTTTTAGGCTTAAAAAATCCTTACGAAGATCTTTTAAAAATTTAAAATAATGATTGATACACATACGCATTTATATGCTGAAGAATTTGATGAAGATAGAAAAGAAACGATTCAAAGAGCTTTAGATAAAGGAATTACAGAGTTTTATCTTCCGGCGATCGATTCAGAATCGCACGAAAAAATGCTTCAGTTAGAAAGTGAATATCCAAACCAGATTTTTTCGATGATGGGGCTTCATCCTTGTTACGTAAAGCCAGAATCTTGGGAAAGAGAACTTGAATTAGTCAAAAAATATCTTGATCAAAGACATTTTCCTGCGATCGGAGAAATCGGGATTGATTTGTATTGGGATAAATCAACTTTAGATATCCAAATAAAAGCTTTTGAACAGCAAATTGATTGGGCGATAGAAAAAGATTTGCCCATCGTTATCCACACCAGAGAAAGTTTTGACGAGACTTTTGAAGTTTTAGAAAGAAAAAAGCATCCCAAACTTCGCGGGATTTTTCATTGTTTTTCAGGAAATTTAGAACAGGCAAAACATGCTTTAGATTTAAACTTTATTTTGGGAATTGGTGGAGTAGTAACCTTCAAAAATGGAAAAATCGATCAGTTTTTAAATGAAATTCCATTAGAAAAAATTGTTCTGGAAACAGATTCACCTTATCTTGCTCCAGTTCCGTTTAGAGGAAAAAGAAATGAAAGTTCTTACTTAGATTTGATTGCCGGAAAATTGGTTGATATTTATCAGAAAGATTTTGCTGAGATCGATAAAATTACAACTGAGAATGCGAGGAAAATGTTTAAATAATTATAAAAAATAATGAATGCAATAAAATATTTGAAGAATGATAATGTCATGAAACTTGTGATGTTCTTCATTTATTTTACAGTTAATCTATTATTTATTATAAAGTACGGAGTACGACAAGATAAGATTCCTATTTCTTTTTTAGTCGCTTTTTTTTCTTTCATACATATTTTAATCTATAAATATGACAAATTTTTTGTTAATGAATTGAAAATTACAAAGACTTTTTTGTCTTTGTTTTTAGGAGTTGTTTTGTCGGTTTTTATATTTTTATGTCACGTAATTGATAGTCCATACAAAGTAAATATCGATCGTTGGCAGACCATAGAGTATTGTCTGAAAGATTGGTTAAATGGAGATTTTTTTTACGATAAGCCTAATTTTATTGGTCAGATGCCATCTTATCTTCCTGGTCAGTTGCTTGCTGCTGTAGGCTTTTATTTGATGGGGAATGTTGGCTATCTTCAGGTGGCTGCGTTTATTTTATTTGTAGTTGCTGCTTTTAGATTTTTTTCTAATAATAATATTCGGTTCATTACTATTTTTTTACTTACTGTATCGCTGTCTTTTATTTATGAAGTACTGTGTAAGAGTGATTTTATTTCGTCTTTTATACTTACAATAGCATTTATTATTTTCTGGTATAAAAAATTTAGTTACAATTATTTTGCAAAGCCATTATTATTAGGCGTTATTTTAGGAATTCTTTGTCTCACCAGAAGTCTTGTAATCATACCGCTCATACTATTCTTATTGAATCCATTTTTTAATGCAGATAATTCTGAAAAGCTTAAAGCCATTATTGGTTTTTTAATTAGCTTTAGTGTATTATTGGCAACGGTTATTTTACCTGTGGAAAGTTTCAAATATCTGAAAGAATATAATCCATTGAGAACACAGGGACAAGGTAATGGTTATATAATGGTGTTTTTTTTAGTTGTAACGGTAATTACCTCCAAACATGTGAAAAATATTCAGCAAGTATTTTTTTATTCAGCAATGATATATTTCCTTTTAATAGGAAGTTTCCTTATTGAATCTGTATTAAACGGAATCGCATATAATAATTTAGGAATAACTTATTTAGCAGCTAGCTTACCCTTTTCAATTATGGGTTACAGTTATATTACATCAAAAAATTTAAAAGAAAAATTTCACAAATAAAATTATTGCCTTAAACATGGAATTCATTAAAAAAAATTATCATTATCTGCTTTTTATTTCCTCCGTTTTTTTCTTAGGAAATCCTTCCAAATTTCCTGCTGATGATGGTTTTTTTTATCCTCAGATTGCATATAATGTTGTCCATAATGGTTTTATGGGGTTTAATGATTTGTATCTTACCAACGGATTTCATCCTTTATGGATGGTTTTCTGTACCGTTGCAGAATTTATAAATCCTTTTGATAAAGCGTTTGTTTTAAACATAATTTGGTTATTTCAGGTCTTGTTGGTTCTTTTTGGGTTTATTCTTTTAGAAAAAACAATTTTTAAAGAATGCAGAACAGGGAAAATATTTGGCTTAGCATTTTATTGTCTCATGTTCTTTAGCTTGGGAACATTATATCTTATTGAAGCACATCTCACGTTTTTCACTTTTGCTTTGCTTCTTTTTTTTATAAGTCGAAAATTTACAAATGATTTGGTGTTCGGTTTTGTATGTAGCTTGGTATTTTTAGCTCGGTTAGATCATATATTTGTTATTCTACCTTTAGGTTTTCTGTATTGGCACTTCAGAAAATGGAATATCAAAAGTTTAGGAATAATGCTTATTGGCTTTTTGATTTTAGCGGTGCCTTACATTATATCCAATTACTATTATTTTGGCTCTGCAGTACCGATTAGCGGAAGAATAAAGAGTTCCTTTCCACATATTCAGGAATATATTAATTTTGGGATATTTCAAAAAATATTTGCTCTTTT
This sequence comes from Chryseobacterium sp. CFS15, assembly GCF_031118795.1. NCBI lineage: Bacteria > Pseudomonadati > Bacteroidota > Flavobacteriia > Flavobacteriales > Weeksellaceae > Chryseobacterium > Chryseobacterium sp. CFS15. The sequence continues at coordinate 154,930 of NZ_JAVHYL010000011.1, read as the reverse complement.
GGGTATTGTATATTTTCTTTTTTTAAATTTTAATAAGAAAGATCAGTACAGGAGCGTAAAATTGTCTTTTTTAATAGGAAGTTTGCTACAGCTATTTTATAATTTATTGTTTCAATCTGAAATAGGGCAATGGTATTTTGTCTCACAGATGTTTTTTTGTGGCTTGTTCGTTTATGACATTGTAAATAATTTAAAAGGAAAATTACTTAAGAAAGTTGCTTTAGATAAAATTATATTTGCCGGAGCGTTAATTTTTGTTTGCGGAATCGCCTGGCTAAAACTTACAACAAGCTTCAGTATTCAGAATAACGTATTTGCAAGCCATTCTAAATTTGAAAAAAAATCGAATGATCTTGTTCGTCAAACCGCGCAGGCATTTGAGAAAAACATCCCGAAAGATTCTCGCATTTACGTGTATGATTTTCCGGGTAAATTTGCTTTTTACTCTAATTTTAATGTAATTCCTGCAGATGGATTGGTTGCCAATAAGAACTATTTTGATGACATGAGATCCGGAAATTTTAAAAACTTTTTAAATAAAAATAAAATTGAATATCTCATTTTGCCGACTCACTTTCTCACAAAAGACGGGACACAGGCTTTTTTAGCTCTTCATGTTGATAACCGTAATGAAGATTATATTTTTAAATTTAGAAATACATTAGATCGAACGATCATTGATAGTTTAAAAGAAAGTGAACTCAATAAAATAAAATCATATCCTAACCCCATAAAAACATGGCAGCCGCAGTATGATTCTATAACGGTTTACAAGTTGAAACCTTGATTGTTTAAAAATAAAAAAGCCTTCCAAAATAGACTGCACCCAAAAGTTTAGACAAAATTAAACAATATTATAATGAAAGAGTTCGGTACTTTACCGGACTTTTTCCTTTTAAGTTAAGTCTTATTCTGTCGTGGTTGTAGTAATTAATGTATTCTTTTATTTCTTTTTTAAGTTCATCAATTGTTCTAAATTTCTTGGTGTAGAACATCTCGGATTTTAATGTTCCGAAGAAATTCTCTATTACGGCATTATCCAGACAGTTTCCTTTTCTCGACATACTCTGTACGATTCCTTTTTCTTTCAAAAGCATCTGATAGGCTTTCATCTGATATTGCCAGCCTTGATCCGAGTGGAGAATGATGTTTTCTGTATTTTTAATTTTTCTGAAGCTTTTTTTCAACATATTCACAGCCTGCGTAAAGACAGGTCTCTCTGAGAGGTCATAACTGATGATCTCTCCGTTATACAGGTCAATTATTGGTGATAAATAGAGCTTATTTCCCAAGACATTGAACTCTGTCACATCTGTTGCCCATTTCTTATTCGGGCGATCTGTTTTAAAGTTTCTTTCCAAAATATTTGGTGCTATCCTACCTTGTTCTCCTCGATAGGATTTGTATTTCTTTACCCTTATGATGCTTTTAAGTCCCAAAACTTTCATAAGTTTCATTACCGTTTTGTGATTGATCATAATTCCTTTTTCTTTCATTACCAAAGTGATACGACGGTATCCGAAACGCCCTTTGTGCCTGTGATAGATTTGTCTTATCAAGGTTTTGATTTCTCCATATTTATCTTTCTTCTCAAGGGTTTTCTGATGGTAATAGAAACTGCTCCTGGCCATTCCTGTACAATCCAGCAAGACTGACAGGTCATATTTTCGCCTTAATTCTTCGATGGCTTCTGTTTGTTCTTTTTGAGAGTTAAGGCGTCTAGCTTTTTTAGAAAATCGTTCTCGGCGCGCAGCCTTTCATTCTCCAGTAAAAGTTCTTCTTCTCTGGTCAATGGCTTGTCAGACTTCCTTTTCTTACGTTTGTAATCACTCATTATTTTGGGTCTTCCTATAGGTTTGTTTTCCAGACCTAAAATACCACCTTTTTCGTAATCACGTTGCCAATTCAAGACGGTAGATTGGGCAGGGATATCAAACCTGACACACGCTTCCCTTTGTGAGATAAACTCAGTATGGATGGCTTTCAAGACTTTAAGCTTAAACTTTAGAGAGTAACTTTTGTTTTTTCTCGGCCGGAGTCCCGATATTCCATACTTATTATAAAAGCTGATCCACTTGCGAAGATTACTCTCATTAAATCCTTTTTCTGTTGCTATAGAGTCAATCGAACGATAAGAATTCTGGTGAAGTTCAATACAGTCCAATTTGAAAGCAACGCTAAATTTTTCTTTCCTTTTCATAAAAAATGCCCCTAAAAAGTGTCTAACTTTTTGGGGGCAGTCCACAATCGGAAGGCTTTCTTGTTTATTTATTTCTGGAAAAGTTATTTTTATTCTTTGGTTTTTTAAAACCTGTATCTTTTCTTTGTTGACCTGCATTTGCCGGTTTGGGTCTCGGTGTAAAAGGTTTATTGTTAGAATCTCTCTTCTCAACAACCAAATTATCGGTGTGATAAGGATGATCTTTTACAACAGGGATTTTCATTCCAATCAGCTTTTCGGTATCTTTAAGATTAAGTAAATCTAAACCATCAACGAAAGATAAAGAACTCCCTTCAGCTCCTGCACGGCCTGTTCTTCCGATACGGTGAACGTAGGTTTCTGCAACATCAGAAAGCTCAAAATTGATAACATATTTCAGTTCATCAATATCAATACCTCTTGCTGCGATATCTGTAGCTACCAAAACACGCGTTCTTCCTGATTTAAAATTATTTAAAGCGTTTTGTCTCGCATTTTGAGATTTGTTACCGTGAATCGCTTCTGTAGCTATGTTTGCGGACTGAAGTTTTCTAGCAATCTTGTCAGCACCATGTTTTGTTCTTGAGAATACCAGAACAGATTCTTTGATGTTGTTTTCTAAAATGTGAGAAAGAAGATCCAGTTTTTTATCTTTATCAACAAAATAAACAGATTGTTTTATTGTTTCTGCAGTCGAAGAAATAGGTGTTACAGATACCTTTATTGGTGTATTCAGGATAGAATCTGCTAATTTTTGAATTTCAGTCGGCATTGTTGCAGAAAAGAAAAGAGTTTGTCTTCTTTGAGGTAAAAGTTTAATAATTCTTTTTACATCATGTACAAAACCCATATCTAGCATTCTGTCGGCTTCATCCAAAACAAAAATTTCAAGATTTTTAAGAGAAATAATTCCCTGTGCAATAAAATCTAACAATCTTCCCGGAGTCGCTACTAAAATATCAACACCTTTTCTCAATGCATTTTCCTGACTTCCTTGTTTCACACCACCAAAAACCACCAATTTTCTTAATGGTAAATTTCTTCCGTATGCGTTGAAACTTTCTTCGATTTGTATGGCTAATTCTCTTGTTGGAGTAAGAATCAATGCTTTTATATGATTGCTTTTCGGGCCTTTTCTTTCTGTAAGATTCTGTAGAATCGGGATGGCAAAAGCAGCAGTTTTACCGGTTCCTGTTTGTGCTGTACCCAGAACATCTCTGTGTTCTAAAATTGATGGAATTGCTTGTTCCTGAATAGGTGTTGGTTTTTCGTAACCTTCTTTTTGAAGCGCATCCAAGATGGGCTTAATAAGTTTTAAGTCTGTAAATAACAAAATATATATTGCGTATTAAAATAATGCGGTCGAAGCAGTATACTTCATCATTTTTTAGCAGATCTGCTAAAAAGATTAACAGAGTTTTTAAGTAATATTAATTACTATTTGGCTGAGAATGCCGCGAAATATACTGCAAATATAGCGTAAATAATTTTAAATACAATTATTGAACTTTTTCCCACTGCTGATTGTGCTTCAAATCTTCAAAAAATTGATACACAGTCTTCAGTTTTTCAGTTCCCCGTTTTCCGTAATCTTCAATGTTTTTAGATGATCCATCATTAAATTTTACTCTTAGATAAGATGTAGATAAATCGGTAATATTACGTGAGCCATATTTATCATTAAGACTTTTTAGGTCTAGACCATCAAGAAGTGTAATAAGTTTTTTGTAATCTGCTTCCTTAATAGTCGTTTTAAAAGTTCCTTCTCTGGGTTTATCAAATTCTCCTTTTGAAAATCCTTTAGAAAAATTAAAATGTTCGGCTTCCAAAACAGCTGTTCGGTCAGCGTTAATGGTCATTTTATAAATGGGGCAAGAACCAAAGCATGCACCCGCTTCATATTCTACAGTTGAGTATTTTGATGATGACATTTTCTGAGTAGTGCATGAGAAAAGAAAAATAATTGAAAAGAGACTTAATAGATATTTCATTGTTTTTTTATTTGAAATGATTGTTTCAATAAGTATTCCAAAATAGCGAATAAAAAAATAGAGAAACCTGAAAGCTTCTCTATAAATATTGATAAATATTATTTTCTATCCGTGCAATTGTTTCCAAATAGCATCTTTTAATTCAACTAAACCTTCTCCGGTAACACCCGAGAAAAACAGTGGTTTTTTGTTTTCCGGAAATTCTGCGGAAATTTCTTTTTTCAATTCATCGTCCAAAAGATCGGCTTTAGAAACAGAAATAATAAAGTCTTTATCTAAAAGTTCAGGATTATATTCTTTCAATTCATTCTCCAAAATTTTAAACTCCTGAAAATGATGTTCAGAATCTGCAGGTATTAAGAATAATAAGATAGAATTTCTTTCAATATGTCTTAAAAACCTATGGCCAAGACCTTTACCTTCTGCAGCACCTTCAATAATCCCCGGAATATCTGCCATTACAAAAGATTTGTAGTTTCTGTAATCAACGATTCCTAAATTGGGCGTTAAGGTTGTAAATGCGTAATTGGCAATTTTAGGTTTTGCTGCAGAAACAGATGCTAGTAGAGTAGATTTTCCGGCATTTGGGAAACCTACAAGACCTACATCGGCTAATATTTTAAGCTCGAAAATGATGTAACCTTCCTGACCATCCATTCCCGGTTGTGCAAAACGTGGAGTTTGATTGGTAGATGATTTGAAAAATTCATTTCCTTTACCACCTTTACCGCCTTCCATCAGGATGATTTCCTGGCCATCTTCCAATATTTCGCCTACAATTTCGCCATCTTCATTTTTAGCAATAGTTCCGATCGGCACATTGATATAAACATCTTCTCCGTACGCTCCTGTTAACTGGTTTTTTGCTCCGTTTTGTCCACGCTCAGCTTTTATGTGACGGGTATAACGAAGCGGAAGTAAAGTCCATTCATGGGCATTTCCTTTCATGATCACGTGGCCACCTCGGCCTCCGTCTCCACCATCAGGACCACCTTTGGGAATATATTTTTCACGACGAAGATGGGCAGAACCTGCGCCACCATGACCGCTTTTACAATGAATCTTTACGTAATCTACAAAATTTGACATTTCTTACAATTATGAGTTATGAGTTATGAATTATGAGAATGAATTGTAATAACTTATAACTCATCACTCATAACTTTTAACTATTTTATTTTTTCTACTTCAGCGAAAAGTTTTTCAGAAATCTCGTTGATTTCTCCAACACCGTTGATCTCTACATATTTACCTTGTTGTTTGTAAAGCTCGGCTACTTCTGCTGTTTTTGTGTAGTATTCTTTTATTCTGTTTTCAATGATTTCTACATTGCTGTCGTCTGATCTTCCGCTGATCTCACCTCTTTTCAGTAATCTTTCAACTAAAATAGTGTCTTCAACAACTAAAGAAAGACAAACATCAATATTATCATTCAGTTCTTCTTTTACTATTTTTTCCAAAGCTTCTGTCTGCACTGCAGTTCTGGGATATCCGTCGAAAATAAATCCTGCCGCATCGCTTGGTTTTCTGATTTCGTCAATCAGCATATCTGTCGTTACCTGATCCGGAACCAATTCTCCTTTATCGATATATGATTTTGCCAATTTTCCCAATTCGGTATCATTTTTCATGTTGAATCTGAAAAGATCACCTGTTGAGATTTGCTTTAAATTGAATTTCTCGATTAAGTTTTGCGCTTGAGTACCTTTTCCACTTCCTGGAGGGCCGAACAGAACAATGTTTATCATAATGTTGTTTTGCTTTGGGCAATTGGCAACTGCTTTTGGCGGTTTGCAACTTTGCTTTCAGCTTTTTTAGTTATTATTAAATTTATTTCTTTATTTTACTTTTTTAAGCTAAAAGCTGTGAGCTCCTAGCCTACAGCGTTTAATGGTTGATTTGTCCGTCTTCCAATTGGTATAGATTCGATAGGTTTCTGCCTAGTTCATCATAATCCAATCCGTAACCCAAAACAAATTTATTTGGAATTTCTTTTCCAATATAATCCAGTTTAAAATCCTTTTTATAAACTTCAGGTTTCAATAAGAAAGAAGCAATTTTCACAGATTTAGGACGTTGGGTCTCATTAAAATATTTAAAAAGACTTTCAACAGTATTTCCTGTGTCTACGATGTCTTCTACAAGAATGATGTGACGATCTCTTACATCTTTCGTCAATTCCATTTTCTGATAAACAATACCTGTAGATTCTGTTCCTGCATAAGAACTCATTTGAATAAAGGCGATTTCGCAAGGGCCGGGATAATGTTTAAGAAGATCAGAGAAAAACATGATAACACCGTTTAAAACACCGATGAAAACAGGTACTTCATCTTTGTAATCTTCATAGATCTTCAGAGCGGTTGCCTTTACAATTTCCTGAATTTCGGCATCCTTTAAATAGGGAACAAAAGTTTTGTCGTGAACTTGAATACTTTCCATAAAATTTTTCGTAGAGCGCAAAGTTACGGATTTTTGATTAAAATATTTTGTAGTTTTTGCAAGGTGTTGTTATCGGTAATACTTTTATGCAGATTGGTAAGTTTTAAATCTTATCTTTATTACTTTTTTAATTCATAATTTCCTCAGGAATGAATCATTAAATTTGATGCTGTGAAAATTTTAATCATCGAAGACGAAATAGAACTGTCTAAAAGTATTGCAGAATATCTTTCGGGAGGAATCTATTTGTGCGAATTTGCCACTACTTTTACGCAGGCAATGAATAAAATAGAAATGTTCCAGTACGACTGTATTGTTTTAGATATCATGCTTCCCGACGGAAACGGACTTGCTATTTTGGAAGAATTAAAAAAACAGAACAAACAAGACGGCGTCATTATTGTTTCTGCGAAAAATGCTTTGGAAGATAAAATAGAAGGTTTGCAATTGGGAGCCGATGATTATCTGACGAAGCCTTTTCATCTTTCTGAACTCATGGCAAGAATTTACTCGATCATCAGGAGAAAACAATTTAATAATTCTAATATTATCATTCAGAACGAACTTCAGATTGATCTTTTGGCCAAGACGGTGATGATTAACGATAAAAATATTAATCTTACAAAAAAAGAATTTGATCTGCTTCTTTACTTTATAGGAAATAAAAATAAAGTAATTTCTAAAAGTACTTTGGCAGAGCACCTTTCAGGAGATTTGGCAGACATGCTCGACAGTCATGATTTTGTCTACGCCCATGTGAAAAACCTCAAGAAAAAATTATATGATGCAGGTTGCGAACATTACCTTAAAACAGTCTACGGAACCGGTTATAAATGGGGCGATAATTAGTTATGAGTTATAAATGATGAGTTATGAATGATAAAAAGAATATTTTGAAAGATAAGAGCTTTATTTTTTGCAATAAGAATTGTAAAACTCTACAAACACATTGTTATACATTAGAAATATTAAAAATGATTCGTAGCGCCATTATAATAACAAAATCGAAAAATTTATAATTCATAACTTATAATTTTTAATGAAACCGCTTTTAAGTAAAACCACCAAACCGTTTATTATCTATGTACTCGTTATTTTATTAATGAGTATTCCTGTTTATTATTTTATTGTAGATACGATTTGGCAGAATGAGCTTGATGAGCATAACAAAACTATTGCAGAAAAAACAGCTTATGAATTTAATCATCTGAAGCTTTCTAATGAAATGTTGCACGAAAGTATTAAACTTTGGAACAGCATTCAGCCGGAGACAAATATTGAAAACATAAAAGCAAAAGTTCCGCAAAATGACGAATATTTTACCGTAGAAAAAGCAGAAACTTTTGCTGCCGAACCTGAAATAGAACGGTATCGTTGTCTGAAAAAAGTAGTTTACATCAACAACAAACCCTTTCTTTTTACGGTACAGACCAATATCGAAGAATCTCGTGAAACCATTGCTGCTATTGCGCTCAATACGGCATTTTTCTTTGCAATTATTGTTGTAGGACTTCTCTTTCTGAATAGAAGGCTGTCGGTAGTGGTTTGGAATCCGTTCAGAAATACATTGGAAAAACTAAAAAACTTCAACCTGAATCATCAAAGTAAAATAGAATTTGAAAAAACCGATACTATAGAGTTTGAGGAGCTTCACCAGTCACTATCTAAATTAATAGAACATAGTATTTCGGTCTATAAAACTCAAAAGGAGTTTACCGAAAATGCTTCTCACGAATTGCAGACTCCTTTGGCAATTATTAAACATAAATTGGATATTCTTCTTCAGAATGAAGATTTAACTTCAAAACAATATGAAATTGTAGAAGATATCAACAAGGCTTTGACCAGAAGTTCCAGAATCAATAAAAATCTTTTGCTGCTCGCCAAAATTGAAAACAGCCAGTTTGATATATCTGAAAATATTCTGTTGAATATGGTAATCGGGCAAAGCTGTGAAATGCTGGAAGAGCATTTTCATCAAAAAAATATTAAAGTACATTCTTCTCTTAAAGTGGAAGTTTTTGTAAATGGAAACATGAGTTTAACGGAAGTTTTGATTAATAATTTAATAGTTAATGCAATACGGCATACTACACAAAAAGGATTTATCGATATGAAATTGGTAGACTCTTCTTTTCAAATTACAAATTCAGGAACGGAAAAGCTTAATGAAGATTTTTTGTTTAAAAGATTCTCCAGACTTTCAACAGACAGTGCCGGAAGTGGTTTGGGGCTTGCCATTATCTATGAAATCTGCAAATTTCAGAACTGGGAAATTATTTACACATTTGAAAATGATCAACATATTTTTACAGTGAATTTTTAAAATTCTAAATTAATTCTAAATTGAGAAACACCTTTACGTTTTAAAAAAGTAAAGCATGTTCTCAAAAAAACTTTCAAACCTTACAGGAAAGGCATTTAACAGTAGATTTTCTGCATTTTTCAGTATTCTAAGTTTATATATTTTATTGTCGTTTTTAATACGATTAGTATTTTTTTTCTGGTCATCAAAAGATGTAGATTTTAATTTTGTTTATATTCTGAGAATATTTTTCACAGGTTTTCTTTATGATTTTATTTCGGGGTCATTATTCTTATTTCTTTACCTTCTTTACCTTTTTATTTTTCCAAAAAAATGGATAGGCTCTTTATTTGACAAAGCTTTTACTTACTTTTATTTAGCGGTTATTCTCTTGGTCATTTATTTCAGTCTTCTTGCGGAAATTCCTTTTTGGGAGGAGTTTGAGGTTAGATTTAATTTTATTGCAGTTGATTATTTAATTTACACTTACGAAGTTGTAGAAAACATCAATCAGTCTTATCCGTTACCTTTGCTTATCGCCGTATTGTTCGGGTTGGTCGCTTTGACGTTTTTTCTGCTGACAAAATTCAAAATATTCAAAAAGACTTTTTCAGATCATATAGAATTAAAAAAACGTGCATTTTTTGTGAGTCCTGTCTTGGTTTTGACAATTGTTTTGGGATTTTTCATGAAAAACAAATATGCAGATTTCAGTAATAATCTTGTAGACAATGAACTTGGAAAAAACGGTGCATTTTCATTTATAGCAGCTTTCAGATCAAATGAACTGGATTATGAAACCTTTTATCCTAAAATTTCAGATAAAAAAGCATATTCAATTTTAAAGCAGAATCTTTTACAGGAAAATCAAAGCTATTCTTCAGCGAAATTTGATGACATTTCGAGACTTACAAAAAGTAATGGAGAGCAAAAACCAAATATCGTAGTAATAGCTATTGAAAGCTTTAGCGCAGAATTTCTAAGTGCATTCGGGAATAAAGATCATCTTACTCCCAATTACGATCAATTGGCAAAAGAGAGTATTTTCTTTACCAATCTTTATGCAACAGGAACCAGAACCGTGCGTGGCATGGAAGCTCTCACTTTATGCGTTCCGCCAACTCCGGGAAACAGTATCGTAAGACGACCGAATAACCAGAATTTGTTTTCTGTAGCAACTATTTTAAAAAATAAAAAATATCAGCCTTATTTCATTTATGGTGGTGACGGTTATTTTGATAATATGAACAACTTTTTTGGTGGACAAGGATTTACGATTGTAGACAGAAATCGAGGAAATCCTTTATCGGAGAGTATAAAGACCGAACGTTTTCAGATAAAAGATGACGAAGTGAGTTTTGAAAATGCATGGGGGATTTGTGACGGCGATCTATACAAACAGGCAATAAAATATGCAGATAAAGAAAGTAATTCAAATAAACCGTTTTTTGAGTTTCTAATGACTACTTCTAATCATAAACCCTATACATTTCCAAAAGGAAAAATTGATCTTCCGCAAGGTGACAGAGATGCAGCGGTAAAATATACAGATTATGCGTTAGGAAAATTCATCAGCGATGCAAAGAAAAAACCTTGGTTTAAAAACACAGTCTTTGTAGTGGTTGCAGATCATTGTGCAAGCAGCGCGGGCAAATGGGAAATCAATATTGCGAAACATCATATTCCTGCGATTATCTATAATCTTCAACAAAAACCTGAAGAAATCAATAGACTTACTTCTCAGATTGATCTTATGCCTTCGTTGTTCGGTTATCTGAATTGGACATACGACACCAGTTGGTACGGAAAAGACATTAATAAAACCAAAATAGGAGAGGAAAGGGCTTTTATAGGGAATTACCGCACTCTGGGCTTACTTCGGAATGATCTTTTTACTCAAATTGACGACAGAAAAAGAGTAAAGCAGTTTACCGTTTCCCGAACCGACAAATCTTTGCAGGAAGTTAACTTTAAAAATAAAGATCTTGTCTCTGAAACAATCTCTTATTATCAAACTGCAAGCGAAAGGTTTAAAAATGGTAAAATGAAAACGAAATAAGTTTTATCAATATTTATAATTTCTAAATTTCTTCTAAAAAGTCATAATAAAAGATGTCATGTAAATAAAAAAAGAATTGTCTGAAATTTTAAGATTTAAAATAGAAAACCAGTCCATTTATTTGATAGAAACCGAGGTTCCAAATACTATGTAATTAAATGTGTATTTAACAAAGTAAATTTGATATTACAGAATTTTATTTATTAAGAGTAGTATTTCTTTTTTTATATGTGTTGGCTAATGACTTTAATCTGGTAAATATCATAATTTTAGTATTGAAAATAATCATCAAAAATTCCAAAAGTAAAAAATTCCTACTATAATCATGTTTAATTTGTCGAATATTCATTAAGTTAATCGATTGATTATCAGATTTAAATTTTTAGGTGTGTGGTAAGTAGGTGGTTTGCTTTGTAAAGTGAGTGCTGTTGATGTAGCTATAAATTTGCGCTGTTTTTTCCTAAGCTGTATTGTTGTTTGAAATAATCAACAGGTATATGAAAAAATCTCTCTTTTTTTTAGCGCTTTTAGCAGCAGTTGCAAATAAAGCACAGTGGACAAACAATTATGCAGTAAATACTATTGCTTCGGATGCATCGGTATTGGCTTCAAATTCACAAACGACTTCGGACGGTAAAACTTATTTGTCATATTGGGTTTCAAAACCTGCTCCCGAGTATTTTAAATTGTATGTGCAATTATTGGATGAAAATGGAAATAAACTATTTGGACCTACGGGAATGGAAGTTCATGCCGGTGGAGATTTCCCACTCAATATGTCATCCTATACTTCAATATATAATACGGCGATCGATAGCAATAATAATTTTTATATTGCTTTTATAGAAACCGGTGGAGACCAAAGAGGATTTGTACACAAAATCTCACCTGCAGGTACAGAATTGTGGGGTTCGGATGGATTACCGTTAGGAAATGCAGCTTATTTTCCTAAAGTTTTTACGGATAAGAATTCCTCTAACGTGTATGTAAGTTCTTTTCAGAACGGATTGGGAGTTTTGGGTAAATATGACGCAAGTAAAACTTTATTGTGGCCTACCACTCAGACTATTTCAGCTCCGGTAAGCTACAACGTAACCAGCCTTGGTGAAGGTGCAGTGCTTTCTGACGGTAGTTTTTTGGCACTTTTTCATGCAAAAACGGCAATAACAACTGCCAATTCTAATTTTTTTGCACAAAGATATAACAGTACTACCGGAGCTCCAATGCTAGCAGCTCCAACAAAGATTTCTGACAGAACTACCTTTTCTAATACCAATTATACTTGTGTGCAGGATAATGATGTATTATATTTAGGATATTCCGGGGCAAACAGTTCCAGAACAGATTCTTTTCTGCAAAAAATTACTGCTGACGGAAGCATCCCATGGGGAATCAACGGGGTTGATTTTGCGACTACAAACCAATATTTTGAGTTTAATACCTCTATTGCGATGAATTCCGGTTCTAATTATATTTGGGCTTTATCCCGACTCACGTCAAGTGGACAAGGCTCCATTGGTTCATTTGTTCAGAAATTCGATAAAAATACAGGTGCCAGACTTTTATCTGATAGTGCGCAGGAAATTTATCCGGTAACACCAACTTCAAAGCAACCGACGAGTACTTTGAAAATGCTTGGAGAAAAACCTGTTTTTGCCACAATTGACAGTAATTATAATGGCGCTAATGCTACAACTATTTCTTTAACTATCTTAAACGAAAATACACCTTCCACATTTATTATTCCCGGAGGTAGTGTAGGGGTCGGAACATCAGCTTTTGCAAAAGGAAATATTTATCTTAACAAAGGCTTAAACAATCAGTTTATTGTGACTTGGACTGAGAACAGAACGGGGATTACCAGTCCGTATGCACAGAATTATGACTTCTCATCTTTCCTTTCTACAAACGATTTGGTAAAAAATGATAATAATGATTTGTCTGTTTACCCTAATCCTGTACGTTCTGTTTTACACATTCAATCTAAAGAAGATATTTCATCGTTAACTATATATAATGCAGCAGGACAGTTGATTAATGCTTCTAAGGAAACACGTCAGCTTGATTTTTCTTCATTTGAAAAAGGAGTTTATTGGGTTCGTATTTTGGACAAAAAAGGAAACGAATCGACAAAAAAAGTAATTAAAAACTAATAAACGATGAGAAAATACATACTTTTATTTCTACTGTTAACCTGCAATTTCTACTTTTCGCAGGCTGGTAATATAGATGCAACATTTAATACTGCAGATTCGGGTAATGGTGCTGGTGATGGTGCCAACGGAAATATTTCGAAGTCTCTAAAATTATCTAGCGGTAAGCTATTGCTGGTGGGTAATTTCACTTCATACAATGATGGTATTTTAGGAAGAATAGTAAGAATTAATACCGATGGAAGCATTGATGCAACCTTTAACAGCGGAACAGGAGCAAATGCTTATGTATATTCAGCCGCTGAGCAGCCTGATGGTAAAATAATCATTGGCGGAAGCTTTACCAGCTACAACGGAGTTACAGTTAACAGAATCATAAGACTAAATTCGGACGGAACTTTAGACAGTACATTTTCAGGTGTAGGAGCAGGACCAAGCGGCAATAGTTTAGTTGATAATATTGTGATTTTACCTACCGGAAAAATATTGATAGGTGGTAGCTTCAGTGCTTATAATAATATTACTGCGGTTAAAATTGCAAGGCTTAATGCTGATGGCTCTTTAGATGCAACATTTGTCTCAAGTCCGGGAGTGGGAAATTCAAGCGCATCAATCAATAAAATGGAGTATGATGCTGCAAATCAGAAGATTTATGTTGGAGGGAGCTTCACTTCAATTAATGGTACTACAGTAAATAGAATTGCAAGATTAAATAGTGACGGCACCGTAGACACTTCTTTTATTATCGGAAGTGGAACATCACAAGGCTTTAACAATACGGTTTCTGAAATTGTACTCTTAAGTACAGGTAAACTTCTCGTTGGTGGAACTTTTGGGTTTTACAATGGCAATAGTACCCTCAAAAACATTTGTAGGCTGAATAGTGATGGTACTTTAGATGGTACTTTCAATTTTAATAATGCTGCAAATACAGGTGTGTATGCTATAAAAACGATAGGAAATAACCTTTTTGTAGGAGGAAACTTTACTTCTTACGCCGGAGTGCCCGTGGGTAGATTGGTAAAGTTAGATGCAGACGGTAATCTTGATACCACTTATAATGCAGGAAATTCAGGTGCAAATTCTTCTGTAACTAATATTATAGACAATTTAGACGGTACAATCTTTATTACAGGTTCATTTAATGTGTATAATGGTTTGGTAAAAAACTACTGTGCTCATATTCTCGCAGACGGAGCGCCAGACACCAACTATAATTTAGGTACAGGTGCAGATGGCAATGTGAGCTCCATTGTTTTTCAACCCGATAATAAAATGATTATAGGCGGCGAATTTACAAGTTATAATGGAACGGTAAAGAATAAAATAGCAAGACTCAATACCGACGGAACATTAGATACATCATTTAATATGAACGGGACAGGTGCAAACGGAACCGTTTCTGCCGTAGCTTTACAAAACAACGGTAAAATTATTGCGGGAGGTACTTTTACAAAATATAATGGAAATGATATAACTAATCTGGTAAGAATAAATGCTGATGGATCTCATAGTAACGACCTTACTTTAGGAACAAGTTTCAATAATTCTGTTACCGCAGTTGCCGTACAAAATGACGGAAAGATTATTGTAGGAGGCAGCTTTACCAATTATAACGGAACAGCAATTAACAGACTCGCTAGACTGAATACCGATGGTACAATAGATGCTACTTTTTCAGTCGGAACAGGCGCTAATTCCGGTTCTATTTCTTCTATTATTCTTCTTGCAGACGGGAAAATGATTATCACAGGCTTATTTACCTCTTTCAATGGAACTACAGGCAGGATTTTCAGACTGAATACCGACGGAACAATAGATACATCTTTCAGCACCGGAGGAACGGGAACTAATTTACCCATATATACAGTAGCAGTTCAGCAGGATGGAAAAATATTGATTGGAGGAAATTTCTCAACATTTAACGGGATTGCCAATGCAAGAGTTGCAAGGTTAAATTCTAACGGAAGTCTGGATACTACATTCGCTCCGGGAACAAATATTGACGCTTCTGTGCAAACCCTTGTTGTACAACCAGACAATAAAGTTATTATAGCAGGCGCCTTTACCAAATACGGGACTACATTGTCTAATAAAATCATGAGGCTGAATGCAGATGCTACGCTGGATACAACATTTGATGTTGGTAGCGGTACAAATAACAATATCAATAAAATGGTTTTAGACCCAAATAATAATGTATTAATAGGCGGGGTGTTTACCAATTACAAAGGCAACGGAAAAAATAGAATTGCAAGAATTTTAAATGTTGTAAGCTCTTTGGCTACTGCTGAAATTAGAAATAAAACGGGTGTAGATTTGTATCCAAATCCGTTTACTAATGACATTCATATCAATACTACTGAAAAACTAAGCAATGTATCTGTATATGATATGTCTGGTAAAATAGTGTACGTGTCAGATAAGAAAGATTTAAATTTATCTCATCTCTCAAAAGGTATCTATATTTTAAAAGCTATGTCAGCTGGAAATAAAACAATTACTGTAAAAAAGATTATTAAAAAATAATTATTTCGATCAAAATCAAACGAAAGCTGTCTCTGAGAGACGGCTTTTTTTGTTCTAAAATAAGTTTAGAATCTCATATTTGTCTTACGTTGTTTCATTATTTTTGCATAAAGTTAAACGACCAGACAATTATTTAATATATGCACAATACATCTTCTGAAAACCATCAAATTGGAGTAGTTTCTTCTTTTTCCGAACTGGTAGATACAAGCTTTCATGGAGTTATGAATGCAATTTGTTGGAACCGAAACTTAAATGGAGATTTTGAAGAAATTGTTTCTAAACTGCAATTAAAAGAAAACATTACAGAAGTTTCTACTGAAGATCTATTGACTTTGGAATTATCAGAAAATGGTATTTTAGCAAGAGAAATTATCTTAAATGACCTAAAATTATTAAGTGATTTTGGAGCATTGCCTTCACTCAATTTACTCAAAAATTACGAACGAGATGAGGAATTCGATTTCATTTCGACAGATGTATATTCTTTTCATGTAGATCGCTCGCCAGTTGGCATCGATACTTTTTTATGCACTTATTATGGTGCTTCAAGCGATATTATACCTAATGATGAGGCTAAACAAAAAATATTAATTCCGGAAATCAGAGCAAAGCTTAAACAATTGCACGACGGTTCGGAAGAAGAATTTGAAGACTTTCTAAAAGAAAACTTTTTCGACCTTCATTATGAGGCCAGACCTGGTGCAAGTCCAACAAATTTAGGCATAGGACATCTTTTGCGTTTGGCGGTAGATCATCCTTCGCAAAAGGTTTTGCCTTGTGTTCATCGGGCTCCGATAGAAAATGATGGGGAATATCGGTTGTTGTTGATTTGTTGATTTATTAAAAAAACAAACTCAAAAGTATATGGTTTCTTTTGGTAAAAAGGAACATTTAAAACGAATTATGAGAAATATATTACTTATTATACTGGCAACCATCCTTTGCTCTTGCAAAAAAGATAATTTTGAAATTAAAATTTTAAATACTTCGATTTCAACAAATGATTCTGTTCGGTTCGAGCTTTACAATAATACAAATGAACACTATTTGTTTTATTTTGAAAATCCTAAACTTGATTATAATTCAAAGAGTAAAAATACTATAATTGCTGAAGTGAGTGCTGAAAATATAGCTGCTAAAGTTGAAGTTTCTTCAGATCCTTTATATATATTAAATGAAAATGGTTCGTTTAATCCACAGGATATAAAAGAGATGGAAAAATACAGTACATTGGCGAAGAAACGTATCCATAGAGTAATATCTCCACAAAGTTCAGTTATTTTTACTCTTCCATTTATTGATTCTACAAATATAAAAGGAGGCAAAACATATCCTATTTTAGACGATAAAAAGAGATATCATCTGAAAATAAAAATGGATATAGATACTAACTTAATAGACAAAAAGGAATTAGAAAATATTAAATATAATTACAAAAATAATATTAAATTTTTTCATGGGAAATTAGCTTCAAAAACAGTAAAATTAAAATAAAATCTTCCGTCAATTTTGCATTGTCTTTTGAAACAGTTAACTGTTAAAAGACTTTTTTATTAAAATATTTAGAAGTTTTAGTTCCCTACTTTCCGATACAAAACTTAGAAAAAATATTTCCCAAAACCTCATCATTCGTTACTTCGCCGGAAATTTCACCAAGATGCTCCAAAGCATTTCTTAGTTCGTAAGCTAAAAGTTCTGTTGAAATTTGGAAAGTAATGGCTTCCTTTACTTTGTTTACGGCGTCTAAGGATTTCCCTAAGGCTTCAAAGTGTCGTTGGTTAGTGATTACCACATTACTTTCTTCCGATTTTAGCTGCTCTACATAAGATGATAATTCATTTTTTAAATCTTGCATATTTTGATTTTCAACAGCCGAAATGGTGATGAAATCGAAATCTTGCGAAATTTCTTTTCTGAAAATATTTTCCACCAGTTCATATTGGGCAGGAGAAACTTCATCTATTTTCGTGGCGCAGATGATGAGTTTTAAATCATCTCTTTGTAAAGATTTTATCATTTCGATGTCTTCAGAAAAATTTTCTGTGGCAGCATCGGCGAGGTAAACCAGAATATTGGCATTTTCTACTTTCTCTTTTGCTTTTTTTACACCGATTGCTTCGATTTCATCGACGGTTTCACGGAGACCGGCTGTGTCAATTAATCTGAATGCATGACCTTTTATGTGAAGAATTTCTTCAATGGTATCTCTTGTTGTTCCCGCAATATTGCTCACAATTGCTCTTTCTTCTTTTAATAAAGCGTTCAGAAGCGTTGATTTCCCTGCATTTGGTTTTCCGATGATGGCAACGGCGGTTCCGTTTTTTATAGCATTTCCGTATTGGAAACTTTCAATAAGAGAATTTAACTTGGCTTCTATTTTATCAAGTAATTGATTCAATGCGGTTCTATCTGCAAATTCAACGTCTTCTTCAGCAAAATCGAGTTCCAATTCAATTAAAGAAACAAAATTTAATAAATCGGTTCTTAAAAACGAAATTTCGTTAGTAATTCCTCCTTTTAGCTGGTTTAATGCTACTTTTCTTGATGCCTCATTTTCTGACGCAATCAAATCGGCAATCGATTCAGCCTGACTTAGATCAATTCTTCCGTTCATGAAAGCACGCATGGTAAATTCACCAGCTTTCGCCATTCTTGCTCCGTTTTTAATCAGAACTTCAAGAATTTTTTTAGCAATATGGGGTGATCCGTGAAATGAAATTTCTACAGAATCTTCGGCGGTAAAAGTTTTTGGAGCTTTAAAAACAGAGATCATCACTTCGTCAATTACCTCATCACCATCTTTTATAAAACCGTAATGAACAGTGTGCGATTGTGCTTTTTCAAGGTTTTTACCGTCAAAAATTTTAGCTGAAACAGGAATTGCATCATCACCCGAAATTCTGATAATTCCGATGGCTCCGATTCCATTGGCTGTGGCAAGTGCGCAGATAGTGTCATGATTCATTTTGCAAATTTACGGTTTTATATGAAAATTTTTAATGCTAATCTGAAAACAGATTTTTTACCTCAATTATTTAAGTTTCTGGCCTAAAGAATACACTTTTTCAATCCACTTTTGACGTTGCTCTTCTTTTGAGTTTTTAATAATTCCTATATAAGTAACTTTTACAGGCTTTACACCGCAAAATTCTAAGGTAGATTTTTTGAGCTGATTGATACTTGGTCTTCCATAAAATATTCTGTAGTACCAACCAGGTTGATCTATTGTTGTGATGATATGTGCAGTTTTGCCTTTTAGAAATTTATCCCACCAAACCGAATTTTCACGATATTTAAATGCTAAACCGGGAAGAAAAAGACGGTCGATAAAACCTTTTGTAATGGCAGGAAGTCCGCCCCACCAAACCGGATGTACCCAAACCAGATGATCTGCCCATTGTATAATTTCCCATGCTTTCAGTAGATCAGGTTCCAAATCCATTCTTTTTTGGTAGCCAAACTGTAGATTAGGATTAAAATCAAGATCTCGGATAATAATTTCTTTTATTTCAGCTCCTGAATTTTCGGCTCCCTTTTTATAAGCTTCAGCTAAAACGAAATTGAACGATTCATGATTTGGGTGTCCGTTGATTAGTGCAATTTTTTTCATGATGTACTGTATTTGAATACCTTTATTCTTTGGTACAAAACTATACATGATGCATATCAATGAATAGGACAAATGTCTAAAAAGAAATTTCTTTCCTGATGCGGCTCAGATGTCTTTGGGTAATGCCTAGATAAGAAGCTAAATGTTGCAAGGGAATTTGCTGAATATAATTCGGCTGATTTTCAATTAAAAAATCATATCTCTGTGCGGCGGTGTCCCGTTGAAGCTGGAAAAAACGTTTTTCAAGTTCTAGATATTCCTGTTCGGCAATCATTCTGAGAAATTCGCTCCATTTCGGATTTTCAGAGGCAAGTTCCTGAATTTTTTCTTTCTTAATAACCAATAGAGTAGCATCTGAAATGGCCTGCATGTTTTCTATGCTTGGTTTGTCTGAAATAAATGAAGAATAAGAAGCCATCAAATCATTGGGGAATCTAAAACAATACGTATTGTCTTTTCCCTCATCTGAAGTATAAAAAGATCTGAATATTCCTGATTGTATAAAAGCAATTTCTTTACATTTCTCACCTTCTTTTACAAAAAAATCATTTTTTGATAATTTTATTTCACTAAAAAGAGTCGAAAGATGCTCTATTTCATTTTTTGAAAACAGATTAAAATTTTGAAAAAACTGCTGAATCATTTTGTAAATAAATTTGTTTTTAGTCGTAACAAAATTACTTAAATATTTTGCAGTAAAATAAAACATCATCCCTATTAAATAGAGATGACGTTAAAGGATATTAGTTTTTATATATAAATGTGATTGGTTTTGCTTTCCTTTTGCCTGCACAAAAATAGAGGATAAGAATTAATTGTTTTTCAGGATATACCTCATAAAAAAAACCGTAAAAATACGGTTGTATAAAACAAAATCATCCTGCAAAATCTGTTGCAGGATGACTATTTATATTAATTAAAAAATATTAAATCTTATATTAACAATTAACAATTAACAATTAAAATATTATTAATAACCTTAAATTGGGCTTACAAGTGATAAAAACCAATCTTTTACTTCCCCTTCCAAATGAGGAGCCAGTTTTTCTTCACATGTTTTATGATAAGTATTCAGCCAAGTGATTTCTTCCTCAGAAAGAATTTCTTTTACGATGGTATCTTTAAAGAACGGGCAGAACGTTAAAGTTTCAAACTCATAAAAAGTCCCGGATCCTGTGGTTTCTGATTCTTTTACGGCAATAAGATTTTCATGACGGATTCCGTATTCTCCCTCCACATAATATCCAGGTTCGTTTGAAACAACCATTCCAACCAAAAGTTCCTGCGGATTCATATCTTTTCTGATATTTTGCGGACCTTCATGTACATTCATAAAGCTTCCAACTCCGTGGCCTGTTCCGTGATTGTAGTCTTTTCCCTTCATCCACAAAGGAAGTCTTGCAATCGCATCAAGCTGAACTCCTCTTGTTCCTTTTGGAAATTTAGCCATCGATAAACGGATCATTCCCTGTAAAACTAAAGTAGAATTGATTTTAAATTCTTCAGAAACTGCTCCTAAAGCTAAAGTTCTTGTAATATCTGTTGTTCCTTCTAAATATTGACCTCCCGAATCAACCAAAATACTTGCGTCATTGGTTACTTCCTTACTGCCTTCGGTTTTTGCAGAATAGTGCATCATGGCACCGTTGTCTTTGTACCCAACGATACTTCCGAAACTTTCACCCACAAAATTTTCTCCTGCAGCACGGAATTCTCTCAGCTTTTTACCAATAGAATATTCGTTCATGGTTTCTTTTCCGGCATTATGCGTCAACCAGTAAAGGAATTTTACCATCGCAACACCATCTCTTACCATTACTTTTCTGAAACCTTCAAGCTCAGTTTCATTTTTCTGAGCCTTCATAATATTTCCGGGAACAGCAGCTTTTACAAATTTATTGTCAATTTTTAAAGCTTCAAAAATAGATTGGTTGCTGTTTGGTGAAACTAAAACTTTTTCGTTTTTGATAGTTCTTAAATGATTATTGAATTCTTCGTAAGGCATCATTTTTACGAATGATTCATCCATTTGTTTTCTGGCTTCAACCTCCATTTTTTCAAGGTCGGTAAACAGAATTGCATCATTTTTAGTAATCAAAATATATCCTAAAAAAACAGGATTGCTTTCTACGTCGCTTCCTCTTAAGTTTAATGTCCAGGCAACATCATCAAGACTCGAGATCACATGAACGGTAACTTCCTGTTCTTCCATTTTTTGACGAATTGCAGAGATTTTATCTGTCACAGATTTTCCTGCTCTGTCTAATGGATGCACAAAAATCGGGTTTTTTGAAGGAGTTCCTCTTTCTTTCCAGACTGTTTTTAATAAAGGAGAATCAACCAGGGTTAAATTTTTGGCGTTCAGTTTCTGGTGTAAAAGTTCCCAGTTTGAATGTGAAGTTGCCAATGCATTAACTGCCACTTTTCCGTTTGCAGGAATTTCAGAGATAATCCAATCAATATAATTGGGCGTTCCTTCCATTCCGTCTTTGAAAAGATCTATTCCTGAGCCTGCTAATTCGATTGGAGCTTGCGTGAAATATCTTCCGTCCGTCCAAAGTCCGGCTTTATCTTTAGTAATTACCACAAAACCTGCGGAACCAAGAAAACCCGAAAGCCAGGCTCTTTCCTGCCATTCTTCAGGCAAATATTCGCTCATGTGAGGATCTGCAGAATATACTATAAATGCATCAACATTATTTTTCTGCATTTCTTCACGAAGCGCAGCTACTTTTTCCTTTGAAGTCATTTTTCTATCAATTTTAAAGACGTGAAGTTACAAAAAAATGCAGTTTTGAAGTGTTTTAATCAAAAATATTCTTGATTGTTGACTATAATTTTAAAATCATATTTAATGAATGTTTTTAATGAGTTACGGGAAAAACAACAGTATTCAGGTACCACATCAAACTCAAATCATAAAAAAATTAACTTTTTGGAAAGATTATTGCAGTATCGGCAACATGGGAACGCAAAACTATAATAACCACAGAAAATTTTATCCGCCGCATCATTTCATTTATTTGCCATTGTTGTTGATAGCTGAAATTTTTGGAATTTATAAAATATTTAATGACTCAGTGAATCAACTTGTGTGGGTGCTGTTTTCAGTTCTTATATTTCTAATTCTCTATTTAGCAATAATGGTCCGTCAACATTATGCATTGGGACTACAAAACCGCATCGTGAGACTTGAATTTAAGCGAAGATATTTTGAACTGTTCAACACAAGATCAGATGAAGTGGAAGAGAAATTGAATTTCGAACAGATCGCTGCTTTAAGATTTGCTTATGATGAAGAATTTAAAGAACTTTTATATAAAGCTTTAAACGAAAAAATGTCAGGTGATCAGATCAAAAAGTCAATTAAAAAATGGCGAGCAGATCACCATCGGATTTAAAATAACTAACCTAAATTATATTACTATGAAAAAGTGGACTTTATACAGCATGGCTATTTTTAGCTTGATGCTTCTTACAAGCTGCGAGGCAGTAGAAACAATCTTTAAAGCAGGAATGTGGTGGGGGATAATTCTGGTTGTCGGAGTCGTTGCACTTCTGTTATGGCTTTTTTCGCGGGGTAGAAACTCTTAACCAACTTTTATGGAACAATCAGACTTAGATATTATTTCTCATCTTAAGCCATCGAAGATTGTAAAAATTATGAAAGATCCGGTAGCTTCTGCAAAGGCGGTGAATCTTATTTACACCACAGATGCAGAAACTGCCGGAATTATTCGTAGAAAAAGAGGCAAAAAATACCTTTACTTTAAAGATGGTGAAAAAATTAAAGATAAAGAAGAGATTACGCGTATTAATAGTTTAGTCATTCCTCCGGCTTGGGAGAATGTCTGGATATGCGCTTTAGATAATGGTCATCTTCAGGCTACAGGATTTGATGCAAGAAAAAGAAAGCAATACAGATATCATGCACTTTGGAGTGCTTTGCGAAATCAGACCAAATTTTACAGAATGCTGCAGTTTGGCTATGCTTTACCCGAAATTCGACTGCAACTTGAAAAAGATCTTGCTTTAAGAAATTTTGAAAAGCGAAAAATTATGGCTTTGATTGTCAGTTTAATGCAGCGTACCAATATCAGAATTGGTAATAGTATTTACGAAAAGCTTTATGGTTCTTTCGGATTGACTACATTGAAGGGAAAACATGTAAAGGTAGAGGGGCAGAAAATCAATTTTTCATTTAAAGGTAAAAAAGGGGTAATGCATAATGTCAATCTTAAAAGCAAAAGATTGGCAAAATTAATTATGAAATGCAAAGAAATTCCCGGGAAGGAGCTGTTTCAGTATATTGATGACGACGGAAAAAGGCATTCTGTAGATTCTGGGATGGTAAATGAGTATATTAAAGAAATCAGCGGTGAGGATTTTACAGCCAAAGATTTCAGAACCTGGTCGGGAACGGTAAATGCCTTAATTGCATTTAAAGAAATAGGCTATGCCGAAAATAATTCTCAATATAAAAAGAAAGTGAAAGCTGCATTAGATATTGTTGCTGAGCATCTTGGAAATACAAATACAGTGTGCCGGAAATACTATGTGCACCCACTAGTAATTAATTTATACGAAAATAATACCATCAAAAAATACCTTGATGAGCTAGAAGTTATCGAAGAAAATGACGGAAAAGCTGGCTTAACTCACGAGGAAAAATTAGTTTTAAAAATTCTGGAGAACGAAAAGATGTGAGAAAGTGAATTGTGAAAGAGCAATCCGCTCTTCCTTGTCTATTTCTTTTGCTAAAATTTAAGCTTAAATCATTTAAAATCCACTCTTCACTTGCAAAGAAAAATTCACCTTTGACAATTATTCAAAATAAATTTTAAATGTTGTAAATTTGTAAAAAGCAAAAATTAAACAATACAACTCATATGTCAAAAGCAATTTCGCAAGTACCATTTGCAGTAAATGAGCCGGTAACTTCTTATGTACCGGGATCAGCAGAAGTAAAATCTCTTCTTGCAACTTACAAAAAAATGTGGGCAGAAAAGATAGAAATCCCAATGATCATCAATGGTAAAGAAGTGAAAACAGGCGATACTGTTCAGCTTCAGTCTCCGCAGGATCACGCACACGATTTCGGTTTTTATCATAAAGGAACGATGCAGCATGTAGATGATGCAATCAACTCTGCTTTAGCCGCAAAAAAACAGTGGAATGAGCTAGGATGGGAGCACCGTGCAGCGATTTTCTTAAAAGCAGCTGATCTTTTGGCAGGACCTTACAGAGACGTTATTAATGCAGCGACAATGATCGGGCAGTCTAAAAATGTTCATCAGACTGAAATTGATGCAGCCTGTGAATTCATCGATTTCTTAAGATTCAACGTAGAATTTATGACAGAAATGTATTCTGAGCAGCCGGTTTCTGACGCAGGAATCTGGAACAGAGTAGAGTACAGACCACTGGAAGGATTCTGTTTTGCAGTAACGCCTTTCAACTTTACAGCAATTTCAGGAAACTTGCCGACTTGTATGGCAATGCTTGGAAACGTAGTGGTTTGGAAGCCTTCTGACAAGCAAATCTATTCTGCAAAAGTAATTATGGATGTTTTGATCGAAGCGGGTCTTCCCGCAGGAGTTATCAACATGATTTTTACAGACGGAAAAGAAACTGCTGATAAAGTTCTGACGCACAGAGATTTTGCAGGACTTCACTTTACAGGATCTACAAAAGTTTTCCAGGGAATGTGGAAAATGATCGGTGACAATATTCATAACTACAGAACATATCCAAGAATCGTTGGGGAAACGGGTGGAAAAGATTTCGTGATCGCTCACCCTTCAGCAAACGTAGAAGCTGTTGCAACGGCTTTGGTAAGAGGTTCTTTCGAATATCAGGGACAAAAATGTTCTGCGGCTTCAAGAGCTTATATTCCTCAATCTCTTTGGGCTGATGTGAAAAAAGTAATGGAAACTCAGATCGCTTCAATTAAAGTAGGTTCTCCTGAAGATCCTTCAAACTTTGTGAATGCGGTAATCGATAAAAATTCATTCGAAAAATGTAAAGGTTATATCGACAGAGCAGGAATTTCAAGCGTTGCCAATGTAGTAATTGGTGGTAAAACTGATGATTCTAAAGGCTGGTTTGTATATCCAACAGTTATAGAAACTACAGATCCTCAATACGAAAGTATGGTTGAAGAGATTTTCGGACCGATCTTATCTGTTTTTGTTTACGAAGATAAAGACTGGGCAGAAACTTTAAAAGTAGTTGATTCTTCTTCTCCTTATTCATTGACGGGTTCTGTGTTTGCACAAGATCGTTACGCTGTAAACGAGGCTTTCAAAGCGTTAGAAAATGCTTCAGGAAACTTCTACATCAATGATAAACCAACCGGCGCAGTTGTGGGTCAGCAGCCTTTCGGTGGAGGTAGAGCTTCAGGAACAAATGATAAAGCGGGTTCTAAAATGAACTTGCTAAGATGGACGTCTGTAAGATCTATTAAAGAAACTTTTGTTTCTCCTAAAGATTATAAATACCCATATCTTGGTTAATAAATGATAAGTAATGGGCAATGAGTAATTGTTGTTCATTAATAAATATAGCCTCGGAATTTCGATTTCGGGGCTTTTTTATTTTAAGGCATCAGAATGTTAGATTAAATATTTTGAGGTTCTAAAAGGACGATTTATCAAAGCATCGGGTAAAGCCCGATGAAATAATTAAGTAAAATAAAAAAAGTGATTCAAACGAATCACTTTTAATTTTGAATAATATGTAAATAAATTTTACCAGTCTCTCTTTTTCAGAATCAAATAAGACCCGAAAATAAATAAAACACACCAAATCAGGCAAGCAATAAGGCTTTCTGTCGGGTAAGTAAACTCATATTTTAAACCAAGTGCTTTTGCCATATTTAGCCTCAACATCGGGTTAGGAATTAAATTGGACATACTTTCCAGAGGGAAAATTTTGCTGAAGAAAAAGTCATTTTGCAATACTTCATTTCTTTGAGCCGCTTTTAGGCCTGCTAATTTTGAATAAGATTCGATTCCTCCGATAATAGATTCTCCTACCCAAATTACAAAGAATGCAAGGAAAACAAAAACAGATTTTCTTAGTAGAATTGATAAAAACATTAAGAAACAAAAGAATGCAAACAGCTTTAAAAAGTAATTTCCAATAAAAAACATCTCCTTGTAAACCAATGATGATTCTGTGGAGGTTGAGTACTGTAAGCCTAAAAACAAAGTAATAGCAAATACAATAATTGTTGAAATTAAAGTAAAAATAGTGATCGTCAATAATTTTGAACCAATAAATTCTTCTCTGCTCAACCCATCAATCGTATTCTGCTTAAACATTCTGTTGCTGAATTCCTGACAGATCGAAAAGACGATAATTAGCCCTAAAAATATTTTAAGTAAAGCGACAGTCCAGGTCGTAAAATTCCATATTTCAGGAAAGTTATACATCCCTTGTTCTTTCAAATTGATGGTGTCACCAAAAAGTTTAAGATCAATCAAACCGATGCAAAGAAAGATCACCAAAATAGCAAAGTAAAGAATGGTAAAAACCTTGAACGGTGTATAATTCAGATTTTTATAATATTCTAATTTTAATAATTTCATCATGATTAATTAGTGTTTTTTACAAGTTCAAGGAATTGATTTTCAAGCGATTGTTTTTTCTTAGCCAAATGTGACAGGAAAATACCTTTTTCTGCAAGTTTCTGGTTTAATGTTGATGCAGAAATCGATGCATCATCACGCACCTGTGCTTTAATAAGTTCACCTTCTGCCGAAACTGAGGTAAACCACTGAAGTTCTTCCAAAGCACTCAAAAGTGCAGAATTATTATCAGCTTTTAATTCGAAAAAGCCTTGGTTACTGGTTATCTCATCTACTCGTCCGGAATAAATGGCGTTTCCTTCTTTTAAAACAATTACATGACTGCAGATCTTTTCGATTTCATCTAAAAGGTGACTTGCAATAATGATGGTAATACCTTGTTTTGCAATAGCTCCGATAATTTCTCTGATCTGAATAATTCCTTCAGGATCTAAGCCGTTGGTCGGTTCATCTAAGATCAAAACTTCAGGATTGTTGAGTAAAGCCGAAGCAATTGCCAAACGTTGCTTCATCCCTAAAGAAAAGGTTTTGAATGTATCTTTTTTTCTTTCTAAAAGTTTAACGGTATCTAAAACTTCATCAATTCTCGCAAAAGGAGTTCCTTTGATTTCCGCAACAATTTTCAGGTTGGTTTCTGCACTTAGATAAGGATAGAAGTTGGGTTGCTCGATAATAGCTCCGATTTTTTTAAGCGTTTCGGGAGTTGTTCCTTTTTGCCCAAACCAAAACCAGTCGCCGCTTGTAGGATTGATTGTTGAAAGAAGCATCCCGAAGGTAGTAGATTTTCCGCTTCCGTTGGGACCTAAAAGACCGTAAACATTACCTCTTTCTACATCAAAAGAAATATTGTTGACTACGACTCTCTTGAATTTTTTCGTCAGATTCTTTACTGATAAAATTTTTTCCATGTAGTATATTGTATGTACTATAAGTTTCTCTTTTTTGTGAAATGTTACAAGCGAAGTGAACTTTTTAGTTATGAATTATGAATTATGAAATATGAATTATGAATACTTTTAGCTAACAACAAATAACTAACAACCAACAACCAATTTTTTTCATTAAATTTGATTTAAAAGATGTTTGTATGAAGTTAATTGAACTTGCAAAAGAATTAAATGTTTCCGCAGAGTCCATCAAGCAGTTTATTCAGGATTTTGATCTTGACCTGGTTGATTGTATTTCGACCCAGTTTGAAGTAAAAGAAGATTTTGAAAAATTTGCCCGTGAAAATGTAGATTTTTTAAAACTATATGAAACAGATTTAGACAAAAATAAAACCGTCGACCAAATTGCAGAAACTATCAATCAACCTAAAGATAAAATTGAAAAAGCCATTGAAGAAAATCCTTCAAATATTTTTGATAACGGATTGTTTAGATCTTCGATTTCAAGTTATGGGATTGATCAAAAGTTAGGTGGAAATTACAAATTCGTTTATAATTATTTTGGAAATAAAACCAAGCTTCAGCAAAGAGATTTCATCGGTTATAGAGATCTTTTCTTTTATATTTCAGATATTTTGGAGCCGTTTTTAAATCCTCAGCAAACCAAAGACTGGGGAATTCATAAACCTGCAGGAATTATTTTGTACGGACCTCCCGGAAGCGGAAAGATATTTTGGGCCAATAAAATTGCCGAAATCATTAATTATAAGTTTAAAGAAGTTAAAAAACATTATCTCGGCACCTCA
The DNA here is from genome assembly GCF_031118795.1 of Chryseobacterium sp. CFS15. Taxonomy (NCBI): domain Bacteria; kingdom Pseudomonadati; phylum Bacteroidota; class Flavobacteriia; order Flavobacteriales; family Weeksellaceae; genus Chryseobacterium; species Chryseobacterium sp. CFS15. The sequence continues at coordinate 126,353 of NZ_JAVHYL010000011.1, read as the reverse complement.
TTCATTGACGGAAATCAAACCAATTTCAATGATTTTTTGGTGACGATGATGAAGGAAGATAAAGTGTTGCTTTTTTTGGATGATTTTGATGAAATTATGATGGAAAGGAATGCTGAAAATAATGTGGCTTCGTGCAATCTCGAAACCCAGGAGATTATTCTGCATCACGTTTCAAAATTTGAAAGTGAAGGAGTATTGATGGTCGGTTCTGCCAATTCCGTTGCAGACATTGACGAAGAAATTCTGGCACCCGGAAGATTTGATGTTGTTATTCCTGTTTTTCCTCCCAATGCTGCCGAAAGATCAGAGATCATTTTGTATTCAATGACCAAAAATCTGGATAAAGATTCTCTGCTTTTCAAAATTCTGAAAAACAACAAAGCAGATAAAATTCCTTTCTGGAGCGAAACTGTTAAGAAAATGAAGGTTTTCAGTAATACCATGCTGATTGATTTTACTCAAAGTTTAAAAAAGAGGATTAAAAACCGCTACCAAAGAACGAAAGACGAAAAGTTGAAAATTGATGAAACCCTTCTGAATGGTGCTTTGCGAGATGCAGCAGCAAAATTAACTGAAGAATACCTTAACCAAATTGCTCAGTTTTTAAATGATGTCATTATCAATAACCTTGATGATTTTCAAATGAGAATTCATGCGCTAAAATCTGAGCTGGAAACGTATCAGTCTGTAGAAACTCCGAGAAGAGAAATCGGTTTTATGCATAATGACGAAGATAAAGTTTAACGTAAGTGTTGTAACGATTTAGTTTTAGTAATACTTACGAGCAATACCAAAACTCATGATTTTATCCGTAAATTTGCTATTCAAATTTTTTAGTTTTGATTAATAACGACCAGATAAAAGAAATTCAATCCAGAATTGAAGACCTTCATAAATATCTTCAGATCGATAAAAAGAAGATAGAGATTTCTAATGATGACGAAAAAACAGCAGCTCCGGAATTTTGGGATAATCCTAAAACAGCTGAGGTTTTTCTGAAGCAGCTTCGTTCCAAGAAAAAATGGGTAGAAGAGTACGAAGAAATCAATACTCAGTTTGAGGATCTTCAGGTTTTACTGGAGTTTGCGAAAGAAGATGCTGATTCTGAAAAAGAATTGGATGAAGCTTTTCCTCAATTATTAGAGAAAATAGAGAATCTGGAGTTTAAAAATATGCTTTCTAACGAAGGTGACGAGCTTTCGGCAGTACTTCAAATAACGGCAGGAGCAGGTGGAACAGAAAGTTGTGACTGGGCTGCAATGTTGATGAGGATGTATAATATGTGGGCTGAAAAACAGGGCTATAAAATAAAAGAACTGAACTTCCAGGAAGGTGAAGTTGCCGGTGTGAAAACTGTAACCTTGGAAATCGACGGCGAATATGCCTTTGGTTATCTTAAAGGTGAAAATGGCGTTCACAGACTGGTAAGGATTTCTCCTTTTGATTCTAATGCAAAACGTCATACCAGCTTTGTTTCGGTGTATGTTTATCCTTTGGTAGATGATACGATTGAAATCAACATCAATCCGGCAGACATTTCATTTGAAACGATGCGAAGTTCGGGAGCGGGTGGACAAAACGTAAACAAGGTAGAAACGGCTGTTCGTCTTCGTCACGCACCAACAGGAATTATCATTGAAAACTCAGAATCTCGTTCTCAGCTTCAGAATAAAGAAAAGGCGATGCAGCTTTTGAAATCCAGATTATATGAAATGGAATTGGAGGAACGTCTGAAAGCCCGTACCGAAATTGAAGCCAATAAAATGAAAATAGAGTGGGGAAGTCAAATCCGAAATTATGTGATGCACCCTTACAAACTGGTAAAGGATGTGCGGTCTGGTCATGAGACATCAGATGTAGATGCCGTGATGAACGGAAATCTTACGCCTTTCCTTAAAGCGTTTCTGATGGCTGACGGAACTGCAGTTTCAGACGATGATTTTGATCTATAAAAAATCATGTTTACATTTTTGTTAAAATATGCTAATATATTTTCAGCATAATTTTATTAAGCTTATTTTTGTTCATCATCATTACATATGGAAGAATTCAATAGCTGGAGAGATTTATTAAACCCCGAGTTTTATATAAACATGGGTGGGTTTTGGGTTATATTATTTATAATATTTGCCGAAACAGGATTGTTTGTAGGGTTTTTCCTTCCGGGAGATTCACTGCTATTTGTGTCCGGAATTTATGCGGTAGACATTATTTCTCAAACATTCGGTTCTACGGGAAGTGACTTTTTAGATACCACAATTTTGGCAAGTGCTGTAGCTTTTGCTGCGATTGTAGGTAATCAGGTAGGGTATTGGTTCGGAAGCAAAACCGGTCCGGCTTTATACAAGAAAAAAGATACGATGCTTTTCAAGAAAAAATACCTTTATCAGGCACATGATTTTTTTGAAAAAAACGGAGCTTTAGCAATTATTATGGCTAGATTTTTACCTGTAGTAAGAACTTTTATGCCCATCGTTGCCGGAATTGTGAAGATGGATAAAAAATCTTTCCTTCGTGATAATATTATCGGAGGTGTTCTTTGGTCTTTCAGTTTAATTTTTGCTGGACATTACTTAGACAAATTATTCCTTGATCAATTCGGAATCAATCTGAAAGAAAAACTAGAATTTATCATTATTGTAATTGTTTTAATTACAACTGTTCCTGTGGTTCTGAAATTTATGTTTGGAGCGCCAAAAGGAAACCCGAAACTGGAAGATGAAGTTTTGGATGATTTGATTGACAAAGAAAAATAATCAATTTAAAATATAGAAAATAACCTGCAGTTTTGCGGGTTATTTTTTTGCTTCTAAAAAACGTACTATAATTTTTTAGTGTAAAGACTATAAATTGGGCAGGTTTTTAGCAAAATTATCTACGAAATCTGCATAATCAGCGAGAGAAAAAGAAAAAATTATATACGATTTTGGTACGTTATATTTTATTTTAACCGCAAAAGAATCAAAAGATTTTACTAAGCTAATCAGAAGTTTGCAAAACAATTGACAACTCAGGTTTTTCATATTTTGTCAACTTTTGAATTTCTACTTTTCTAATCATTTCTTTTGATTCTTTTGCGGTTAAATATTTTTGTCAAGTATCAAAAAGGAAGGCTTAAATGCTTAAAAAAAGAATTAAATTTTAATTCCTAATCCATTCCAGAATATTGGGGTAAATAATGCTGTCTCTTTTTTTCTTGTTGAAAAATCTTGGAGCATGACCTGTTTTATCCATAAACACCAATTTATGCGGAATATTCATTTTCGTTAATGCTGAGTTTAAAGCTAAACCTTGTTTCTGATTCACCAAAAAATCCTGATTTCCCTGAAATAAAAGCGTCGGAACATTCGTTACATTCGCTATCGGACTAGCTTTTTGGAAATCTTCAGATAAATTTTTTCGGTCAAATTTACTTCCTACCATTTTCTGCACTGTTCCCGAGGTATATTTTGAATAAAATGACTGCAAATATTCTTGCGAATAAAAATCTGTCGGCCCACTGAGTGAAATAATCTTCTTAATTTTATCAGGATTTTGATAGCCGTAAAGCAATGCTAAATGTCCGCCCGCACTTTCACCCAATATGATATAATTATTCGGAAGAAGTTCTGCTTTTTCTGAAAGTGCATTGAATTTTTCGATCACAGAATTGATGTCTTCCAACTGATCTTTGTACGTGAAATGTTTTGAAACCAAGCGGTAATTCATATTAATACTCGGAATATTATTTTCAAAAAGCATCTTCTGAATTTGTATCATGTGTTCCTTTCTTCCATACTTCCAAGCGCCACCGTGAACAATTAAAATAACTGGAGAATTTTGCGGATAATCTGCGGGAAGAAAGACGTCCATTTTCTGGCGTTTGTGTTCACCATAATTAAGATTGTAGATTTTCTGACTGTCTTTTCCCATCCAAACTTTAAACTTAGAATTAGTGCATGAATTTAATACCAAACCAATCAATCCTAAAACAAAAAAATGGTAATTGAGAATCAGCTTTTTCATAGAGTAAAGGTAAGGAGAATTTGATTTTATTGATTATCAATACAGATGATTTTTTATATCTGTTTAATTTTTTTACCCTAAATTTTAAATAATAATTGAGACGGAGACATGACGAAGCGATGACGTAGAAACCTCGTAAGAAAAACAACGTCAAAATCAATAATATAATCTGACTGTTTAAATTTACTGTGAACAATTATTCGGATAAATGAGATTTAAAAGTTCTTTGAAACCAATTAAAATCTATATTTTTGTAAGACTTAACACTTATTAAAAAAATATTAAAATACTATGGCGTCTGGTTTTTTTGCGATTTTAGATGATATCGCTGCTTTGATGGATGATGTTGCTGTAACAAGTAAAATTGCAACCCAAAAAACAGCAGGTATCTTGGGCGACGATCTGGCGGTAAACGCAGAAAAAGCCACAGGTTTTCTTTCTTCAAGAGAAATCCCTGTATTGATGAAGATTATGAAAGGCTCATTTGTCAATAAGCTGATTATTGTTCCTTTTGTCTTCCTTCTGGAGTGGCTGTATTCACCTGCAATTAAAATTATCTTAATCATTGGTGGATTTTATCTGGCTTACGAAGGTGTCGAAAAAATTGTTGAATTTTTATTTCACAGAGATAAAAAAGGACATGAAGTAATCGAAGAAGCACAGGAAGTTGAACAAGACGGTGAGGCGGTAGAAAAAGCTAAAGTAAAATCTGCAGTTACCACTGATTTTATTTTGTCTCTTGAGATCGTTATTATTGCATTAGCTGCAGCCAAAGATGGCTATATAGCGCTTAAATCTCAGTTTAATCCTTTCCTTGTAGAAATAGTTACTGTTTCTGTGGTTTCCATTATTGCAACGGTAGGTGTTTACGGAATTGTAGCATTAATCGTTAGAATGGATGATGCAGGTTTCAAATTAATTAAAAAAAGTAACGATAAAGGTTTTTTTGGTAAATTGGGACACCTTCTCGTGAAAGCACTTCCTTTTGTGATAAAAGCTTTGGGAATTATCGGAACTATTGCGTTGATTTTGGTAGCAGGTGGAATTTTTGATCACAATATTGATTATCTTCATCATTCACTCCCGACATGGCATGAGACACTAAAACAAGTATTATTTGGTATCGTTGGAGGATTAATTGCCTTGTTTTTAATTACTGGTGGAAAGAAAATTTATGCATTAGCGACTAAGAAATAATTGTTAGATCTTAAGACAAAATCCTGCTTCAATATTTTTTGAGCAGGATTTTTAATTTTATTTAATGTTTAGTTTCCTCAAGCCATTTTTCGATTTCTGCGAAACTTTGAGTTGCATCTTCTACCCAGGGAAAATGACCTGCTTTCTCTATTAATACCAATTTAGAATTGGGTAATGTTTGATGAAGCTGTTCTGCAAATTCAGGTAAATTATTGGTGTCCGCTATACCGTTGAGAATTAAAGTTCTTGTTTTGATATCTGAGAATTTTTTCTGTTGAGTATAATAATACTTTAATTCTTTTTCAATCTTCGGTAATTGACCGTTAACTGGTTTTCTTCTACCAGCTTTTGAAATTTCTTTTATAATCGGAATTACTTTTTCTGAAGATTCTTCATCATAACACCACCATTTCAAAGGAGATTCAGATAAATCTCTTCCGTCCGGAGCTTTTTCGGTTTTATGCGTGTACATATAATCCCAGTCTTTTACGACTTGTGAAAACCATTCAGATTCTTTTAATCTTTTGTTTTCGGATTCTTTTTTTCTGTTGTAGACTTCTTCCGGGGATGCAACTAAAGAAGTTCCGGCCAAGATCATTCCTTCAACATGATTTGGATGTTGCAAACCGTAAAGCATGGCCACTGCGCTTTGATCGGAATGTGCAAAGAACCAAATCTTATCGATGTTGAGTTTTTTTCTTAATTCCTCAACTTCTACAACACTTTTCTCAAGACTATAATCTTCTACTTTCTTTGGTAAAGCAGATTTTCCGGTTCCGCGTGAATCATAATATACCATTGTAAATTGTTTCTCCAATGGCTGTAATGTTAATTCATACCCAATTTTTCCTGAATTAGGATGTCCCACAAACATTACCGGACCATTTCCTTTAATAGTGTAATTGATATTTATGCCATCAATTTTTTCTGTGTAATTTCCGTTTTTAAGCTGTTGAGCGTGTGTGAAAATTATAAAAATTGTACTGAAAACGAGTAATGCTTTATATTTAAAATTCATATTATTAAAAATAAAATCTTTTCAAATATATCTAATTAAAATAAATTAATTTTTATCGTGTTTTTGAGAATGAACAGAGGAATAATTTGCCTTATTAATCAATTTTAAATATTTACTTTTGCAAAATTATGGATCTTCAAAAGGTTTGGTTCTAATTAATTATGGGTAGAAATTTATCAATTGATGTTTTAAAAATAATACTGGCATTTTTTGTTGTGTTTCTGCACATGAATTTTCTGAAAGAGACGTATCCTGTTTTGAGTTATATTTTAGTAAACGGACTTTTTAGAATTGCAGTCCCTGTTTTCTTAGTCATCACAGGATTTTATTTTTTCCATATCGACAGCGCAAAAAAACTTAAAAAATGGCTTTTTAGGACGTTTCTGCTGTATGCAATCTGGATGCTGATTTACGTTTCTTATTGGAAAGATAACGAGCAGATTTGGTTGACCATTATCTTCGGATACCATCATTTATGGTATTTAATAGGAACTTTTTTTTCAGGATTGATTCTGTATTTTCTTAGAAACCAAAATTCAAGTTGGCTGCTTACTTTGGCGATTTTTTTATTCTTGCTCGGCTATTTCGTTCAGGTTTTAGGAAATCTACATTATTTAAATACTGAATCAGATTCACTTTTGAATGACTATCTGCTTTACCGTAATTTCCTTTTTGTCTGCTTCCCGTTTTTAACGATTGGTTTTTTAATTAACAAGCACCGAATTGATATTTCAACATACAAAAACTCGTCTTTGCTGGTTATTTTATCAATTTCAGGTGTTATTGCCGAAGCTTTTTTTAATTATAAATATATCAGCAGCGAAAGTACAGACATTCTATTTTCTTTGATTTTTGCGAGCCCACTGTTGTTTTTATACTGCCAGAAAATATATATAAAAACAACCTCGAAAGTTTTAGCCAGCTTTTCTACAGCAATATATGTTGTACATCCGCTGATCATGAAATCTGAATTTTATAAAGAAATTCAGTCGTTTAAAATCTTGATCTTTTTAGCAATTTTAATTCCTGTAAGTTTTGGCTTGGTTTATCTCAACAGAAAATTGAAATATTTGCTTTAAATTAATCCTGACCATTCATTGGCAGAATCATTCCGTTTTGATCATATTTCAGTTCTCTTACTTTCAAACTTCTAAGGTAACTTTTACCACCAGAATTTTTGGAATCGTGATAGAAAAGATACCATGTTTTGTTGATCTCAACGATGCTGTGATGGGTTGTCCAGCCTACAACGGGTGTCAGAATTTCTCCTTTAAAAGTAAATGGGCCATAAGGGTTATCTCCAATTGCATAAACCAGTTTGTGAGTTTCTCCGGTAGAGTAGGAAAGGTAATATTTGTTGTTGTACTGATGAATCCAAACACCTTCAAAAAAACGTCTTTGCTGATCTCCGGATTTTAGTTGATCTCCGTTTTCATCGACAATTAAAACATCTTTCGGTTCTTCAGCCAATTCTTTCATATTGCTTTTGAGCAAAGCAATTTTTGGCAATAAAGCATTTTCGCCTTTTTGCAAGTCAGGATAATCTTTAGAATGTTTGTTGTTTCTGTATTCCTGAAGTTGACCGCCCTTTAACCCTCCAAAATAAATATAATAAGTACCGTTATCATTCAAAACCGTAGGATCAATGCTGTATGTTCCTGAAATAGGATCTTTTTCAGCTTTAAATGGTCCTGTCGGAGATTTGCTGGAAGCTACGCCAATTTTAAACAAATCATTTTTATCCTTCGCAGGAAAATAAAGGTAATATTTGTTTCCTTTTTTGGCAACATCTGGCGCCCAAAGCTGTTGTTTTGCCCACTGAATATCTTCAAGCTGTAAAGCAATGCCATTATCTTTTGCTTTTTGGTTTACGTCATTCAAAGTGAGAACATGGTAATCTTTCATATTAAAATGAGCACCATTGGCAGCATCTTTCACATCAGTCTGAATGTCGTGAGAAGGATAAATATAAATTTTTCCATCAAAAACATGAACAGAAGGATCTGCAAAATATAAATAGTTAAACAAATATCTCGGACTTTCTTGGGCGTAAACGATTGCGCTAAATAATGAAAGTATCAATAGTTTTCTCATTATATTGAATAATTATTCGGTAAGGTTTACGAAATAATGAAAATTACTGATCTTAATAATTTTAATATTATGATTCAGAAAAACGTTTGAAATTATTAAAATTAAAAAAGACAGCGAAATATCATCGTTGTCTAGTTTATATTAATTCATTTCGTAATTGATAATCACCATTCTCAAAATAAAATGTACGAAATCCTGTTCTGCATCTCTTCTGCTGATCAATCGGTTCTTATAATCGTAAGATTTGAAAACTTTTATTAATCTCTGATAGGTTTCAAGCTCTTCATCTTTAATTCTGATTTTTACGTGCCCGTCTTTTCTTTTGATAATTTGGTCATCCAGAGTTCTTACTCTGAATAAAACATCGCATAATATTGGTTTTACTCCACCATATCTCTCCACAATATTTACTTTGAACGCATCAAAAGTAATTGCATGGAAGATTAGTTTAGGTTGAGAATCAGGTGTGCGCAGTTCAAGCTTGTAGTTCATGAGGAGTTTTTTACAATATCCTTTTTAAGGAATATATCAAATTAAAAATTGATGTAAATTTAAAAATAAAAGAGACTTTAAAAAGCCTCTTTTTAAGTTTTTTTTAGTTGAATAGATCTTTTACTTTATCAAAGAAGGTTTTTTCCTTCCCGGAAGGCTCGGCAACCATTTCGCCGCTGCTCATCTGCTTCTCGAAAAAGTCTTTTTGATCTTTCGTAAGTCTTTGTGGAGTCCATACATTGATGTGAATAAACATATCACCTTTTCCATAACTGTCGATACTTGGTAAACCTTTTCCGGCTAATCTTAAAATTTTTCCGGATTGTGTTCCAGGATCAACGGTGATTTTTACTTTTCCGCCAACGGTAGGAATCTCTTTTTTCGTTCCCAAAGCAGCTTCGGCAAAAGAAACATACAATTCCTGATGTAGATTATCACCTTCTCTTTTGATTGTATTGTCTACTTCTTCTTCCACAATCACCAAAAGGTCTCCGGGAATACCGCCAAATGGTGCGTCATTTCCTTTTCCTCTTACATTCAATTGGATGCCGTCTCTTGCACCTGCAGGAATGTTAATGGTAATTTCTTCTTCATCTTTTATTAGACCTTGTGCATTGGCACCTGCAGGAATTTTATCGGCAACTTTACCAATTCCCTGACAAGTTCCACAAGTGGTCTGTGTTTGCATTTGTCCGAACATTGTGTTCATCACCTTCATCTGAACTCCGGCACCGTTACATGTAGGACAAGTTTTTGAAGTGGCACCTTCGGCCATCTTCATTTTTTTTACTTTAAGAGTTTTTTGGGTTCCGTTTACCATCTCTTCAAGATTCAGCTTGATTCTGATTCTTAAATTAGAACCTTTCACCTGCTGACGACCACCGCCGCCACCGCCAAATCCTCCGAAACCTCCGCCACCAAAAATATCTCCAAACTGGCTGAAGATATCTTCCATGTTCATGCCTCCACCGAAGCCACCGCCGCCAAAACCGCCTGCACCGCCTACGCCGGCGTGTCCGTATTGATCGTAGCGAGCTTTTTTGTTGTCGTCGCTTAAAACTTCGTAAGCTTCTGCAGCTTCTTTAAATTTTTCTTCAGCTTCTTTATCGCCCGGATTTTTATCGGGGTGATATTTGATCGCCATTTTTCGGTATGCTTTCTTTATTTCGTCGGTACTTGCAGATTTGCTTACCTCAAGAACCTCGTAATAATCTCTTTTTGACATGATATAGTATAATTGATGATTGATAAATAATAACTGATCTGAAATTCTAAGTGAAAAATTCAATCAATTATCACTCATCATTTATCATTAATAAATTTTTAGTTTCCTGTTACAACTTTTGCAAAACGAATCACTTTATCTCCCAGCGTATATCCTGTTTCGATAACATCTACAATTTTACCTTTCAGGTCTTCAGAAGGTGCAGGAATTTGTGTAATTGCTTCGTGGAAATCTACGTTGAAGCTGTCTCCCGCTCTTACTTCCATTATTTTTAAACCTTTCTCGGTCAGTTTATTTTTAAACTTGTTGTAAATCAGTTCAACACCTTGAAGATCGGCCTCATTTCCGTTTTTAGCAATTTCTTTTAGCGCTCTTTCAAAATCATCTAAAACACCCAACATAGAAACCATCATTTCCTGATTGGCGTAGGTGAAAAAATCCATCTTCTCCTTTGATGTTCTTTTTTTATAGTTTTCAAACTCAGCATACAGTCTTATGTAACGATCTTTTTCTGCTGCCAAAAGTTCTTCTGGAGTAGGCATTTCTGTCACATTTTCTTCAACCGTTTCTTCAGTCTGCGTAATGTTTTCTTCCTGATTATTGATATTTTCTTCGTTGATATCCTGATTTTCCATATTTCAATAACTTTTTACAATGTTGTTTCACAAACATTCTGCCAAAGAAAAAATAATGACATTTAGGCAGAATTTAGGTAGTAGTTGTTTGTTAATAGTCGATAGTTGAGACTTTTCTACATATTGTTTTTTAGTTATAATGGTAATGCATGAATTCCTCTCCTCAGGAGAGGTGGCGAAATTTCGAAGAAATTTTTGTCGGGTGGTTGTTTATTTTCAATTTTTTTATAGTATAATTTGTTCAAAGAATTACATAATGTAAAGCCAAGTTTAATAGAGGAAACTCATGGAGATATTTCTAAGGATTACAAAATTTGTATTTCTGATAGAACTTGAAATGGAAGACTGAAATCTTAGCCCCGATTGAAGCAATTGTTTGAGCTCGTTTTTTTGATCTTGTGTGCGGCGGCAAAGCCACACACAAGATCAAAAAAACAGCGAGTGCGGAAAGCGGGAATTGCTTCAAAAGAAATCTAAGAAAGCCAAACAGTTCATGAAAAAAAGCAATTATTCCCCGAAAAATGTTTGATAGAGAAGGTAAAGATTAAGAATAATGATGACGATAGAAATAATCCAGACGCAAATTTTTAAGAATGGTTTGTTGACAAATTCGCCCATTTTTGCTTTATCATTGGTGAAAATTACCAAAGGAACTACCGCAAAACTCAGCTGCATCGACAAGATAACCTGACTTAAAACCAAAAGATCTGTCGTTCCCTGTTCTCCATAGATAATGGCTACAATTAATGCAGGAATTACGGCTATCAATCGGGTTATTAATCTTCTCAACCACGGTTTTAGTCTGATATTTAGGAATCCTTCCATTACAATTTGTCCGGCAAGAGTTCCCGTTAAGGTAGAGTTTTGTCCGGAAGCTAAAAGAGCAATTGCAAAAGCGATACTCGCCATAGAAGCTCCCAAAATAGGCGTCAACATTTTATAAGCATCATGAATATCGGCAATGTGTTCGTTTCCTGTGGTATGGAAAGTCGCAGCAGCTAAAATTAAAATCGCTGCATTAATGAAAAATGCCAATAACAAAGAAACTGTACTGTCTAAAGTTGCAAATTTTATAGCTTCTTTTTTTCCTTCTCTATCTCTTGTGTAATCGCGGGTTTGCACAATACTGCTGTGAAGATATAGATTGTGAGGCATCACGGTTGCACCCAGAATTCCTATTCCGATGTATAGCATTGCGGGATTGGTAATGATTTCTTTTTGCGGAATTAATCCTCCTAAAATGGCATTGATTTCAGGTTTAGAAATAATAATTTCATATCCAAAACAAACTAAAATAATAAACATTAATCCTGCGACAATACTTTCTATCCAGCGGAAGCCTTTTGCCTGAAGTAGTAAAATAATTAATACATCAATTGTGGTGATGACAATTCCCCAAGTCAACGGGATTCCAAAAAGTAGGTTTAAAGCAATTGCCGAACCAATAACTTCAGCCAAATCACAGGCTGCGATGGCAATTTCACAAAATATCCAAAGTATAAAGTTGGTAGTTGGTTTGAAATGATCTCGACAAGCCTGCGCTAAATCTCTCTCTGCCACAACTCCTAGTTTTACAGATAAATGCTGCAAAACCATTGCAAAAATATTAGAAATAAGAATTACAGAAAGTAGCGTATACCCAAATTGTGATCCTCCCGCAATATCGGTTGCCCAGTTTCCGGGATCCATATAACCTACTGCAACCATTAATCCCGGACCTGCAAAGGCAAGATATTTCCTCCAAAAACCTGATTTTTTAGGAATGGATATTGAAGAGAATACCTCTGGTAATGAGTGAGATGTTTTATCTTTTCGCCAAGCGTTTTTCATATTGAATTCAGTCATTGTTAGAAATGACTAACAAATTTAATTAAATAAATGAAATGGAAGTAAATTTCTCATGAAAAATCCCGAAAAATATTCTTTCGGGATTCATTATATATTTTTAAAGATCAACTATTTTGCGAATCTTACTGACATTTTTCTGTCGACAGCTCTTTCTTCATTAGAAGCTGAAGCATCAACTTTTGCGAACTCACTTCCGTATCCGTCAGCAGCAATAACCTGTGTTCCTACACCTTGTTTTCCTAACCAATCTTTAATGAAATTAGCTCTCTCTGCAGAAAGTTTTTTGTTGTTAGCCTCATCACCGGTTTTATCTGTATATCCACCGATTTTTATTTTTGCATCGGGATATGCTTTTAAAATCGCCACCAAATTTTGTAATTGTCCTTCAGAACCTGCTTCTAAAGTATTTGAACTTCCAATTGTGAAGTTTACATGGTCAAAATCGTACCATTTATTTTTTAAGGCATCATCATTTGCCGCATTTTTGTAGCCATCAGATTTTAGAAAAGTAATCATTTGATCTTCCAATCCTCCTCTGTATCCTTTCAATGCCGTTCCATTTAAATCGATATCTTCATCAACTTTGGTTGTGGTCATTGCGGTTGTATCGCCACTTTGTGTCGACATAGTATCATTTACAGTATTTAAACTGTCTCCTGAAACGTTTGTTGTAGTCGTAGTTTCTTTTTTCTCACATTGTTTCCATAAAAAATATCCTGCCGCAATTAAAAGTAATAATGGAAGAAGCCATTTCCAGATAGATCCGCCTTCAGAAGGAGTAGGGTTGTTTGGGAAAGTACCGTTTTCTGCTGTGCTTCTTGTAACTTCTACTTTTGGTTCTTCGTGTGGAGTCGGTGCGATAGCGTCTTTGTCATTATCAAACTTATAGCCTTTTGCCCAGTCACCCACATTTAATGATGCTAACGAAAGTCCGGCTGGTAAAAGTGTAGAGACGACTCCTTTCTGATCATTTAATAATGATGAAATCCCAGATTTGTCCAGATTATTTTCTGCAGCATATTTTCCTACAGAGCCTACCGTTGCTCCCGTTACTAAGTTTAATAACGAAGATGAAGAATTGTTGCTAATTCCTGCGTATGTAGCAATGGTATTGATAATTCCGCTGAGTTTATCACCAAAAATTGATGTTAGTAATCCCGAAATCATAGAATTGTTAGATGATGTATCTAATGAATTCCCCAAAACACCTTGCGAAGAAGCATTAGAAATAGAATCCAATACCGCAGGATTATCAGAATTGTTGGCTAATCCGCCTACAATGACCGGAAGTAAGCCAGAAACGGCTTTCGAAATTCCGGCTTCACTTTCTCCAAGTTGCGATGCAGCCTGAGAAACAAGTGCAGAACCTAGCTGCCCTTTGATGAGATCAATGATGTTTAATGACATATTAAATAATTTTGAAATTAATGTTAGATAAATTTAAACAAAAATCTGTCCAAATATTAGGTTTCAAAAAAAATCTGCAAAAATTCTTAAAATTCTTGCAGATTTAATAATGATTATGGTAAATTTTAGTAAGCTTTCGCAAATAAAACTCTTCTTTTTGATGGTTTTCCTGAAAGTAAAGAAACTCCTTCTTCAATGTCATCATCCATAGGAATACATCTGATGGTTGCTTTGGTTTCTTCTTTGATCTGCTCTTCTTCTTCAGCAGTTCCGTCCCAATGTGCATAGATAAATCCAGGTTTTTCCTCTAAAACTTTTTTAAATTCATCATAAGAATCTACTTTCGTGATATTGTCTTTTCTAAATTCAAAAGCTTTAGTGTACATATCTTTTTGGATGGTTTTCAACAAATCTTCGATATAAGAGTCAAGACCTTCCAATGGGCGTGTTTCTTTGGTAAGATTATCTCTTCTTGCAATTTCTACAGATTTGTTTTCTAAATCTCTAGGTCCCATTGCAATTCTTAAAGGAACACCTTTCAATTCATATTCAGCGAATTTCCATCCCGGTTTGTTTTGAGTATCATTGTCAAATTTTACTGAAATTCCTTTCAATTTTAATTTATTCTGAATTTCTAATGCTACCTCACTGATTTGATTTAATTGCTCTTCTCCTTTGAAAATAGGAACAATTACCACCTGAATCGGAGCTAAAGTAGGAGGAAGTACTAAACCTAAATCATCAGAATGCGTCATAATCAAAGCACCCATTAAACGTGTAGAAGTTCCCCACGAAGTTGCCCACGCATGTTCTATTTTACCTTCTTTATTGGTGAATTTTACGTCAAATGCCTTTGCAAAATTCTGTCCAAGAAAGTGAGATGTTCCAGCCTGAAGAGCTTTTCCATCCTGCATTAATGCTTCAATACAATAGGTTTCATCAGCACCTGCAAATCTCTCCGAAGGTGTTTTTAAACCTTGTACAACCGGCATTGCCATAAAATTTTCTGCAAAATCTGCATATACTTTATTCATTTTTTCTGCTTCTTCTACTGCTTCATCTTTCGTAGCATGAGCAGTGTGACCTTCTTGCCACAAGAATTCTGAAGTTCTTAAAAATAAACGGGTTCTCATTTCCCAACGTACAACATTTGCCCACTGATTGATAAGAATTGGTAAATCTCTGTATGACTGAATCCACCCTTTATAAGTATTCCAGATGATTGCTTCAGAAGTTGGTCTTACAATAAGTTCTTCTTCTAATTTGGCTTCCGGGTCAACAATTAGTTTTCCCGGATTATCTGGGTCATTTTTTAGTCTGTAATGAGTTACAACTGCACACTCTTTGGCAAAACCTTCAGCGTTTTTTTCTTCAGCTTCAAACAGGCTTTTGGGCACAAATAGGGGGAAGTAAGCATTAACATGACCTGTTTCTTTAAACTTTTTGTCCATTTCGTCACGCATTTTTTCCCAGATTGCATATCCGTATGGTTTTATAACCATAGAGCCTCTTACGCCTGAGTTTTCCGCCAAATCAGCTTTCACAACCAATTCATTATACCATTTGCTGTAATCTTCGCTTCTTGAAGTTAATTTTGCCATTAATTTTTTTTTAATATTTTAACTTTTCTAAAATTATGTAATCTAAAAATAAAAATCTATTTTTGATAGATTTTTGTTACCAATAAGTTGGTATATTTTTGGTACAGAATGCAAATATAATTTAAATTAAAAATTTTTACATTATCATGAAAAGAAATATACATAAAAATTTACTTGGAATGCTAAAATCAAAAGGTATTTTGGCAGTTGCAGGTGGATTGTTGTTAATGTCTTGTGGTGCGCAGATGGGTGGGTATAGCGAGACTGATGGGGTGTATTACGACCCAAATAAAGATACGTTGCCGGAAGGTGTCATCATCAATGGTAATGAAGGAAACAGAGTAGGAGAATATTATGATTATTATCAGGATGATTCTAATCTGGTTCAAAATGCGCAAATAAATGCTGCTCAACAAGATAACCGCTACAGCAACTGGAGTAATTCTGATTGGAACAGTAATGCTACCGATTCTGATTGGGGAATGTTCGCAGGTAACGAAACCAACTACTACGATAATTCGTGGGGAATGATGGGTTGGGGCTCACCTTGGGGCTGGGGCGGAGGCTTCGGTTCTTATTGGGGTTCTGGCTGGGGCATGGGAATGTCTTTCGGTTGGGGTAACTCTTGGGGATGGGGAGGCTACAATCCTTATTGGGGACTGGGCTGGAATAATTACTGGGGATACAACCCTTACTGGGGCGGTTACTACGGAATTCCTTATTGGGGATACAACTCATATTGGGGTGGCTATAACAGACTTCCTTACGCAAGAAGCGGAGCAAACGGAAGATTCGGTACTTCTGGATCAGGATCTTACAGAACGAATAATTCTGCTTTAAAAGGTAATTATAATAACGGTTCTGGTTTCAGAAATAATAATTCCGGAATGAGAGCCGGATCTTACAGATCTTCTAATATGAATAATAATGGAGGGTACAGAAGTAATAACGGAGGTTACCGTAATCCGAATAATGGGATGAGACCTAATATGAATAACGGGGTAAGACCTACAAGACCAAATTATAACTACAATCAACAACAATCTCAACCAAGATACAGAAATGAAAGTACCAGACCAAGTGATAATGGAGGTTTCAGATCAGGAGGTTTTAATTCTGGAAGTAGCGGTGGCGGCTTCAGAGGTGGCTCTTCAGGTGGTGGAGGCGGTATGAGATCAGGCGGCGGAGGCGGCGGTTTCAGATCTGGTGGTAGATAATTTTAAACTTAATAACTATTAAAAAAAATAATGTTAAAAAAATCTCTAGTATTAATAGGTGTAACTGCAGCATTTTATTTGCAGGCTCAGGATATATCGGTTATAAGAAATTCGATTGATGTTTACTCAAACACTCCAATGACTGGTTCTTCGAAGTTTAATGCAATGGCAGGATCAAACGGAGCTTTGGGTGGTGATGCCACATCGCTGCTTACTAACCCTGCCGGTCTGGGTGTTGCAATTGCAGGTGATGTTTCGGCTACTTTATCGATTACGGGTAATAAAAATACAAGCACTTTAGCAGGATCTTCAGTTAACTATAATATTACAAAAGGAAATATCGGAAATGCGGGAGGTGTTGCAACTTTTCAGCTAATGACAGAATCACCTTGGAAATTTATTAATTTGGGAGCAAGTATTTCTACGCAGTCACTTGAAAACTATGTAGAAACTGCAGGTAACACAAATATTTCAATTCCAAAAAATCTTGTTGACGGTTCAGGAAATGCTGTAGTTGGCAATCTTGCTTATTTAGGGCATGCTTACAACAGATATGGAACTCAGACCAAATTTAATCTTGGGGTTGGTGCCAATTATAATAACTCTCTATATCTTGGTGCAAGTATTAATATGCATTATGTAGATTTGGAGCAGTATGACAGCGCCAATTTCGGTTTAGATTTAGACAATACGATATATTCATTTGATAAACAATACACGCCGTTTTCTGAAAAATCGAATGGTTTCTCTGCAACTTTGGGGGTAATTGGTAAAATCACCAATCAATTGAGATTAGGGGCTTCAATCGAATCTCCTACCTGGTGGAGTATGGATAGAATCTACTCAGATTATTATACCGGAACTGACGGATTGATTTATTTTGATAACTTTATAGAAGACAGGTCTTTCAGATCACCTATGAAAGCTACTTTAAGTGGTGCTTTTGTTCCAACTAAGAATTTTGCGATTAACGTAGACTATACTTTAGGATTAACGAAGCCTAAATATAAAGTTCAGGGTGATGCAGAAAGTGAATTGAATTCTTTCTTTGGTGATTCTTACAAAAACTTATCAGAAATAAGAGTTGGAGCAGAATACAGAATCAAAGCTTTCAGATTGAGAGGTGGTTATTCTTACGCTTCAAGTCCGTTTGATGCAATGACGATCAGTTCGTTTTCAAACAGTGGAGTAGCGGGAGATAATAATTACAGCGACTTGATTTTAGGAGCAAGAAATACGATTGGTGCAGGTTTAGGATATGACTTCGGTAAATTCTATGTTGATGCAGCGTATCAGAATATAAGCTCAGAATACAAAAATCCTTTCTTAAGCGGAAATGAAGTTGTTAAAAATGGAACTGTAGTAAGTACAGGATATTACTCCGGTGATTTTGATGTTTTAACGCCTACTTCTGCCGTTTCAGACGTTAAGAATATCAGAAATAATTTCTTTCTAACTGTAGGTTGGAAATTCTAAAATACTATTTCTAAAATATAAAAAAGGCTTCGGGAAAAAATTTCTCGAAGCCTTTTTATTTATCTTAAAATTAAATTTAATGATGATGTCCTACATGAGAATGATCATGAAACAAATGCATCATTAAAGCTAATGAAACTCCCAAAATGACCAAGCCAATTTTAGACCAGTCAATATTGTGATTTTTGTTACTTTCAAATATAATAACAGAAGAAATATGCAGAAAGATTCCACCAACTATCGCTAGAAAGTAAGGCTGCCAAGCTGGATTGAAATAATTACCCAGAAGCATTCCGAATGGTGAAGCCAAAGCAAATAAAGCAACAATTAATATTGATGGATAAGATATTTTTGAATTTGTTCTGTTAAATAAAAATGCTCCCAAAATAAACGAAATAGGCAAGTTATGAAACAAAATCCCCAACAGATAAGGTGAAAGCGGATTGGTCTCGTTCGCTAAAGGAATTCCTTCAATAAAAGCATGAATAAAAAGCCCGACCATTAATGCCATCGGAAGAATATTGCTTTCTCCGTGATGGTGAAAATGTCCGTGCTCAAATCCTTTAGTCAAAGCTTCAAGAATCATCTGTAACAAAACTCCGCCAATGACGAAGATCCCAAGATTACCAATATCTGAAGTGTAAACCTGAGGAAAAACTTCATTTAAACAAATGGTAATTAAAAATCCGGCACTTAAAATCAATAAATTTTTGGAAAATTTTTCTTTTTGTCCAAAATACTTACCGAGTAAAACTCCGGCAACGACACTTAATATAAGGAGAATGAAAATCATATTAATTAAAAAGGGGTGATAAGCAATATAAAACAATAATTAGATTCACAATTGTAATGATAAGGTGTATCTTAAAATTAGTCCTATTTTTAAATAAAAATATTTTGAGAAAAATTAAAAATATTCCAAGAATTAGTAATAAACTGGAGATAACAAATGGCAATGGAGGAGTATGGCTATGAAAATATCCGAATTTAATTCCACTAAATATTGAGATTATTGTTAATATCGCAAATAATATATTAGTCACCATTCCAATTGCAATTTTTTAAATTATCGGTTTATTTTTTCTTAAATAAATTGATGCACCGTGGCGAAATATCTTTATTGAAATCATTCAATTGATAATCCCCCCAGATTTTAACGCTTTCAAAACCGCTTTCTTCAGCATAGTTTTTAATGGTTTCTAAAGTATGAAGCTTTACTTTTTCAAAAAAGTGATGAGATTTTCCGTCTGCTTCAAATCTTATGTTTTTTATGATATGTCGGTCTTCAATTTTTTTAGAAATTTTAAAATCAATTCCTTCTCTGCTGATAATTGTTTCAGGAACCAAATTTTTTCGAACGAACTCTTCATTCAGATAATCCAAAACAAAATAGCCGTCTTTTTTCAAAACATTGCAAACCGATTTAAAGACTTTTTTATCATCCTCTTCATTATCAAAATATCCGAAACTTGTAAAAAGATTAAAAACCGCATCTACAGGATCGTAATCAATAGGATTTCGCATATCGTGAACATCAAAAATCAATGTTTGGTTCTCAAACTGTCTATTATGCTCAATACTTTGACGGGAAAGATCAAGTCCCAATACATCATACCCTAATTTATTAAGAAAAACCGAATGTCTTCCCTTTCCACAAGCGAGATCAATGATTTTTGCTGATTGAGAAAGCTCTAATTCTGAAGTAAGCTTTGTAATAAAATTTTCAGCTTCCGTGTAATCTCTGTTGCTGTATAATAAGTGATAATAAGGGGTATCAAACCACGATTCAAACCATTCCATGATGCAAAAATAGTGTTTTTGGTTGATGGTACATCGTTGTTGGTTGATGGTTTTTATAAGATAGAGCGATTTCTATCAACTATAAACTGACAACCAACAACTAAAATCACTATTTTTGCAAAATGGATACAGAAAATCTAAAAATTCAGATAAAAACTTTCTTCGGATTAGAGCCAATTCTTGCTGAGGAAGTTAAAAAATTAGGCGGAAAAAATGTAGAACTTAAAAACCGTGCAGTAAACTGTGAGGGAGATTTGGGTTTTTTATATAAAATCAATTATTCTGCAAGAACAGCATTGAAAGTTCTTGTTCCGATTGACGAATTTAAGGCGTATAACGAAACAAAATATTACGATAAACTTTTCAAATTTGAATGGGACGAATTCATGGATGTCGATCAGACATTTGCCATCGATTCTACAGTAAACTCAGAAAGATTCAGTCATTCTCAGTTTATGACCTTCAAAATGAAAGATGCCATCGTAGATTATTTCCAAAATAAATACGGTAAAAGACCGAGTATTGAAACAAAATCTCCGGATATCAAATTTCACTTGCATATTGACAGAGAATTGGTGACGATTTCGTTAGACTCTTCCGGTGATGCTTTGTTTAAAAGAGGATACAGAAAAGAGCAGGGCGAAGCGCCAATAAATGAAGTTCTGGCAAGCGGAATGCTGCAATTGGCAGGTTGGGACGGAAAAGGAAACTTCCTGGATCCTATGTGTGGCTCGGGAACACTTCTTATTGAAGCTGCAATGATCGCTTTGGATCTTCCGGCACAGACTTTCAGAAGAGGATTTGGCTTTCAGAACTGGAAAAATTATGATGCCGATTTATTTTCAAAAATAAAAGAAGTAAGAATCAATCGTGTGAGAGAATTCACCGGTAAAATCGTAGGTTACGATATCGATGGAAGAATGTTGAATGCCGCAGAAGCCAACATAGAATCTGCAGAAATGGAAGATATTATCGAAGTAAGAAGAGAAAATTTCTTTGATACCAAGAAAGATTTATTCCCATTGTTGATGGTTTTCAATCCACCTTATGATGAGAGAATTTCTATTAATGATGATGATTTTTACAAGAAAATAGGAGATACGTTCAAAACGAATTATCCAAATACTTTGGCCTGGCTGATTTCTTCAGACTTAGAAGCGGTAAAGAAAATCGGACTGCGACCTTCAAGAAAAATAAAGCTTTTCAACGGAAAACTGGAAACGAGATTTTTACAGTATGAAATGTATGAAGGGACGAAAAAAGTTCATAAATTAGAAAACAAAGAAGAATAAAAAATATCTTTTAATATTTTCGATGGTTTAGATTTTCTTGCAGATTTACTGAGTTTGGAGTCTTCTTCAAAATCAGAATCAGTGAATTCTAAAAAGAATAAGAATTCTAAAAAATCAAAATATACAACAGCATTGTGGAGTGGAAGCTTTCTTTTGATCGCTTCCATTCTCTATTTATTGTTTTCAAAGATCCTTTACCGGAAGAGAATTACGTGCAAACTTTATTGATTTGCATTCTCATCGGTTTTCTTATATCATTTGTCTTGTTTTTCTCGCTTTATAAGCTCGGAATTTTTTATTTTAAGAGTCTCTTAAAATTTATTTTCTTTAGCGGTTCGGTGATTTTACTGCTGATTTCTTTTGTACTGTTCATATATTACAAATCAGGGATTTTCTTTTAGAAATACTTTTCATTTCGTTTAATCATGTGTACTTAGATAGAAAGTATCCGTCAACATCAGAAATCCCTCTGTTTGGTTCAAAATGTTATCTATCGGTCTATAAATGTAAACTGTACATACAATAATGCAATCTGAACGGTTCGTAAAGCTATCTGCTTAATGCTAAATATGAATAGTATACCTCACAAATCCCTCTGTTTGGTTCAAAATGTTATCTATCGGTCTATAAATGTAAACTGTACATACCAGAATGCGATCTGAACGGTTCGTAAAGCTATCTGCTTAATGCTAAATATGAATTGTATACCTCACAATCTGCTCTTTCAATAACAAAATACCATTTGTCTGCTTAGGAAAACTGTCTTTCCGTATATTTTTAAGATGAAACAGTTAAATTTCTTCTTTTTTCTGCCAAGGAAACTTGCCTTCTACCTCAACCTGAATAGAAATGCTCAAAAAAGTACGAATGAGAACGATTAATCCTAAAGCTAAAAGTCGATCAATTGTAGGTTCTGTAACCACAGTAGCGATAATATCTCCTGCAACAAGAATCTCAAGACCCAATAAAATTGCTTTTCCCAATTCCTGTTTCAGTATTTTATAAGATCTTGGATTGGTACCCTGAATAGAAAATATAAATTTTGACAAAGCGATTACCGCTCCGGCAAAAATGGTGAGTACCCCGATGATTTCAATAATTCTCGCAACATAATCTATATAAATTTTAGCTTCTTCCATAACAGTATACATTTTTTAAGAGAAAATTAAGATAGCAATTTTATTTAAATTAAACCGTTGTGGATTTTACAAGTACCATCGCAATTTATACTTAAAGAAATTGTATTTCTTTAAGTATAAATTGTTTACCTTAAAAAATATTATTTACTTAAAAACGTTGCCTATTACTGCGATTAAAACTAATTTATATTTTTGAGTAACAATTCAATTCTACATTTGCAAGCTGAAGTACAAATGGTTATTTTTGAGAACGATTTTCTAAACAATATTACGACCCACAATTTGAAACCTACTATCTCCATCGTTGTTGCTATTTTTAACCGAAAAGACGAACTTTTTGAGCTTCTTAATTCACTCAATTCTCAAACTGATAAAGACTTTGAGGTAATTATCGTTGATGATGGTTCTTTGATTGATCTGAAACCGACAATCCATCAATTTGAAGAAATTTTAAATATAAAATATTTCAAAAAAACTAATTCAGGGCCTGGTTTGTCGAGAAATTACGGTGCAAAAAGAGCTGCAAATGACTGGTTGGTTTTTGTAGACAGTGATGTAATTGTAGAGAAAGATTATATTGAAAATATTAAAAACGATATTCTTACCATTCCTTGTGATGCTTTTGGAGGGGCAGATAAAGCGCATAAAGGTTTTAATCTGATGCAGAAAGCGATTTCGTATTCTATGACTTCCGTTTTTACGACTGGTGGAATAAGGGGAAATAAAAAAGCAGTTTCAAAATTTCAGCCCAGAAGTTTCAATATGGGTGTGAAAAAAGAGGTTTTTGAGAAAGTAGGTGGTTTTTCTGAGATGAGAATCGGTGAAGATCCCGATCTTTCGATGACGCTTTGGGAAAACGGTTTTACGACCGCTTTTTTCGATGATATTGCAGTTTACCATAAACGAAGAGTAGATTTTGGAAAGTTTTCAAAACAGGTGTATCAGTTTGGTTGCGCAAGACCGATTCTTAATCAAAGGCATCCTAATTATGTGAAAATTTCTTTTGCATTTCCGACCTTATTTTTATTGGGTTATGTTTTGGGATTTATTGAATATTTTATTCTTGGGAAAGGCTTTGTTTTGTCTCTTTTCGGATTGTACACTTTCATGGTTGTAATTCACGCTATGATTGTTACAAAAAATATTGCAATTACCGGAATGGCAGTGATTTCGACTTATATTCAAATGTTTTCTTACGGGTATGGTTTCTTAAAATCATGGATTTTATTAAATGTTCTAAAGATGAAACCTGAGGATGCTTTCCCGAAACATTTTCATAAAAATTAAATTTATTTTTGTTTTTTTAACGCAAAGATTTATTTATAAAACTCATGATTTTAAGAGGCAAAGGCAAATGAATTGCTTTGCGAAGCTTGAAAATATGGTTTTGTCAAATCAATAAAAATGAAATCTGAGGATGCTTTCCCGAAACATTTTCATAAGAATTAAATTTATTTTTAAGCTTTTTAACGCAAAGATTTATTTGTATGATGTATGATTTTAAGAGGCAAAGGCAAATAAATTGCTTCGCGAAGCTTGAAAATATGGCTTTGTCAAATCAATAAATACGAAAGGTGAGGATACATTTCCTAAAGAGTTTCATAAGAATTAAATTTATTTTTGTTTTTTAACGCAAAGATTTATTTATAAAACTCATGATTTTAAGAGGCAAAGGCAAATGAATTGCTTCGCGAAGCTTGAAAATATGGCTTCATCAAATCAATAAAAATGAAACCTGAGGATGCTTTCCCGAAACATTTTCATAAAAATTAAATTTATTTTTGTTTTTTAACGCAAAGATTTATTTATAAAACTCATGATTTTAGAGGCAAAGGCAAATGAATTGCTTCGCGAAGCTTTAAAATATGGTTTTGTCAAATCAATAAAATGAAACCTGAGGATGCTTTCCCGAAACATTTTCATAAGAATTAAATTTATTTTTAAGCTTTTTAACGCAAAGATTTATTTATAAAACTCATTATTTTAAGAGGCAAAGGCAAATGAATTTGCTTCGCGAAGCTTGAAAATATGGTTTTGTCAAGTCAATAAAAACAAAACGTGAGAATACATTTCTTAAACATTTTCATAAAGTTTAAATTTTTAACGCAAAGGTTTATTTGGATGATGTATGATTTTAAGAGGCAAAGGCAAATGAATTGCTTCGCGAAGCTTGAAAATATAGTTTCGTTAAATCGACTTGTTAGTGCTTTTTTTTCTTAAAATAGATGTTCAAATTTCAAGAAAAAATAATAAAAGCTGTCAAAATTTTGACAGCTTTTATACAATAATAATTAGAATATGGATGAAATGGTTTCATGGTTTAGAACGCCTGTTTTGAGCATGCATTCTTTCATCTTTTCATAGGTTCGTTCTATATCGTGATCGAGACCGATTGAGAATCTTATTAATCCGTCAGAAATTCCCATCGCTTCACGTTCCTCTTCAGGAATTTCTGATGAAGTTGAGCTTCCCGAGCATGAGAATAATGTTTTGTAAAAGCCTAAACTTACCGCTAAATAGCCTAGATTTTCCTGCTGCATCATTTCCATCAGTTCGTTAGCTTTATCGGTTGTGCCTGCGTCTAAAGTCAGTAATCCACCAAATCCATATTCCTCATGCATCATGCTTTTCATCAAATCATGATTCTTATGAGATTTCAAACCGGGATATGAAACTTTTAAACCGTCTTCCTCAAATCTTTCAGCCAGAAATAAAGCATTATGACTGTGCTGCTTCATTCTGATGTGAAGGGTTCTTAAATTTTTAAGAATACTTGCAGAACGGAAACTGTCCATTGTAGGGCCCAAAAGCATACATGCTCCGTTGTTTACATTTTTGGTATCATTAATAAATTCCTGACTTGCACAATACACTCCACCAACAGTATCACTGCTTCCGTTGATGAACTTGGTTAAACTGTGAATCACTATATCTGCTCCCAAAAGAGTAGGAGATATGGTAAGTGGCGAAAAAGTATTGTCTACAATAAGTTTTAGATTATGTTTTTTACATAGTTCCGAAAGTTTTCTAAGGTCGGCAACTTCCAAAAGAGGGTTGCTCACACTTTCGCAGTAAATGATTTTAGTATTTGGTTGAATGGCATTTTCTATAGATTCAAAATTGTTGATATCTACAAATGACGTTTCAATCTGAAAAGGCGGCAGAAAATTTTTCATAAAAGCATACGTTCCACCGTAAATTGTTCTGCTCGAAATAATATGGTCACCCGACTTACAAACCTGCATCAAAACAGAAGTAATAGCGCCCATTCCTGAAGCGGTAACATTGGCAGCCTCTGTGTTTTCCATTTTTGCCAAGGCTTCAGAAAGGTAAAGATTCATCGGGGATGAATGTCTTGAATATAGATAACAACCTTCCGCATTACCTTCGAAAGTATCAAACATTGTTTTCGCAGAGAGAAAAGTATAGGTTGAGCTGTCAGAAATTGAAGGATTTACCCCTCCGAATTCTCCGAAATACTGAAGATCCTGAATTTCATTTGCTGCATTGAATTGACTCATAGTTTTTTGTTTTAAAAATGAATATTTCTGATGTTTAGAACAACTAAAATTTAAATATTTAGAAAATAAAACTATTGAAAATTGATTTGATAGAAAATAAGTTGGTTATATTTGCTTTGTTCTTAATTTTAATAAAATATTATCTATGAGTTTTGATGAAACCGATAAAAAACTGTTGCAATATTTACAGGAAGATTGCAAACAAACCACCAAAGAACTGTCTTACAAGCTTGGTCTGTCGGTAACTGCCGTTTATGAACGCATTAGAAAACTTGAAAACTCTGGTGTGATTTCCAAATATGTGGCTTTGATAGATAAGAAAAAAGTGGACCGGAAATTTTTGATTTTATGCCACGTAAAACTTACTCAGCACAAAAAAGATTATGTGATGCAGTTTGAAAAAGAGGTGATGAATCTACAGGAAGTCACCGAATGCTTCCATGTAAGTGGCGATTACGATTATATTCTGAAAATCTGCGTAAAAGATATGGATGATTACAGGAATTTTATGCTTTCAAAACTCACGACGCTGCAGCATATTGCAAGTACACACAGCTCTTTTACGATCTCGGAAGTGAAAAATACCACCAAAATCATTTTATAGCATACCATCGAATCTGGTTATTAAGTTTTGGGGAGCTTAGAACTTCGTTCGTAAACTTCGATAAAAGCCTTCGCTTTTTTCTCATTTACGCCTTCCGCTCCCAATCTTTTTTGTTGGTTTCGACAAGCTCAACCAACAAAAAGGATTTCCGCTTGAGTCGGGCTGCAAGGTGGTTTGTATTTTAGAATATAGCTTTAAAATTATACTAAAACACCATTTTTAGAAGTAATTGCATCCGGTAAATCATTATCTCCTGACATTTGTAAAAGGTCGACCTCTATACTCCGGCAAATCGCAAGCATCGGAATATCAAACATCAATCCTTCAAAAGGGTTTTCTGAATAATCACCCACCAGTTCCATAATAATATAGATCCAGCCGATCGTAATACAGAAAGGAATAGACGCCCAGATTCCCCAGTCGCCAAGTTTGGCAAACTCACTTACCAAACCCAAAGGCAACAACATGATAAAAATGATATTAAAAACAAATGCGGTACTCGCAAATTGTCTGGGTAAAGGGAATTTTTTGATTCTTTCAGCCTGTCCCTGTAAAGTATAAAATTCATTAAGGCAGTCCTGCAGCTGTATCTGGTTAAATTCTGAAATGACTTCCATGTTTTTCAACTCATTTACATCTTTCGATTGCTGGGCAATAAGATAGGTTGCAAAATTTTTGTAGTGATTCTGCAGCTCTACTTCTTCTTCAGATAAATATTTATTAAGAAAAATCGGCGTTCTTCCATAATCAGGAAAACCAGCTTTTATCAGTCGGTTTCGTTTGTGATCGATATTTTTGAATTGTTCTTCTTCTACTTTAATATGTTCCCATTCGGCAGGAATCAGCAGCTGCTCACGAAAAGCATACAGCCAAGCAATGTGACGGTAAACAATCTTTTTTTTGCGGTCTTCTACATCAAATTTTCCTAAATTTTCTTTATTGGTATCAAAAGCATAGACCATGGATGCAAACGAGCGGCTTGAATTTACAATTCCGCCCCATATTTTCCTGGCTTCCCATAATCTGTCATACGCCTGATTATTTTTAAAACCCACCAAAAAGGCTTCTGCTGTACCAATCAATGCAACCGGAACCCAGGGAATAATCATCCAATCCCAATGAAAAACGTGAAAAAGTACAGCAATCAAAGTACACCAAAAAGCGATTAAAATTAAGTGAAATCCGGACAAGTTAAGAACCTGTTTGTAATTGACGTATTTTGTAGTGATCATTTTAGATATAAAAGTTTGTATAACCAAGTTAACAAAAACTGTACAAAAAAACCTCTAAATTATTTTTAGAGGTTTTAATTTTTAATATTTCAGCATTTCATCTATTTTCTTAGTTAGCTTTTCAGCATTTGGAAGCATTTCTTTTTCCAGAATTAAGTTAATAGGAACTGCAGGTGTATCTAGTGATCCCATTGTTTCTACAGGGGCATCAAGATATTTGAAACAGTTTTTAGAAATACGGTGCGCAAAGGCTTCAGCGAAAGAGTTATTAAGTTGTTCTTCCGTTAAAACGATACATTTTCCGTGTGCTTTTACTCTTTCAAAAACCAATTCTTCATCCAAAGGAATAAGGGTTCTCAAGTCAATTACCTCAACTTTACCATCAAAGTTTTTCACAGCTTCTTTCGCCCAGTAAACTCCCATTCCGTAGGTGATTACCACTACAGTATTTCCTTTTTTGATTTGATTTTCATCGGCTTCAATTACGATTTTTCCTTTCCCGAAAGGTAAAATGTAATCTTCTGCAGGTTCAATGGTTTTTGCATCTTCAGTTCCCGGGACTTTGCTCCAGTATAAACCTTTATGCTCCAGCATTATAACAGGATTCGGATCGTAATAGGCAGCTTTTAATAAACCTTTAAAATCGGCAGCATTACTTGGATAAGCGATTTTAATTCCTTTAATATTCGCTAAAATACTTTCTACACTTCCGCTATGGTAAGGCCCGCCGCCGCCATATGCTCCGATTGGAACACGGATGATATTGCTTACAGGGAATTTACCCTGACTTAAATAACTTGATTTTGAGATTTCCGTAATCAACTGATTGATTCCCGGATAAATATAATCCGCAAACTGTACTTCAACGATCGGTTTCAAACCAACTGCGCTCATACCGGTTGTAGAACCGATAATATAAGCTTCCTGAATGGCTGTATTGAAAACTCGTTTGCTTCCGAATTTTTTACCTAAAGTTACCGTCTCACGGAAAACACCACCAATTCTTTCGCCAACATCCTGTCCATAAAGCAATGCTTCAGGATGCTTCCACATAATTTCCTGAATGGCATGAATGGCAGCATCTACCATTACAATTTTTTCTCCACCTTCCGGCTCGCGGGTTCCTACTTCTTCTGTAATAGGAGTGGGAGCGAAAATATGTTGCATCACTGTTTCAGGCTTCGGATCTTCAGCTTTTTGAGCTCTTTCGAAAGCTTCTTCCGCTTCAAGACGAGCTTTTTTAGTGATCTGTTTTAATAATTCTTCATCAACACCAGATTCCAGCAATTGGTTTCTCAGGATTTCTCCCGGATCTTTTGCTCTGTGCTTGGTTAAATCTTCTTCATCTCTATAGAATTCTCTTCTTACTCCGGAAGTATGGTGACCAATCAAAACTGTTTTTGCACAAACAACCAAAGGTTTTCTTTCAGCTCTTACAAAATCAACAGCCTTTTTCATGACCTCGAAGCTTTCAACGAAATTGGTTCCGTCAACACGCATTCTTCCCAAGCCTTCAAATCCGGCTACAAAATCATACGCATCACAAGTTCTTGCTTCTTCTTTGGTAACAGAAATTCCCCATTCATTATCCTGAACCAGGAAAATAATAGGAAGTTGGTGCAAAGCTGCAAATTGCAAAGCTTCACTTACTTCACCTTCTGTCACAGAATTGTCTCCCAGACTACAAATAACAACTGGATTATTTTCAAATTCCTGTAAATTAAAATCCTGAATATATTTTATTCCTTGAGCAACTCCCGCAGTAGGAATGGTCTGCATTCCTGTTGCTGAGCTTTGATGAATAATTTTTGGTTTGTCTTCATCTCTGCTGGAAGGGTGGGAATAATAAGATCTACCTCCTGAAAAAGGATCGTCAGCTTTTGCTAATAACTGCAACATCAATTGGTAAGGCTGAAAACCTATTCCCAAAAGAATACTTTCGTCTCTATAATAAGGAGAAACCCAGTCTTCTTTTTTTAATTGATAAGCGGTTGCCAGCTGAATCGCCTCATGACCTCTTGATGTACTATGAACATATTTGGTAACATTTCTGTTCTCTTCATAGATATCTGCCATGGCTTTTGCAAGCATCATGTGATTGTAAGCTTTAAGCAAAATATCCTTTGAAACTTTCTCGTGAAGTGTATTTTCCATAGGAAGCAAATATACATAAAAAAACAAAACACTAACAAGTGTTAGTGTTTTGCGTAAAATTATATGTGAATTATAATTATTCTTTGATAACTTTTTTAGAAATAACGTCTTTATCAGTTTTTACTTCAATGATGTAGATACCATTGGTGTAAGAAGATAAACTAACAGCTTCTTGTGCGCTATTAATTACACCACTTTGTAATTTCTTACCAGATAAATCATATACTGAGAAGCTAGATTTTTTAGGAGCTTTCAAAATGTTTACAATATCTTTTGTAAGAGTAGGTGCGATAACAATTCCATTTGCTGCATTTGCAACATCTTTTGTTCCTAAAACTTCACTGAATCCTGTAACAATTATTGAATAGTTTTGAGGAGTTAATACAGGAGTTACAGCATTGTTGACAAGTGTTCCTTTATTAGTTACTTCTATTCGGTATGTTCTTCCTGCAACTGGGCTATCTAAAACTACTTGTTCTACATTATCTACTGTATTGTCACCTTTTGTTGCAGGTGTCATTGGACTTAATGCATCAAGTTTCCAAGGAGTGTATGAGATATTTGTTGTTGTATCAATAATACGTAAATCTAAATCATTTACTAACTTTGATGTTCTGTTATTGTAAAGATCAGACCATTGATTTGTAAATGCTTTAAACTCAGGGTCAATCCAAGAAATGGTAACTTTTAATGGTTCCGTTCCTGATGCTTTCACTGTTTTGCTGTTTTTCGTACCACTATTTAAAGTTTCATTATTGAAGATAATAGAGTTATTTGACTTTGCAACTAATAATTCTGCTCCTTTTTTAGCGTCAATGAATCCCCACCCAAATTGAGGGTCTGGACCTATATTGCCTGCCTCCTTTGCAGAATGAATCATTAGTGTTTTTGCAGATGCTGCATTTAAAGCGCTTCCAGAAAATAACTGTTTATTGATTTGAGTCCACAGTCCAATGATTCCTGTTACCACCGGTGCTGAATACGATGTTCCGTTACCCACAGTTAATTGACTACCTCCAACCGAATCCTCTGGAGTTGAAGCACCCGCTACAGATGTTCCAACAGTAGTAATGTCTGGTTTAATGCCGCCATCATCTCTTGGGCCTGCGCTGCTGTAATCTGAGTGTACTACATCTCCAGATAAAGTGTATCTACCTCCATTAGCAGTTATCCTGTCTGTGGCACCAACAACAATAATGTTTTTAGCTAGAGATCCAAATCCTATACAGTCATAACCCAATGCACAATTGTTTTGAGGCAAAGTATCCGTTGCGCTAAATGCGACTGGAGTATTGGATGAGTTTAGGTAATATTTTGGTGTATTATTTCCTGTAGGCCCCATTCCGTATGAATTTCCGGATGATTTAACAATGATGTAAGATGGATTGTTATAAACAATTTGATCATAGTTTCTGTCATTAGTGTAATAACTGCCTTGTGCATCTACTGATGTATTAGGACTAGCATATGCTCCTCTCCATATCCAAGAATATGCACCGTTTATAGTTGTTTCGTCCCAACCTTGATTTGTTCCATATGAATGATTAGAAATGTTCGGTTGTGCAATTAATATTTTGTCAAAAACTGTACTTGCTGTCGAATTTCCAGGTAGTGTAGTTGTACCAAAGTTATATGCATCAATGGTAGAGTTTGGGGCTATTCCTTTGAAATTTACTTGTCTAGTAGTACCGTCAGTAAATTGTACAGTATATGGATAGTTTTTAGCTCCAATAAAACTTGCGACAGTGGTCGAGTGGGCGCCATAGTTCATTGTTGTTGCTTCTTTATTTGAGATTCTGTTAGGAATATTGTTAAAGAATATATGGTTAGCATAAACTCTACCTTTAGCAGATCCATTATCTCCATCAAAAATTGTAAAATTAATACCTTCACCATTAAAAGAACCTGTTAATCCACTAATTGTCCCCCCTTGAATAAAATCTGCATTAGAATTTAGTATTTGATCCATGTCATGAGGTTCATAGAAATAAGGTCTGCCATCTGGTAAGAAACCAGCAAGTTTACTTCTTTCATTTTCAATTTCTTCTTGTGTTTCGGGAGTTCTAAAAGTTCCGTAATGTTTTGCAACATAAATATCAAACTTTGCATTGTTTTCTTTATTCTGTCTTTCAAATTCTTTCTTAAGCGCATCGTTGCTTTGTGCATTCATAAGAGAAATTGCCAATGTACTTACTAAAAGTAGATGTTTTTTCATGATAGATTATAAAATTGATTACACGATTATAAATAGCAAATATATAAAATAATAATATTTATAAATTAATATTGTTGAATTAATAAGAAAACATTTATTTTATTATGTGGTATTGTTTTTAATTTCATTGTTTCGTGGCGAATTTCTGAAAAAGAAATAGAGGTTTTAAAAGTAATCAGTTATCAAGGATAATAACAAAAATTGAAGTAACTTTACATTCTCTTTTTAAATTAAAAGCTAGTAAAATACATGTATTTAGTTTTTGACACAGAAACCACAGGTTTACCAAAAAATTTCAACGCTCCATTATCAGATTCAGACAACTGGCCAAGAATGGTTCAGATTGCCTGGCAATTGCATGATGATAATGGTAATTTGCTTGAAAATCAGGATTATATAATAAAGCCGGAAGGGTATGATATACCATTTAATGCCGCAAGAATTCACGGAATTACAACGAAGATTGCCAACGAAGAAGGCCGCGATCTGAAGGAAGTTTTAGAAGAATTTTCTGAAGTTTTAGAGCGTGTGAGAGTAGTTTCCGGACACAATGTTGAGTTTGATTATAATATTGTAGGCGCTGAATTTTTTAGAAAAAATATTCAGGATCATCTTCAGGAAAAGCCAAAAGCCGATACCATGATTTTGGGTACGGATTATTGTAAGCTTGGAGGGGGTCGTGGAGGTAGATATAAGTCTCCAAAACTGGAAGAATTATATGAAAAATTATACGGTCATAAATTTGACGAAGCCCATAATGCCGCAGCCGATGTAAATGCAACGGCTCAGGTTTTCTTCGAAATGATGAGAATCGGGATTATTCCTGCTGAGGTTTTAAAGACTTCGGAAGATCAGTTGGCGTACTTTAAAACGCTGCATCCGAACCCGATAAAGCCTTTTGGAATTATTATCAGAAGACAGGTTGCAGATTTTAACAATAAGAAAAAGCAGTCTGATGTAGGAAGTATTGATGATATTGACTTAGGAAGATATTTCAATTTTGATAATCATAGTGTTTTCTCGACTTTAACGGCCACGTCAAGTATTAATGATTTAATAACGAAAGCTTCCGAAGAAAATTTCCCGGCAGTCGGAATGGTTGATCTTGGAAATATGATGGGCGCTTTCAAATTTGTTTCTGCTGTGGAATCTGCTAACTCTGACCGCTCAAAAAAGCATAAAGAATTTTTAGCTAAGAAACAGGAAGCCGAAGAAAATGGAGCCGAATTTAATGAAACAGAGCCAGTTTCTGAACCTTTGATTCCAGTTGTAGGGTGCGAATTTTATATTTCAGACCGTTACGAACAGAAACAATTTACCAAAGACGATCCCGACAGAAGAACGCAGGTGGTTTTGCTGGCAAAAGATTTTAACGGATATAAAAATTTGGCGAAACTTTCGAGTATAGGATTTTTAAAAGGATTTTATTTCGGAGTTCCAAGGATTAGCCGTGAGCTGATTGCAGAATATAAAGAAGGGTTGATTGCTTTAACTTCAGGCATCAACGGAGATATTCCTGATGCTATTTTAAATACGGGGGAGCAAAAAGGGGAAGAGCTTTTCAAATGGTGGAAAGATACTTTTGAGGATGATTTTTATGTTCAGATTCAAAACCATAAACTCCCTGAAGAAGAGCATTTGAATGATGTTTTATTGCATTTTGCCGATAAGTATCAGGTGAAAATATTAGCTCAGAATCAAACGTATTATACCAATAAAGATGATTCTAATATTCAGGATATTGTAAGTTGTATTAAAGATGGTGAAAAGCTGACAACGCCTGTTGGAAAAGGCTTTGGGAAGAGACGAGGACTAGCGACAGGAGAATATTATATTAAAAATTCACATGAAATAAAAGAAGCTTTCCTAGCATATCCCGATGCATTTGATGCGTATGAAGAATTTACGGCAAAATTTAGTCCTTACACTTTAAAAAGAGATGTACTCTTGCCGAAGTTTGATATTCCCGAAGAGTTTATTCATGCTGAAGATGATATCGACGGAGGAAAACGAGGTGAGATGGCTTATTTGACGCATTTAACGTATGAAGGCGCAAGAAAAAGATATATAGAAACTGGAATTACGGATGAAATAAAAGAACGACTTGATTTTGAGTTGGAAGTTATTGCCAATACAGGGTATCCGGGTTACTTTTTGATCGTACAGGATTTCTGTAATGAAGCCCGAAAGATGGGAGTTTGGGTCGGTCCAGGTCGTGGTTCTGCGGCAGGTTCTGCAGTAGCTTATACGATCGGAATTACCAATGTCGATCCCATTAAATATGATCTCCTTTTCGAGAGATTTCTGAATCCTGAAAGGGTTTCTATGCCCGATATTGATATCGACTTTGATGATGAAGGTCGTGACAAAATCATCAAATGGGTTGTTGAAAAATACGGAAAAAATCAGGTTGCGCAGATTATTACTTATTCAGTTTTGGGTGGGAAATCTGCCATTAAAGATGCGGGAAGAGTTTTAGATCTCCCAATTCCTGATACCAATAATATTGCAAAATTAATTCCGCCAAGTCCCGGGATGAATATTGCCAAAGCTTTGTCAAAATATGATAAGTTAAAGCCTGAAGAGCAGCAACTTGTCGATGAGATGAAGTATGTACTTAATACTCCAGGTGATGCACGTCATGATGTTTTGGCTAGTGCAAAGAAGATGGAAGGCTGCATCAGGAATACCGGAATTCATGCTTGTGGGGTGATTATTACGCCTGAAGATGTGAGTAACCTGGTTCCGGTGACGATTGCTGCGAAAGACGCCGATATTTTAGTTTCTCAGTTTGATAACTCGGTGGCTGAAAGTGCCGGACTTTTGAAGATGGACTTTTTGGGTCTTCGAACATTGACGATCATTAAAGATGCTTTAAAAATTGTTAAAGCAAGACATAATGTAGATATCGATCCGGATTTAATTCCGTTGGATGATGCTAAGACCTATCAGTTATTTAAGGAAGGAAGAACGGTTGGGATTTTCCAATATGAAAGTCCGGGGATGCAAAAATATATGCGCGAACTGAAGCCGACTGTTTTTGCCGATTTGATTGCCATGAACGCTCTTTACAGACCGGGTCCGATTAAGTATATTCCAAACTTTATCAACAGAAAGCATGGTATTGAAGAAATTGTCTACGATTTACCCGAAACTGAAGAATATTTAAAAGAAACCTACGGAATTACCGTTTATCAGGAGCAGGTAATGCTTTTGTCTCAAAAACTGGCCAATTTTACAAAAGGTGAAGCCGATACTTTGAGAAAGGCGATGGGTAAAAAACAGATCGAGGTTCTTAATAAAATGTATCCTAAATTCATTGAAGGCGGAAGAAAAAACAATCTCAATGAAGAAAGATTAGAAAAAATATGGAATGACTGGAAAGCCTTTGCTGAATATGCTTTCAACAAGTCTCACTCTACCTGCTATGCTTTAATTGCTTATCAGACAGCCTATTTAAAGGCAAATTATCCTGCAGAATATATGGCAAGTGTGATGAGTAACAACATTAACAATACAGAATCGATTACCATGTTTATGGAAGATTGTAAAAGTATGGGTGTTGATGTTTTGGGACCAGATGTGAATGAATCTCAATATAAATTTTCGGTAAACGAAAAAGGGCAGATTCGTTTTGGTTTAGGAGCGATCAAAGGCATCGGTGAAGGACCAAGTGAAGGAATTACCAGAGAAAGAGCAAACGGCAGATTTAAAAATATTTATGATTTCTTCGAAAGAATTTTGCCTTCTCAGATGAACAAAAGAGTGGCTGAAAGTTTAGTTGTAGCTGGTGCTTTCGACGAATTAGACTCTTTCCACAGGGGTCAATATTTTGACATTGACATGGCAGGAAGAACCAATCTGGAAAGACTGATAAGATACGGACAAAGCTTTCAGGAGAGTAAAAATGAGATGGAGCATTCTCTTTTTGCAGATTTTGCTGAGGAAGTACAAATTGAACAACCAAAATTGGCACCTTGCCCGGAATGGCCAAATATGCATAAATTAAATAAAGAAAAAGAAACGATCGGTTTCTATCTTTCTGCGCATCCGCTGGATGAGTTTAAATTTCAGTATCAATTTATGCAGGGAAGTCTATCTAAAAAATCTGTTCTCGAAAAAGATCAGGAAGCAAAAGTCGTAATAGATGAAGTTCCGATTCTTGAAAAAGACTCTGTGGATGAGGTTGCTGATTTAATTGAAATTGTATCAGACGAATTGGCAACTGGTGAAGAAGAAATTATTGAAGAAGTAACAAAAAAAGCAGAACCAAAGGGCGTTTTTGGGTTTTTGAACCTTGATGAGGTAGATGCTTATAAAGAACAGGCTTTTGCAAATAAGCAGGAAGAATTGTTTGAAGAAAAGAAAAAAGACTGGAAAACTTTACAAAAAGAAAGAGAAAACGGTGGTGGTGGTAAAGAATACACCGTTGCTGGATTAATTACCGAATATGTTGTAAAAGATGGCTTCAGAAGTGGTGAAAAAGTAGCATTTGTAACGTTGGAAGATTATTCCGGGTCATATTCTTTCAGATTGGGAGATCGTGATTACATGAAGCTTAAGGAAAAACTTGAAGTACAGCGTTTTGTGATTTTAAAAATAAAATTTGCTCAGGTAAAAGACGGTAGAGTGTTCGTTAATGTAAATGAAGTGATTGAATTACAGGAAGCCTTTGAAAAATTTGCCAAAAGTATCTCGCTTGTGATGGATGTGATGGATTTCAGACCGGAAGATCTAAGTTTCTTTAGAAATGTTTTGAGTGAAAATCAGGGCAGTCAAAAGTTTAAATTTTACATTAAAAATATTGAAGATGATTCTCATATTGAAGTTCAATCGATGAAGCATACAGTGAATCTGAACGGAGAATTAATTAAAAATATCCAGCTTCTTAATAAATATGAGTTTTATCTGAACTGATATTATTGTAAATAACAAGAATAAAAGAATCGCAATCTCCTTTAGATTGCGATTCTTTTTTTATACGCAGTGATTTTTAAAATTCGACATAAATTAGTTAAGTAGGTAGGGTTTCGGACAGGTGTAATCTGTTGATATATAGAGTTTTAATTTTTTGTGATATAATTTTAATTAAATGCTTGTTTAATGATATTTCATTGTTTTTAGCTTATTGTTAATAAATATTTAAAAATAAATTGGATATAGTTGTATCTGTAATATTAATATTTGTTAATTTTAGCCATTAACTTAATTTAACTGAATATGAGAAAACTTTCTTTTTTAAAAGAAAAGTTGAAATTGCACAGTAAGTATTATATGATGCTTATGGCTTTTTTAACAACCACGACGAGCTTAAATGCTCAAGCGGTATCTACTTACGCTTTCGGGCAATCCACCGGAACGTATACCCCAATTACCGGAGGTACTAACATGGAACTGTTGTCTACTGCTGTTTCTGGATTTGATTCCCAATTATTTCACAATGGAACTGGTGGTCTTAACGGAACAATTTCTTCGGGAACTTATAATGCTTTTCCCATTGGTTTTAGCTTTAGTTACAGAGGTGTAGCTTATGATGGTTTTTATATTGGAACAGATGGTTACATAAAACTAGGTTCAACTACTGGTACGTTAGCTGCTGCTGCTTATGGAACTCCCATTTCAACTACAACTACAAGTACGGATGATCTCATTTCTGCTTTTGGAATTGATCTAGTCGGCGGTTTACGAGCTACAAGTGCTACTCGTACATCTGGTTCTCCTACTATTACCTTAACGGGGACTAGTACCGGAATGGCAGGTAATATAGTAGTAGGAATGCGTATACTAGGTACAGGTATTCCTGCAGGAACAACTGTAACAGCAGTTTCTGGTACTGCTATTACCATGTCTGCTAATGCAACCTCTAGTTCCACTTCTGCGAGTGCTTTTTTTGCAGAGTCAGATAATATTTCTTATGTTACAACTGGGACTGTAGGTTCGAGAGTGCTTACAGTACAATGGAAAAATTCTGCAAGATATGGTGGAAGTGGGGATTTATTAAATTTTCAAATTAAATTATATGAAGGAACAAATGTAATTCAGACTATTTATAATAATACTGCATCGACTCAAGTAACTACTTCTGGCACAGTAGAGGTTGGTTTAAAAGGATTAATTACATCTTCAGATTATAATAACCGTACCGGAACGGCAACAACCGGATGGTCAGCGACTACATCTGGAACATCTAGTGCTTCTACTATTCCGTTTAGAGGAGCTGCAGCTACTGGTGGTGCCGTAGTACCAAGTAGTGGTTTGATTTTTACATGGACGCCTCCGACATGTATCGCTCCTACAGCTTTGGCAATTGTAGGATCATCTATTACAACGTCCGGAGCTACCGCTTCGTGGACTGCGCCTTTATCAGCTCCGGCTAATGGTTATGAAGTGTATTATAGTACTTCAAATGTAGCTCCTACTTCTTCTACAGTTTTAGATGCAACAAATTCTGTAACTTCTACCACGACATCTTCCCCAATAAGTGGGCTGTCATCAGGCACGACATATTATGTGTGGGTGAGATCGGTTTGTGTAGGAACGGATAGAAGTGTTTGGACCGCTGTTTCCTCTTTTACAACATATTGTGTAAGTACTAATGTTCCATATACATTAGACTTTACCAATGTTACAGCGCCGGTTTTACCGACTTGTACTACTGCTGTAAATTACGGAAGTGGAAATACTTGGATTACTTATAGTCCAGGAGGAACAAGCGGATTTACTGGAAACGTATTGAACTATACTTATAACAGTTCAAATGCAGCAAATACTTGGTTTTTTACTCAAGGTATTAATCTTACCGCAGGTGTAAGCTATAGAATTAAATATAAATATGGTAACGCAAGTGCCGCATCGTTTCCTGAAAAATTAAAAGTAGCATATGGTACTTCGGCAACGAATACAGCTATGACAACTACACTTGCTGATTATCCAAATGTGGTTAACTCTGCAGCTGCAAATGGATTTGTTGATTTTATACCAGCAACAACGGGAATCTATTATTTTGGATTTCAGGCTTATTCTGCAGCTAATATGAATAGGCTGTATGTGGATGATATTAATATAGATGTATCTCCTTCATGTAGTGAGCCTACAGCATTGACAGTTGCTACGGCTTCAATTACAGCGTCAGGAGCTACCGCTTCGTGGACGGCTCCTGTTACTGCGCCGTCTAATGGATATGAAGTATATTATAGCACATCAAATGTTGCACCTACATCTGCTACGGTTTTAACTGCAACAAATTCTGTAACTTCTGCTACAGCTTCTGCTCCAATAACAGGCTTAACCTCTGCTACAATGTACTATGTCTGGGTGAGATCGGCTTGTACGGGATCTGATAGAAGTGTATGGACATCATCTGTATCTTTTACCACTTTGCCTTCATGTTTTGTACCAACTGCAGTAACGGTTGCTACTGCTTCTATCACATCATCAGGAGCTACTGTATCTTGGACTGCTCCTTCGACTGTTCCTTCTAGCGGATATGAAGTGTATTACAGTACTTCAAATGTAGCGCCTACTTCTTCTACAGTTTTAAATGCAACAAATTCTGTAACTTCTGCTACGGCTTCTGCTCCAATAACGGGCTTAACATCTGCTACAATGTACTATGTTTGGGTGAGATCGGCTTGTACGGGATCTGATAGAAGTGTATGGACGTCATCTGCATCCTTTACCACTTTGGTTTCATGTTTTGCGCCAACAGCAGTGACCGTTGCTACTGCTTCTATCACATCATCAGGAGCTACTGTATCTTGGACTGCTCCTACGACTATTCCATCTAACGGATATGAAGTGTATTACAGTACTTCAAGTACTGCACCTACTTCGTCTACAGTTTTAAACGCAACAAATTCTGTAACTTCTGCTACAGCTTCTGCTCCAATTGCAGGTTTAACATCTTCTACAGGGTATTTTGTTTGGGTAAGATCTGTATGTATCGGTACTGATAGAAGTGTTTGGACTGCGATTACATCATTTAGTACATTATGTCAGCCACCTGCGTTACTTTCAACTACAGGAGCAACTATTTGTCCTGGAAATACAGCAACTATTTCTGCTACAGCAGCTACGGGAGCTACAATCAAATGGTATGATGCAGCTACTAATGGTACTGTTTTATCAACAGGAGGTTCATTTACAACACCAGCCTTAACAACTAATACTAACTATTGGGTAACTGCATCTACAGGGAGTACTGAAGCTGTGGGAGCAGCAAATCCAGGAGTATTAACAAATGGAGGAACAACTTCTGCAAGCACAAGTTTTTATATGGAAGCCACAGTGACTAACACATCGGTTACTGTACAAAGTGTGGATGTGTTTCCTGGTGCAGTAGGTAGTCAGAGCTCTATTAGAGTATATTTAGGTACGGCTACAACCGCAGTTTATACGATACCGTTCACTTCGAATGTTGCAAGTGGAGGGGTGACACCACAGACTGTACCTCTTAATATTGTATTAAGCCCAGGTGTATACAGGTTTAAAATTGAAGGTGCTGGCAGTTATTACAGAAACTATAGTGCTTCTGGTTCGGTAGGACAGGCTTTCCCTTACGGACAAGGTGATTTTAAATTAACCGGAGGAAGTAATGTAACGACTGGATATTATTTATTCTACAATTTTATTGTCGGAACTAATTGTGAATCTGCAAGACAAGTAGTAGCTGTTACAGCAGATCCTGCTGCATGTCTTGGAACATCTGAAGTGGGAGCTATTAAAAACAATATCAAAGCGTATCCAAACCCATTTGCTGATGTCTTGAATATTTCAGACGTAAGCAATGTGAAATCTATCTCAGTAGTAGATATCTCAGGTAAATTGGTAAAAACTTTTGATAAGCCGGAATCTACTCTTCATTTAAGAGAATTAAATTCAGGAATGTATTTAGTTATTCTGAATATGAAAGATGGTTCTAAGCAAACGATCAAAGCAATCAAAAAATAATTAATTTTAAATTTCTTTATAAGGGGCTGGTCAATTGATCAGCCTCTTTTTTTAGTTGCAAGTCATGCTTAATACTAATAAAAAAGACTTCCCGTTGTCGGAAAGCCTGATTTTATTTGGTAAATATATGTTGATTAATACTCCCTGGTAATGATCATTTTTCGGTTAACAGAGCTCATTGTGCTAGCGCCGCAACCATTACAAAGTACTCCAAAAGGCTGTATGGTTTGTCCTTTTTTCATCGGTACTGTTACAATTGCAGTAGCACCTGATGTCTGAAGTGAGCTAATTGCGAGAATAGTCATCGTATAATATTGCTCGCTTATTGATCCTGCTGGTGTTACTCCTCCATCATTATAATTTTTATTGATGTAGATTACTCTGTGTGCCGATACGTTTGTTCCAGGTAATCTACCAGTCTCTTGTATTTCTATTCTGTAGATACCAGATGCGGGGCATGTCCATAGACCGGTACCAAGTACAATGTCTCCAGCATAGGTATTTAAATCATTAGATGTAAAGCCTAATGGTTCTGCAATTCCTTGTGTGTACGGTATAGAAGATGATGAAGAAACCGAAAGAATATACGCTAAATTGGCGCGAGTAATAGACACCAATCTGTAAGTAATTCCAGAGGTAGCATTAAGAGAAGTTTTTACAAGCAATGCCGATTGAAAAGGTAAAAGAGTGATGGTGCTTTTATCATCAATAAGTTCTCCTGCGCTGGTATTAATGGTTAAATTAAAACTATCAGTTTTATTAGTGACATAATATAGTCTTCCCGTCTTGTCAATTGTAGCAGATGACGTTGGTAATGTAAAGGTTCCATCTGCGGTTCCTGACCAATTTATGTAATAATCTGTATCTAATAAGGTGTAGGTATTTGCTGATATACTTGTGTATTCTCCCGCAATAGAACCTTTAACTTGTACTGTAGAACCCGGTAAGGCAGTGTTTACCCCTACAGTCTTGTCTTGCGCAACATATTGCGCATTGGTGAATGCTATACCGCATACCAATCCTAAAATCAATAATATGTTTTTCATTTTTTTTAATAAAAAGTTTTTAAATAAAGTTTTTTGATGAATGATAAAATTATCATTGTGGAGGCGGCCTGGCTAAAGTTATTTTATCAAAAAAAGAAATTGTATTATTTTCTTTATATTTTGTAAGATTTGAACGCTCATCATCAGTAAAGCAGTAATGTAAATCTATGCTGTGCAAAAGAGCGATCCATTGACTAGATTGTG
Organism: Chryseobacterium sp. CFS15; assembly: GCF_031118795.1. NCBI lineage: Bacteria > Pseudomonadati > Bacteroidota > Flavobacteriia > Flavobacteriales > Weeksellaceae > Chryseobacterium > Chryseobacterium sp. CFS15. The sequence continues at coordinate 83,982 of NZ_JAVHYL010000011.1, read as the reverse complement.
TAGTAGGTGTGATGGCTTCCTGGCTTTTCCATCTTCTATAGACGAAGTAATTTGAAGTATTATTACGGTAAAACTGATCGGGTGGATTTACAGCCTTTAATTTTACTTGTTTAATTATTTTAGCGTTAATGACTGACTTTGGTTTTAACTTTCTGTTTTTTGAAACGTTATTTTTGCTAACCACAACGGGTGTGTCTAATTTTACAACGTGAATCTCATGGATGTTGGTAATGATGGTACTGTCAGAAATATAAAGTTGAGCCGGAAAGACGAGACTACAAAAAATGATGACCAAATAAATTAATTTACCTCGTAAGAACAATAAAGTATTAACAATAGTGTGCTTTTGAATTATTCTCCTCATAGAGGAAATTTTTATAAATGTTACAGTATTTAAATATATGAATAAAATACAATAGATAATTCTTTTTGATAAATATTTTTCATTAAAATAAATTATTTATTGTTAAATGTTTTGTTTTCATTTGAATTTATTTTATTTATGTAAAATTTATTTATCGTTTTTTTTGATTTTTTTAACTAAAATCATAATACTGTTTATAAGCATAAATTCTTTTTTACAAAAGCAGAATTTAGATTACAATTAAAGTTTCCATATCAAAAATCCGTTCATTTTTTTGATATAAAACTTGATCCAAATAAAAAAGACTTCCCGTTTTCGGAAAGTCTAATTTTTTATTTTTTGTGAAATTTATTTATCTGGTGTTACCGGTTTTATGTCTCCCGTATTCATAAGATCAAAAACTGTTGGAAAAAACATAACAAGAATAAAATAAATAATAATCATCAATACAACTAAAGCAAATAGAATAAGTACTAAACTATTAGGCTTGTTTTTCTTTTGTGGCTCCATGATTTTGTCGATTTTGGTTAATAGATAAAATTTGTATAAATCTATTAAGCCAATTTCTTGCCACACTGTTTACAATACCTTGCATCATCGTCAATATCTTCATTTCCGCACCGTTCACAGATCAGCTCAAGATTCTGTCTCTTGTTCCTCATTTCTGCCGTTACGATTCCTGTAGGAACAGCAATAATCGAATAACCCGCAAGCATTAAGATAACTGCAAAAAATTTACCCATCGGAGTAATTGGCGAAACATCACCATATCCCACTGTTGTTACCGTTACCACGGCCCAATAAATAGATTGAGGTATCGTTTCAAAACCAGGTCTTCCGCCTTCTACCATAAACATCAACGAACCCACGATGACCGAGAAAATAATTAAAAATAAAAGAAAAATGTAGATTTTTCGTGAACTGTTCCTTAAAGCACGTACAATCACAGAACCGTCATTCATAAAATCTAACAGATTGAAAACCCTGAAGACACGCAGCATTCTTAGCATTCTGAAGATGAGAAAATACTTGGTGACAGGAAAAAAGAAACTCAGGTAAAAAGGAACCAGCGAAAGAAAATCAATAATACCAAAAAAGCTGAAGATATAATGCTTTTTATTTTTCAAAACAGCAATTCTAGCCCAATATTCTACAGTGAAAAATACAGAAATCACCCATTCGGAAATAATGAAATAGACATGGAATTTTTTATCAAGCTTAGGCACACTTTCCATCATGATAATGAAAGTGCTTACCAAAATAAGAGATAAAAGTGCAATATCAAAAAACTTCCCGAGTTTTGTATCTGCTCGGTAAATGACACGGTACAAAAATCTTTTCCAAAGTTTATCTCCGGGAACAAGATTATGCTCTCTTTCCATATGAGCTTTTTATTTTAACTAAATATAACTAATTTCGTAACAAACTTACAGAATAAAATGACAATAAAAGAAGTAATTTCTATTATAGAAAAGCAAATTGCGATGCCTCAGGCAGAAGATTTTGATAATGTGGGGCTTTTGTGCGGTCTTCCGAGCCGTAATGTAAGTGGAATTTTGGTTTGTCACGATGCTTTAGAGAATGTTGTTGATGAAGCTATTGCCAGGAACTGTAATCTTGTGGTGTGTTTTCATCCCATTATTTTTTCGGGTTTAAAATCTCTTACCGGTAAAAATTATGTTGAAAGAGCTGTTTTAAAAGCGATTGAAAACAAAATTGCTATTTACGCTATTCATACGGCTTTTGATAATGATTATTTTGGAGTAAATGCCGGAATCTGTAATGCTTTAGGTTTGAAAAATTTAAAAATCCTTCAGCCTAAAAAAAATAATTTAAAGCAACTAAATGTTTATGTTCCGAATGATTATTCTGAACAGTTGAAAGAAGCTCTTTTTTCTGCTGGAGCAGGAAATATTGGTTTCTACGATGAATGTAGTTTTAAAACAGAAGGAAACGGAACCTTCAGACCAATTGAAGGTTCAAACCCATTTTCAGGACAGCAGAATGTGAGAGAAAATGCAGATGAAAATATGATATCTGTAATTTTTGAGGCGTATAAGCAAAGCAGCATCATTGCGGCAATGAAGGAAGTACATCCTTATGAAGAAGTGGCGCATCAGATTTATTCTTTAGACAATGAAAACCAGTATTCAGGATTAGGAATGTATGGTGAATTTGATCAGGAAATGGATGAAAAAGATTTTCTGAGCTTTATTAAAGATAAATTTAATGTTGAGGTTATCAAACATTCAGATTTTACAGATAAAAAAATCAAAAGAGTAGGGGTTTTGGGTGGCTCCGGAGCAAGCGGAATAAAGGCTGCACTTGCCAATAAATGTGATGCCTATATTACAGGCGATCTCAAATATCATGATTATTTTCTGGCAGAATCTAAAATATTACTTTGTGATGTAGGACATTATGAATCAGAACAATGGGTTGCTCAACAATTATTTGAAATTTTATCACAAAAAATTAGTACATTTGCAATCTTAAAATCTAGTGAAAAAACAAACCCAGTAAATTATTTCCTTTAGATATGGCAAATTTAACAGATATTTCAGTTGAAGAAAAATTAAGAGCTTTATATGATTTACAGATCATAGATTCAAGATTAGACGAGATCCGTAACACAAGAGGAGAATTGCCAATCGAAGTTGAAGATCTTGAAATCGAAATTGAGGGTCTTGAGACAAGAGCCGAAAAATTTCATGCAGATATTAAAGAGCAGAATGATCAGATCAATACCAAAAATGAGGTGATCAACCATGCAAAAGCACTTATTGAAAAATACAAGTCTCAGCAAGATAATGTAAGAAACAATAAGGAGTTTGAAGCTTTAGGAAAGGAGATGGAATATCAGGAACTTGAAATTCAGCTTTCTGAAAAAAGAATCAAAGAATTTGGCGCTAAAATCGGTCATAAAGAAGAAACTTTAAACGAGCTGATTACAAAAATCAACGATCTAAAGAATCACCTTAAATTCAAAAAAGAAGAGTTGGAAGGTCTTGTATCTGAAACTCAGAAAGAAGAAGAATATCTTCTTGAAAAGTCTAAAGAATTCGCTGCTAAAATCGACGAAAGATTGCTGGCTTCTTACCACAGAATCAGATCGAGCTCTTCTACAGGTTTAGCAGTTGTAGGTTTAGAAAGAGGCGCTCCGAAAGGATCATTCTTTACAATTCCTCCGCAAAAGCAAATGGAAATTGCTCAGAGAAAGAAAATCATTATTGATGAGCATTCAGGAAAAATTCTTGTAGATGACGAATTGGTAATGGAAGAAACTGAAAAAATGAAATCAGTAATTAAATTCTAATTACTCATTTTATTAAAAATACAAAGCTGTCTCAAATTTTGAGACAGCTTTTTTTATGTGCTTTTTTTGACTGTAATTAATTTAAACACAAATAACCCGAATTTTGTCGTATCAATAGGAGCAGTTAATAATTTTAATCAAAGAAAAGGATTTAGCCAAAATATAATGTACATTCATTTTGTCATTCCGTAGGAATCTCGGCAAGCTTATATAATGCTAAGTTTCGATTCCACGCTACACTTTGTTTCGTTCTGAATAACAAACACACCGTTTTAGTTTGTGTCATGTATGTAAGATTAGTTCAATTAGTGTTTAAATAAAAAACAAAAAAACCGCCAATAGAAGCGGTTATATTTTATTCATGATGCTCATACATCTTATTATAAAGATCAATAAACTTTTCTTTAATTGCTTTACGTTTAAGCTTTAAAGTAGGCGTTAAAAGCCCTGCTTCAATTCCCCAGACTTCTGGTGTAAGCTCAATTTTCTTGATTTTTTCCCAGTTTCCTAAATGTTCGTTGATGTCATCAATCTCTTTTTCTATTCTGGATTTCAAGTCAGCACTTTTAGCAATCTCCTGTGGCGTAGTACCGATGTTTAAATTATTTCTCATTGCCCAGTTTTTAGCAAATTCAAAATCGGGTTGTACCAATGCGGTTGGCATCTTTTCACCGTCGCCAACCACCATAATCTGCTCAATAAATTTCGAAGCTTTAGCTAAATTTTCAATCGTTTGTGGAGCGATATATTTCCCCCCGGAAGTTTTAAACATTTCCTTTTTACGATCGGTTATCTGTAAGAAACCTTCACTGTCGATGTGACCGATGTCTCCGGTTTTGAAAAATCCGTCCTCGGTAAACGTTTCTTTGGTCTGTTCATCATTTTTAAAATAGCTTTTAAAAACAGAAGGTCCTTTTACGGTAATTTCTCCGTCTTCCTGAATTTTTACCGTTAAATTATCCAACGGATGTCCAACGGTTCCCACTTTCATTTTTCCGAACGAGTTTACCGAAATAACCGGTGAAGTTTCAGTAAGCCCATAACCTTCCAGAATAGGAATTCCTGCGTTTTGGAACATTAAATTTAATCGGGTAGATAAAGCTGCCGATCCTGAAACTAAAGTAATAATCTCGCCTCCCAAACCTTCTCTCCATTTTTTGAAAACCAGTTTGTCGGCAATAATTTCCTTCAATCCTGAAGGTTTTGATACTTCTTTCTTTTTTTGGATTAATTGTAAAGCCCAGAAGAATATTTTTTGTTTTAGACCGCCTGCATTAGATCCGGTATTATAAATTTTGTCATACACTTTTTCTACCAAACGAGGCACTACGCTCATGTAATGCGGTTTTACTTCTTTTACATTTTCGCCCATTTTTTCGATGCTTTCGGCAAAATAGATCGAAAAACCATTATATTGAAAAAGATAAAACAGCATTCTCTCAAAAATATGGCAGATCGGTAAAAAGCTTAAAACTCTGGTGTCTTTATAATCAAGACTTTTCTTTTTTGGAATTCTCGGAAGTGAACCTAAAACGTTTGAAACAATATTTTCATGCGTCAACATTACCCCTTTTGGCTTTCCTGTTGTTCCGGAAGTATAGATTAAAGTAGCAAGATCTTGTGTATTGATTGCTTTGGAAAGGTCTTCCACTTCTATTTGTGTAGAATCATCTTCACCCAAATCTAAAATTTCTTTCCAGTTGGCAGCTCCGCTCACATTATCAAAGGTAAAAACCCCTTGCAGGCTTGCTACATTATGTTTGATCTTCATTACTTTGGCAAGCAAGTCTTTGTCAGATACAAAACAGTATTTGATTTCGGCATTATTAAAGATAAATTCATAGTCTTCCGGTGAAATACTGGGATAAACCGGTACAGAAACTACACCGATCTGCGAGAGACCAAGATCCATCACTGCCCATTCTGTACGGGAGTTGGTAGTGATTAATGCGATTTTATCACCAGGTTTAATACCAAGTTTCAAAAGACCTCGCGAAATCTTATTTCCCTGATTTATAAATTCCTGCGTAGATGTTTTTTTCCATTCACCATGGTATTTGGTAACAAACATATCGCTTTTAGGAAGATGGTCTAGAGCGTAGTGAGGTATATCGAATAATCTTTTGATTGACATAATTTTTCAAATAATTGTTAGGATTTTAAATATAAGAATTTTTTTTAACTCTGAAAATTAGTTCGTATTGTTTAGAATTTAATAAAATGTATGCCATAATATTTTTAATAATTCAAATTAAAATAATATATTCTGAATAATTACAAATGTGCCCGAAACCTTGATTAACTCCTAATTTATCATTCTATTTTCAGATTTGCTTAAAAAGTGTAAATTAGCCACCATATAATAGAAAATTTTTATGGACTTTAATTTATCGGAAGAGCAGCTGATGATTCAGCAGGCAGCAAGAGATTTTGCACAGAACGAACTATTACCTGAAGTGATTGAAAGAGACCGTGAGCAGAAATTTCCAACCGAACAAGTGAAGAAAATGGGCGAAATGGGTCTTTTAGGTATGATGGTAGACCCAAAATACGGCGGCGCAGGAATGGATAGTGTTTCTTACGTTTTGGCAATGGAAGAAATTGCAAAAATTGATGCTTCTGCAGCTGTGGTAATGTCTGTAAACAATTCTTTGGTGTGTGCCGGCCTTGAAAAATTTGCTTCTGAAGAGCAAAAAGTAAAATATCTTACCCCTTTGGCGAGCGGACAGGTAATCGGAGCTTTTGCTTTATCTGAGCCTGAAGCAGGTTCTGATGCAACTTCTCAGAAAACTACTGCTGAGGATAAAGGTGATTACTATCTTCTAAACGGAATCAAGAACTGGATCACAAATGGGGGTACTGCATCTTACTATATTGTAATTGCACAAACTGATCCTGAGAAAAAACATAAAGGAATCAACGCATTTATCGTTGAAAGAGGTTGGGAAGGTTTCGAGATCGGAACTAAAGAAGACAAATTGGGCATCAGAGGAAGTGATACACATTCTTTGATTTTCAACAACGTGAAAATACCAAAAGAAAACAGAATCGGTGAAGACGGTTTCGGATTCAATTTTGCAATGGCTGTTTTGAATGGTGGTAGAATTGGTATTGCTTCACAGGCTTTAGGTATCGCTTCAGGAGCTTACGAACTGGCTTTAAAATATGCTAAGACAAGAAAAGCTTTCAAAACTGAAATTATCAATCATCAGGCAATTGCTTTCAAATTGGCAGATATGGCAACTCAGATTTCGGCTGCAAGAATGCTTTGCTTTAAGGCTGCTTGTGAAAAAGATGCCGGAAAAGATATTTCTGAAAGTGGAGCAATGGCAAAATTATACGCTTCTCAGGTTGCGATGGATACAACGATCGAGGCGGTACAAATTCACGGTGGATACGGATACGTAAAAGAATATCACGTAGAAAGAATGATGCGTGATGCAAAAATCACTCAGATCTACGAAGGAACTTCTGAAATCCAAAAAATTGTGATTTCTAGAAGTATCGCAAAATAATTTAAAAACATCAAACACTATCTTATGAAAAAATCTTTGTGGATTACTTTGGGAGTAGTTTTGCTTCTGGTGGGAGTTTTTGTCTGGTACAAGTTTTTCTTCGTTTTCGGAGAAGGTGTGAAATCAGGATATCTCAATTATGCCATCAAAAAAGGGTATGTTTTCAAAACGTACGAAGGCAAATTGATTCAGGAAGGTTTTGGAAAAGGTAAAACAGGAACCATTACAAGCTATGAGTTTGAATTTTCTGTATCTGATCCCGAAGTCTTCAAACAACTGGAGCTTAATAGCGGTAAAACCTTTGATCTTCATTATAAAGAATACAACGGATCGTTACCTTGGCGAGGAAACACAAGATATGTTGTAGATAAGATAGTAAATATGAAATAATGGAAAAGGCTCTCAGTTGAGAGCCTTTTCTTTTACACCAAATCACAATTTTTATATAATTATGATATGATAAATTTAAAAGGAAAAACTTAAACTTTATCAATTCTTTTCTTAAAATTTACTTAAATTTTGATTTTCATCTGTTTTTATTGGTTTTCAGATGGTCTTTTGCTTCTTTTTTTGTAGAAATAGTAGCCAATTCCGGCAATTACAAAAAGTGGCCAAAGCGGAAGAATAAACAGAAAAATAGAAGTGATTACATTCCATCCGGAAGATACGGCGGCAAGAGATTTTCCGCCAAATGTTTCAGGTTTGTTTTTTGCAAGAGCGGTTTCTGAAGTTCCGTACAGGGTAATTTCCATATCGCAAAGCGTGTTGTTTACGAAATCTTGTCCGCTCACATCGATTCCTTTATTTTCTACATTTCCGATATTAAAACTCAAATCATCCATCAGATAATCAAATTTCTGAATCGGAACCTTTACTTTCAGATAAGCAATTTTGGTATCGTTATTATTGAGAGATATATTTTCACTTTTTACAAATCCGTCATATTTTTTCACCAATTCTTTTACAGTTTCTTTAGCTGTTTCTGCATCGTTTACATTAAGCTCCAAAACTCCTGTTTTCTGCATTTTGTTTAAAGAAACAGTTTCTACTTGTTTAGGCTTGTCTTTATAAATGATTTTCGTTTCTTTGATCACTTTCGGAGCCGGAACATTCACCACTATTTTATGAAGAGAATCTTTCTTTTCAGATTTTGATTCCAGTTTCATACTGCTTATTTTGTCGGATAAAGAATCAACGCTTTTTGAGGTAGCTTCCATCTTTTGAACTGCTTCGCTTTTTGTTTCTTCGAAATCTTTAATTTTAATACTGGCAGAATCGAATACGGCTTCTGCTTCATTATTAATAGAATTGATTTTCTCACCAACATTCGCAGCAGTACTATCTGCTGTGCTGATTGCATTTTCCAGCTGAGGCTGTGTTGCTTCTCCTTTTTTACACATTACAAATACGCTTGATACCGCAACTATTACAATGAACTTTTTCATAAGATTATTTTTTTGTTGAAGTAAAAATAGGAATGAATTTTTTGTAAAGATTGTAAATGGAATGTATGGTTTTCGTAAACTATTATGCAATTGAAAATCAATAAATTGTAAATCGTTTTTAATTATTTTACAAATATTTTACTTAAATGTTAAAAATGTTAAAAAAAATCAATCATTGGGAATGTAATAATAATTATCTTTGCTTTTTGAGACTTTCACAAATTATTCTTTGAAATGTAACTTATACCTTTTTAAATATTTAAAAAAATAAAAAAATATATGAAAAAACATCTACTTGTGATGGGAGTATTTCTTATTTCCAATATGTTTTTAGCACAAACAAGCCGATTTTGGAAGGAAGTGTCTCAAAAAAACAATTCGGAAATATTCGAAAATAAAACCAACATTCTTCACCCGAGAATCTATAGTCTTGATTTTGATAAATTAAAAAATGCTTTGTCTAAAGCACCTAAAAGATTTGCTGTTAAGGGAAAATCAGACATTGTCATATCTTTTCCAAATTCTAATGGGATACTCGAAAATTTTAAGGTAAGAGAAAACTCAAACTTTGATCCTGAATTAGCTGCAAAATATCCTGACATTAAATCTTATGTGGGGGTTGGGCTTGAAGATGCCAGTTCTACTGTTTACTTCAGTATTTCACCATTGGGATTATCTTCAATGGAAATATATGGCAATAAATCAGCTGTTTTTATAGAACCTTATACAAAAGATCTTTCAACGTATGTTGTCTATAAAAAATCAGACAAAAAAGAAAGTCTAGATAAATTTGAGTGTACTGTACTTGATGTTGCCCAAAAAGGAATTGATAACTCAAGCATTACGGCAAGACCAAACGCTGATGATGGGAAATTGAGAACTTTCAGACTGGCTTTATCTTGTACTGGTGAATATACAACCTATTTTGGTGGAACAGTAGCGGGAGCGTTAGCAGCAATGAATAATACGATGACTCGTGTAAATGGAGTTTTTGAAAAAGACTTTGCAGCAAGAATGGTTATCATTGCTAATAATAATGCTGTTATTTATACTAATGCAACTACAGACCCTTATTCTCCTTCTGCTCAAATGAATAACTGGAATGCTCAATTACAAAATACTTTAACAGCGACTATTGGTGAAGCAAATTATGATATAGGCCACTTGTTTGGAGCTACCGGAGGTGGTGGTAATGCTGGTTGTATTGGTTGTGTTTGTACAAATGGTACAAAGGGAAGTGGATATACTTCTCCGGCAAATGGTATTCCATCGGGTGATAGTTTCGATATTGATTATGTTGCGCACGAAATGGGACATCAGTTTGGCGGGAACCATACCTTTTCAATGAGTCTAGAAGGTACTGGCGTAAACATGGAACCTGGCTCAGGGTCTACAATTATGGGATATGCTGGTATTACAGATCAAAATGTAGCAATGCATTCAGATCCCTTTTTTCATGCTGTAAGTATTCAGCAGATTACAAATAATATTAAAACAAAAACTTGCCCCGTAACCACAAATACCGGAAATACAATTCCTACAGCTGATGCGGGATTAGATTATACTATTCCTAAAGGAACACCGTTTATGCTTACAGGAACAGGTACTGATACGGATGGAGATGCTTTAACTTACATCTGGGAACAAATGGATAATGCTGTTACCGGGCAAACAGGAGCGAATTCTGCAGCAACTGCAACGAAAGCATCGGGTCCTACTTTCAGATCATATACTCCACAAACAGTTCCGATCAGATATTTTCCATCATTAGAGAGAACACTTGTAGGAGCAACTACATCTTCAAGTCCTGCCGGTACGGCTTCACCTATTGTTGTAGAAGCTTTATCTAATGTTGCAAGAACATATAATTTTAGATTTACCACTCGCGACAACAGAGCAGGGGGTTCCGGAAATAACTCTGATGATATGGTAGTAACAGTAAATGCTGCTGCTGGACCGTTTACAGTAACTTCACAAAATACAGCAGGAGTTGTTTGGGACGAAGGTCAATCATATACAATTACTTGGAACGTTGCCGGCACTACTGCAGCCCCTGTAAGTGCATCAAACGTTACAATTCTTTTATCAAAAGATGGCGGGCTTACCTGGCCTACAGTTTTGGTAGCTAGTGCACCAAATAATGGTATCTATAATTATACAGTTCCTGGCGGGCTTGGGATTATTAATAACAACGCCAGAATTATGGTAAAAGGATTAAATAATATCTTTTTTAATGTCAATTTACAGAACTTTACCATTAATTCTTCTGCTGTTATAATACCACCTGATCCAGAAACTCCAGGAACTCCTCCTTCTCCTATTTATCAGGGATTGATGATTTATCCTATTCCTGCAAACGATGGTAATGTTTATATTAAATTAGATTTACCTAGACTAAGACCTCTTGCTCCGTATTCATTTACGTATACAGTTTACGCAATGGATGGAAAGCTTGTTATTCCTAAAAGAAATCGACTTTTCTTTGGCGACCATCTTGAGAAAGTTGATTTAACAAATGTGCCTAGCGGTGCTTATATGATTGAAGTCGAATTGGAAGGTGAAAAAATTGTAAAGAAGCTACTTATGCTGAATAAATAGAATGATCATCTTAGAAATAATAAAACCGTTAAGCAATACACTTAACGGTTTTTATTTTTTATAAAACTGACTTAAATCAATTTATTAAGCGTTCTGAAATTCACTGATAAAATGCAGCTTCACATTCGGAAACTTTTCCTGTGTCATGTGAATGGTGAACGATGAATCTGCCAGGAAAACCAATTGATTATACTTATCTCTTGCCAAAAATCTCTGCTTCAATCTTGCAAATTCTTTGAACTCATCAGACTTTTCATCAGCTTCCACCCAACATGCTTTGTGCATAGAAAGGGGTTCATAAGTACATTTAGCACCATATTCGTGCTCCAGACGATACTGAATTACTTCGTACTGAAGTGCACCCACGGTTCCAATGATTTTTCTGTTGTTCATTTCAAGTGTAAACAGCTGCGCAACACCTTCATCCATCAATTGATCGATACCTTTTGCCAATTGTTTTGCTTTCAAAGGATCGTTATTGTTGATATATCTGAAATGTTCAGGAGAGAAGCTAGGAATACCTTTAAAGCTTAATTTTTCACCTCCGGTTAAGGTATCTCCAATTCTGAAACTTCCCGTATCGTGAAGACCAACGATATCTCCCGGGAAACTTTCGTCAACTACTTCTTTTTTATCTGCGAAGAATGCATTCGGAGAAGAGAATTTCATTTTCTTACCTTCTCTTACCAATAGATAATTTTCGTTTCTTTTGAAAACTCCCGAAACAATTTTAACGAAAGCTAATCTGTCTCTATGTTTAGGATCCATATTGGCGTGGATTTTAAATACAAATCCTGTGAAAGTACTTTCTTCGGGTTTTACCAAACGAGTATCGCTTTCTTTTGGTTGCGGCATTGGTGCAATGTCGATAAAAGCATCCAATAATTCGCGAACTCCAAAATTATTTAAAGCAGAACCAAAGAAAACGGGCTGCAAATCTCCTTTCATATAATCTTCACGATTAAACTCAGGGTAAACAGATTGTATCAAATCGAGCTCTTCTCTTAAGTTTTTTGCTGCTTTCTCACCGATAACTTCATCAATTTTAGAATCATTAATGTCATCAAACTTAATCGCATCACCTACTTTCTGTTTTTTCTCTTCTAAAAATAACTGAATGTTGTTTTCCCAGATATTGTAAATTCCCTGAAAATCTGCACCCATACCAATAGGTAACGAAAGCGGACAAACCGTTAATCCCAATTTCTGCTCAACTTCATCCAGCAAATCGAAAGCATCTTTACCTTCACGGTCAAGCTTATTGATGAAGACCAACATTGGGATGTTTCTCATTCTGCAGACTTTTACAAGCTTTTCGGTTTGCTCTTCGACCCCTTTTGCAACGTCAATTACCACAATTACAGAATCTACGGCAGTTAAAGTTCTATAAGTATCTTCTGCAAAATCTTTGTGACCCGGCGTATCTAAAATGTTGATCTTATGATTTCTGTACTCAAAAGCCAATACAGAAGTTGCCACCGAGATCCCTCTTTGGCGCTCAATTTCCATGAAATCGGAAGTAGCTCCTTTCTTTATTTTATTCGATTTTACCGCACCTGCTTCCTGAATAGCACCTCCGAAAAGCAGTAGTTTTTCGGTAAGAGTGGTTTTTCCGGCATCGGGGTGAGAGATAATTCCGAAGGTTTTTCTTTTTTCTATTTCTTTGATTAAGTCTGACATATCGTATTTTGAATTTGCAAAAATCGTGAATTTAATCGAATTCTGAAAATCACATTTTATGATTGTTTAAAATTGGTTTTCAGATGGATGCTGAGTTTCGTAAATAGTTAATTTTTGATGCTGTTTCTAATAGTAAAAATCTGTTCTGTTATTAAGAATTCTGATTGATGAATTTTATTTTAAACCAAATCTCATATAAATGTGAGTAATTTTAATATTGTTAAAATTTTAAATTCAGGTAAAAAATTGCAGGTAAATGTGTGATAAACGCAAAAAACTATTAAATTTGTTGAAAAATATTATTATGAAGAGATATATACTTCTGTTTTCTTTATTTCTATTTGCGACCAATACTTTTTATGCACAAAAAATTCAATCGAGAAAACCTATTAAGGAAATTAATTCAAATTCAAAAAAAGCAGGAGACTATATCGATGTAAATGTTGCTCCTTATCCCGAAAGCAATTATACTCCTACGCAACTCGTTACCGATGTTTTGGTAGGAACTTCGGGTTCTTGCGGAACCCCAAATATTTCTAACGTTACAGTGAGTCCCAATCAACCCGTTACCAATGACGACAGATTTTGGGGTTATTTTAATAAATCAACTTCAACTTTTCCTTTTGAAGAAGGAATTGTCTTGACGACAGGATTCGCAAGAAAAGCAGGTAATGTACTTGAAGATTTCACTTTAAGTGATGGTAATGGTGGAGGAAGTGATCCTGATCTTATTGCAGCGATTGGGGTGACTACACAAATTAATAATGCGGCTATTTTAGAATTTGACTTCGTGCCGACAAGTTCTCAGATGAAGTTCAGATATATTTTTGCATCTGAAGAATACGAAGGTAACTTTCCCTGTCCTCCAACACAGTATGATGATGCATTCGCTTTATTACTGAAACCTAATACACCAGGTTCTACTTATACAAATTTAGCAGTTTTACCTGCTGGCGCAGGACCTGTTTCTGTTCCAAATATTCTTCCTGGAAGTTTTGCTTGTGGACCTATCAATGATCAGTATTTTGGATCATTATCGCCAAATGCAACAAATTATAATGGTACTACAGCGCCTCTTACTGCTGAAGCAACAGTGATTCCGGGACAATCTTACCACATCAAGATGGTCGTAGCTGATGCGAGAGACAGTAGCTACGGTTCTGCTGTTTTTTTAGAAGCAGGTTCATTTGATATCGGTGTAAATTTATTGGATCCGGCAGGAGCTCAATTACCGGCAGAAATTAATGTTTGTGATAATGAGCCACAAGTAATTACGGCATCAACCGATGGTCCAAATTTAATTTATAAATGGTTTTTAAATGGAACAGTAATACCTGGTGCTACTACAAATACGATTACAGCAGTACAGCCGGGAACTTATAAAATTGAAGTAAGTGTTCCGGGAAATCCTTGTCCCGGAAGTGCATCAATTGTAATTCATGGCGGAACTACTCCCGAAGCACACAATGGAACTTATTTATTATGTACGACACCCGATGTAACTTCATTTAATTTAAATGGAACGAAAGCTTCAATCAGTACTGATTGGCAAACAGCAACGTTTCATTTTTATGAAAACCAGGCAGATGCATTAGCTCAAAACAACAATTTTATAGCAGACATTTACAACTACAACGGTACAGACGGCCAGATTTTACATGTTGTAGTTTCAAACGGTGGTTTTTGTAGTAAACTTGTAGAGCTTACTCTGCAAAGAGAAGAAACACCTGTTGCAAACCTTGCTGCATCGCAGTTTAGAATTTGTGCCGGTGAATCAATCACTCTTACAGCTTCAGGAGGAGTAACATATCTTTGGAGTAATTTTGGAGGTAGTGGAGATACGCAAACAGTTACACTGTATCAATCTACTGACTTTACAGTATATGCAATCGGAACAAAAGGCTGTAAATCTCTTCAGCCTGCAAAAATAAGAATAGAAGTTATTCCAGCGATTACATCTCCATTATTAGATGTTGAAATGTGTGTAGGAGACACTATTGTTTTAGATGCCGGAGCCGGAGATAACTACACATACTTATGGAATACAGGTGAAACTACTCAGACAATAGTCGCTGATGAGTTGGGTATATACAGCGTGGTCATCAATAACGGAGTTTGCCAGGAAGAGTTTAAAGTGAAAGTACAGGCTGCTGCTTTGCCGTATGTCACGAATCTTGATTATTCAAATAATACTTTAACGGTGACTGCTTACACTCCATCCATCAACAATATTCCTCAAACACTTGAGTATTCTGTTGATAATGGTGTTCTTTGGCAGGATTCTAATGTTTTCCCGGGTCTTTTAAATAATACAAATTACACGGTAAGAGTTAGAATAAAAGGTACAAGCTGTAATGGTTCTTTAGAATTCTTTACACTTCATATCAATAATGTAATTACACCGAATCAGGATGGCGTAAATGATGTTTTAGACCTTACTTCGTTAGCAACTTTCAAAAACTTCAATGGTTCTATCTATGACAGATACGGTGTTGAAATGTTTAAGTTCTCCAAAGAAACACCAATCTGGAACGGAACTGTAGGCGGAAAAAGATTGCCGACTGCGACGTATTGGTACAAATTCAATTTTGAATACAATAAATCTAAAACTCAGATGAACCAATCGGGTTGGATTATGTTGAAAAACAGAGAGTAATTCTCAATATTAAACAATAAAAAATGCCTTTCAGATCTGAAAGGCATTTTTTGTTTATTGATTTTCTTTCCAAAGTGTGGTGAAAGAAATAAAATCTGCTACACTGAGCTCTTCGGCTCTTTTATCTAAGAATTCATGAGTTTTCAATGCTTCAGGAATATTCAGAACTTTCAGTGAATTAGATAATTTTTTTCTTCGCTGATTAAATCCTGCTTTTACGATCTGCTTAAACAGGATTTCGTTTCCGGCAAGACCTTCTTTAGGGTTTCTGGTCAGTCTTATAACTCCCGATTTTACTTTCGGAGGCGGGTTAAAAACATTTTCATGTACCGTAAACAGATATTTTACGTCATAATAGGCCTGAATTAAAACAGACAGTATTCCGTAATCTTTTGTTCGTGGTACGGCGGCAGTTCTTTCAGCAACTTCCTTCTGAAACATACCTACCATTTCAGGGATCTGCTCGTAATAATCAATGATTTTAAATAAAATTTGTGAAGAAATATTATAGGGGAAATTTCCGATAATAGCGATTTGCTCATTGTTGAGACCTGCAAAATCATGCTTTAGAAAGTCACCTACAAAGGTTTCCTCCGTAATTTTTTCGTAATGCTTTTTCAGATATTCGATAGATTCTGTATCGATCTCGGCAAGATATATTTTTTGCTCTTTTTCGATCAGGTATTTGGTGAGAACACCCATTCCGGGGCCTACTTCGAGTACGTTTCCGTAGTTTTCAAAGCTTAATCCTTCTACAATTTTTTTGGCGATATTTTCGTCGGTCAAGAAATGTTGACCGAGATGTTTTTTTGCTTTTACACTCAAAGTTTTTTATGATTTTGTTAACAATGATTTTCTCTAATTCGTCCCAAATTTCGGAAGATTTTTTCTAATTTAGCCAAAAATTTTAATATTAATGGCTAAATCTGTAGATGAGTTTAATAAGAAAAGGCTTCGATCCAGCAATATTACTGTCGTAGTAAGTATCGCTTTAGTGCTGTTTTTGTTGGGATTAATGGGGCTTATTTTAATCAATGCTCAAAAATATTCCGATTATTTGAAAGAGCAGCTTGTTGTAAATGCTTATTTTGATGAAAACTACGATGCTAAAGATTCTGCTAAAATAGCAAAACAAGAATCGGATGCTGTACAGCAGATACAAAAAATGGAATCTGTAAAGCGTACCACTTATATATCAAAAAAAATGGCTTCCAGTGAAGCTAAAAAAAGCTTAGGAATCAATAGTGAAGCATTATTCGAAGAAGATATTTTTCCTGCTTCTGTTGAGATTGCCTTAAAGCCTCAGTATACAGATTCTACCAAAATAGGTGCTGTTTTAACGCAGATAAAAGCCGTTCCCGGGATTGTCGATGTGAAGAACGATTCAGATTCGCAGAAGATATACGATAATTTGAATAAAATTTTAAAATGGATTTTGGCATTTTGTGTATTGTTCCTGGTTTTAGCAATTGTATTGATTAACAATTCAATTCGTCTGAAGGTTTTTTCAAAAAGATTTATTATCAAAACCATGCAGTTGGTGGGTGCTAAAAGACGATTTATTTTGAAGCCTTTTATCATAGAAGCTGTTGTTTTAGGAGCTATCGGTTCGTTTATCGGTCTTTTGGCGCTATTCGGAGTTTGGTATTATTTTACAACAGCGATCAAAACACCGTTCGTACAAGATACGAATCAGTATATTTGGCTGGTGGTTTCTATATTTGGTGTTGGTTTATTCATCACCGTACTAAGTACAATTATTGCAACATGGAGGTTCTTAAGATCGAATGTTGACGATTTATATTATTCTTAAAAATGAGCAAAAAAACAAATAAATTTTCGGCATCAGATTTTGGTAACGAAACAAAAGTTTCCGACGAAAATACGTTTTACTTCGGTAAGCAGAATTTCAAATGGATGCTGATTGGTCTTGCGTGTATTGTAGTTGGTTTTCTTCTGATGATGGGTCCCGACGCCAATACAGTAAACGGAAAACTTGATCCGAATGTCTGGAACGACGACATTTTTTCGATCAGAAGAATCAGAATTGCTCCGCTTCTTGTGGTAACTGGTTTTGTGATTGAGGTCTACGCAATTTTAAAGAGGAAATAAAAATTTTTACAAATAAAGAGTAAGGCATAAAAGATTTGAATATTAATTTGAATCTTTTACTGTTTTTAATCTTTTAATATATTTTGAATTAAACAAAAATGGATTTAATCAAAGCAATAATCATTGCCATCATAGAAGGTCTTACAGAATATTTACCAATTTCATCAACTGCTCACATGGGCTTTACCGCCAGTTTGATGGGCTTAGAAGAAACAGAATTCTTAAAAATGTTTCAGGTTTCCATACAGTTTGGGGCTATTTTATCGGTAGTCGTAGCATATTGGAAAAAGTTTTTTGACTTCAAAAACCTTAAGTTTTATTATAAATTGGGTTTTGCGGTGATTCCGGCTTTGGTTTTAGGATATATTTTTGACGATATGATCGAGGCTGTTCTGGGAAATCAGATTGCCATTTCCTCGGTTTTGGTTTTAGGAGGAGTCGTTTTGTTGTTTGCCGATAAATGGTTTAAAAATCCTGTTATTAACGACGAAAAAGATATCTCCATAAAAAAAGCAGTGACTATTGGTTTCTGGCAGTGTCTTGCGATGATGCCCGGAACGAGTAGAAGTGCAGCTTCAATTATCGGTGGGATGACGCAGGGTTTATCACGAAAAGCAGCGGCAGAGTTTTCTTTCTTTTTAGCGGTGCCTACAATGTTAGCGGTGACTGTTTATTCAGTTTTTGTAAAAACTTGGGGTAAAGAAACCGCCAATCCTATGAAAGGATATGAGATGATTCTGGAATCTCAGGATCATATCACTATTTTTATTGTGGGTAATATCGTAGCATTTATTGTTGCATTGATCGCCATCAAAGCATTTATCGGAGTTTTAAACAAATATGGCTTCAAACCTTGGGGTTGGTACCGTATTTTTGTTGGAATTGCTTTGTTGATTTATTTTTATTTCTTTAAATAAATTAATAAGATTTTGGGCAGCTATTTCCGTCTTCCACTCCCGCTTTTTTGCCTCCGCTTCGCTGCGGCAAAAAGAGCTCCGTTCAAGCCGGGCTGCAAAGTGGCCTCTCACAGAAATATTTGCCATTAAACAAAAATTCAGTTACCAAAACTCTAAAACTCTAAAACTCTCCAACCCATAATGACTGCCGAGCAATTACAATCAGGACACATATTTTTATTAGACAAACCTTTGGATTGGACTTCTTTTCAGGCGGTCAATAAAATGAAATATAAACTCAAACGAGAATTTGATCTTCCGAAAAAGTTTAAAATCGGTCATGCCGGAACTTTAGATCCACGAGCAACAGGATTATTAATCGTTTGTTGTGGCAAATTCACCAAAAAAATATCGGAAATTCAGGATGCTCCAAAAGAATATTGGACAGAAATAAAAATAGGCGTACAAACCGAATCCTACGACACTGAAAAACCCGAAATTCTTCATCAGGATATTTCAAATGTTACTGAAGAGGATGTAAAAATAGCTTTAGAAAAGTTTTTAGGCGAAATAGATCAGAAACCACCCATTTTTTCAGCGATCAGAATTGACGGAGCAAGAGCTTACAATTTGGCCAGAGCAGGAGAGGAGGTTGAAATGAAATCCAGAAAAACAACCATTCATTATATAAAAGATGTTGAGATCAATTTTCCTTTGGTGAGTTTTACGGTGGGTTGTTCAAAAGGAACCTACATCAGAAGTTTGGCGCACGATATTGGTCAGGAATTAGGTGTTGGTGCGTATCTTACCCAATTGAGAAGAACAAAAATAGGCGATTACAAAATAGAAGATGCGACCAGCGACTTTTTAGAAAACGAATACAGATTTGAAAATTTATGATTAAAAATTTACTAGTTATTCTTGTTTTACTGTCGTCAATAGCAGTGTCTTCGCAAGTTGAAGATTCAAAGAAGCCGAAGATGAATTTTTATTTTAATCCGACTTTAAATGTAGGATATAATGTGAAAAATCAAAGCAAGAGAAACCAAAATGCCGATTCTCAATATTATCATAATTATGTTTCACCTTATCTTCCCAATGATTTTACATATGGAATTTCTGCAGTGGGAGGATATAATTTTCTTCCTAACTTTGCAATAGGTACCGGTTTGAAATACAGCTACATTGATCCGAATTTTCATCTGATATATTGGTTGATTCAGCCAAAATTTATTTTTAATCCAGGTGATGAAGCATTTTTTATTGATGTTACTTACGGGAAACAGATCAACAGCTCTGTAATTTCCAATTCTGAGTTTTGGGGTTTAAAGTTAGGACTTCAGGTAGCGTATTCAAAAAGACTGAGTCAGGAAGGCGGGCTTGTTTTTGAGACATTGCAGGCATCAAGATCAAATACCTTATTTATAGGTTTAAGTTATGGAATCACAATTTTCAGGAACAAAAATTACACAGTAGAAGGAATAGAATAATGGAAAAAACACGTATAAACAAATATCTTTCAGAAGTTGGTTATTGCTCAAGAAGAGCCGCAGATAAGCTTTTGGAAGAAGGAAGAATAAAAATAAACGGTCAGGTTCCAGAAATGGGAACAAAAGTTTCTGATGAAGACGTTGTAGAAGTTGACGGAAAACCAATACGCGAATCTCAGGAAAAGCCAGTTTATATTGCTTTCAACAAGCCTGTAGGAATCGTTTGTACTACCGATACCAAACGTGAAAGAGACAATATTATAGAATTTATTAATCATCCGCAGAGAATTTTCCCGATCGGAAGATTAGACAAGCCGAGCGAGGGTTTGATTTTATTGACAAATGATGGTGATATTGTCAACAAAATATTGCGATCAAAAAACAATAATGAAAAAGAATATCTGGTAAGAGTCGATAAACCTATCAACCCAAAATTTTTGGAGAAAATGCGAAACGGTGTTCCGATTTTAGATACAGTCACTAAGAAATGTGAAGTGGAAAAAATTAATGATATGACCTTTCGTATTGTTTTAACGCAGGGACTCAACCGTCAGATCAGAAGGATGTGTGAATTTCTGGGCTATGAAGTGAAAAAACTGAAGCGTATAAGAATCATGAATATCAAGCTCGATATTCCTTTAGGTAAATGGAGAGATCTCACGCCTGAAGAGTTTTCTACTCTGAATAATCTCTTGGAAGACTCCAGCAAAACGTATTGATGATATTCAGAATTATCTATTGAAATCCAACGGATTATTGAATTTCTCGATGAAGTGAAAATAAATTGGTATTTTTTGAATTAGATCGTATTAAATTATATAGATTTGCAGTGTTAGTATTTACAGAATCTTAAAAGTAGTTTACTTAGAGGTTCTGTAGATAATAATAAAAACACAACTTTAATTTTAATACACAATGATGAAAAAAATACTTCTAGCCGAGGCAGTGGTTTTCTATCTGCTTTTTTTTCAGAGCACAAGTGCTCAAGTAGGGATAGGTACTGAGATTATTGAAAAGGATCTCCTTCTAAAAACTTATTCTTCTAACAAAGGAGTCCTAATTCCTAATCTTAGAATTCCCAATCTCAATCTCGCTTCACCCGTGACTACGACTCCAAGTCTAGGATTATTAGCTTATAATAAGGCTCCCGGAAAAAAAGGATTCAACTTTTGGGAGGTTAATAAATGGAATGAGCTTGTTGATTCTCAAAATATCTATTCGCTGCTTGGCTTGTCGGTTTCTTACAGTACATCAAGCTCATCAGCCGTTGATCTGAGTACGCTCTCCGGAGCATTGATGTATGCTGAAAACTCTTTACCAGGCTCAGTTTGGACTGAAGTGCCCGGTCTTTCCAAAAATATTAACATTACCCAGACTAATAATACCGTTTTTGTGCTCACAGAAGGTATGGTTCAGGCTAACAATACCAATGTGAGTACCGTAAACACTTACACGTATGCTGTTGGTATTTTTGTAGATGGCAAACTTGCGGGTGTGAGAAATTACTCTTCCAATTACGGGCGAACATTTCAATATGATTTCTTCTCGATCAATTCTGTGTTCAAGAATCTTAGTTTGGGTAACCATACAATAAAAACGTACGTTACAATGAGGGTGAATAATTATTCTAACGCTACCATCTGGAAGTTTGGCGGTGCAGCCTCGTCTTCTGTAAATGCCGATATGTCTAAGATAAACATGTTTATCACATTAACCGAAAAATCTTAAAACACAAATCAATGAAAAAAAATTATTTAGTATTCCTCTCTTTAATAATAGGAATCAATTTGTACGCACAAACTGCATCGGTAGGGATAGGAACGAGTACGCCGAACGAATCTGCAATTTTGGATCTGGTGTCTGGTAATAAGGGTTTTATGTTACCAAAAGTTTCATTGAATCCTAATAATGTTGCCGATTATAGTTTTATGATTGCAAAGCCTACAGAATCTCTGTTGGTGTATAATACAAATGCGGGCTTTCCGGGTGGAAAAGGGTTGTATTACTGGGACGGCGCAAAATGGGTATTTTACTTTAGCTCAGCTAATATCAATTTGCTTTTAGGAATTACCAAATATTATTCTAAAATTTATAATAACGGTGTTTCTACCAACAATTATCCGGCAGATGCTGCGTCGGTGAGTTCATTTGTAAACGGAAGTCTTTTGGCGTCGCCCTGGGTAGAGATTACTGATGCTTCAGCGTTCAATTTTGTAATTGACAGACCTACAAATAATACCGTTGTTACTTTCACGGGGATGCTACAATTAAATAATGCATCATCGAATAATGAAAGTGTTACTTATGGTTTGGGGATTTTCGTAGACGATAAACTGATTTCCTCAAAATCGGCTACGATGAATGTAGATAATGCATGTGCATTCCAGGAGTTTACCATAACCGGGCTCGTAAATAACCTCACTGTAAATACTCATCATATAAAGCTTGCAGTAATGAATAGATCCAGTACAACAACCGCAACTATTAATTATGGAAAAAAAGCGGCTAGTTGCAGTAACATCTCAAATGATGAAGCAAAGATAAGTGCCATCGTCTTAATCAACCAACCATTACCTTACTGATCATGAAAAAAATACTTAATATAATTCTTTTAACGGCTTTCTATACTGTGAGTTTTTCACAAGTTGTAATTACAGATAAAAGCGTAGCAGCTTTAGATAATACGGCTATTTTAAAATTAGATTCAGACAAAAAAGGGTTTTTGCTTCCAAGAATTCCTTTAACATCCAATATGGATGTAATTACTGTGCCGAGCCCTCAAAATGGTAATATTGTTTTTAATACCAATCCTACATCGTCTTTACCACAAACAATAACGTATTTCGAAGTTGACAGGTGGAATGCCTTGTATACAAAAGAGCAACTTCAGCCCAAGCTGGATTTAGTTAATATAAGTTCTGTTTCTGCTAATGCACCTACCATTATTACAGGTTTTAATTCCGGATCTATTAATTTAGGCTCGGGTACAGCAGGATGGGTTTCTCTTGGAATAACAGATTCAAAAATTTTCACCAGAACCCGTAATTCTTTTGCTTTTACAGTAGAAGGTATGACGCAGCTCGATGCCTCAAAAAATCAGTATTATGAGTATGCTGTCGGTATTTTTGTTGATGACATACTTGTTGTTGTTAGAAAATACCATAAGCAAAAAGAAGATTTCACGTGCTCATGGCATAAATTTATTTTAAATGGTGTCGTCAATAATCTTTCTGTTGGTAACCATACGATAAAAGTAATGGCACGGAATATATCTTCAACGACTAATTTACCAACACAGAAAATTATCTACGGAGGCCCGGCTACAAGGTCAGATAATGGAAATGCCTGCGAAAATATGAGTAGTTTTTTATCAAAAATATCTCTTAATACGACAGTTGTAGAGTCTCTCAATTAAAAGTAATGTGATTTTCATCACAATTTGTGTTTTTTTAACGGATGAGTGTAATGCTCATCTGTTTTTATTTAATCTAAAATATACCTATTAATTCAAATGAAAACATGATTGCAGATTCGAGTTTTTTTTGTAATTTTGCAGTCACTTTTTGTGGACAGGTCTGAAAAGGTAAATTATTATAAATTAATTACTTCCGTATTTTTTGAAACCACATTTATTCGGACCATTAAAAAAGAAGGAATACAAATTTTATTAGAAAATGTCAAAAGAGACAAATTCAGCAGAGGTTTTATTAAACCAAAACGTAGCACCGGAACAATTTGATTGGGATTCTTTCGAATCTGGTCTTGATGCAGATGCTAGAAAAGAGAAAAGTGATCTTGAAGAAATCTATAACGGATCTCTTAGCAGCTTAAACGATAACGACGTTATCACTGGTAAAGTTGTAAGATTAACTGACAAAGAAGCTATCGTAGACATCGATTTCAAATCTGAAGGTGTTATTTCTCTTAACGAATTCCGTTACAACCCAGGCCTAAAAGTAGGTGATGATGTGGAAGTAATGGTTGACAGAAGAGAAGACAAAACAGGACAGTTACAGTTATCTCACAGAAAAGCTAGAACGCTTAAAGCTTGGGATAGAGTAAACGAACTTCACGAAACTGGAGAAATCGTTAACGGTTTTGTTAAATCTAGAACTAAAGGTGGTATGATCGTTGACGTTCACGGTATCGAAGCATTCTTACCAGGTTCTCAAATCGACGTTAAGCCAATCAAAGATTACGATCAGTTCGTAGGTAAAACTATGGAGTTCAAAGTTGTGAAAATCAACCCTGAGTTCAAAAACGTAGTAGTATCTCACAAAGCATTGATCGAAGCAGATATCGAAGGTCAGAAAAAAGAAATCATCGCTCAGCTTGAAAAAGGTCAGGTTCTTGAAGGTACTGTTAAGAATATTACTTCTTACGGTGTATTCATTGATCTTGGAGGTGTTGATGGTCTTATCCACATTACAGACCTTTCTTGGTCTAGAGTGAACCACCCATCAGAAATCTTGGAAGATGGTCAAACTGTAAAAGTGGTTATCCTTGATTTTGATGACGAGAAAACAAGAATCCAGTTAGGTATGAAGCAATTAGAAGCTCATCCTTGGGATGCTCTTTCTGCTGATATGAAAGTTGGTGATAAAGTAAAAGGAAAAGTAGTAGTTCTTGCTGACTATGGTGCATTTGTAGAAATCGCTCCAGGTGTAGAAGGATTAATTCACGTTTCTGAAATGTCTTGGTCTACTCATTTGAGAAGCGCAGGAGATTTCGTAAAAGTAGGTGACGAAGTGGAAGCTGAAGTTCTTACTCTTGATAGAGAAGACAGAAAAATCTCTTTAGGTATGAAACAATTATCTAAAGATCCATGGGAAAATATCGAAACTAAGTATCCAGTAGGTTCTCAACATGTTGGAACTGTAAGAAACTTTACAAACTTCGGTGTATTCGTAGAATTGGAAGAAGGTATTGATGGATTAATCTATATCTCTGATCTTTCTTGGACTAAGAAAATCAAGCACCCATCTGAGTTCTGTGCAGTTGGTGATAAATTAGATGTTGTAGTTCTAGAATTAGACATCCAGGCTAGAAGATTATCTCTAGGTCACAAACAACTTCAAGAAAACCCTTGGGATAAATTTGAAACTAAATATGCTGAAGGAACTGTACACGCTGGTAAAGCTGTAGAAGTACATGATAAAGGTGCTTCTGTACAATTCGAAGATGCTGAAGTTGAAGCTTTCTGCCCATCAAGATTATTAGAGAAGGAAGACGGATCTAAAATCAAGAAAGGTGAAGATGCTCAGTTTAAAGTAATCGAATTCAACAAAGAATTCAAGAGAGTAGTAGTTTCTCACACAGGTATCTTCAGAGACGAAGAGAAAAAGAATGTGAAAGAATCTTCTAACAGAAATGTATCTTCTTCTTCAAACAACGAAGAAAGATCAACTCTTGGAGACATCGATGCTTTAGCAGAATTGAAAAAGAAAATGGAAGGAGGTAAATAATCCGACAATCATTTTTTATCATAAGAACCACTCGAAAGAGTGGTTTTTTTATTTACAGTAATGAATGAATTTGCTCATACTAAATATTAAACTTTACAGCTTATTAAGTTTCAGAGGAGCTAAGAATAGTTTTAAGCTTTATTAAAATCATATTAGTTTATAAGAGCGAATTTAAAAATATTATTTTGAGAATTTATTTTCTAAAACTGTTCAGTTCAGGTGTTAAAATCGTTATCAAAAGCCACTGAGTGTTAAGTGTGTGGTGTTGATAATCAATAAGTTGTAATTGTACTTCTGTGAATTTTAATTTTAAATTACTGATAATTAATTGTTTATATATTAATTGACTTTATGTTAGGGAATTAATAAATATTTCAATTAATGGTATCATCGGTTAGGAATTAATTATACATTTGCACCTTTAATTATAGAAATGAAAAAAGTAATTCTACCTCTTGTTATTGCAGTTTTCGCAGCAATACCATCAATATCATTTGCTCAGTCGAATGAAGTGCTGATTAAAAACTATATTTCTCAAAATAAATTAAGGGAATATAAAAAATCAGATCTTAATCAATTTGTAATTGATAATGTTGATTCATCAAAATCATTAAGTAGTGATGTAGTAAAAATTCAGCAGACCTATAATGGGCTTCCTGTATATGGTACAGTGGCTACAGTTTTGGTTAAGAATAACACTGTGACTTACTTTAATGATAACTTTATTAAGGATTATAAAAGTACCGGTCCGGCGACTGCCTCTTTAAGTAAAAAAGCAGCACTTGATAAAATTGCTGCTGATCTTGGCAAAAATGAAATCTCAGATCTGCCACTTTTAGATTTCTTTCAACAAGGGCAAAATAAACATGTTGCTGCAAAACAGAGATTGGTTTATAGCTCTGACGAAAAAGGAAATCTAAAATTAGCTTACGAATTTCTGGTTCATGAGCCAAAAACTTCCAACCACTGGAACTACGTTATTGATGCCAATTCAGGAGAGGTAATCAGTAAAATGAATCTTAATTTATCGTGTAATTTTCACGGAGATGCATATTCTCACGAGTCGCAGGCAATAGCTTTCCCTCAAAATAAAGAATATTATCTTGATAATAATAACAGTTTATTATTGTCTGCAGACAATGCATCGTATAATGTTTTTGCTTTACCTGTAGAAGCACCAACTTTTGCAGCGAGAAGTTTAATAACCAACCCTTGGATTCTTACTTCATCTCCTGAAGGATGGCATTCTAACGGGGTTACACATTATACAATCACAAGAGGAAATAATGCGTATGCTTATGATGACAAGGATGATGATGAGGCCACTTTTGGAAGTTCTCCCGATGGCGGTGCTACAAGGAATTTTAATTTCCCGTATGATCCTAATACAAAAGCAATAAATAATTTATCTGCTGCTACAACCAACTTGTTTTATATAAGTAATATGATGCATGATGTATTCTATAAATTCGGATTTACAGAAGCAGCAAGAAATTTCCAAAGTAACAATTTTGGTAACGGAGGATTAGATGATGACGAAGTTTTTGCACAATCTCAAGACGGAGGTGGTTATAACAATGCCAACTTCGCATCTTATCCGGATAATTATAATCCGGTAATGCAGATGTATCTTTGGATAGGCTCAAACCGTGTGTTATTTTATAATGCTCCGACAGATGCTACTTCAAGAGTCGTAAACGGTGGTGTTGCACAGTTTGGTCAGCCATTAGATGATATGGGAATTACAGGAGACGTAAAATTGGCAAGTGTAATTGACGGATGTACAGCATTACCTGCCGGAGAATTAGCGGGTAAAATAGGATTGATAGAAAGAGGTGGTGTTTCAACATGTACCTTCGCATCAAAAGTGAAAAATGCTCAAAATGCAGGAGCTACAGGAGTTATTATTTACAATAATGTCGCTAATGGTTCTACACTGGGGAATATGGGTGGTACAGATGCTACAGTTACAATTCCTTCTATTTTGATTACCAATTCTGAAGGAGAATACATCAAAGCCAAATTAGCCGCAAACACACCTGTGAATGTTGATTTGAGATTGGATGCAAAATATGACGGAAGTTTTGATAACGGCATTGTTTCTCATGAATACGGACATGGCATTTCTAACAGATTAACAGGAACTGGTTACAATTGTTTGAATTCAGGATCTAGTAAAGAGCAAATGGGTGAAGGTTGGTCAGACTTTTTTGCTTTAATGTTAACCAATAAGCCGGGAGATAATGCTTCTGTTGCAAGAGGAATAGGTACTTATGCTTCAGGACAGGCAATTACGGGAAGCGGAATCAGACCTGCAAAATACTCTCCGGACTTCGCAGTTAATGATTATACATATACAGATACCAACGGTATGGAGTATAATAACGGTCAAGGTATTGTTCCGGATGTACATTCAATAGGATTTGTTTGGGCAACAATGCTTTGGGATTTAAACTGGGAATATGTTGCTAAATATGGCTATGCTTCAAATGTTACTTCAAGTACTACGAGCGGAAGCGCAAGAGTATTGCAATTGGTAACAGATGCGTTGAAGTTACAAGCTTGTAACCCTACCTTCGTTGATGGCAGAAATGCAATTTTACAGGCAGAAATGGCTACTACAGGCGGTGCAGACAAATGTATGATTTGGAGAACTTTTGCTAAAAGAGGTTTGGGGGTAAATGCTTCTGCTGGAAGTAAGACAAGTATCAATGATCAAACGCAAGACTTTACTGTTCCTGCTGAATGTGTGCTTTCTACGTCAGAAACGAGTGCGGTGAAAAATGTTGGGGTATCAATTTATCCAAATCCTGCGAAAAATGAGTTTTATATCAATTTCCCAAGCAGTACTTTAGGAAAAGTAGATGTTGAGATTTACGATATGTCAGGAAAATTGATTTCTACAGAAAATAAAATTTCTCCGGAAGCTAAAAAAGCAATTTCTACAAGCAAATTGATCAACGGAACTTACCTTGTAAAAGTAAAAGGTTTAGGGATCGATACTACTTCAAAAGTTATTATCAATAAATAATAGTTTCTTTAAGTTTAATAATTGTAAGGCTATCTCATTTTTGAGATGGCCTTTTTGATTTTTACATTAATATTTTTCTTTTCCGCTAATCTTAAATATATATTCACAAAATGTTACTATTTTTATAGAATATTAATAGCGAAAATGATGATTTGTATTTTTATTACTAAAATAAAGGTTAGAAGTGTACAATTTCTATTGGCTTTTTTAATCTTATTTCCATATTCTGTATTTTCTCAGCAACAAAAGAGACTGATAAATAATTATATTCTTGCTACACAAGCTCAGGATTTTAAAAAAGCAGATTTAAGAGATTTTGAAATTGATAATGTAGATACATCCGAATCTTTAAAAGGAGAAATCGTAAAAATTCAACAAAAATTCAAAGGCTATCCGGTTTACAATGCTTTAGGGACAGCAATCATTAAAAACGATAAAATTGTATATTTTTCAGATTCTTTTGTGAAAAATTACAACATTTCAACCTCAGAAATTGCAACAATTAATAAAGAAAAAGCACTTGAAAATATCGCTGTAACTTTAGGAAAAGAAGAAATAAAAAACTTTCAGATACTTGACAATTCATCTTCAGAACCGGGTCATAAAAACGTTGTAAGAAAAAGATTGATGTTTGTTGAGGTGAAAAATAATTTAAGACTTGCCTACGAATTTTCCTTTCAAGAACCACATTCTACAAACTACTGGAATATTCTGATAGATGCCAATTCAGGTGAAATTATCTCAAAAGACAACCTAAATTTATCATGTAATTTTCATTCAGATGCGTATTCCGGAGGATCTATGATTTCAGATATTGCTGAATTTTCAAATCTTCAAAAAAAATCTTTCTTAAAACTTGCTGATAATGCGAGTTATAATGTTTTTCCATTACCCATCGAGGCGCCTACTTTTGGAAACCGATCCATTGTGTCAAATCCATGGATTTTAGCTTCTTCACCAGAAGGATGGCATTCTACAGGAGCAACAAATTATACAATAACAAGAGGAAATAATGTCTACGCTTATGAGGATACAGCAAACAAAGACCAACCGGGATTTTCTCCTGACGGAGGTGTAAATAGGAATTTTGATTTCCCCTTTTCTATAAATGGCGCGCCTTCATTTAATCAAAATGCTGCAATCACCAATTTATTTTATATTAATAACAAGGTACATGATATTTTTTATCAATTTGGATTTACGGAATCAGCAAGGAATTTTCAACAGAATAATTTCGGTAAAGGAGGAGCCGGAAACGATTATGTTGTAGCAGAATCTCAGGATGGAAAATCTTTAAATAATGCCAATTTTACAACACCTTCCGACGGAAAAAATCCTTTGATGCAAATGTATCTTTGGTCGACAATCAATAGATATGTTTTTTATAATGCACCTGTAGCGGCAGTTCCAAGAATTCCTCAGGCAAGCGCAGCCCAATTCGGATCCCAGCTCAATGGAACAGGCGTGACAGGTGATGTTGTATTAGCTTCTGTAATTGATGGATGTTCGGCATTACCTGCAGGATCATTAGCCGGAAAAATCGGATTGATTGAAAGAGGAGGAGCTTCAGGCTGCACATTTGCTTTAAAAGTAAAAAATGCTCAGAATGCTGGCGCAATCGCTGCAATTATTTATAATAATCCTACTGCTGCTAACTTTCCATCTTCAATGGGCGGAACAGATGCTACAATTACAATACCTTCAGTTTTGATAACCAATGATGAAGGCGAATATATTAAAACTCAGTTAAATAATTCATTAACGGTCAATATTACTTTGAAAAGTGATCCGTCAACTGCAATTACACCAGACGGAAGTTTCGATAATGGCATTATCACTCATGAATACGGACACGGAATTTCAAACAGACTTACTGGAAACGGTTACACTTGTCTTCTAAAATCTGCAAGCAAAGAACAAATGGGTGAAGGTTGGTCAGATTTTTTTGCATTAATGCTTACCAACAAACCTGGAGATAATGCGAATGTTGCAAGAAGTGTCGGAACTTATGCGAGTGGACAATCTACAACAGAAGCCGGATTAAGAACAGCAAAATACTCTCCTGATTTTTCTATTAATAATTATACTTACGGAAAAACAAACGGGATGGAAATCGAGGAAGATGGCGAAATAGTTCCCGATGTACACAGCATCGGATTTATTTGGGCATCAATGCTTTGGGATCTTCATTGGCAATATGCTGCGAAATATGGTTATTCTTCTGATATCTTAGCCAATAAAAACAGCGGAAGCGCGAGAGTTTTACAGCTTGTAACAGATGCACTAAAATTACAGACTTGTAATCCTACATTTATTGATGGGCGAAATGCGATACTAACTGCCGAAATGTTGACCACCAAAGGAGAAGACCGATGCATGATCTGGAAAACCTTTGCAAAAAGAGGTTTAGGTTTGAATGCTTTGGCCGGAAATAAAATGAATATTAGCGATCAAAAAGAAGACTTTTCAATTCCTAAAGATTGTACAGATGGAAATTCAAATATTGCAATAGATAAAAGTTTAATATCGATTTATCCTAACCCGGCGAAAGATGAATTTTTTATTTATTTAAAAGATTTTACCATCGGAAATCTTCATCTGCAGATTTATGATATGTCAGGAAAATTGATCGTCTCAGAAAACAGATCATCGCAGGATTCAAGAATTCCAGTTTCTACAAAAGATTTTGAAAATGGAGTATATGTCGTAAAGCTACAGGGAATCGGAGTTGGCATGAGCTCAAGGATTATTGTAAAAAAATAAAACTCAAAAAATCAATCAATATCATCACTTCAGAATTTCTGAGGTGATTTTTATTTAATATAAAAACTAATTCAAACAAGTTTTTATATCGTAACTTTGCCGGCTGTAAAAAAGTTATGAAGAAGAAAAATATTTTAAAAGGAGTATTATTTGTTGGTTTTGGAGCGAGTATTTACGGAATGCTTGCTACATTCGTAAAAATGTCTTACAAAGATGGTTTTACAACTTCTGAGGTAACGACCGCTCAGTTTGCGTTGGGTTTAATAGGTCTTTTAATCCTGAATTTTATTCAGACCATTACTTCAAAAAAGAAATTATCATCACCCAGCCGAAAAGAAGTCAGAATGTTGATTTTGGCGGGTACTTCTTTAGGCTGCACCAGCTTATTTTATTATATAGCAGTACAATATATTGCGGTTTCTATTGCAATTGTTTTGTTGATGCAGTCAGTTTGGTTCAGTGTGGTCGTCGAAAGTTTTATTACTAAAAAGTTTCCTAATGCTAAAAAAGTTGTCGCAACGGTAATTGTTTTGTTAGGAACGGTTTTAGCAACAAATCTGATCAATTTAGAAGTAAAACTAGATTGGCACGGCATCTTTTGGGGATTGTTAGCGGCGGCTTCTTTTACGATGACGATGTTTACATCCAATACTTTGGCAACACATTTACCGGTACTCAGAAAAAGTATCATCATGTTAACGGGTGGTTCTGTAATTATTTTGGTATTTCTGTTTTTTGCGCAGATCGGCCCGCTGTATTCTGAAAGTTTAAGATCTTTTTATTTAAATTTTACTGAAAATACAGAGCATATAAGACCATTCGATTACTCAATTTTCTGGACGTACGGATTTATTTTAGCCTTATTCGGAACCATTATTCCGCCTATTTTATTCAATTTAGGTTTTCCAAATACAGGTTTAGGATTGGGAAGTATTATTTCATCTTTGGAACTTCCGGTATCGGTGACGATGGCATTTGTCCTTTTGGGTGAAAAGGTTATTCTTATTCAGTGGATCGGGATTGTCTTAATTTTAATGGCAATTGTTTTGATGAATTTACCTTCAAAAAAAGAGAAAATTCTCAGTGAACAGCTCTCTTAAAAATGATAATTAAATTATAAATAACACCAAAAACCGTTTCTTTTTGAAGCGGTTTTTTTAAATTTATATCTAAATTAAATTTTCATGACCAATTTTAAAAATATTCTCACTATCATTTCGTTTAGCATTACTTCAAGTTTTGCTTTTGCGCAAGTCAAGCCTTTAGATGCAACGCTTACCAATTATCAATATCCTTTTGAGGTTCATCTTAAAGATTTAAATTCTCAAAAACAAAATCTAAAAATGGCTTATATGGATGTAAAGCCAAAAAAGTCAAATGGGAAAACTATTATGCTTCTTCATGGCAAAAATTTTAACGGCGCGTATTGGGAAAAAACGGCAAAAGATCTTTCTGATAAAGGTTTCAGAGTCATTATTCCCGATCAGATTGGTTTTGGTAAATCTTCAAAACCTCAAAGTTACCAGTTTTCTTTTGCTCAATTGGCGAGTAATACTAAAGCCATTTTAGATGAACTGAAAATTGATAAATTGATCGTTCTCGGGCATTCAATGGGCGGAATGGTCGCCACAAGATTCACTTTAATGTATCCCGAAAATGTTGAAAAACTAATTCTTGAAAATCCAATCGGATTAGAAGATTATAAAACTTTTGCAAAATATCAAACCGTTGATGAAGCGTATCAATCTGAATTAAAAAACACAGCCGAAAGCTACAAAAATTATCAGCTTAAATTCTATTACGACAACAAATGGAAAGCAGAATATCAACCTTGG
The DNA here is from genome assembly GCF_031118795.1 of Chryseobacterium sp. CFS15. NCBI lineage: Bacteria > Pseudomonadati > Bacteroidota > Flavobacteriia > Flavobacteriales > Weeksellaceae > Chryseobacterium > Chryseobacterium sp. CFS15. The sequence goes on along the minus strand of NZ_JAVHYL010000011.1, from coordinate 50,816 downwards.
CTCGATCTCATCGCTGGTTGGACGTTGCATAAAGATTATCCACAAGTTGCCTGGAATGCTGCTTTAACGAGTGATATTATTTTTAATCAGCCGGTTGTTTATGAGTTTAAAAATATAAAAACACCCACATTATTAATTATCGGAACAAGAGACAGAACAGCAATTGGAAAAGACCGTGCGCCAAAAGAAATTCAGCCAACAATGGGACAGTATCAGGAATTAGGAAAGAAAACGCAAGCGCAAATTGCAGGATCAAAACTGGTCGAACTAGAAAATGTAGGCCACCTTCCTCACATCGAAGTCTACGACAAATTCTGGAATGCTTTGTATGATTTTATAAAGTAGGATGATGGGTGATGGAAGTGGGGTGCTGGAAGTTTACAAAATTGAGAATAAACTTCAATACGATGATATGTATTTAAGAGATGATGAGAATTCCCCTCCTTTGGAAGGGTGGCAAAAATTCAAAGAATTTAAGTGAAGAGATTTCTCACAGTCCCAAAGGGACGACTTAACAAAGGATAGGATAAAATCCTATCTAAAACAAAGTTGATAAACATCCTTAGAATAAAAAGAGACTGCTAATTTTAGCAGTCTCTTTTCGTATGTGTTGTTGTCTGAATTATTTCTTCTTGTAAGCAGCGTCTTTAATTCTCGCTTTTTTACCTCTAAGGTCTCTGAAGTAGTAAATTCTAGATCTTCTAACTTTACCTCTTCTGTCAACTTCGATTTTTTGAAGAGCAGGCATGTTGATAGGGAAAACTCTCTCTACACCTACATCACCACTCATTTTTCTGATTGTAAAAGTCTTTGTAGAACCTGTTCCTCTCAATTGGATAACTGTTCCTTTGAAGAACTGAGTTCTCGTTTTTTGACCTTCTTTAATCTCGTAATACACAGTGATTGTATCACCAGCTTTGAATTCAGGGAATTCTTTTTTTGTAATGTACTTGTCTTGTACGTACTTTAATAAATCCATTTTTGTAATAAAAATTTTTTGTCAAGCTAAGCAACTTACACGGACTTCGTCAGAGGTTGAATAACAGATTGCAAAAATAAAACAAATTTTTCTGTCCGCCAATACTTTACAAAACATTTTTTAATAATTTTCTCTAAAACTCTAAAACTCTAAAACTCTAAAACTCTAAAACTCTAAAACCCAATCATGGCGTGCCCATTCACTCGGTCATTACGCTCGCGCTCCATTTCCTCATTCAGGTCGGGCTGTCCGCTGTATCTTTTTGGGAGTTACAGCAGCATTGCACCGAAACTCCCAAAAAGGATGTCGCTTCCATCCCTCACGCAAAAATACAGTCTTTCAAATCAAAAGATTACAAAAATTAGAAAATTCACAAAAAAATTGTAATTTCAGACCACAAAATTTTACGCAGTACAATGATAGATAAAAGAGTAAAAAATGCTACAGAAGCGATAGAAGGAATCAAAGACGGAATGACATTAATGTTGGGCGGATTCGGTCTGTGCGGAATTCCTGAAAACTCAATCAATGCTTTAGTAGAAAGTGATGTAAAAGAGCTTACGTGTATTTCAAATAACGCCGGAGTTGATGATTTCGGACTTGGATTATTGTTGCAGAAAAAGCAAATCAAAAAAATGATATCTTCTTACGTTGGAGAAAACGCAGAATTCGAAAGACAGATGCTTTCAGGCGAATTAGATGTCGAACTGACTCCACAAGGAACTTTAGCCGAAAAATGCAGAGCTGCACAAGCCGGAATTCCTGCATTCTATACACCTGCAGGTTTCGGAACCGAAGTTGCAGAAGGTAAAGAAGTAAAAGATTTCAAAGGAAAACCACATATTTTGGAGCATGCTTACGAAGCAGACTATTCAATCGTAAAAGCTTGGAAAGGTGATCACGCAGGAAACCTTATTTTCAAAGGATCAGCAAGAAACTTCAACCATCCGATGGCTGGAGCTGGGAAAATTACCATTGCTGAAGTAGAAGAATTGGTTGCTCCGGGCGAATTAGATCCTAACCAGATTCATATTCCGGGAATTATGATTCAAAGAATTTTCCAGGGTGAAAATTTTGAAAAAAGAATCGAGCAGAGAACTGTGAGAAAAAAAGATTAATTTTTTAGTTTATAATTATTCTTTTAAAAATAATACCCCGAAATCAACTTTCGGGGTAATTTTATAGTTTTAAATTATATTTTCAACGATATCATTCCGACGAAAGAGGAATCTATATTCATAATCATATAAACTTCCCGTATTCATCATCCGACTTCCTTTTATTGCTCTACGCCAAAGTTTTTCTTTCTCCAATCTGCTGTCTCCACATCGCATAATACAATCCTTTTTCCTCAATTAATTGTAAGTGAGAACCCGTTTCGATGACATGCCCGCGTTCCAAAACATAAATTCTGTCTGCGTGCATAATCGTACTTAATCGGTGGGCAATCAAAACAGTGATTTGTTCTTTTTCTTTAGAAATTTCTTTAATCGTGGTCGTAATTTCTTCTTCAGTAATACTGTCTAAAGCAGAAGTTGCTTCATCAAAAATAAGAAGATGAGGTTTTCTTAAAAGCGCTCTGGCAATGGCGATTCTCTGTTTTTCACCACCGCTTAATTTTAATCCACCTTCACCGATTACAGTTTCAATTCCTTTTTCAGCACGTTCTAAAAGAGCGGTACAGCTTGATTTTTTTAAAGCTAATTGAAGATCTTCTTCCGTTGCAGAAGGATTCACAAACAAAAGATTTTCTCTTATCGTTCCCGCAAAAAGTTGAGTATCCTGTGTTACAAAACCAATTTGATTTCTCAGTTCATCAAAATCAAATTCTTTTCCGTCAACATTATTATAAAAAATACTTCCTTCTTGTGGTCTGTATAATCCAACCAGTAATTTCACCAACGTACTTTTTCCTGAGCCACTTGGCCCTACAAAAGCAATCGTTTCACCATTTTTTACATCAAATGAAATAGAATTTAATGCTTTATAATGAGCACTCTGATGCTGAAAAGAAACATTCTGGAATTCCAATTCTTCAATGGCTCCGATTTTTTTCGGGGTCAAAGGTTTGGGCTCAACTTCTTTTTTCATCACTCGGTCAAAATTTTGAAGCGATGCTTCGGCTTCACGATAAGAAATAATGATATTTCCAATTTCCTGCATCGGTCCGAAAATAAAGAATCCGTAAAACATCAGTGATAAATATTGTCCTGGAGTGACAATGTTTTTAAAAATCAATAATAATAAAGTAAAAGTAATGACTTGCTGTAAAAAATTGACCAATGTTCCCTGTACAAAACTCAGCGAACGGATGCTTTTTACTTTTCTTAATTCCAAATTCAGGATTTTGTAAGTATTGTTGTTCAACCGTTCAACTTCCTGATTGGTCAGTCCCAAACTTTTTACAATTTCAATGTTTCTAAGGCTTTCTGTGGTGCTTCCTGCCAAAGCTGTCGTTTCGGTAACAATATTTTTTTGGATGGTTTTAATTCTTTTACTCAGCAAATTAGTTATTACAGCGATAAGAATAATTCCGACTACATAAACAGGCATAATCGACCAATGCAAACGAATGGCGTAGATGGAAACGAAAATAATACTCACCAAAATTCCAAAAAATACATTAACGAAATTATTGATAAACTTTACAGAATCTTCACGTACTTTGGTTAATATAGAAAGCGTTTCGCCACTTCTCTGATCTTCAAATTCCTGAAAAGGTAATCTCATAGAATGTTGTAAACCATCGGTGAAAATCTGAGCACCAAACTTTTGAATAATTACACTTACTACATAATCCTGAAATGCTTTGGCGATTCTGCTGATCATTGCCGTTCCGATCAATAGACCTAAAAAATAGAATACCCCGTGATAAATATCGGTTCCGTAGAGATATTCATTCAAGGTTCTTGGGATCAGTTTTTCTTTATCGAAATAATTAGGCTGGTTAACCAATTTGTCCAAAATATTCCCCGTTATAGCAGGTGCAAATAGCGAAAATACTTGATTGATAGAAGCTAACAACAGCGAAGCAATAATCAGCCATTTATATGGTTTTAAATAATTTAATAGAATTTTCATTTGTAAAATTAAAAGCCCACAAATTTACGACAATTTGCGAAGCAAAATTTATCATAGGATAAGAAAGAAAGTATTTTCATAGTTCTGAAAAAATGGCTAATTTGGCGGGATAAGATTATGCTATGCTAACTAAAGAACAAATTGCACAAAGAATTTCAAAAGAAGTAAAAGACGGATATTATGTAAATTTAGGAATAGGAATTCCAACGTTGGTTGCCAATTACGTTCCTGATAATCTTTCAGTAGAGTTTCAAAGCGAAAACGGCGTTTTAGGAATGGGTCCATTTCCTTTTGAAGGCGAAGAAGATGCCGACATTATCAACGCCGGAAAACAAACGATTACCATTCTTGATGGCGGTTCATTTTTCGATTCAGCATTCAGTTTTGGGATGATCAGAAGCCAAAAAGTTGATTTGACCATCCTTGGAGCGATGGAAGTTTCAGAAAACGGAGACATTGCCAACTGGAAAATCCCAGGAAAAATGGTGAAAGGAATGGGAGGTGCAATGGATTTGGTGGCTTCAGCTGAAAATATCATTGTTGCGATGATGCACGTAAACAAAGCTGGAGAAAGCAAGATCCTTAAAAAATGTACACTGCCTCTTACCGGAATCAACTGTGTGAAAAAAGTAGTTACTGAATTAGCAGTTCTTGATGTAACTCCAGCTGGTTTCAAATTGGTTGAAAGAGCTCCCGGAGTTTCAGTAGAACACATCATCAAATCTACAGAAGCAGATTTGATCATTGAAGGCGAAATTCCTGAAATGCAATTTTAAATAATACAAAAAACCTTGTCAAGTTTGACAAGGTTTTTTGTATAGAAAATATTCATTGTAATTAAATTGACCTAGGAAATCGTAGCGTTAAAAAAATATATTCTTTGAACGTTAAGAAAATTCTACTTTTTGAGTGCGGCAAGAATTAGGTTAATAAATTAAACATTAATCCGCACGAATTTTAGAATTTTTAGAGAACAAAATTTATTTTTAGCGAAGAATTCCAAGTCTTGAATTTTTGTTTCTTTTGTTTCAAGACAAAAGAAATTTACTTCCCATCCTGCGCCCCAAAAACCTTCTGCAAAATACTCGATGTTCTCATCACAGAATTATTTCTGATACCGCTTTCTTTTTCTGCAACCATTTTAAAAACACCGTTAATCGTTTCGTTGGTTACATATTCGTTTAAATCTGTCGAAACAGCTTGTCCTGTTAAAGTATTGTATTTTGAAATCAAATTAGTCCAGACTTTATCGGCACCTACTTTTCCTAATGATGCCTTTACTTTAGGCTGAAAAGCGGTGAAAAGTTGAGATTGCGTTTTTGTTTGCAAATAATTAGTTGCAGCATTATCACCTCCCAATAAAATATTTTTGGCATCTGTAATCGACATCGACGTAATCGCTTTTGTGAAGATCGGAGCAGATTCTGTGACGGCATCTTCAGCGGCTCTGTTGAGCAGTTTTACACCTTGATCAGCCAAGCTTCCCAATCCAAAAGCACGAAGTTTGGTGTCAATCACTCTTAATTTTTCGGGCATTAAAATTTTTACTGCTTCATTTTTAAGGAAACCATCGGTAACACCTAATTTTTTCACGCCTTCAGTTACACCTAAATTTAAAGCTTCCTTTAAGCCTGATGAGATTTGGGTTGAAGTAAGGCTTCCGAGATTTACTGACGAATTGTTTTTTGTGGGAGTTTGCTGAGTTGTTGTAGGCCACTTTGTTGTAGCGGTTTTAGGATTACTTAAATCAACACCGGTTTGGTTTTTAACAGTAGATTTTATAATATCTAAAATTTGTGCTTGTGCTGAGACTGAGAATAATAGTCCGGCAGCTAAGAAAACATTTTTTTTCATCGTTTATTTTTATACAAAATTAGATGTTTTGAAGCTTAAATAGTTAAATGATGATCGTTAATTTTAATGGGACGAGATTTTTAATTAGAACATTAATTAAGTGTGCAAAGCTCCCGAAGAGCTTCACCTTTGTAGCAGAATGCAAGCGCACAAATTTGAGCTTCGTAGAAGCGACACATTTATATTTACCAATATCACAAGAAAAATACTCAGAAAATAATTATATTCGCTAAAATCAAATCAAAATCAGAAATGAAACGTTTTTTACTTCTATTTTCTATTCTATTTTCGGGATTCTTTTTTTCCCAATCCCAATTAAATTTAATTCCTTATCCACAAAAAGTTATTATAAATAACGGAACGAGTGAAATTCCAAATCAAATATTAGTTAGAGAAGTAAATAATGATTCTCTTCATTTACAAGTTAAGGTTTATAATGATTTTCTTAAAAATGATTCAATTCGTTTTTTAGTTTCAAATCATGGTGTACCTAAGTATACTTTTGTAGGTTTAGAAAAAGTGAAATCTGAAGTTGATGGAGGTAATGATGGATATAAATTAGAAATTAATGATAAAAGAATTTCAATCAAATATCATAATGAAAAAGGGAAATTCTATGCTTTTCAGACATTAATTCAATTGATTAAACAGTTTTCAACTGAAAAAAAAATACCCAATTTATTAATTGAAGATTCTCCAAAATTCGCATGGCGTGGAATGCACCTCGACGTTTGCCGTCATTTCTTTACCGTTGAAGAAGTAAAGCAATACATTGATTATTTAGCGATGTACAAACTGAATACTTTTCATTGGCATTTAACGGATGATCAAGGCTGGAGAATTGAAATAAAAAAATATCCAAAACTCACACAAATTGGCTCAAAACGTAAAGAATCAATGATTGGAGCGTATGTTGACAATACGTTTGACGGAAAACCTTATGGTCCCTATTTTTATACGCAAGATCAAATCAAAGAGGTTGTGAAATATGCAACAGAAAGACACATTACAGTAGTTCCTGAAATTGAAATGCCGGGTCATGCCTTGGCTGCACTTTCTGCTTATCCTGAATTAGCGTGTACAAAAGGTCCTTTTGAATCGGCTACAAAATGGGGTGTTTTTGATGATGTTTTTTGCCCGAAAGATGAAACTTTTACGTTTTTACAAAATGTTTTAGATGAGGTGATTAAGCTTTTTCCTTCGCAATATATTCATATTGGTGGTGACGAATGCCCTAAAACAAGATGGAAAGAATGTGCGCATTGTCAGGAATTAATAAAGAAAAATAATCTGAAAGATGAGCATGGTCTGCAAAGCTATTTCATCCAGCGAATTGAAAAATATGTTAATTCTAAAGGACGAAAAATCATAGGTTGGGATGAGATTTTAGAAGGTGGTTTAGCGCCAAACGCAGCTGTAATGAGTTGGACAGGTATCAAAGGTGGAAGTGAAGCTGCAAAGTCAGGACATTTTGCCGTAATGACACCGGGCTCTTATTGCTATTTTGACCATTATCAGGGTGATCCGCAAACCGAACCAAATGCTTTTGGAGGATTTACGCCGTTGGAGAAAGTATACTCTTACAATCCGATTCCTGCTGAATTGAATGCAGAACAGTCAAAATATATTTTGGGAGTTCAGGCTAATTTATGGACGGAATATATTCTGGATTTTAAACAGGTTCAGTATATGATTTTCCCAAGATTATTCGCACTTTCCGAAGTCGGTTGGGGAACTTCAAATCCTGAAAATTACAAGGAGTTTGAAAACAGAGTGGTGGAGCATTTTAAAATTTTAGATAAAATGAACATCAATTATGCGAAAAGTATCTATAATATTTCAGGAAAAGTAATTCCTAGTAAAAATGGAGTTTCTTACGAACTTTCAACCTCACAAAATCCGAACGGAATTAAATATACAGTTGATGGAAGTGAGCCAAAATCAAATTCTGCAACTTATCAGAATCCAATTTCTGTTTCTGAAAAAATGACTGTGAAATCTGCTTATTTTGAAAATGGAGTATTGAAAAGTGCAATATCTTCCCAAGATTTTAAAACTTCAAAAACGACGGGTAAAACAATTACTTTAGAACACCAGCCAAGTGAAAATTATTCTTTTGGCGGAGCTTTTACGTTGGTTGACGGAATTATCGGAAACGTAAAACAATTGGGAAAAACCTGGCTGGGTTTTCAAGGGAAAGACGTTGTAGCGACAATTGATTTAGGTGAAAAAACACAATTCTCAGAAGTTTACTTCAATACGCTGGATAACAAAGGAAGCTGGATTCATTTTGCAAAATCAGCAACAATTTCAATTTCTGACGACGGTAAAAATTTTAAAACGATTAAAGAAATCGGTAAGAATGAAATTCTTAAAGCCAAAGGAAAAATAAATCTGAAAGTTGGCAATCAGAGTGCTAAATTTATTAAAATTAAAATAGGAAATGCAGGAATTATTCCCGCAGGAAATCCCGGTGCAGACTCAAAAGCATGGCTTTTCGTAGACGAAATCGGAGCGCAATAATTAAATGAAATTTAGTAATTAAAGTTTCTGTAATTTTAAGTAAGTCAACCTTTACCTAAGCCTCAACCTAAAAATATGAATTCAAGAAGAAAATTTTTAAAAACTACAGGAATATTATCATCCGCTTTATTGCTGAATCCATTGGATTTGATTGCTAAAGATTCATCAGAGAAAAATGATAAAGTAATAAACAAACCGATCGTACTTTCAACCTGGAATTTTGGTTTAAAAGCCAATGAAGAAGCATGGACAATTCTTGGAAAAGGTGGAAGAGCTTTGGATGCCGTTGAAAAAGGCGTTCGTCTGGTTGAAAATGATCCCGACGAAAGAAGTGTCGGATACGGCGGCAGACCCGACAGAGACGGAAGAGTAACGCTTGATGCCTGTATTATGGATGAAAATTATAACATTGGTTCAGTGGCTTGTCTCGAAAATATTAAAAATCCAATTTCGGTAGCAAGAGCAGTAATGGAAAAAACGCCTCACGTGATGTTGGTGGGTGATGGAGCATTACAGTTTGCCGTTTCTCAAAGTTTTAAAAAAGAAAATATTCTCACCGCAGAATCTGAAAAAGAATGGAAAGAATGGTTAAAAGACAGCAAATATCAACCGATTGTCAATATTGAAAATCACGACACAATTGGGATGATTGCGCTCGATGCTCAGGGAAATCTTTCCGGAGCTTGTACAACGAGCGGAATGGCTTTTAAAATGCACGGAAGAGTAGGAGATTCGCCAATTATCGGCGCCGGTTTATTTGTTGATAACGAAGTTGGGGCAGCAACAGCAACAGGTCACGGTGAAGAGGTCATAAGAACTGTTGGAACTCATCTCGTGGTTGAATTGATGAGACAAGGAAGAAATCCGCAACAAGCGTGTAAAGAAGCTGTTGAAAGAATAGTGAATATTACTAAAAAAAGAAATAAAAGTTTAAAAGATATTCAGGTTGGTTTTATTGCAATCAATAAAAAAGGTGAATATGGTTCTTATTGCATTCAGGACGGGTTTAATTTTGCGGTGTACGATCAAAAAGGAAATCGTCTCGAAAAACCGGAATTTGCTTTAAAATAGTTTTAGAAGAGCCAAGTAAAAAGTAAAAAGATCCAAGTGAAAAAAGTCAATCAGAGAAAAGAGAAGTAATCTGTTGGGGATATTTCCACAATTCGAAAAGATTGCTTCGTAGTTCCTTCTCGCAAAGACATCCATCATCCATCATCAAACATCCAATAAAAATATGTTCCTAGAAATTGCCACATTTGATATCACTTCTGCCGAAATTGCTTTGAATTCTGTTGCCGACAGAATTGAATTTTGTGCAGACATCAATTCAGGAGGAATTACTCCCGATCTGGAAGAATTGAGATATTTAAAGGAAAAATATTCGAAACCGATTCATGTAATGATTCGTCCTGTAGGAGGAGGTTTTTTATATACCGAATCAGAATTCAGGCAAATGCAAAAAAGTATTATTGAGTTTTCTAAAGCCAATGCAGACGGTTTTGTGTTTGGAATTTTAGATGAAAACCAGGAAATAGATATAGAGAAAAATAAAATTTTAATCGATTTAGCCAACGGAAAACCTTGTGTTTTTCACAGAGCTATTGACCGGACTAAAAATATTTTTGAATCTACAGAAAAACTAATTGAATTAGGTTTTAAAGAAATTCTTACTTCCGGCGGAGAAAATTCTGCAATGGAAGGAAAAGAAAATTTAAAAAAGCTTGTTGAAGGTTATTCTGATGATATCAAAATCTTAATTGGAGGTGGTGTTCGTTCCAATAATATTTCAGAACTGAAAAATGTAACTCATGGTCAATATTTTCATTCTTCAGCGGTGTTGTCTTATGAATCTTTTGCTAACGCCGACGAGATTAAAAAACTGAAAGTTAATTTGTGAAATACAAACGAAAAATATTTTAACGCAAAGTTTTATTTTAAAACTGCATATTTTAAGGAGCAAAGAATGACGAACAAGTCGTCTAAGCATGAAATTATAGGTAGATGTTAGAATAATCTTATTGTAATAAACTTTATGAAAATGAACATCTACATCAACTACAAAAAATTAATTATAAATTACATGTATATATTCAAGCTTAAGTGACTTGTTCGCTACTCTTTGCCTCTTAATTTTCCGTAACCAAAATAAATCTTTGCGTTAATAAATTCAAGATAAAAGTCACACAAACACAAAAACAAACACAAATGACAGAAAACGAATTATCTTATAAAATTATCGGAGCAGCTTTAGAAGTTCGTAAAACTTTGGGAGTTGGCTTACTCGAAAACGTCTATGAAGTTGCTTTGGCTTATGAATTAAAAGAGCTTGGTTTGAAGGTTGAAAGTCAGTTAGTACTTCCTCTAAAATATAAAAATGAAACAATCAGCAACGCTTATAGAATCGATTTGATGGTAGAAAACAAAATAATTATTGAGATAAAATCTGTTTTAGAATTACATCCAGTTTTTTATTCTCAAGTTTTGACTTATTTGAAGCTAACCAATATTAAATTAGGACTTCTGATCAATTTTAATACGCCATTAATTAAAAACGGAATCCATAGAATTGTAAATAAATTGTAGATGAACAAAACAATACTTCTTGCTTTACTTCTCATTCAAATACTAATCAACGCTCAATTTTCAGAGCGAAATTTATCTTCTGAAAAATGGCAATTCAAAAACTCCAAAGAAAATAAATGGCTCACGGCCTCCGTTCCCGGGACGGTTCATTTGGATTTGATGAATAATAAACTTATTCCCGATCCTTATAAAGATGAAAATGAGAAAAAAGTACAGTGGGTTGAAAATGAAGATTGGGATTATCAGACGGTTTTTAAAATTTCAGCTAAAGAATTAGAAAATCAGAATGCGGATTTGATTTTTCATGGGCTGGATACGTTTTCTGAAATTTATTTAAATGGAAAACTGCTGAAGAAAACCGATAACATGTTCAGAACCTGGAAAATTCCTGTGAAAAATTATTTAAAAGTTGGAAATAATATTTTACAGATTAAATTTAAATCTTCAGTACATATTGGAAAAGATTTAGCGAAAAAAGTTCCGTTTACAATGCCGGAATCGCCACGAAGTTTTGTGAGAAAAGCACAATATCAGTTCGGTTGGGATTGGGGACCGAGATTGGTCACTGCAGGAATTTGGAAAGATGTAAAATTGAATTTCTGGAATCAGGCAAAGATGGAAAACGTAAAAGTAGAGCAGAAAAATTTAACAGAACAAACGGCAAATCTTAATATTCACGCTCAAATTTTCGCTGAGCAAAGCGGAAAGTATAGTTTTTTAATCAATAATGAAACGCGTGATGTTTTTTTACAACAAGGTTTAAATAAGATTTCAATTCCTTTTCAGATTACAAATCCAAATCTATGGCAACCCAACGGTTGGGGTGAACCTACTTTGTATGATTTAAAAGTTTCTCTTAAAAAAGATTCAAAAATTCTTAGTTTTAAATCTGAAAGAATTGGTCTCAGAACCATCGAATTAGTTCAGGAAAAGGACGAAAAAGGAAAATCGTTTTACTTTAAAGTTAATGGAAACCCGATGTACGCAAAGGGAACGAATTGGATTCCTTCTGACAGTTTTACACCGAGAATTACCAAAGAAAAGTATCAGAAACTCATCAAAGATTGCAAAGATGCCAACATGAATATGATTCGTGTTTGGGGTGGCGGAATTTATGAAGATGACGAATTCTACAAAGCCTGCGACGAAAACGGTATTCTTGTTTGGCAGGATTTTATGTTTGCCGGAAGTTTTTATCCGTCAGATGAAGATTTTTTGAATAATGTAAAAGAGGAAGTTAAAGATCAGGTCAATCGACTTCAAAATCATCCGTCGATTGCTTTGTGGTGTGGAAATAACGAAATTGATGAAGCCATTGTCAATTGGGGATATCAAAAGCAATTTAAATATTCAAAAGAAGATTCTTTGCAGGTTTGGAAAGATTACAAAAAGGTTTTTCATGAAGTGATTCCAAATGCTTTGAAGGAAAATTTAACCTCAGAAAAAAATATTTATTGGCCGACTTCACCATCGATTGGTTGGGGTCACAAAGAAAGCTTAACCGAAGGTGATTCTCATTATTGGGGCGTTTGGTGGGGTGAATTTCCGTTCGAAATTTATAACGAAAAAGTTCCAAGATTTGCTTCAGAATATGGTTTTCAAGGAATGCCGAGTCTGGAAGCTGTAAAATCAATGTTTTCAGAAACTCCTGATTTGAGTTTAGAAAGTCCAATCGTCAAAGCTCACGAAAAAAATGCGAGAGGTTTTCATATTATTAATGAATACATGAAGCGTGATTATGTGGTTCCAAAAGATTTTGTGAAATACAATTATGTTTCCCAACTGCTTCAGGCTCGTGGAATGCAGGTTGCGATTGAAGCCCACCGACGTGCAAAACCATACAATATGGGAACTTTGTATTGGCAATTAAACGATTGTTGGCCTGTAATTTCCTGGTCATCGATTGATTATTTAGGAAACTGGAAAGCTTTGCATTATCAGGTGAAAAGAAGCTTTGAAAATCAGGTGATTTTAACGGAAGAAAAAGAGGGTGTTTTAAATTTTTATGCCATTAATGATGAATTAAAAAAGTTTGAGGATGTTTCATTAATTGTTTATGCTAAAAAATTTAATGGAGACATAATCGTAAGAAGAACAACTGATTGTAAGAGGAGAGTTTTAGATGGAATTTTAAAATTAGCATCTCCAAAAACTTCATTTTTTATTACTGAATCAGAAAGAGATAATTCATTTTTAAACTTAATTTTAGTAGATAAAAAAGGTAATAAAATTACAGAATCAAATCATTTTTTCTCAAAACCAAAAGATTTAAAGCTTACAAAACCCAATATTACCATCAAGAAAATTTCTCCAACTGAAATCGAAATTTCAACTGATGTGTTTGCGAAAGATGTTTATTTGATAGGCAATACTCATTTTAGTGACAATTTTTTCGATTTGCTTCCAAAAACTTCAAAAAGAATTACGCTTTCAAAACCATTGAAAAATGTTGAGGTAATGAGTTTGTGGGATACAATGAATGAGTAAACAAAAAGACCGATTTTAAAAAACCGGCCTAATTCAAATTTATCTACCTCTACATATTTACAGTTAAAACATTTGTGTATCGGATATCAATCTAACGTGAAAAATATTTATTTATTTTGAAAGTTTAAAACTTTTTTCAAACATCGAAAATCCTACTGACAAACTGTTGTCATAAACTGCGATTACCTTTGTCTTAAGATTAACAACTTAAAACAAAAAATTATGACAACTACAGCAATCGCAACACAACAGTTTATCTCTTCAACGCAATTATTAGAACATTGGCAAGGTCACAGAAATCTGACAAGAAGAGTAATCGACGCATTTCCTGAAAAAGAATTATTTGAGTTTTCAATTGGCGGAATGAGACCTTTCGCAAAATTAGCAGTAGAATTAATCAGCATTGCAGGTCCGGCTTTGAAAGGAATTGTAGATCACCAGGAGGAAAAATTTTCTGAAGAAGCATTCCAGCCGAAAACTAAAGAAGAGATTCTTGCAAAATGGGATTCAGAAACGGAAGTAATTAATCATTATTTCAATCAAATTTCTGAAGAAAGATTTCAGGAAATGTTTAATTTATTTGGTCAATACGAGTTTCCGGTTTATCAGAATATTCTTTATTTTATTGACAATGAAGTACATCACCGTGGTCAGGGTTACACCTATTTAAGAGCTTTGGGTATTGATCCGCCATTCTTTTGGGAAAGATTCTAAGCATCTTTGATGCTCTCATAAAAAACGCTTTCAGAATTTCTGAAAGCGTTTTTGTTTAAAAGTATTTGAACTGATAAAAATATTAATCAGGTAAGACAGATCTGAAGAATTTTTTAATGTTTTCTTTAAGGGTTACAAACATTTCTGAGGTTCCAAAATCTTTGTTATCATAACCGATCGGGAAACCTTTTTCAACATATTCATTATTTTTTTTTAGTGTTAAAGGTTGAAAATTCTGATTGACTTTTCCTGAATGATCTGTATGAATATCCAAAAATTTAACATCAGCGTTTTTAGAAAAATCAAGCTCTTTAATGTTGATTGATTTAATTTCTTTTTTTAGATCAGAACGAAAATACAGATTCATATTTTTCACATCAATCACGGTTTGCCATTCTCCGGCGTAGACCGAATTGAGAATACTCCACGCATAATCTACAGGTTTTTGGTCGTATTTATAGTTTTTTAGCATATAAAAAGCCCTGCTGTAGCGATCTTTCCAGTTTTTTCGTTGTGTAAAATCATATTTTTCGGTACCGCCAAGAAAATCAAATTTTTGAGTGGCTTCTAAATCTTTTTTATACTGATTGTTGCATAAAAGTGGCATCGGCATATCTTTATCGGTGAGTACTTTATATTTTCCATCCAATAACGCAATGGTTGCCGTATTTCCTTTCGCATCGGTTAAGAAAAAGTGACTTCCCGCTGCATTCGGCCACCAATCGATATTCGGGCCGTCATTTAAATGATCTACGACTTCTTTTACCGATTTGTAATTGTCAAGCTGATACTGAATCCACTGTGCCCAAAATAGGTTGGGTTGTTTAGGATTGTAAACCTTTGTTGTTTCTTCAAGATACAATTCGACCAGAAACAGCCCTTTTTCATTGACTCCGTAACAGGGGAAATCGTAGCCTAAAAGATTGAATGTTACAGAACCGTATTTGGAAGTCCATGTTTTTTTTGAATTTAAATTTTCTGTCGTCAGATTTTCCCAGCTGATATTTCTTTTCGCAATATCGCGTTTGTTGACAACGATCATTCCGGGCATTGTTTTCCAGTTTTCATTAAACCCAACTACGCAATGATTTTTTCCTTTGAGTAAAAAAGCAGAGCAAGCAGCGATTGTAGTAGAATAAGTGATTGCAGCGAGCAATAGGCATCGTAAAATTAACAGCTTCATTATGTCTAAATTATTTTTGAAATTTTTTGAATTAAATCTTTCATCGTCGTTTTTAGAAATTCAGGTTCCAGAATCTCGGCGTAATCGGCAAAGGTAATCAGCCAACGTGGAAATCCTTCATCAATCCATTCCGTTTCAAAAGTCATTTCAATTCCTTTATCAGTTTCCTTTTCTTCGATTAATCCGTAATATGTTTTTGAGTTATTCAAATGTCCGATAATTTTTTTGTCGACTAAAAGTTTGACGATCGTTTTATTACCGTTCGGACTTTTTCTGTAATCATTAATTTGTCCATATTCCTGCAGATACGGATTTTGAGTTTTTACGATATTTAAAATCCGATCTATTCTGAATTGCCTGAAATCATTTCGCAATGTGCAGTAAGCGATAATGTACCAAAAATTAAACTCAAAAAAAACACCTACAACTTCGATCGTTCTTGTCGAAATTTTCTCATTAACCGTTTTATAGTTTATCGAGATCTGATGTTTTTCGGCGATACTTTCTAAAATTATAGGAATGATATTTTTTATCGAATCTTCTGTTTTTGGATTGTAATTGTAAATATCAATCTGATTTTCAATATTCTGAATTAAATTTTTGTCTGAATGTTTCAAAACAGAACGTAGCTTTTCCATCGCAGTCTGATAATGATTTCCCAAACTTTCATGCGAAAACTTCTGCATTAGCTTTTCAGCGGTGATAAAACTCAAAACTTCCTGTTTAGTAAACATTACAGGCGGAAGTTTGTAGCCGTCCATCAGAGAATATCCGCTTCCGGCTTCTCCAATAATAGGAATACCGGCATTTTCCAAAGTTTTTACGTCACGATAAATCGTTCTGATACTGACATCAAATTTTTTTGCCAAATCCTGCGCTCTTACAATTGGTTTTGATTGTAGTTGTGTGAGAATAGCAGTGACACGGTCAAGTTTTTTGAGGTAGTGGTCGTTCATTATTGCGCAAATTTAATCAGTAACTTTTTTAAACGCAAAGATTTTATTTTTTCAAATAATATTTAAAATGCAAAGTCTAATCAGTAAATTGATTGTAGGTGGCTATATTTTTTCAACCTTAAGCGACTTACTCGCTATTCTTTGCTCCTTAAAAATTTCACTTTTTTATTAAATCTTTGCGTTTAAAGTATTTGCATTACATAATTGATACACTCTGTTAAACTGCTAACTTGTTACATTAATTCTTAAACGTATTCACCAATTTATCCAAATTTAAACTCCTCGCAGAAGCATCAAAAATTTCTCTGTAAGTTCCGTTCATTTGCACCAATTCATCATGCGTTCCACTTTCTACGACATGACCTTTTTTCATAACATAAATTTTATCTGAATCTAAAATCTGTGAAAGAGAATGAGAAATAATCACGACGGTTCTTCCTGCTTTAATAGCATCTAAAGAGTTTTTAATTTGTTCGGTGGCAATTGCATCTAAACTTGCAGTCGGTTCGTCAAGAAAAATAATGGGCGGATTTTTCAAAAATAATCGGGCAATCGCAATTCTCTGTTGTTGTCCGCCAGAAAGTTGAGTTGCATCGTGTTTATATTTTTCCGGAAGATCTAAAATCTGCTCGTGGAGATATGCTTTTTTAGCCGCTTCTTCTATTTCTTCAAAACTTGCATTCATATTTCCGTAACGGATATTGTCTTCAATACTTCCTTGAAAAATGTGATTTTTCTGCAAAACCAATCCCAGATCATCCCGTAAAAAAGTATTGTTGTAATTCGTTAAATCTACTTTATCTAAAATAATCTCACCAGAATCGGGAAGATAAAATTTGCAGAGAAGATTGATGATGGTTGATTTTCCGGCTCCACTTAATCCTACTAAAGCAGTCGTTTTTCCGTTTTCAATTGTCATTGAAACATCGTTGAGTGCTTTTGTTCCGTTGGGATAGGTGAAATTAACATTTCTTAATTCAAAGTTTCCTGTGATCTTATTTTCCACAAAAGTTCCATTTGGTTCGACTTCATTTTCGGCATTTAAAATATCAAAATAGCCTTCGGCATAAATCATCGCATCATTCATATCATCATAAATCCTGTGAAGCTGTCTGATTGGCGAAGAAACATTGTTGAAAAGCATGATGTGAAGCATAATCGCACCAATGGTCATTTGCTGATCTAGAACCAAATAAACTGTCAAAAGAATAATTAAAACAACCCCAAACTGCTCGATAAAAGTTTTTAATCCGTCATAAATAAAATTGGTTTTCCGGGTAAACATTTGGCTGTCCATCAATTGCATCTGTAGATCGTACTGTTTTTTGCCTTCAAATTTTTCACGGACAAAACTTTTAATTACCATAATTGAATTAATTAAATTTAAAAGTCCTGAAGTTTTCTGTTCACGCTGATTCCTTAAAGTTCGTCTTACTCCGCCCAGTTTTTTTGCCTGTAACGAACTGATATAAAAATAAATAGGAACAATGATCGTAGAAACCATACCCACGTAAACATTTTGCATGTACATAATAATCAATGCGATAAATGCATTTGAAAATAATGGCAGCATATCAATAAAGAAATTTTGAACGAGTCTGGTTAAGCTTTCAATTCCACGGTCTATTCTTATTTGAAGTTTTCCAGATTCGTGATTTTCATCATTAAAATAAGCAACTCGATACGTAAGGATTTTGTCGATTGCGGATTGTGCTAAAACCGAACTTACATTAATTCTGATTTTCTCACCATAAAATTTCTGTCCAAAATTGATGAAAATATTCAACAATTCTTTTCCCAGTAAAATAATCGAAATGATAATCAAAATATGAACTCCCTCACTCATCGGATCTGGTAAATGTGTGAGTTTTGTCACTTCATCCACCGTATATTTTAAAACTAAAGGATTCACCTGAGCCGCCAAGGCACCGAGAAAAGTAAGAAACAAAGTTCCGTAGATCATCGGTCTGTAAGGCTTTATAAAAGGAATTAGTTGTTTGTAAATTCCAAATAGAGTAAGAGTTCTGTTAAAAGGTTTTGCCATGATTTGGTTTAAAAGAAAAACGTACCGTTTCTGAGAGAAAAGGTACGTTTTATTATGTTTTTTAGCAAATAATTTGTTTGTTTTAAATTTGATTCTTTAAACTTCCATCATCATTAATGTATTTAAACTGATGATTTTGATCAATAATTTTTCCTCCTATCTTTTTAAAAGTTTCAAACATTCCAATCCAATCTTCTTCATCAACTTCTTTTGGAGTATCCCATCTAATGATTCCAAAATTATTTTCTTTTTGTTTTTCGAGAATAACTCCATATTCATTTTCTAATGAAATTTTAAATCCCGGAATGAAATCATCATCAATTTTCCATTTGGTTATAATATGTAAAATCTTAACACCAATTTTTTCACCTTTCAAACCTGTAAATTGATTCCATTCTTTATTAGTTTGAAACCAATTCCAAATATTTGTAAAATCAGCTATATTATCACTTTCCAATTCATAAACTTCTTCTATAAAAAGTTTTTTGAAATTTAATAAATCATTATTTGAATTTTCAATGGAAATTTCTTCCAGTAATTCTTCGGCTTGATGCAATAGATTGAATAATTCTTTAATCTGATATTTTTCAAAATATTCAATTTTTGTCAACCTATCTGTTTTAGAATAAACATTAGGCGTTTTATTTTTGAATAAATTTTTAAAAAACATTTATAGTAAATTAAGATTTATCCCTCAAAAACATAAGTCGTCAGATAATGCAATTCAGATTTACTGGCTGCTTTAGAATCTGCTTCAGCCTGTTCCAAAGAATAATATGAATTGATTTCTTTTTTCTGGAATACAAAAGAATTGTTGGCGTTTTTATCAACTACATCACTGAAAATATGTTCAATCTCTGAATTCCCTAAAGATGCAAAACTAATGTCTTCAAAACCATGCATCAATCGAAGGTCATCAAACTGTGCAAAGTTTTCGTTGACGAAAGATTGCATCTGCGATTTAGAATCAAAATTTCCTGCCCAGATATTGTAAGCGTAACTTTTCTTACTTGGCTTATCAAAAATACTTTGGTAAACGAAGTTTTCTCCCAAATATGCTTCTCTTACTTGCGGGTCGTTTGCCAAATCTTCAGGAAGACCTTCTTTCAAGATCTTTCCTTCAAACATAATATAAGTTTTATTGGTAATTGCTAAAGTTTGCTGTACGTTGTGATCGGTAATCAAAATTCCGATGTTTTTATCGGTCAGACTTCTTACAATTTTCTGAATATCTTCCACGGCAATCGGGTCAACTCCCGCAAAAGGTTCATCCAAGAGAATGAAACTTGGGTCTGTCGCCAAACATCTTGCAATCTCGGTTCTACGTCTTTCCCCTCCGGAAAGAAGATCTCCTCTGTTTTTACGAACATGTTGCAGAGAAAATTCCTCAATCAGTTCATCGCATTTTATTTGCTGTTCTCTTTTTGAAAGTTTAGTAAGCTGCAAAACGCCAAGAATATTATCTTCCACAGAAAGTTTTCTGAAAACCGAAGCTTCCTGAGCAAGATAACCAATACCTTTTTGAGCACGGCGATACATTGCATCGGTAGTGATTTCCTGTTTGTCGAGGAAAATTCTTCCTGAAGTAGGCTTTACCAAACCTACGATCATATAAAACGAAGTGGTTTTTCCGGCTCCGTTCGGACCAAGCAAACCTACAATTTCTCCCTGCTGAACCTGTACAGAAACGCCTTTTACAACTTTTTTGGGACCGTATTCTTTGATTAAGTTTTCTCCTCGTAAAATCATAGTCGCAAAGATAAAGTTTTTTTGAATTAGAAATTTATATTATGAATATCTGCGTTTTAATTTTAGCAGAGTTTAACAGGTTTAATTAATGTGAAAAGTAAGTCGGAGTTTCCAGTCTTGATTTTTGTTACTTTTGTATTAAGACAAAGTAAAAGAAGTAAAGTCTTGATAATATGGTAAATTTTGTTTTAATTGCGGTCTGTATTTTGGCAGGAATGATTTTCAAACAAACAAAATCTATTCATCCCGATGCACACAAAGGCATCAATACCTGGATTCTTTATTTAGCACTTCCTGCAGTTTCTTTTAAATATTTACCCAAGGTTCAATGGTCTGCAGAAATGCTTTTTCCAATACTTTCAACTTTTGTAATTGCGATTGGATGTTTCTTTTTTATGATGTTTTACAGCAGACAAAAAGGCTATTCCAGAAGATCGAGAAGTACATTGGAACTGGCAAGTGGCTACAGTAACACTTCATTCATTGGGTTTCCTTTAATTTCAGCTTTTTATGGCGAAAGTCTTTTAAGTATTGCGATAATCTGTGATCAAACGATGTTTTTTGCACTTTCCACATTGGGAATTATCGCTGCAGTAAAAGGCGGAAGCAAATCCGGAAAAGTGAGCGCCATTTTTATTCTGAAAAGACTGGTTACTTTTCCGCCTTTGATCGGTTGCATTGCTGCATTGATTTTATCTCAATTCATCGATTTTACTTTTGCAGAGCCATTTTTTGATAAACTGGCTGCGACTGTAAGTCCGTTGGTTTTATTTTCTGTTGGATTGCAGTTGAAATTTAATGGTTGGAAAAAATTGTTGCCACAGATTTCGGCTTCCATGTTTTATAAATTAATTTTAGCTCCGATAATGATTTTAGGTTTAGCTTTATTACTCGGAATTAAAGGTGATGTTGCGAAAATTTCTGTCTTTGAAGCTGCAATGCCGACGGTTGTTACTGCAAGTATTATTGCCGAACAATTTAGGCTTAATACAAAACTGACGAATCTGATCATCGGATTCAGTATCCTTGTTGGATTTATTACTTCGGCAATTTGGTATCAGATTATTGAACTTATCTTTTAAATTAACCGCTAAGAGCCTATTTAAATTTTTATCAAATTACTTTCTCTACCTTAAAAGGAGTAAATTTGGTGCGACTTTAAGATATTTTTCAGCCCTTTAGGGTTGGGGAAAGAAAAATGTCTTAAAAATTTTATTTTTGATTAATAAAACACGCTCTGAGCCAATTAATTGTTTAGGGATTATTTGAACCATTAAATTGCTTAATTTTACCATGGTAAATCTTAAAAAATATAAATGATGTCTCTTCCTAAAACTCAATATTCTTAATGTTTTAAAGAATTCAGCATCAACAAAAATTGCACTTCTCTGAATAAAAATCTAATTTTACATTTTAATTATTCCCTTGCAATACGCTCAAATTATTTTGCCGCTCAATCTGAAAGGAACTTTTACATATAAAGTTCCGGAAGAAATACAATCAACAATTCAACTCGGAATGAGAGTTTTGGTTCCTTTTGGTGGAAAAAAAATCTATACCGGAATTGTTTTTGAGCTTCATGATGAAGTTCCTACTCAGTTTGCACCAAAAGAGGTGATCAGTATTTTAGATGAACAACCAATTTTACCGCTTGAGCAAATCAAATTCTGGAAATGGCTTTCAGAATATTATCTCTGCAATTTGGGTGAAATTTACAGGTTTGCTTTTCCGTCTTCTTTAAAACTGGAAAGTGAAACCTATCTAAAATTAAAACCCAATATTACCGTTGAGTTTGAAAATTTAGACGTCAACGAAATGTACCTTATTCAGGCGTTAGAAGTTCGACAGCTGATTAACTTAACGGATATTGAAGCGTTTATTCCGAAAAAAGATATCATTAAAACCATCAACTCACTGATCGATTTACAATATATCGAAATCGACGAAAAGATTGCTGAAAAATACAAAGCGAAAGAAGTTGCTTATGTAAAAATCACTGATGAGGTTTTAAAAAATAACAACCTTACAGAAATTCTTTTAAGTTTAAAAAGAGCTCAGAAACAGAAAGATCTTTTTCTGCATATTTTAGAAAAGCAGACAGAAAATCCTGATTTGCATATCAAAAAATCAGAATTGTTTGAGGACGGTTATTTTGCGAGTTCGCATTTTAAATCTTTGGCAGATAAAAATTTGGTTGAAGAATATTATATGCAGAAAGACCGAATTGAAAGCTATGAAGGCGAAATAGAAGAAGTTGAAGAGCTTACAGAAATTCAGAAATCTGCAAAAAGTGAAGTGGATGAAGCGTTTGAAGAAGGCAAAAATGTGTTGCTGCATGGTGTAACTTCGTCCGGAAAGACACATATTTATTTAGAGAAAATCGAAGAATGTATTTCGGAAGGGAAAAATGTTTTGTTTTTGCTTCCTGAAATTTCTTTAACAAAGCAAATCACTCAGAGATTAGAAAAAAAATACGGAAGACAACTTGGGTTTTATCATCAGAAATTAACTGATTTTGAGAAAGTTGAAATTTGGCGAAGAATAAAGAATAACGACGTCAAAATTCTTATCGCAACGAGAAATGCTCTTTTTTTGCCTTATCAGAATTTAGGATTGATTGTGGTGGATGAAGAGCATGATTCCGGATATAAACCGAGAGAAGTTTCTCCTTTTTTCAATGCAAAAGATGCTGCTTTGGTTTTGGCTAATTTTTATGGCGCAAATGTAATATTAGGTTCGGCAACACCTTCTGTTGAAAGCTATTATTTAGCTCGAAAAGAGAAGATGAAATATATTTTTCTCAATGAAAGATTCGGGAATGTAAAGCTTCCGGAGTTTGAACTTATTAATTTTAAAGAAGCTCAGGATTCTAAAAAAGTTTCGGGAAATTTTTCTCTAAAATTAATTGAGGAAATTAAAAAAACTTTAGAAGAAAAAAATCAGACGATGATTCTTCATAATCGTCGTGGCTACGCCAGTGTTTTGGAATGTGAATCTTGCGGATATGTGAATTACTGCTCAAATTGTGATGTTGTAATGACGTATCATAAAGCTGCAAACGAAATGAAATGCCATTATTGCGGACAAAGAGCGTCGAAGCCGAAAACCTGCCCAAAATGTTATTCTGAAAACCTCAATGAAAGAGGAGTGGGAGTTGAGCAGATTCATGAAGAAATTTCTAAAATTTTTCCTGACAATGAAGTCGACAGAATGGATGTTGATTCGATGCGAAAGAAATTTGCTTACGAAAAATTATACGAAAAAATTGAGGACGGAGAAACCGATATTGTCGTTGGAACTCAGATGATTTCAAAAGGTCTGGATTTTGATCATATCGAATTGGTGGCGATTCCCAAAGCTGATTCTATGCTGTATGTGCAGGATTTCAGAGCAGAAGAAAGGGCTTATCAACTGATTACACAGGTTTCCGGAAGAGCGGGAAGAGTTTCCGGAAAAGGCAGAATTTTAATTCAGACTTTTAATCCGGATCATTCTGTTTTTCAATTGATTAAAATGAATAATATTTCGAAAATTTATAAGTATTTCCTCACCGAACGTCAGAAATTTAATTATCCGCCTTTTACAAAATTAATTATGATTGAGCTGAAACACAGAAGGGATGAAAAAGTGAATCGTGCTTCGCAGTTTTTAGGATCGGTTTTAAGAAAATATCTTCCTGAAGATTGTATTTTAGGTCCTGAAAGATCGCAGATTGCCAGATTAAATAATTTGTATCAGTTTCAGGTAATGCTAAAACTTCCGCGTGGCAAAAATTATGACAAATTTAAAAGTTTAGTTTTGCTAAGTTTAAAGGAATTTGACGAAATCACTGCTTATCAAAGCATTAAAAAAGATGTTTTTGTGGATTTTTAACAAACTTTAACATAATTTATAGCCTTTTATTATAGTCTACCTAACTACCATACCATAATAATTTCTACATTTGGACGTTGACTATATGTTTGGAATGCGATGAATGATTTAACTAATTGTTCTTTACTTAATCCAAAATATATACAAAAGAAAAAATTAGATGGTAAATTTCAGAAAATATATTTCAGGTATTACGGTTCTGACTGCTGGTTTTCTACTTGCTCAATCGACCGTTTCTACAGTTCTTTACTCTCAGAATTACGACAATAAAACAAGCTTAAACCTTCCATCGCCAGCTGCGTATGTGGAAAAAGCTATTTTGTCGCCAAAAGAACTTGTAGATATCAGTGTAAACACAATGATGACGGATCCCGTGTTGAAAAATGCAACCTGGGGATTTGTGGTCTACGACCCGAAAACGAAGAAAATAATTTCTTCTTATAACGAAAATACTCCGCTTGTTCCCGCTTCTACAACTAAGCTGTTAACTACCGAAACTGCGATGAGCATGTTGGGTGAAAACTACCGTTGGATGACGCAGTTGGAATATTCGGGAGCGATCGATGAGAACGGAACTTTAAACGGGAATCTTTATATTGTAGGAAGTGGTGACCCATCGTTGGGAACCAATAAGGCAGGAGCCTGGTCTTACAAAGATATTGTCTCAGATTTCGCAGACGGAATGGCTCGTGAAGGTATCAAAAAGGTAAATGGTGACATTATTATTCAGACAGCGCTTTTCAAAGGTAACATTTCAGTACTTCCGGAAAATGTTGTGTGGCTAGAAAACAATAATTATTATCTTCCGGTTGGTACAACACGAGAAATCAATCCTGCAAACGAGAAACTGATTGTAAAAAAATCAATAAATCCTGCTGCTGATAAAAGATTTTTCTATGTTTCGCCGTATGCCAACAAGATGGTGTATGCCGAGAAATACGATGGGAACGGTACTTTAACTACAAAATTACCAGATGCACCCGCATTCCTTGCCAATTCATTCAGAGCAAGTTTGGTGAAAAGTGGAGTAGCAGTTACCGGAAAAGTAACTCCTAAAATGACAGATGCATCTCCTGAAATTAGAAAGATGATTTCAACGTATAAATCTCCGACTTTGGGCGACATCATTTACTATACCAATCAAAGAAGTGATAATTCATTAGCCGAAGCTTTGCTTAAAACAGTAGGTTTCCAGAAAATGGGTGATCAGACTTCAGAATCGGGTAGAATCGTGGTTAATAATCACTTAAAAGATATTGCATTTGATTTGGAAGGGTTAAATTATATGGACGGAAGTGGGTTGTCTAGAAGTAATCATGTAACACCAATTTCTCAGGTAAAGTTTTTAACATCTTTAATGGATGAGAAATTTTACAAAGCATATTTTAATTCTCTTCCGATTGGCGGACAGTCAGGAACGCTTAAAAGTATGTTTTTGGGAGAAGGAAACGGACAGGTTTTTGCAAAAACAGGAACATTAAATAAAGTAAAAACTTTAGCAGGATATTTAAAAACCAATTCTGGAAGAACACTCGTTTTTTCTTTGATGGTGAATAATTATTCAGGATCAGTAGGACAGGTGAAAAGCAAGATGGAAACAATTCTTAAACCGGCTTTGGATCTTTAAAAAAAATATTAATTTCATATAGAAACCTTTTAATCTTTGATTGAAAGGTTTTTTTTATCTTTAAGCTCTAATTATCTGACAATGAGAAAATTTTATATTTTATGCATAAGTATCTTTCTTATGAATACTTTATCGGCTCAACAGCAAAATGAGAATGTAGAAAAAAAAGGTTTATTAAAAAAAGAAATGAAATCTTATGCGGCTAAAATGGCTGCAGGAAATATTAATCCTAATACGTTGAACTACGATCTTCAGTATCAGAGAATGGAGGTCACTATAGATCCTGCTGTTTACAATATCTCGGGATCGGTAACTTCTCATTTCAAGCCAACACAAGCATTGAATAGTATTTATTTTGATCTTGATCTTAACCTCAATGTTTCTCAGGTAAGTTTTCACGGTCAGAATCTTGCTTTTCAGCAACTTCCAACTAAAGAGATAAAAATAGATTTTACAGCTTCTTTGCCCGCGAATGTTTTAGATTCTTTAACTATTCAATACAACGGAGCTCCAAATACTGCAGGCAATGCATTTTTCAACGGTTCTCAAGGCGGAACACCAATTCTTTCAACTTTAAATGAACCTTATGGTGCACAGGATTGGTTTCCTACAAAACAAAGTCTAAATGATAAAATTGAAAGATTTGATATTAAAGTAACGACTCCTGCTCAATATAATGTTGCAGCAAATGGGAAATTGATGTCTGAAACTGTTTTAGGAAACGGTCAAAAGCGTACTTTCTGGAGAACACAATATCCGACGGCGGCTTATCTGATTGCACTTTCAATTACAAATTTTGTAAAACTAAATGATACAATGGGAAATCCACCTTTTCCTTTTGTAAATTATATATATCCGTCTACGAATGCAAATGCAACAAGTATGGCGAATATCGATTGGACAAAAACGGTGATGAATACTTTCGAAAATTATTTCGGACCTTATCCGTTCCGCAATGAAAAATATGGTCACATGGAATTTGAAGCTGGTGGTGGTATGGAGCATCAAACCATGTCGTCAATGGGATCATGGAGTAAGCAACTCATTGCTCATGAATTGGCACATCAGTGGTTTGGTGATAAAGTAACTTGCGGAGCCTGGAACGACATTTGGCTGAATGAAGGTTTTGCTACTTTTGGAGAGCATCTTGCGTATGAAAAACTGATCATGAACAATGCCGATTTTCTCAATTATCTTTTAGGTGAAAAAAATTACATTACAAGTGTAAGCGGTGGAAGTGTTTACGTTGCAGATAGTAATCTGGGAAACATCAATTCTATTTTTAGCGGAAGATTATCGTATTCAAAAGGAGGATATGTCGTAAGAATGATTAAATGGATTTTGGGAGATACGGTATTTTATCTGGCATTAAAAGACTATCACGCAAGACCAAATCTGGCTTATAACTATGTGAAAACTGCCGATTTGAATTCTTCTTTATTTACTTCGACCGGAAAAGATTTTACAGAATTTTTTAATGACTGGATTTACGGGCAAGGATATCCTACTTATGACATCCGATGGAAACAGGTTGGAAATCAAGTGACTTTTAAGGCTTCACAAACTCAGAGCCACTCGTCAGTTAGTTTTTTTGAGATGCCTTTACCTATAAAAGTTACCGGAACAGGCGGGCAGACTGCTTTTTTTGCTTTAAATAATACCTCAAATAATCAGTATTTCACAGAATCTGTAACTTTCCCTATTGCTAGCGTACAGTTTAATTATGAATATCAGATGTTAGAAAAAAACTCTACGGTTTCCCAGGATAATACTTTGAGCACTGCAGATTTTAAAAATGAAGAGTTTAGCATTTACCCTAATCCGGTTAAAGAAAATCTGTTTGTTTCCGGATTAAAAAGAGAAGCAGACTATCAGATTTTCACAGCAGACGGAAGATTAGTGAAAAAAGGTAAAACTGATAAAAAGATTGAAGTATCAATATTACAAAAAGGAGTTTATTTTATTAAAATATTAAATTCAAATTTAAAATTCGTAAAAGAATAAAAAATAAATTATTGTATTGATTTTCAGTGTATATTTGTTAAAATACATAAAAATAGTACGTATGAAAACAAATTTATTTCTTTTAAAATTCCTTTTAATGACATTTTTAATCTTGAATGTTGTTTCTTGTGAGTCTAAAAAATCAGACAATCCTTTACTGGATACGCAATGGAATGGTTTAGCAAAAATTCCTCAGGAAACAGAGATTATTTTAAAATTCTCTAAAGATAAATTTGATGTGCTGCAGGGAGATAAAATCATCGAAACGATGAATTACACTCTGAATAATGGTGACATCAATATTGAAAAAAAATCTGGTGGAACACCTTGCAATGTGGGAACCAAAGGTAAATACAATTATGAAATAATAGGTGAGAATCTTGTGATGACACCTGTTTCAGACGACTGCGCAGACCGAATAAAATCTTTTCAGGGAATTGTGTACAAAAAAATTGAAATCAAAAAATAATACAAATTATTGTTTTTTTATCATAAAAGCTTTCATTCGTGAAGGCTTTTTTTGTTTCTCTATATTGTGAAATTGATTTCGTGAAAATACATGTCAGCTGTTGATGATACAAGTGTCGTAATTTATAAATTTTGAATATTAATTAAATATAAAAAGAAATATTTAAATTACTGAGAATAAGGTACTACTTTTGCAACCCTTTACAATTACAACTGGTTGATTCATTAATTGTTAAATATTTCCTATGAAAAGAAAACTATTTATTGTAATGGCAAGTCTGTCATTTGGAGCGTTTTACTTTAAAGCGCAGATGCAAAAAATCTCTTTTGAAACTTCAGAAGGATATGTTGTTGGAAATCTAGGTGGACAACAGGGTTGGACAAACTGGGGCGGAGTTCCGGCTGCTAATGCGACGGTTGTTAATTCTAATTCCACCGACGGAACAAATTCATTTAATATGTTAAGTACCGGAGTTGTACAAGATCCATGCGGAATTGAAAAGAATATTACAAGTTTTGTGACCAGCAACGATGTTGAGATATCTTTTGATTATAATTTTGCAGGACTCAATTCTTCATCTTATGAAATAGCAATTTACAATAATGCACTAATTTCAGATTATACAGCCTCTTTTCAGATTGATTATCTAACGGGAATATTAAGCTACAGAACGGCCACGGGATTGGCAGACGGTCCTGTTTTAGCGGCGAATCAATGGCATAATTTGAAAATAATCATTAAGCAATCTGATAATACTTTACAGTATTTTGCAAATGGAACTCAGATTTATTCGGGGGCATTGGGAATTAATAAAAATGTACAGGCGATCGATTTCGTTTATGATGATTACGGGACTGGTTTCAGAGTTGATAATATTCAGATCAATAATCTTCCGGTGCTTTCCACTGATGAAACTGTGAAAAAAGAAGCGATAAAAATTTATCCAAATCCGACGGCAGAAACATTAACTATTGAAACAGAAAGTAAAATCACTTCAATTACAATTTTTGATGCAAAAGGGAGTTTAATTAAAAATTTTCATGAAACCGGAATTTCTAATGGAAAAAAAATTGACGTTTCAGATCTTATTTCTGGAGTTTATATGGTGAAAGTAAAAACGTTAACTTCAGAATTTACCAAGAAAATTATCAAGAAATAATATTATAGGCCGGAAGATAGATGATGGAAGTGGGACGTTATCGAATTGATAAAAAGATTTTTTGTCGTTAATTTCTGAAGTTTTATTGATTTTGTGAAGATTTAAGCGAAGGCTAATTAAAACATCTTACTTCCTGCATCCATCATCCAGCTTTACTCATTGCTTTTTCAGCTCGTTTGTTAGCAATTTTCACCTTGTAATTAAACCATTTTTCGTTAAAAACTGTTCTCATCGCATTATCAAAATGTCTGATGATGACTAGATTTTTAAAACCTCTCCATTTTTCGAGTAAACTTGATGGTAACGCTCGGACGGATACGGAATATCCTTCAGTTTCATATTGAATATAATGCCACCAACCGGAAGGAATATACAAAGTTTCTCCGGGATTAATCACTGCTTCGTAGCCGTTAAGAAATTTCAAAGCAGGATATTTTTCGTAATCAACTTCCTGAAGATTAGCAAGGCTGTGAAAATTATACGGGAGTTTGTACATCAAATCAGATTGTTCCCAAGGAAAAAGCCAGATTCTTTTAATTCCTTGAAATTGTGTGATGAAAACGTGAGACATATCAATGTCAATATGGTTTCTAGTAATAGAACCTTTTCCACCAAAAAACATAAATGGAAGCCATTTTAAAACCCTGCCATTCGTCACATCATTGTAATGAAGATCATCTTTAAGCTCTGGTTTTAGGGTCAAAAGATTAAATAAAAACAGGCGGTATTCTGTAGTTTTTGTACTGATTAAATCTAAATATTCTGAAAAAGTGGTTTCTGCCACAGGTTTACTGGCAACTCTGTCAATAGATTCCAATTCGCTGCCGTAAATATTTACTTTGGTTTCACCTGCTATTTCTTTGAAATATTCATAATTCCATTTTTGGAAAGCCGGACTGTCTTGTTCTATAAAATCTTTTAAAATAACAGGTTTACAGACTTTCATGTGATTGGTAATAAATTCATCTGAACTGATATTCTGTACTCTTTTTATCGGTGTCAATTTCATTATAAAGAATTAAGAAAGGTCAAATGTAATAATTATTCTACAAAATTAGTAGACTATTTGGTTTGGATTTTTTAATAATTTATAACCCAAAAAATCAATAATGGTACCGAAACGTATTTTGTTTAATGCCTTTTTATTAAATTAGCGCAACTTAAATTTAATTATAATGATCTCCGGAAAATATCTTGAAAATCTAAAGAACGAGCTGAAAAATATCGAAAATGACGGTCTTTTTAAAAAAGAAAGAATCATCACTTCTCAGCAAAGTGCAGAAATAGAAGCAAATGGAAAAAAGCTTCTGAACTTTTGTGCCAATAATTATTTGGGATTATCAAATCATCCTGAAGTAATGAAAGCTTCGCAGGATATGATAGAATCTCACGGTTACGGAATGTCTTCGGTACGTTTTATCTGTGGAACTCAGGATATTCACAAACAGTTGGAAGAAAAAATTGCTGAATTTTTGGGTCTTGAAGACACGATTCTTTATGCAGCGTGTTTTGATGCAAACGGTGGTGTTTTCGAACCTTTGTTTACAGACGAAGACGCGATTATTTCAGATGAACTGAATCATGCTTCAATTATTGACGGAGTTCGTCTTTGTAAAGCTGCAAGATACCGTTACAAAAACAATAATATGGCAGATTTGGAAGCTCAGTTGATTGCGGCTTCCGAAAAAAATCACAGATTCAAAATCATCGTTACAGACGGAGTTTTTTCAATGGACGGAATTGTTGCAGACCTAAAAGGAGTTTGCGATTTAGCTGATAAATATGATGCTTTGGTGATGGTTGATGATTCTCACGCTACTGGTTTCATTGGAAAAACAGGTCGTGGAACGCATGAAGCCAACGAAGTGATGGGTAGAGTAGATATTATCACTTCTACGTTAGGAAAAGCTTTGGGTGGTGCTTTAGGCGGATTTACGTCTGGTAAAAAAGAGATTATTGATATGCTGAGACAGCGTTCTAGACCTTATTTGTTCTCAAACTCATTGGCTCCTGGAATTGTTGGTGCAGCTTTGAAAGTTTTAGAAATGATTTCTGACGACACTTCACTTCGTGATACGGTAATGGAAAATGCAGAATATTTCAGAACGGAAATGAAAGCAAAAGGTTTTGATATTCCTGATGGAGATGCTGCAATCGTTCCTGTAATGTTATACGACGCAAAATTGGCTCAAAAAATGGCAGAAAAACTGATGGATGAAGGTATTTATGTAATTGGTTTCTTCTATCCGGTAGTTCCGAAAGAAAAAGCGAGAATCAGAGTTCAGCTTTCTGCGGCACATACAAGAGAGCATTTAGATAAAGCAATTGCTGCTTTTGAAAAAGTAGGAAAAGAATTAGGCGTAATTTCTTAAAAATAAACACTTCTACAATTGTAGAATAAAAACAGAATTTCTATATTTACTGAAATTCTGTTTTTTTATGCTTAAAAATATCTTACTAACACTGCTGTCAATTTTTGTTTTCGTTTCTTGCCAAACCAAAACCAATCAATACATTAAAATCTCTGATAAAGTTCAGAAACGACACGGAAAGTGGAAAGAAGAATATCCTACCGAAGAAGGAACTTTGGTTACTACAGGAAGATACAAGATGGGCGAAAAAGTGGGAGTCTGGAAAACATTTGTAGGGGATAAATTATATCAAAAAGAAAAAATTGGAAGAAAGAAAACCAAAATGTTCGTTTATCATCGAAATGGAAATATTATGGAGCGAGGACAAACAAAACTTGATATTTCTGAAACCGAGCGCCATTGGTATTATTTCGGAGACTGGAAGTTTTATGATAAAAACGGAAAGCTGAAGTATATTAAGAAATACACTGATGGAAAAAAAATAGACAGTGTTTCTTTTAATAAATAATTATTTTCAGAAATATAAATTATTTTGCTGGCGAATACAGAATTGTTTTATTTTTAGCAGATTAATCTTTTGAAAATCTTTTGATGAAAAAAACTTTATTCCTGTTTTTTATTTGTGTTTTAGGAAGTCAGCTTTCTGCGCAGTCTGAAGATTTTAAATCGATTATTACGGTAAGTACGTTTTCACCATTTCGGGATCAGCGATATAACATTGGTTACATGCAAAAATTGTCTGAAAGATGGTGGCTGGGTGCAGAAGTAGGATATGGTTCTGAAGAAATTACGCCTTTTAACCATAATGATTTCAAAGGGAAATTTAATATGTTTGAAATTCGGCCGGAAGTTTTTTACAGTTTAAATCCCGATTCTAGATTGAAACATCTCGTTTCTGCAGAAGTTTTTTACCTGAATCATAAAGGTGATAATGTCAATGGAAATTATTATGATGAAAATGACAGCTATTACTCATTCAGTTCTGCAGATTACAAACGAACTAAAGCGGGATTAAACATCAATTACAGCATCATGCTTCACAAAGAATCGTCCTGGTTCGGATTTATGCCTAAAATTGGTTTCGGAATCAGGCAAACTGATATTTCTTACAACAATATGATAAATCGAGAAGAAGGATATGAACCGACTGATGGATTGCCATTCCAGTTTTTACTAAACAGAGAAGGTTCTACCGTTCGTTTTAATTTCAATATTGATATTAAACTTATTTTTAAATTTTAAAATAATTCAATTAATCTTCTTTAATCATCATTTTCTCATATAAAATTCACTTTTTTTCTGAAATAAACTATCTTTGCACTCAAATTTTTACGATGCTTTATACCATCATCAAGGCGTTACACATTATTTTTATGGTCAGTTATTTTGCGGGAATTTTTTATCTCGTAAGGATTTTTGTGTACTATAAAGATACCGATGCTTTTTCAGACGAAAAAAAGACGATTTTGCGAGAGCAATACACGTTTATGGCTCGAAGATTATGGAACATTATCACCGTTCCTGCCGGAGTAATCATGGCAGTTTGTGGTTTGGTCATGATTTTTTTAAATCCGGGCTTAATGAAAATGCCGTGGTTTCATTTAAAACTAACTTTCCTGATCGGATTGGCAATTTACCATTATTGGTGCTGGAAAAAAGTGAAAAAATTAGTGGAGCTTAACGGAAATACTTTAAAAACAGCCAATTTAAAACTAAGACAGGCTAACGAAATTGCCACATTTATTTTATTTTTGGTCGTGTTTACCGTTATTTTAAAATATCAGGTTATTGAATATTGGTGGCAATTAATCGTAGGATTTTTCGTTCTGGTATTTTTAATCATGATGACGGTGAAGCTCGTGAATAAGAAAGGGAAAGGTAAAAAGTAAAAAGAGCCAAGTAAAAATTAATAACGTTAATAGTGAATGGTCAATTGTGAGTTAATATAACACCAATTATCTAAAACCTAATTCCTATAACCTAAAACCTAAATAAAACATGTTTGCAATTTTAAAAAAAGAACTTTGGAGTTATTTTGGCAACTGGAGCGCGTGGATCATCATTGCGGCATTCAGTCTGATAACAACTTTGTTTTTGTTTTTCTTCGAAAATGATTCTAATATTTTCGACATCGGAATGGCGTCTTTACAAAGCTATTTCGTTTTGGTACCTTGGTTACTGATGTTTATCATTCCGGCGTTGTCGATGAAAACTTTTGCGGAAGAACAGCAAACGGGAACTTTAAACTGGTTGTTTTCTCAGCCTTTGAAAGTTTCAGATTTGGTTTCAGGGAAATTTCTTTCCGTTTGGGTTGTCGGAATTTTATGTCTGATTCCTTCGGTAATTTATTTTTATACGGTTTACGTTTTGGGAGTTCCTGAAGGAAACATCGATATGGGAATGACTTTCGGAAGCTATTTTGGTTTAATTATTTTGATTGCTGCATTTTCAGGAGTTGGAATTTTAGCTTCATCGCTTTCTCAAAACCAGATCATGGCTTACCTGTTGGGAGTTTTCATGTGTTTCATCATGTATTTCGGAATCGAGCAGTTGGCGAGTTATAAATTGTTAGGCGGAGCAGATTTTATTTTACAGAATGTAGGTTTTTATCAACATTTTTTAGGTTTCACAAGAGGTCTTATCGATTTTAAAGATGTTGCCTATTTTGTTTTCATCATCGGTCTTACCTTAACTTTGTCTAATCATTTTATCAATAAAAAGAAGTAAAAACATGAAGAAGATCAACCTAAAATCTCCGTTTGCCATTTTATTGATTGTAACTTTTGCTGTTGCATTAATTCTAGCATTTTCGGGCATCAGATTAGATTTAACAAAAGAAAAAAGATACACTCTTTCAGATAGCACAATTAAAGTTTTAGAATCTGTTAAAAAGCCTTTAACGGTAGATGTTTACCTTGAAGGAGATTTTCCGGCAAGCTTTAAACAGCTGCAGAGTGAAACTAAGTTTATGCTTGAAGAATTCAGAAAGATCAATCCAAAAATAGATTTTAAATTCATCGATCCCATAAAAACAAAAATGTCGCAAGATACTTTGATGGCAATGGGAATGCAGCCTTCGATACTTCCGGATATCAAAGACGGAAAAGTTTCGCAGATCACTTTATTTCCTTACGCTGTTGTAAAGTA
The DNA here is from genome assembly GCF_031118795.1 of Chryseobacterium sp. CFS15. Taxonomy (NCBI): domain Bacteria; kingdom Pseudomonadati; phylum Bacteroidota; class Flavobacteriia; order Flavobacteriales; family Weeksellaceae; genus Chryseobacterium; species Chryseobacterium sp. CFS15. The sequence continues at coordinate 16,012 of NZ_JAVHYL010000011.1, read as the reverse complement.
CAACCAAAGAGGCGTTTCTATTCCGTTGGTGGTACAGCAGTCGAACATCAATGCAGAAGAGCAGCTGAGAAAATCGATTGAAAATTTAGAGTACAATTTAGTTTCAAACATCAAAGCAGTTGCTTCAGATAAAAGAAAAAAAGTAGGAATTCTTGTCAATCAGGACGAATTAAACCCTCGTGAATTTGAAGGATTTATGAATCTTGCATTAGAAAGTTATGATGCGGGACCCATTGTTCCTAAAAATAATGTGGAAATCACTCAGGCAGATGTTCCTTTACTAAAACAAATGAGCGCTTTGGTGATTGCAAAACCTAGAAAAGCTTTCACCGACGGTGAAAAAGTAATTCTTGATCAGTACATCATGAATGGCGGAAAAACACTTTGGATGATTGATGCCGTAAATGCTGAAATGGATACTTTGACGAGATCTAAAAAAGTCATGCCTTTCCCTGTTGATATTAATATGACCGATTTTTTCTTTAATTATGGGTTAAGAATCAATCCGGCTTTGGTAAAAGATGTGAAGAAATATGCACTTTTAAAACTCGTTACCGGTGAAGTAGGAGGAAACGCACAATATACAAGTCTTCCGTGGCCTTATTTTCCTTTAGGAATTGCAGAACACGATCATCCGATTACGAAGAATATTAACCCTGTAAAACTAGAATTTCCTACATCAATAGATACTTTGGGTGGAAGAAAATTTAAAACTCATGTTTTATTTGAATCGAGTGAAAGAACTTTATTGAAGCAGGTTCCAAATTATGTTGAATTAAAAGAAATTTCCAGCGTAGACAGTCTCGGACAGATGGAAAAGCCAAGCACACCGAAAATTTTTGCCGTTGCTTTGGAAGGAAAATTTAATTCTGCATATGCTTCAAGAATCGAAAGAAAATCTTATCCAGGCTTTAAGGCAACAAGTCCGGAAAATAAAATGATCGTGATTGCAGACGGTGATGTAGGAAGAAATAAAATCATTAAAGGTCAAGCTTTACCTTTGGGAGTTGATATGCTGACTGACGAACAGTTTGGTAACGAACAGTTCCTGAGAAATGCCTTAGATTACCTTCTCGATGACAGCAATCTGATGGAACTCAGAAACAGAAACATTGAAGAACGTCTTCTCGATCGTCACAGAATCGCCGATGAAAGAACAAATTGGCAATACCTGAATTTATTTTTGCCATTAGCAATTATTGGACTTTTAGGAGGATTATTCTTCTGGTTAAGAAAAAAGAAATTTGGATAGAATATAGAAAAAGAGAAACTGTGAGGTTTCTCTTTTTTTGTTTATAAATAAATCATCTCGCATTTTTTATGTATTCAATTGCTTCATCAATATTTTTTTTGAAATTTTTTATTGAATACTTTATTTTAATATCCGGAAGTAAAGGACCCGAATAACCTTTCCAATTTTCCCAATATTTAGTTGAATATCCTACTGTAATTTTCGAATTTGGAAGACGGAATCCCCTTGTTTCCCCATAATGATTTACATTTCCGCTCGTTGGTTCTCCTACAAGAATCGAGTTGAAATTTCTTTTTAGGTCAACCGCATTCATTAACGCAGAGGAAAAAGTTTTCTTTCCAATCAAAACATAAAGAGAACCTTTCTTATTCATGTAATTTTCACTTAATTTATCAAGAAATGGCTTTAAAATCGCCGAATTTCCACCGCTGTTATTTCTTAAATCAAGAATTATTTTTTCAGGTTGATGTTTGTCAATATCCCTGAATAATTCATCGTTGAAAACAGTAAACGGTTTATTATCTTGTTCTGAGCAATCCTGATAATTAAAATATATTATGTTTCCGTCATCAATGATTTCATACCAATACTTATCGTTGTTTCTATATCTTAAAAGTTTTGAAAACGGTTCGTGGAAATTATGTTTTTGTACCGAAGAAATTAAATATTTTTGTTGATTCAAAATGAAATTTGCATTTGTCAATGATTCTATAATTTTCAGACCTTTTAAAACTCTTGGATTATTGATAAAGTTTTGAAAATAAATTTCAAAATAAGATTGATTATCACTTTTTATGATTTTTCTAAAGTCTTTGATTATGTCATTGGTCGTTTTGTTTTCTACTCCGTTAAGTTTTGTATAAAGTAAATTAGAATGCAGGGAATCTGTTTTTGTTACATAGATCCCTTCTTTAAAAAAATCAAAATTTATGGGGAACTTTGTTTTGTAGATAGGCTCAATTCTTGTGTGTTCATCATCAATTTCTTTGATTAATTTGTAAAGTTCAATTTCAAAAATTTCATTATTCAATGTTTTGCTTTTCTGCGCTATTTGTTCAATTTTTTGATTAAATTCTTCTTCAGAAATTTTTGCAAACAGATTCTTATGTCTTTTGGGTAATTCTTTTTTTAGAAATTCTAAATCTTCAACAAATTGTTGCGCAGTCAGATTTTGAGCACCTAATTTTAGAATTGAAAAGAAAAAAATAGCGGAAGTAATAAAAAACTTTAGTCGAGTTTTAAGCAGATTTAATTTTTTCATTTTATGTTTTAATTAAAAGACAACTTTAAAGACAATTTTATTACAAAATTCCTAAAAAAAACGACTTTAAATGTTTATTCTCATGCTGGGAAAAAGGTTCAGAAAGAATTACAAAAAAAACTGTGAAGCTTCTCATTTTCTATTAATATAGCAATTTTTATTGCTGAAGGAATATTGCAATATAAATGTTTTTAGGGATTTAATTTTTAAACTTATTAAATCTTATTGTTGATAAGCTTTTTATTTTTAGTTAATTATGTTAAATTAACTAATTTAATATTTTATTAACTTTTTCTTTTTTTTGTTAAAATAAATTAACATATTTGTAATAACAAATTTTTAAAAACATGAATGTGAAATTAAAATTATTATCCACCGGGGTAATTTTCTTTACTGGTGGTGCCATCATGGCACAAGTAGATTCCACTAAGACAAGTAATATTGATGAAGTGGTTATTGTAGCCTACGGAGTACAAAAAAAATCTACCTTAACAGGATCTAATGTCCAAATAGATTCCAAGCAACTTGAAAATCGTCCGATTTCTAATGTATTACAGGCCTTAGACGGTGCTGGTGCTGGTATTCAAATTGCCGCGGGTACCGGTCAACCGGGAGATGGAGCATCAATCAGAATTAGAGGAACGGGTTCGTATTTAGTATCCAACGAACCTCTAATTATTGTGGACGGAGTTCCTTTTCCCGGAGAGCTGAATTCTCTTAATCCAAATGATATTGAGAGTCTGAACGTATTAAAAGATGCAGCCTCAACTGCTCTCTACGGATCGAGCGCGGCAAATGGTGTTATCATGGTAACCACCAAAAGAGGAAAGAAAAATTCTTCAAGATTTACTCTTAATTCAAGTACCGGTATTGTCAGTAGATTTGTAAAAGAATATGAGAGAGTAGGGCCTGCAGATTATTACGTACTTGCTTGGGAAGCAATGCGTAACGGAAGACGGATTACCAATTCGGGTGAAACTTTAGCAGCCTCCAACCTTTGGGCTACAAATAATCTGATTTCAGGGAATCTAAAAGCGAATGTGTATAATGTTCCAAACAATCAGTTAGTAGTAGACGGTATACTGAATCCTGGTGCGCAACTTCTTTATAATGATTTTGATTGGGCAGATGCTATCGTTAATGTGGGATTAAGACAAGATCATAGTATTAGTTTTTCAGGGGGTAATGATAAAAGTACAGTCTTTAGCTCATTGGGTTATACTAAAGAAAATGGATATATTATAAAATCAGATTTTGAACGTCTTAATTTAAGAATTAATGCAGATTCACAGGTAAGAAATTGGTTGAAAATAGGAACCAGCCTGAATGGTAGTATCACAAGTTCTGGAAATGCGGTAGATGGTGCTGATAATAATTCATCTTATATAAACCCGTATGCTTGGACCAGAGGTATAGGACCAATTTATAGTCCCTATCAGCATGATCCAATTACCGGTGAAAGATTATATGATGTAGATGGAAATGTGCTTTATGATAATGGTGCTTCGAGAGGAGCCGATGCGGCTGTTGGAAGAAATGTTGTTTGGGAAACTATCTTAAACGAAAATAGAACAAATGCATATAATATGCAGTCTAATGTTTATGCAGAATTCAAACTGTTGCCTGAATTAAGATTCAGAACCAATGCCGCTTATAATTTTCGGGGAACATTAAATAAAACTTACGGAAACAAATTAATTGGGGACGCCTTGGGGAGAGGCTCAGCAACAAGAACGATGTTATTGACAAGAGATTTTACTTGGAATCAATTATTAACATATAATAAAGATTTTGGCAACCACGGAATAACAGTTTTAGCAGGACACGAGAATTTTGATTATAAAAGGGATTACCTTTATGGTTCTAAAAGAGATCAAGTTTTGAACGACTTTTATGAATTTGGAAACTTTGTAGAAAATACTACCATAAATTCTTATCTGAGAGAAAGGACGAAAGAAAGCTGGTTTTCAAGGTTAAACTATGATTTTGATGAAAAATATCTTTTAGAAGGATCAATACGTTGGGATGCTTCTTCACGTTTTGCTACGGATGTAAGATGGCAATCTTTTTGGTCTGCAGGTGCAGGGTGGGTAATATCAAAAGAAAATTTCTTAAAAGATAATAAATTTGTAAATTTTTTAAAATTGAGAGGATCTTATGGTGAAATAGGTAATGATGATTTGGATACTAATTATGCTTACCAGACCTTTTTTTCTTTAGGATATAATAATAGTACTGAACCAGGAGTATTGCTTACAAAAGTGGGGGATCCGGCAATTACTTGGGAAACTAAAGTCCAGTCTGATGTAGCACTTGAATTTGAATTGTTTAACAGAAGAATTCGTGGTACTGTAGAATATTATAATTCGAGAACAGACGCCTTACTTTTTCCATTTCAGACTCCTATAAACGCGGGTATTCCGGGTAATAATATTGACAGAAATGTTGGAGATTTAATAAATAAGGGATATGAATTAACTTTAAGTGCGGATGTCATAAAAAATAAAGATATAAAATGGACACTTACCGCCTATGGAACTTCTTATAAGAACGAAATTACCCGTCTTTCTCAGAATGAACTTATTACTGGTACTAAAAAAGTTTCGGAGGGTAAAGATCTTTATGCGTTTTGGCTTAGAACTTGGTACGGAGTAGATCCTGCAGATGGCTCGCCTTTGTTTGTTCTAGATCAGAGCTTATACACAGATACTTCGGCAACAGATGTGAGAACGGTAAATGGTGTATTGGTAACAACTAATCAGAACAAAGCAAAATATGATTATCACGGTTCTGCAATACCGGATTTCTTTGGTAATTTTTCTACTACATTCAACTATAAAAACTGGGAGCTTTCAGCGTCATTTAACTACCAGTTCGGTGGGAAAATCTATGATACAAATTATGCAAGCTTAATGGATGCTCATCCACAAGGTGGAGCTTTACATACAGATATTTTAAACCGCTGGACAACACCCGGACAGATTACCGATGTACCAGCGTTGAATTCGGCCACAGCTGCTGCTTCTAATGCTGGTTCTTCAAGATGGTTGGTTGACGCAAGCTATGTAATGCTAAGAAATGCGGCCTTAGGTTATAATTTCAATCCTGATATTGTGAAAAGTGTCGGAGTGAGCAGCTTAAAACTATTCGTTAGCGGAGAGAACCTTTGGTTATCAAGCAAAAGAAAAGGTCTGGAACCTTATTCTACTTTTAACGGTACAGTGAGCAACAGATATTCTCCTTCTAGAATTATAACTTTTGGTTTAAGTACAACTTTTTAAATATAATAAAAATGAAAATCATCAATAATAAAATACTTTTAATTTCAGGGCTTTCTTTATTAAGCATTTTTTCTTCTTGTGAGAGTGATTATTTGGAGAAAGATCCTACGGAATCTGCCAGTGAGCTTTTGATTACATCAAGTTTAGATAACTTAAATATTGCGCTTAATGGGATGCATCGAAATATGTATTACAGACAAAACAGCAGTCAAGGTCAAAATGGTGCTACGGGAGTGATGATCTATATGGACGTAATGGGGGAAGATTTGGTTTTTCCTTCCACCGGTAATAATTGGTTTGTGTCTACTTTGAGATGGCTAGATAATACTAATGCCACTTCTAGCGGCCTTTTTTATCCTTATGATTTCTACTATGGACAAATCAGAATTGCAAACATTATTTTAAAGGCAACTCCCAATGTTACAGGTGATCAGGTTTTAAAAGATAAAGTGATGGGAGAGGCATATGCTTTTAGAGCATATTGTTATTTTATGCTTACTCAGATTTATGCTAAAAGATACGTTGCTGGCACAAGTAATTCACAGCCTGGAGTTCCTTTGAGGCTTGATGATTCTTTTAATCCGATTCCGAGATCTTCTATAGAAGAAGTATATACATCTGTCAATTCAGATCTTCAAAAGTCCTTTTCATTGCTGTCAGGAAAAGCGCGATCGAATAAGTCTCATTTTAATGCCGAAGTTGTAAAAGGGCTTATGGCTAGAGTTGCCTTGGTTCAAGGGAAGTATGCGAATGCAGCAACATATGCTAAAGAGGCTAGACAAGGTTTCGGGTTAATGACTAATACGCAATACAAATCTGGCTTTAATGATTACTCTAATTCAGAATGGATTTGGGGGTATAAGCCTATTGAAACAACTTCTGATTTCTTTGGGAATTTTATGGCATATATGTCAAGAAATTACAATTCAACTCAGATAAGACAAGCACCAAAAGTAGTAAATAATCTACTTTATTCTCAGTTTCCGACTACTGATGTGAGAACGCAGGTAATAGCTCCTACTGGAGTACATACCTCTCTAACATTATCAAACTCATATAGTAAATATCCTTATACGTCTCAGAAGTTTCTATCTGTAAATGCAACAGGGACTGTGGATAATAATACGAGTTTAGGAGATATTCCGTTTATGAGAGCTGCAGAAATGTATCTTATTGAAGCTGAAGCCTTAGCAAAAGATGCCAGAGAACCAGAATCGAAAATAGTTTTTAATGAATTTACTAAAAATCGTAACCCATTATATGTGGGTACTACTAAATCAGGATCAGCGTATATCGATGAGATTCTTACGAGCAGAAGATTAGAACTTTGGGGAGAAGGTTTTAGATTCTTAGATCTGAAAAGATTAAATTTACCATTGGATAGAACCGGTGCAAATCATGTCTCTGCTGTGACGAATAATCTTAGTATGGTGCCGGCCGGAGATAAAAGATGGACATGGCTTATTCCGCAAGCAGAAATCAACGCTTCTCAAGGGTTGGTTGTACAGAATGAACTATAATTTTTAACATTATTTTTAATTCAGAAAATCAGGTTAATATAACCTGATTTTCATATATAATTTGTTCAAAAGGAAAACAAGGATTGTTTCTAAATTCTTGTATGATTAAGGGATTAGTATAATATATCGTATATGTTATGGATTTATGATTACTTATTATTTAATACGATCTTAAAAACAATATTATTTTTTCCATTAGCCATTATCGCACTTTTAGGAGGATATTCTTCTGGTAAGAAAAAAGAAATTTGAATAAAATATAAAAAGAGAAACTGTGAGGTTTCTCTTTTGTTTTTATTAAAAATACAATTAGTTTGAACTATTATTTCCAAGTGTAGTTTTTACTCCAGTCATAAAAACGTTGGATCTCATTAGCGTTGTCTTGATGATATTTTTTTACATCTTCAGCCTGGGAAGGAAGAAAGGCAATGTAAGCAAAAGGCTCAACTAAATTTTTCTCTTTCAATTCAATAAAATAAGGAGCTAAAAATTCCCAATAAAAGCCTTTGTTATCTTCTTGTCCTTCTTTTAGAACGGCAAAAATACTTTCAAATTTATCGATAGCTTTCTCACATTGTGTTTTATTTTTGTTTTTTTCGTCAAAATCTAAAGCTGCAGTCATTGACAAAACCATATCCGCTGTAGAGAAATTATTGATACCTTTCTTTTTTTTGCCTACATCTTCCATTGCCATAGGGTCAATAGCCAATGTGATATTTTTATCATCAGTTTGAGTAACTCCCTGTTGCATCAAATCTATTACAGAGTCTAAGTGTCCTTTTGCACGGGAAGTTTTATTATCAACAGCAAGATACCTTAATGAAGCTAAAATAGATATAATCCTCTTGTCACGATTTAACGCGGCTAAGCCATTCAAAGATCCAGGATGATTTGGATTAAGCGTAGCTGATTTTTGAAATAATTCTAAAGATTTTTCAATTTGCTTATCGTTAACTAAAGTAATTGCTTTATTAAAATATAATTGATAGTAATTCGGATACTTTTTTATTCCCTCATCATAAATTTTTAATGCTTCCTTTGTTCTTTTAGAATGATCAAGAGTGTTTCCATAAGTAATATAAATCGTTTTTATATCTTCTTTGGGATAAATATTAATTGCAAGTTTACACATATCGATGGCTTCATCGTACTTTTTTAAAGCTTCAAGTGTCATTGCTTTTTCTGAAATTGCAAACAAATTATTTTTATCAAGATTAAGGGCTTCTTCATATTTATCAAGTGCATCATTGTATTTACCTTTGTCATGAAGTAAAATACCTTCATTAACCTTTATTTCAGCCTCGTTTTTGTTTTGGGAAAAACTAAGGATAGGAAATAAAATTAATAACAGAAGTGTTTTCATATTTTTTTTAGTTTTTAATAGAGTTTAAAGATAAAGTTTTCAGATAATAAAATTAATTTCTGCATTTCTATATTTCATAATATTCAACCAAATTTTTAAGTTTAATTAAAGCATATTGTAATTCATCCTGCTCAGCTCTGTATTCTTTTATTTCGCCATCTTTTTCAAATTCAGAGATATTAAATCCTTCTTCGATATCGTTGTAATAGAGTACAAAATTTTTATATTTTGCGACTGCCCAAAAACCTTCGCCTTCATTTCCAAATTCATGTTCAGTCCATTTTGTAGGAGTAAATTTTATTTCATTCCAAAATTGAAAGTTTTCCGGACTCATTTCTTTTTCTCCTTTTGAAATTTCTAAAGATAATTCTTCAAATGTTATCGGGTCCCAATTCATAAATTTAGTTTTAATACAGTTAAACAAAAAATACAATGATTATTGAAATACAAATCCAGAACAGAATAATTGGAGTATTGCAAAGAATCAAAATGTAATGTTTCTTTCTATTCTCATTAATCTTTGGAATTATAAAGGCAATATTTAAAATAGTTAAAAGGCCTGCAATTCCGTGAAAAGCAAAGACTATCATTACTGAAAGTGCCCAGATTTCATTTAATTCCCCATATCGATAAGATTCTGGAACTATTTTAGGCAATAAGAAGACAAAAACGAATAATACATTTGATAAAATCGTAAAAATTTTGATGTTATATTTTATTTCCACAGATATTTGAACATTTTAAATTTTAAAAATAAATTGTGGTAATGAAATTTTTCAAATATAAAACAAATCAACGAATCGAGACTTTCTGAACGATTTACAGCTAATTAATCATTTTAAACTCCGATTTTCAAAAGTTTTTTATACTTTTAGTCTTTTCTTATCCTATGTTAATCATTAAGCCTGCAATTTTTCGGAGGTTTGCAGAGTGAAAACAAAATAAAAGTTTTGAGGTTATTAGGATAACAAACAATATTAATATTAAATACATTAAAAAAATGAAGAAAATTGGCGTAATCGCTTTGGCAAGTTTAGGGTTACTTCTTGCATCATGTGGCGATAAAAAAGAAGCTGCAACTGCAGGTCAGGAACAATCAGTAGCTGAAAAGAAAGGAGAAGTTCTTACTGTTGATACAGTAGCTTCTAAAGTAAATTGGAAAGCTTTCCATAAAGGAGGTTTTGCACCACGTTGGGGAACTCTTTCTGTAAGCACAGGAGAATTATCTGTTGCTGATAACCAATTGACATCTGGTGAGTTTTTAATCGATATGAAGTCGATCAAAGTAGATCCTGCTTCTGTAACGGAGAAAGACAAAAAATATACAGATCTTGAAGGTCACCTTAAAAGTGCTGACTTTTTTAACGTAGAAAAGTTCCCAACTGCTGATTTCAAAATCACTAAAGTTGAAGATCTTGCTGCAGGTGCTCAAAACGCTGTGGAAGGTGCAAACAAAACTGTAAGCGGAAACCTTACTTTATTAGGAAAAACAATGAACGTAACTTTCCCTGCAAAAGTAGATATCGTAGAAAAATCTGCTACTTTGAAAGCTCAGTTTACAGTAAACCGTGCTGATTGGGGAATCAAATTCGGAACTGACGAAACTGATCCTGCAGAATGGATGATCAGCAAAGATATCGAGATCGGTATCGATGTGAAAGCAGATCAAAAATAAGTAAGAACATCAATCAATATAAAGACATCTGTAGCAATGCAGATGTCTTTTTGTTTTGATTAATAAAATTCTGCCGTCAATTCGAGTGTTTTTCCGTATTGAAGAGAAGGAAAAATGTATCGAGAATTTTAGTTAAGAATTCAAAAGTTCTCGATATAAAATTCTTTCAGAATCTCACTCGAACTGACGTTTAATTAACTTAGGCTTTAGAAATTTATTTGATTTTTGAATTTACAGATATCTTTAAAATCTGCGAGAGAATTGTTTAAAATTTCTGTTCTTTCTTCCGTTTCCTCAATCTCAATCTTGCATTAGCATAAGGCGAAGAAGTATTCAGCTGAATAATATTCCTAAAGTATATTTTTCATACCAACGGATTCCGTAAAGTTGATTATTCTATTTTGAGCTTATTAGAATTAAAATATTTTCTACTGTGGAATCAAGTTTTAATTTCACTTCACTGGAATCTTCATTCTCATAATCCAGATAAAATTTCTATGCTAGTTTCCCAAGCTCATTCCATTTACATCCGGTTTCTAAGCTTTCAAAGATATAAAAATCAAGCTTAAATATCACCTAATAAGGAAAATTTAAGTTTCCTAAACAAAAAAAGAGAAACTTTGAAGTCTCTCTTATTATTAAATGTTTTTAGAATTCCACAAAAGTTACCAGGGGCTAATTCCTGTTTCATCTTCAATGTCATTGCTGTAAAATTGTCCGGTTGGCGCATTTTCATCAGTCACTGTATGTTTAATAATGAAAGATGCGGCACTTTCTACGGAACCCGGCCCGCTGTGATGATTAAAATCGGTCGCCGTATAACCGGGATCAATCACATTTACTTTGAATGGTAATTCTCTCAACTCATAAGCTAAAACAATTGTGTAGGCATTCAAAGCAGATTTTGATGGTCCGTAAGCAGCGGCTTTTACGTGATAATATTTCCAGTTCGGATCGCTGTGTAAAGTCAACGAGCCTAATCCTGAAGTGATATTGCTGATTCTTGGGCTGTCTGATTTTTTAAGTAAATCTAAAAAAGCTTGTGTCACACTGATTACGCCAAAGAAATTGGTGTCAAAAACCTCCTGGATATCTTTTACAGAAGTTTCGACTGCAGTCTGAGGATTAACGCCTAAAATTCCGGCATTATTTATTAAAATATCCAATTTACCCTGTTCGTTCTCAATGATATTTTTAGCTTTTGAAATAGAATCGGGATTGGTAACATCTATTTCGATGGCTTTGATGTTTTGAAATCCTTTTTCAGCCAATTCTTCTACCACTTCTTCACCTTTTGCAAGACTCCGGCTTCCGAGATAGACAAATAATCCTTTTTGTGAAAGCTGTTTTGCGGTTTCCAGTCCGATACTTCTGTTGGCTCCTGTAATTAATACTGTTTGCATTTATTTATTTTTAATGATACAAAATTCAGTCAATTAAGTAAGATAGCATTTGCCATTTGGCAAAAAGAGACGGGTTTTTAGAACGAATTTTTAAGTTTAGAATATCTACAAAACTTTCAGTGTCCAGCTATTCACTTTTTAGCGAATGTTTTTTCTGATTCTGCTTAGAGAAGATTGCGTTACTCCCAGATATGAAGCAATGTAAGAAAGCGGAATTCTGTTAACGGCTGTAGGGTAAATTTCGAGAAATTTCAAATAACGGGTTGTGGCATCTTCGGATACAAGCGGGCTTCTCCTTTCAACTTTCTGTATCAAAGCTCTAGAAATAATTTTATGAACAATAGCGTCAAATCCAACAATGGTCTGTAGAAGTTCGAGCCAGTCTTTTCTTTGAAAAACAATCATTTTACAGTCTGTAACCGCCTGAACATACGAACTTGAGCAGATTTGATTATCAAAACTTTCAAGATCTACAACCAAATTGTTTTCTTCTATGAAATATTTTGTAATCTCTTCACTTTTATTGTTATAATAGCAAACCCGAAGGATTCCATCAACGACAAACCCAACCTGTTTAGCTATTTTTCCTGCTTCTGAAAAATATTCTTCCTTGGAAAGATGAATTTCAATGGCTTTATTAGAAATAAAATCGACTTGCTGCTCATTAAGGTTTCCAAATTTTAGGATAAAGTCAAATAATTCTTTCATGTTTGCAATTTAGGCAAAGAAATTTTCACGGCATTTGTCATTTGGTAAAAAACAAAAAAAAGAGAAACTCTAAAGTTCCTCTTTTAAAAATTTTATTAGCAACAATCCCAATTAAACCATGCTTTCTCAAAACGTCTGTTTTTTAAATCTTCCGGATTAATAAAGAAATTGGCTACCCCTGAATCTCCAAACATAATTTCTTCATCGGTATCAATCTGTAATAACAGCAAGTCTTCCTTAAGATCTTTGTTGTAATCTCTGACATCTGCTTGCGTAAAATAGGCATAGCCTCCTATTTTGTGACCGGTTCCATCAATAATTTTATTTATTTCTTCTGTCTGATCTTTTGTGAGAGTTTCCTGAAAATCCCAGTAATCTTTATCATTAAACCTCATATTAAATCGAAGATCTTCAGAACTTCCATATTCAATTTCTTTATTGAAATCAAGCTTGTGTTCACAATAAATAGGAGATTCTTCATAAAGATCTTCAGTTAAAAAAGAAAAATCAGTTTGAAATTCTTCAGTGATATCACTATGAAAAACAACCTTATAATCATCCATATCAAACCATTCTGAAGATACAAAAAACTGCAATATTCCTTGGTTTGGATAACCATCAAGAGCGGGAATATCAGCAAAATTGATTTGTGCCCAGAGAACCATCGGCTTATTTTCTTTGTCTTTAGGATATTCCATACCTTTTGGTAAATAAGGTGTTCCTAAAAATTTGCTGTCAAAAATCTCAAGAGATTCTTCTTTTTTAAGAGGAGTGGCAACAATTTTTATCGTTTCAAGTTTGTATTTTTCAAGTTTGGTTTTAAACTCAGTAAGAAATTCGGGTATCATTTGTAGCTTTTCTAGTTAGTTCTTTTCAAATGCAGGAATTAAATGTTCCCAATTAAGCTGTTTAGCATAATCAAAAGCAGATTTTCCTTTGTTTGTCTTTAAATGTTTATCAGCTCCGGCTTCAAGCAGTACTTCTACCGAGCTTAGATTGCCTGCAATCGTTTCACGGTGAAGAAGTGTAAATCCTTCTTCATCAATATTGGTTAATTCGTTAGGATACTCCTCAAGAAATTTCACAAAATCTTCTTTCATGTTTCTGCTCATCGGATGTTCGATGAGGTTTTCAGGCTTTTCACTTTGTTCGTTCACCACTTCAATCTCATTATAGTCTCCAAAATCGAGTTGCCATGCTTCATCATGATCTCTTCTTTCGGATTCCGACATGTCAGCGCGCATTTTTTGAATGGTAAATCCACCATAAGCTTTTGGAATAGGCTCTGCGGATGAAGAAAATAATTTTGAAAAACCTTTTGCTTTTTTCTGCATCGGAGTGATTGCAAAAAGCCAGTCGCTGATTTCGTTTAAAGGAATTTCAAAGTAATCGCCGGGCTGTATTGTTGTCAAATCATTGGGTTCGTTGATGAGATAGCCACTCACCGTATCGCCATCAAAACTGATGTCATTCATCCACATATGTTCTACGATTTTATCTCCATCGGAATCAATTTCTGAAAAAGAAGCTTTTACACAGGCAATGTTTAGTCCCGGGACGATTCTTCGGTATTCCCAAGACAGTTCTCTCCAGAAATATTTAAAAGTTTCCTGCGCTTTCTTGTACGCTTCAATCATTTTTGGGTCTTTTCCGTCTGTAAAAATAAACGAGTTGTTTTCCATTGTATTATAAGAATTTTGTGATTTACTTTAAGTCAATATCAGAATGTATTTGGCTGAAAAACCTTATGAACAAGTAGATGTTGTCTTTTTTTGGTAGTACTAAAATACGGAAAATATTTAAACGGAAGTTTAAATTGTGGTATGTTTTAATAAAAACTTAATTACTATAAATTTTCCAGATCGTTGAGAAGATTTTCGGGATTATAGTTGTATTTTTCGGGAAGTTCAGCTCCATAAAGAAAATGCTCAAAATATAAAGGTGGTAAGCCTACGGATTTTCTTCTTTTATCAAGATTTTCTATATCAAAATAGGCTGTTTTGTTAAAGTTGAGATTTCCTAAAGTTTGTAATGTATAAAGAGATCCTTCACTTGTTTTGTTAATAGGATTCTTTGTAGAGTTTTCATATTCATCAAAGTCAACAAAAAAATCTTTATTGACATTATCTTTTTCAATTTCTTTCCGGAGATAGGGTGTGAAAAAGTTCCATACAAAATCATTCTCTTTATAAGAACCTCGGTGGTGCCACAATAAAACCCATGCACGAGATTCCCAGCCATATTTTTTAGTAAGCTCGATGAGATTGGTAATGTTCGTTGAATCTATTTTTGTAGCTAACTTACCAAAAACATTATCCTCTTTCCTTATAAGCTGATCTGTGGCAATTAAGCTTTGAATTTTCATATATGCTGCAGGATTTTTAAGTTCACGATAATACTGGTTTTCCAAATCATCATATTGAGCTAAAACTTCCTTCATTTCTTTAGACTTTTTATAGGGTTGAAGGTTTTTAAAATTCCTTAAAAAATCTAATGGAGCTAATTGTTTGGTAATACTTTGGATAAGTAATTCCTTGGCGGTTTTACTTTTTTTAAGTTTAAAAGCAATTGCTGCAGCTTCTAAATAGACATCGCTATTTGGATTTTTTGGGTTGAGCTTAATGGCTTCCAAATAATGATCTAAAGCTTTTTGATCTTCTTTCTGATGAGCATAATATTCTGCCAAATAAATTTGTTTCTGTGATTTAAAAACATTTTGTGCAGAAGTGAAAGTAAATGCTAATAGAATAAGTAGCAGGAAAAACTTTTTCATAAGTGTGTTTTGTTTAATTTATATAAATTATTCGTATCGATTTAAATTTTAAACATCTTTTATAAAATCCTCATATTCATAATAAAACCTCTCAAAGCCATCCATTTTTTCGACAAAAAACTCGAAAGCTTCCCGCCATGTATTTTTATTGAACACAGAAATCCCTTCTTTTTCAACCCAGATTCTGCTGATGACTTTTCCATTTTCTAAAGTGTAAAATTCTTCTTTATGAAAATCACCAATAAAATCTTTTAGGATATCTTCAAGCGACCATATTTTATTGTAATAAGCATCTCTGAAAACTTCATCTTTCATTTCGATATCCAAAGAAACTTCTGCTTTTTTCTTGTCGGCATAAAATTTAAATGAAAAATCCTTGATCTTGGTATTATACAAAAGCCATTTTCTCGGAAACGATTTTCCGAAAGCCGTCCAAAACTCTTTTTTTAATTGCTGCGCTTCTTCTTTACTGAACATGAAACAAATTTAGGTAAAAAGTGAAAAGAGCCAAGTAAAAAGTAGAAAGAAACAAATGAAAAAAAAGTTTTTGGAGTCACCCTTTTTACTTTTAGCTTTTGCCTTGGCTCTTCAATATTTTTTTTCCTATTTTTGCTGTAATGCTGTCAAAAAAATCTCAATATGCTTTTAAGGCACTTTCATATCTCGTAGAAAAGAGAAATGAAGGGCCTATTCTTATTTCAGAAATTGCAGAACACAAAAAAATCCCTTTGAAATTTCTTGAAAACATACTGCTCGAATTGAAAAAAGCAGATATC
>NZ_JAVHYL010000010.1:0-203485 GCF_031118795.1 Chryseobacterium sp. CFS15 | reverse complement strand
GGCAACTGCTTAATTGCGCAATAAAGGTTCTCTCTTTGTGAATATTCTTATCGATAAATATAATTTAGCAATGTAAAAGTTTACCAATGTACCAATATCAATTGTTACACTGTTACATTAACTACATTGTTACATTAAACCATATTTAGGGTGGTTTTAGCGGTGGGGCTCACCTGTTCCCATTCCGAACACAGAAGTTAAGCCCACCAGCGCCGATGGTACTGCGAAAGCGGGAGAGTAGGTCGCCGCCAGTTTTTTTTTAAAAGTCTCATACATGTATTTGTATGAGACTTTTTTTTTGCTCTAAACCTAGATAATGAGTAATAGGTAATTAGCAATGAGTAATAGGCAATCGGTAATAAGTAATTTTGATAAGTGATAAGTGTTAGTTGTTAGTTGTTAGTTGTTGGTTGTTGGTTGTTGGTTGTTGGTTGTTGGTTGTTGGTTGTTGGTTGTTTCGCTCCTCCGGAGCTTATGAAAATGATGCTGTAATGTTATACAAAGGTTGAGCTCCTCCGGAGTGATTGTTATGTTTTACCTTTTATCTTGAGTGTAAATTTTACTTAAAATCTTGAGTTTTGAGATTTACATTTAAAGATGTAAATATTGAATTTTAAAAGATAAATTTGAATTGTAATTAAGGCACAAATATTACTTTAGAATGCAACTAACCCTAGCCCGGATAGCGGTTACCCCGCAACGGAATGGAAAAGTCGAAGGTTTAGCTTTGGCGATGCGAAGGTGTGAGGAGTAATAGCGGATAGCCGTATAAAGCTCCTGAAAAAAATACCTTTTCATATTATTGTTCTAAAGCGCACTTATAGTGAATACGAGTCGACTATTGTACGTTGCAGCAGGAATTGTGACAGAAACACCACTAAGCTGTAATTGAATGGGAATGTTTGTATACGAAGCTAATGCTGCTATTGCTGTAATCCTAAATAATTCGATATCTGTAAGCGTCACTGTTTGATAAGCTGTTCCCCCTGTTAAGGTGCACAATAAACAAAGTGTGGTTCCGTCACCGGTTCTTTTAGCTTGTAATATTAAATTTGGATTCCAGGTCGGGTTTCCTTCGTAATGTACAGATACTTTGCCACTGCTTAAAAGTAATGGGATGCTTGCTGTTAATAATATTTGATTGGCCGCGCTTTCATAAGTTCCCGCATAGTTTGATCCGGCTTCTGTTATTGATGGAATAGATACTGCCCAATTAGTTCCTCCTACTGTTAAAGTTCTTTGTGCTTTCATTGCGCAGAAAGAGAGTAAGAAGAGCATAAAAGTTGCTTTGACCAAGCATATTCTACAAATAATATGATCTTTCATCATTTCCGTTCTTATTTATTCTGTGATTGTATATACGATGACCACCGCGGTGTTTGTACGGGCTGATAAATTACTATACGTATTTGGGGATAAACTTATGGTTAACCGATGTCCGTTATTTGCTCCGTTTCCTGTAAAGGAACCACCAATTCCGCTGATTATTGTCTGTGATGTCGTATTGAGTGTGATTTGGGCTGATGGCGTACCCAATGTTCCTCCGCCAGATCCTGTAGCTGCTGCTGCTTGAATTTTTATATCTATTCCTGGAATTACAGGACTTACAGAAGCCGTAATCTTTCTGCTTAATCCTCCTGCTGCGATTGCTGATGTATAATTAATCCATTTTGAGGTATTGATAGCGGGTGAAACAATTGGTCTTCCTGCTTCGGTGGGAGCGATAAAATTCATTGCAATTGCGCCTGCGGGTTCAATATCCAGTAGGGTAACAACGGGCAAAGTTACACTGGCGGTTCTATTTCCCGTAGTTTGTCCAAAAAGACGGGAAGAGATGATAAATGTGATAAGAAAAACTAATTTGTAGCTGCTCATTTTCATTTTTTCTTTTCTTTATAACTTACTTTAATTGTTTCCTGCTGATATTTTATTTCTGATGGTTGTTTGATGACATTAATAGTTATATTTTTTGTTTCGCCAGATTTTACAGTAAATTCAAACTGGTCAATCGGTATTTTATATTTTTTATCCAAACCGTTTCTGTATACTTTTACCGTCCAATCTCCGGGACGCAGATAAGTAAAATCAAAAAAATCACCCAATATTGCCATTTTTCTGAATACCTGACTATCGCTGGAGATTTCAACAATTACATTTTCTTTTTTCTTTTTTCTGGTTGAAAGCTGTGCAAAACTTAATGTATTGTCGTGCTCTGTATATTCAATTTTTCCCTGAATCTTTACTGCACTTGTCAATCCAAAATTGAAGACATTTTCTTGATCAGTTAAAATTAAAGATGCAGGAACATTCCGGTCTGTGATATCATTGATGTCTGTAGTTGATCTGTCAATCTCTAAAACATAATCTCCGGGATTAACATTTTTGAATACATAATTTCCATCTTTGTCGGTTACAGAAAGATGATTTCCTAAAATTAGCCGGATCCCATCAATCTTTTTTACTCCTAGATTTTTTATATTTCCTGATAAAATAGTGTATTCTGCGATTTTCTGGGTCGGAATATTCATTCTTAAAGTATAACGCAGCGAAAAAATAAAATCTTTATTTCCCAATTCTCCACGCTGTAAATTGTATCTCGCTGAAACGCCAAGCTCATGCCCTGAATAAATCTGTTGATTAAAAAGAAGTTCAAAAAGATTTCTATCCGTATAATAATCTTCAGGCATGTAATTGTTCTGATAAAAAAGACTGAACTGTGTTTTATCTGAAAACCTGCTTAGAATTCTTGCTCCAAAATAAAACTGCTTCTGATTTTGCAGCTGATAACGAGATGTAAGTGCATAGCTGCCATAGATGTTGAATGAAGTTTTAAATTGTTCGAAACCAATATTTGCGGTATAAAAACTCGAATTTCCGGAAATTCCGGTCAGATAGTTATCTGTTTTTCCTAATTGTCCTTCGATATTAAACTGAAAAATACCGATTTGTTGGTTAACAGAAAGCTTGAAAAAACGGTCTCTGTAATCAAATTCTTTGGGCATTAATCGGTCTTCATATCTTTGTGAGCCGCCATATAATGTTATATTTCCTTTCTTTGAATATTTATATTGTACTCCATATTGCAAATACTTACGATATGGTGCTGCCAGAAATAGAGTGTCACGCTGAAAATTTTTAGCATCCTGAACATAATTTGCAATAAGATTTATTCTTTGTGATAATTGATATTGCAGATTACCATTAATATTACTCGTATCATTAAAGTATCCTGCATATTCTGGGCTTGCACGCATGTACATTACATTTCCTCTTACTCTTTCATAATTTGCAGTCGTTTGAATCATATAAGCAGTTCCGTCGGTCTTTTCTGTTTTGCTGTACGATGTCTCTCCGGAAATTTCAAGATTCTTATTAATACTAAATTTTCCTGCTAAATAAGGTAAATGTGCATTTGAATCTAATTTCATATTACTAAAATTAAAATCTTTACTTTCCGTATCAGGTATTTTATACAAATATCCTGCAGTGATTTCCGATTGTTTTCCAATTTTTAGTTTAGAATAAATATTAAATTCATCTTTAATATCCGTAAAGAATCTGGGATGATTATAAAATCCTCCAAAACTTATTTTTTTTAAGTCGAAACGAATTTCTGCACCTCGGCCGTATCGTGCATATTCGGTTAAAAAAGAGGCAAAATAATTTTTATCTCCCAAATGAACCCATAAATTTTCACGCTTATAATTCACAAAATATTCTTCGTACTGGGTGAAAGAATTAAAATCTACCGGATTTTTGGTAACTGCATGAAACTCTAAAATGTTTTTATTTTCAAAGTCTAAACTGCCTTTTCCATAGAGTTCACCTTGAAAACCTTGATCATAACGACCCCGATTTTGCATGCCGATCATAGAAATAGAGGCCGAAACGGGAAATCTGTGGTAAATATCATCCTCAACCGGCCTTATAGAAATGATTTTTATGCTTGAATAAGCAGTTTGAATTTGCTGTGGATTTTCTTTAGAATAAACTGAAAGATTTACATTCTGATATTCATTTTTCCCTAAATCTGATGGAGTATTTTTGCTTACTATAATTTTTTTACTTTCTCCTGGAGCCAAAGCTAAAGAAGCGCCGAGATCAATCGCTGCATTTTTACTTTCTAAAATTAAATTTTCAGTAACGTTTCCGTGATTTTTTAATAAAAAAGTTGATTTTACAGTTTCTCCGGCTTTTACAAATTCCGGAGAATCTAAAAGTGTAAGTGATAGTTTTCTGTTCCCTGAAACTAAAAAATCTGTAGTCTGAGTTATTTTTTCTCCTGTTTGTACTTCAGTCCCTCTCACGGTCACAGAATATTTTCCTTGAGGTGCTTCTGTTGCGATCTGTAAAGGGACAATATATATTTTACTTTGATTCGGAGGAAGGGAAATTTCTCCGTTTTTTAAAATCGGGATAATAAGATGATGTGAAGTTTCAGTTTTCAGATTATAGTTTTTTACCACAGAACTGGTGTTTTCTATTGTAAAAGAAACAGAAGTAGATGTTCCCGGTTTTAAACTATCTTTTTTTTGAGAAAAAATAAAAGCTGGGAATAACAGAGTAAAATAAATAATCCATTTGTTAGTCATTTTTTACTTCTAGTTCTACATTGAGAGCGAATGCATTTTCTTCTTCATCGGTAGCGATAAGGACTGCATTATACTTATCGGGTGGTATTTGGCTGATATCAATATGAAAATATTTTGATGTTTGGGGTAATAATCCCAACGCCTGACTTGAAAAGTTTCCGAGTTTCTCTCCGTTTTTTTTATTGTAAATTTCAATATTTGCGGTTGGTTTGCAATAGAGATTCCCCCTGTTTGTAATAGCAACTTTTAAGATTTTTTTTCCTTCTTCTTTTTCAATCTTTACTCCTTCAAATGCAAGATCGTGCTTTGCTTTTTCAGAATCAAAATCTGTAATCACCTGAATTGCATAGCGAATAATTGAGGTAATATTTACGCCCTGTTTATTATCATTTGGCTTTATTTCCTCCACAGGTTCTACCATAATTACGCTCCAGTAACTTCCAGGTTCAGAAAGATGATCAGGAACGTTTATTTCGTAGTAAACTTCTGTTTTTTGCTTGGCTTTAAGAGTAAGAAGGTTGGTATTCAGTTTAATCCAGTCCGTATTGGTTTTAATGTTGGTATGAGGAGCAGAATAATTAATGGTACCGTCAGATTTGTAACTGTAATCCTGAAGAAACAATTTTACACTTTGTGGCTGATTGCCCGTATTTTCTATTTCAATTTTTCCCTTGTAAACTTTTCCGTTTTCTACCTGATAAGAGTGCGAAAGCCCGTTGAGAACAACAATTCCGGCTTTTAGAAAACAGAATTGCACGATGAAAATTAGCGATAGGAAAATGCGCTTTATCATATTAATGTAAAGTTTGGTGTTTAAAACATTGATGATACAAGATCAAGAAGAAAAAGCGATTTCTTCTTGCCTCTAAAAGATGAAGTCGGGCAGATTAGTTATCTGAAATAGTATAGGTAACCGTAGCAACTGTAGTTGCAGCTGCCTGCAAATCTGCATACACTGCAACTCCACCGGGGCCACTTCCTGCAGCGAGAGCATACGTAAGATTATGACCGTTATTGGCTCCGTTACCTGTATAAGCACTTCCTATTCCTGAAATAATTGTTTGATCTGTTGCGCTCAGAGTCAACTGAGCAGCTGGAGTTCCCAATGTTCCTCCTCCAGAACCTGTAGCTGCCGCTGCGGTTACTTGAATATCAATTCCAGGAATAATAGCATTTACACTTACAGATACATTACGGGTTGGGTCTGCAACAGATTTAATAGAAGAATAATTTAACCAAAGTGTGGTGTTGGATGTATTTGGAATCACCGGATTTCCCGCTTCGGTAGGTGCTGTGAATCCTAAAGTAATATTTTTTGTAGCGGCTGGCTCAATATCTACCAGTGCTACTTCGGGCACACTTATGGTAATTGTGTGATTGTCTGCGTTTGTGTCTTGCGCTTTAAGATTTGTCGAAAGAGCAAAAGCTGCCAAAGACATAGCTATGCTAAATGTTGTTTTTTTCATGGTATTAGTTATTTGGAATTGTGAAGTTAATAAAATTCATTATAATATGACATATATACTCATAAAATTTTATTGTTATATATGTCATTTACAATATTTTAATAAGTCTCAAAATATTATTTTGCATAATTATTAAAAAACTTTCGTAAAATTTTATGACCACAATCACCAAAAAAAATCTTACGCAGAAAACGATATAAGACTTTTTTTCGTTAACTAATCTAAGACAGATTACTAGTTATTATCGTTTTCCGGATTCTATTCTTCCTACAAAATGCCAACTATTACTATTTGATTTAATTTTGAGATCGTACCAGCCTTTTGTTTTGTCTAAATTGATAGTTATTTTTTCGTCTAAAGAAGCGTTGAGGGTAAAATCTTTCTTATTCCCGTCATACTGATTTTCTAAACCGATATGTAAAGTATTTTTGGATATATTCGTCAATGTGACATCTACTTCATTTTTATAGAGATTGCAAAATAGAGTTACCTGTAGCTCAGGGCTTTTGCTTCCTTTAAATTTTCTCACAAAACCATTTGGACCCGTTACCTCATAATTGTATGACTTTATATCTACCAAATGCGAAATCTCACCATTTGATTTCAATACATAAGAAAAATAAAAGTCTTTTGTATTAAATTTATTTTTATCATAAATAATTATGGGTACCGCAGTATCTTTAAAGTTCGTCATTACGATCTTGTCACCTTTAAGATTTACGTCGTAATTGTATTGTAGTTGGGTTGATGGTTTCATTTCTCTTTTTCTTGAATGTCAATAAGTTATTGCATTGATTTTTTCCAAAATAGATTGAGAAATGGTGGGAGAATTAGTTTCTTTTAAAGAAAAATATTTCTAATATCAAATGTAAATCAACAGTATTACCTGTTTGTGAATTATTTGTTATAATTGAAATATTATTTCAGTAAAAATAATATTAAAAATTAATATAATGTCAATGTAATGTTAATTTATTTGCGAATTAGAAAAATAATCGAAGTTATCATTAAAACCTGCTCAAAATTCCCCAGTGAATTTTTATATCGTTAAACTTAAAAGGATTTCCAAACTCGTTACCATTAGAAAGCTGAAAACTCATCAATCCAAGCGGAATAAAGAAATTGAAACCAAGACCAACGCTGTATAATTTAGGTTTTACGTTAAGCGATTTGTTATTGAGCTGCCCATATTGTCCGAATACGTCAAAAAATGCCTGATTTCCGATGAGATATCGGTATTCCATTCCTGCGTAGTAATAGAAATCGGCGGCGAGAGAGTTTTCATTAAAACCCCGGAGAGAATTCCAGCCACCAAAACGGTACAATTCGTTGGCAGAAAAATCAATTTTAGAATCCATCATTGCGCCTTCTCCTTTTATGTTGAGAAAGTGATTTCCGTTGATATGATAATTATATTCACCAAAAAAGTAAAACTGATTTTGATTGGCTTTTATATTTTCAGCCGTATAGTTGGTTGCCAGAAAATCGTATCCAACATTTAATTTAGACTTGTAAAGAAAAAGATCAATATCGGTAGGCTCGGTCATGTCAAAGAAAATACCAATCCCTTTTTTGTTGTAATCTTTCCCCTGGATATAGAGGCTGTCGAGAATTGCAGATGACTCGAAAGTTCCTCGAAGCCCGATTTTTTGCCTGCTGTTGAGATGATAATAAAATGCGGGTAAAGCTTTTACGTTGGCAAAAGTAGAATCTTGTCTGAAGATATTTACTTTCATATTTAAACCCACATTAGAGTTAAATAAATACGGAATATCAGTCTGCAGATCAAAAGTCTGACCTTTGTCGGGGTTTCTCTGCCAATAAAGGTTCACGGCTTCAAAACCATTAAACATATTTTTAAAATTGACATTCAACGTTCCGTTCAGCGTAAATTTATCGGTTTTATCATTTCCAAAACCAATAACTCCATCAAAAGTGTTGGTTTTTTTCTTTTCCATAAACAGATAGATCTGTGTGGAGTCTTTTGTGAAAAGCGTCTGTGGCTGCCGTTCAAGCGTGATGAAAGGATGACTCTGGAAATTTTTATTGATGGCAATCAGATTTTTGTCATCATAAGTCTTTCCTTTAAATTCTTTTTCAAGATTTTTTATAAATCTTTTGGGAACTCGGGTGTATCCTTTTGCCACAAAACCGTCAATCGTACGTTTATTATTTTTATTAATATTAAGTTCTACAATCGGAATCCCATTTTTCTGACCTTTAAACTGAGACTTGATCCTGCTGAAAGCAAATCCGTCATCAATATATTTTTTGTTGATATTTTTTTTGACTGAATCTAAATTTTTGGTGAAAAATTCTTTCTCCAGTTTGAATTTGTCGACAATAGAATCTGAGAGGTTAACATACGTTTCGTTGAAGTTTTTGCCTTTGTCATAGAAAATCTCTGTGCTGTCACCTTTTATTTTTACATCTTTAAGCTCAGTAAAAAAATAATTGCTTTGCGCTAAAGAATCAAGAAATTTGACAGCAGAAACCGAGTCTTTTACCTTTTTCTTGACTTTCGTTTCTGTATCAATAAGGAAATAATGTTTCTTTTGCGCTTGTACAAAAACGCAAAACAGGATAAAAAATATGTTTAAAGTTAATTTCAACTATTAAAATGTATAAAAAAGGTTTGTCCTTCCGCAGGAAACTAAGCGTTTTTATTATAAAGTAATTGCCGAGATTCCTACGGAATGACAAAAGTGCAGTTTTATTTTTGGAGATTTAATTGCTTTAATAACTGAAACTAAACCAGTTTATTATACTTCTTCATTAAATTTTCATAAGTTCCCTGTGGTAAAATCCATTTCAAAGGGACGCCGATTTTCTGCCCGAATTTACCAAAATAATAATGAGCTTTCCATTTATTTTTAGTTAAAAGCTTGTCAATATATTCTGCAACTTCCAAAGGCTCAGTTCCGTCGCCAACATGAGAATTCATCAAAGCATACACTTTATCGAAAACTGTTGCGTAAGGCTCAGAAACTTTAGTTTTCACACGATTTTCTGCAATATTGGTTTTAATGTCGCCCAAATGAAGCGAACAAACATCGATATTCCAAGGATAAACTTCATATCTCATCGCTTCCGTTACTTTGTCCAGAGCAGATTTTGAAGCCGAGTAAAACCCACGGAAAGGTAATCCCATCTCACTTCCGATACTGGAAACATTGATGATTTTTCCGAATTTATTTTCCCGCATTTTCGGCATTACGGCGCTCATCATCTGAACTGATCCTACAAGATTTAGATTGAATAATTTTAAAATATCTTCTTTTGTAGAATCTTCTACCGAACCAACCATTCCCATTCCTGCATTGTTAATTAAAACATCAATTTTAGTTTCTGTTTTTAAAACTTCAGCGATTGCATTTTGTACCGCATCATTGTCTGTAATATCTGTAGGAATTGATTTAAAATATTGACTTTCGGTATGCTTTCTGCTTAAACCGTAAACGTGATGACCTTTCTTCCCGAAATATTCTGCTAACACGAAACCAATTCCTGAGGAAGTTCCGGTGATGATGATTGTTTTTGACATTTAATAGTAAAAATATTTATTTGAATTAGGAATCTTGAATTTATTTTCACCGATCCTAAAACCGTTCATTTTTTTGAGTACGGTAAATTTATGAATAAACTCTTTATAATCATCTTTTGGAATGTCTGTTTTGTTGTCATCACAGCTTGAAAACTGTTCGTCAACAATTGTTTTTCCAGTAGAGAAATTAACTTCATAAGTGAAATTATAATCACAAGTGTCATCCAATTGATATTTTGAGCCAATCAGATAAAAATCACCATTTTGAAATCGAAAAGTATATTTTGATGTATCTGAATGTCTTGAATTTGTGAAAAAAAGCTGAGAAATGATGAGACAATTATTTTTAATTTGTATATCAAGCTTGTTATCTTCTGGATAGAAACCGTATTTGCTGTCAATGATTACGGATGAATTTTCTTTCCATATTTTTAATTTTCCGTTGATGTTTTTGAGGATGTAAAACTTTCTTTCAAAACCTTCAGATTCTGTTTTTATGTTGGTATTAAAAACAATTACTGTTTCATCTTTTCCATCTTTATCTAAATCTCCTTTGGTTTCCAAAATTTTTTCATAGCCTTTTGGAATCTCAAAATTTTTCAATTCCTGCGACGGAGAAATTGAAAAGAGTAGAATTATAAAAAAAGAAAAGAGTTTTTTCATTCATCAATCATTAAGAGTTTAATCTAATATCATTTTTTAAGATCTTTCTTTAGTTTTCAAATTATAAAGCAGTCTTTTGCCATTTTATAATTTACTACCGTTCATTTTTATAAAAGGTAAATTTATGTAAAAGAACCAAAAAATAAGACTTTCGATATAATAAATCTAGAGAAACAACATAAAATTGATTAAACGATATTTCAAAAAAAATCCCGAAGACATGCTTCAGGAATTTTTTAGTATTTAACAGTTTTAATTAAGGTTCTATAATAATACTTCCGCATTGGCTCCCATTAGGAGTACAATAATAACGTTGACGGGGAATGCAGCATTTATAATATCCTACCATACAATTTTGAATACACACTTCGATTCCCCCGCTAATACTTTTCAATTCTTTTCTTGAAATTTTTTTTAAGTTTTTCATAATGATTAGTTTTAAATGATTTGAATATTTGTGATGTTTAATATCCACACTATCAAATATATAAAATTTATCAGTGCGAAATAGAATTTATATTTTTTTATTTATTAATCATTAAAAACTTAAGCCAATATCCTCTCTTTCGATCATTCCTGTGGTTTCCAAATCACAAATACAGCCTTTTACGGTTTTGTAATTTCCGTTGATACGGTTTTCTTTTCCGTTGCTGTCTTTGATGATAATTCCGGCAGAATAATCGTTGCCTTCGGCGTGATAAGCTCTGTAAACTACGTATTCGTACCCATTATTTTTAAATAAAATATTGTCAATTTCCATTCCTGCATTTTCTTTTCCACCGCCTCTCATATAAGAATTGTAATGAAATTTCTTCCAGCTTTCTTTGGTTCTTTCAGCAGGAAATTCCATTTCGACTTTAGCTTTAGTTCCAAATCGATATTGAATGTATGTATTGGTTTTATCTTTTACCAAAGACATTTTCTTACCATTTTTGGTTTCAAATGAATAAATAACTTCCTCGTTAGGCAAAAGATACTGCGCCCAAAATGTCAAAGGAAATAGAAAAGCAAAAATGATTACAAGTTTTTTCATATAAATTAATTTTCAAGAATTGTATTTAAATCTTTCCAAAACATCGGATACGATTTTTCCACCACATTTTCGTCTTCAATATTTAAATCTTTAATAAGGCAAAATGGTGCAAAACTCATTGCCATTCTGTGGTCTTGATAGGTTTTGATTGAAATATTTTCTTCAGGATCTTTAAAGCTGATTGATTTGATCATTACATCTGTGATTTCAGTTTCTGTTCCGAGTTTTTGCAGTTCATTGTATAATGCCAGAAGTCGATCCGTTTCTTTTACCCTCAAAGTTCCCAAACCTGAAATTTCAAAAGGAATTTTCAATGCTGCAGCAGTTACACAAAGAGTCTGGGCAATATCAGGGCAATTATTCATATCCAAAATAATCTTTTCAGGAAATATGAAATTTTCAATAGGCTGAAGTGTTAATTTGTGCTCGTCTTCCGTGAACATGGTTTTGATTCCAAAAAACTTTTCATAAATATCTGCAATCGCAGAATCTCCCTGTGTAGATTCTTTGTAAAAACTTTTCAGATGAATTGTTTCACTTCCCAAAGCTGCGAAAGAATAAAAATAGGATGCAGAGCTCCAGTCGCTTTCTACTTCATAGTTGATAACTGATGAATGATTATCAATAAATGATTCTACTTTTATAGTGTTTCCTCTAAAGCTGTTTTTTATTCCGAATTTGGTTAAAATATCCAAAGTCATTTCAATATACGACCTTGAAGTAACTTCACCTACCAAATTTATTTCCAATCCATTTTCCAGTTTTCCGGCGATTAAAAGAAGAGAAGTAATGAACTGGCTTGAAATATTTGCCGGAACATCTACTTTTGTTTCTGTGATTTTTCTTCCAATAATTTTTAAAGGTGGAAAGCCTTCATTTTCCAGATATTCGATTTCTACGCCGAGGTTTTGTAAAGCCGTAACCAAATTCTTAATTGGTCTTTCTTTCATTCTTCCGGAACCGGTAAGAATTGTATTTTTTCCGTCTTGTATCGAATAATACGAAGTAAGGAAACGCATTGCTGTTCCTGCGTGATGAATATCTGCAATCTCTGTTTCCTCAGATAATGCTTTTTTTAGCAATTGTGTATCCTGAGAATTGGAAAGGTTCCCGATTTTTATGGCTGCAAACAGACTTTCTAAAATCAACAAACGATTCGAAATACTTTTCGAACCGCTGATTTGTATGGTTTTGTTTCCTATTAATTTTGATTTTTCTAGCTTCATTATTTCTTCAGACTTTTAAATTAAAGACATCAGATTTCAGATTTATAAGTTTAGCGTCTGAAATCTAGTATCTATATATCTTATTTCAATTTCTCATTATTCTGATGGCGCTCTTTATCGCGATCAGTTTTTATTTTCATTTTTTTATCAAAAGCTTCCTGTAGATTGACTCCGGTTTGGTTGGCTAAACATAACGTTACAAACAAAACGTCTGCTAATTCTTCTCCCAGATCTTTACTTTTATCACATTCTTTTTCGCTTTGTTCACCGTATCTTCTTGCGATAATTCTGGCAACTTCGCCCACTTCTTCAGTAAGCATTGCCATGTTGGTTAACTCATTGAAATATCTTACCCCAATGGTCTTTATCCATTCGTCGACCTGTTGCTGCAGATTTGTAATTTCCATTTTTTAAGAGCCAAGTTAAAAGTTTAAAGAATTAAGTTAATTTCATTCATCAATCATCAATCATCAATCATCAATTTTACTGATAAGCGCCTAACGTCGGGCTGGTCGTTCTGGAAACATTTACAATATCTGTAGGAACTGTGTTGGCAACCGTTATATCACCTTTGTTTTTTGCAGGAGAATCGGCTTTTACTCTTAAGTTCATCTTGGCTGCGAAATAATTCATAAATCTAGGATCCTGATTTTTTATACTCTGAACGACACTGGAACTTGTAAAATCAAATCCGGCTGCACTTATTCCTGAATATTTCAGTAAGCTGTTTTGAATGGTGAAATTGAGCAATTGTCCCGGAACCTGATTTAAAGTTAAAGAATTATCCCGATCAGAATAAATAATACTGTTTCTGATATTGATATGAAGAGATCCCGGATCGGGTTGCCCGTTTTCTTTTTTAAATTCATTGGTGGCGTAAATTCCGTCACGGGTAAATTGACTTAAAACTTCAGAATAATTAACAATCGTAGAGTGTACAAAATCATAGACTCCACCTTTGAAGATTCCAACGCAAGCCTCGCCGCAGTTATTCATTACCAAATTCTTTGCATTGATATTTGATCGTACCGAATAGATACCATATTCCTGAAAGGTATGGATGAATGAATTGCTTATTGTCGCATCGGTTTCTGTCATTTCCAGACCTCTTGTTCCACCAAAAAGTCGGGTATGATTCATATTCAAAACGGATGCAGCTTCCATTTTTATAGAATTCCAGTTTCTTGGGATGGTGTCATAATAGCTGTCATTTCTGTCACCACGAATAATTACCTGATTATCTGCTGTTCCGTTGATATTCAATGTTGCTCCTGTAGAAACTTTCATTCCGCTGTTTTTATGGAAATATATTTTTGTTCCCGCTTGTACGTTTAAATTAACTCCAGGATCAAGCGTCAAATCTCCGTAAATAATTTTAGCTTTATTATTAGACCAAGTTGCATCAGAAGCAATAACATTTGGGTTTGAAGGAGTTTTAATGAAAAATTCAGCATCCTGAACAACAGAAAATAAAGTGACATGTTGTTGTCCGGCTCCGGTTGTAAACAAAACTCTGTCTTCGGCAATCGCTTCCGGGCCTGTGGCTTGAGGTGCAATTTCTACAAAAATATAAAGACTGTCTTTTTTTCTGAGAGGAACATTCTGGAAATCGTGTCCTGTTTTTCCGTCTACATTGATTTTATATAATGACGCAGCTCCTTTTTCAAGACTGATTCTTGGGATCATCACATCTTTATCTTCATTATTAAATACTTTTACCACATAGGTTTCTGAGCGTACCTGATGATAAACAGTATCACAGAATACGGTATCTCTCGAGAAACTCAATTCCTGAGAAGGTGCATCAAAGCTAATATCATCCTTATC
The DNA here is from genome assembly GCF_031118795.1 of Chryseobacterium sp. CFS15. Classification (NCBI taxonomy): domain Bacteria; kingdom Pseudomonadati; phylum Bacteroidota; class Flavobacteriia; order Flavobacteriales; family Weeksellaceae; genus Chryseobacterium; species Chryseobacterium sp. CFS15. The sequence goes on along the minus strand of NZ_JAVHYL010000010.1, from coordinate 189,134 downwards.
ACACGAAATTGCCAGAAATAACATCCAGAATGAGAAAAAGAGTAGTGATTTGAATTTCATATGTAGAAATTTTTGTTTGTCTAATGTTATATGTTATCGCTTAACCTCATTGGTATTAGTTATCAAAGACAGCTCTGGCGATTTCATCGAAGTTAAAATATATCTAAGTTTCAAATTTAACGAAAATACTTTAATTTTCTTATCTTTTAAAAATTGTTGACCAGGTATTTGTATATTATAAAAATTATTGTATTTTTGCAACCTAAAATTTAGCAGAAGAAATACCATTACTATTTCGAAAGCAAACTTTAATTTTTTTAAAAAATAGTATTATGAAAAAAGGAATTCACCCGGAAAATTATAGACTTGTTGTTTTCAAAGATATGAGTAACGACGAAGTATTCTTAGGTAAGTCAACTGCTGACACAAAAGACACTATCGAGTTTGAAGGTAGCGAGTACCCATTGATCAAAATGGAAATCTCTTCTACTTCTCACCCTTTCTACACAGGAAAAACTAAATTAGTTGATACTGCAGGTAGAGTAGACAAGTTTATGAACAAATACAAAAAATTCGCTAAGTAATTTTTTGATATTGAAATATTTAAAGTCTTCCGATTTTCGGAAGACTTTTTTATTTGTAGTTAAAAGACAGAAATTAAAAGTTAGTGGTGAGAAATTAGTTTTACTATTTGTATTTTTGCTTTTAGTAAAGATTAGATGCCTAACATCTAACTTCTAATATCTAACCTCTAATTTCTTTTTAAAATGCAACTTGTATTTTCAGATGCACAATACTGGGAAGATTTTCTTCCGCTTACTTTTACAAGACCTATTGCAGAAATGCGATGCGGAATTCTTACATTCTCCGAAAGATGGCAGAAAATCTTAGCTACTACTGAGGTTTCCTGGTTTACAGAAATGTATCTTCAGCAAAAATTCAGAGAACCTGAAAAAAAAGAAAGCCTGTTTTTGGTGCCCAACTTTTTGCCAACAAAAACAGTGATTCAGCAGATTAAAGAATTGAAGCAGGGTGAAGCTTTGGTTTATGAAGACGAATTGGTTGCTGCGAAAATTAATATGGAAGGTTTTTCTTTACATCAGATTGAAAAAATGACTGATATTAAAGAAGAGCTTGTTTTCTTTAAAAAACCTACCGATTTATTTACTTATAATAAAGAAGCAATAGATTTTGATTTTGAATTGCTTACTAAAGGCAAAATTTCTCAGGAATTGTCTTCTACCAATGGATTTTTAGGCAATAAAGAAGATTTGTTTATTGAAGAGGGTGCCGAAATAGAATTCTCAACCATCAATACCAAAACCGGAAAAATCTATATCGGGAAAAATGCCGAAGTAATGGAAGGTTGTAATCTTCGTGGCCCGATTGCACTTTGTGAAGGCTCTAAATTTAATCTAGGTGCAAAAATTTACGGTGCAACCACGATTGGTCCGCATTCTAAGGTTGGCGGTGAAGTGAGTAATATTATTATTTTTGGCTATTCGAATAAAGGACATGATGGTTTTGTGGGAAATTCTGTGATTGGTGAATGGTGTAATCTAGGCGCAGATACAAACTCATCCAACCTGAAAAATAATTACGGAAATGTAAAGCTTTGGAACTACAGAACCAAAGATTTTCAGGATACAGGTCTGCAGTTCGCAGGCTTAATAATGGGAGATCATTCTAAAACAGCAATCAACACACAATTGAATACAGGAACGGTAATAGGAGTTGCATCTAATATTTTTAAAGAAGGCTTCCCGCCTAATCTGATTGAAAACTTTTCCTGGGGTGGATTTAAAGATGATGAACGTTTTAAATTGGATAAAGCGTACGAAGTTGCCGAAAAAGTGATGGCAAGAAGAAAATTGCCTTTAACAGATGGTGATAAAGCGATTTTGAAACATATTTTTAATGAATATTAATTGATTATAATTGAAAACTTCAAATTTTTTTGAAGTTTTTTTCATTTTAGTGTAATATATTTCGATTTCAGATTGTCTTACTAATAGAAACAAGCTTATGACCCAAGAAACTTTTAGGGATACGGTATTTACTCTCAGAGATGAGATGTTCCGTTTTGCAAAAAGGTTTGTTATGAGCAGTGATGAAGCGGAAGATGTAGTACAAGATTTGATGATTAAATTCTGGCAGAAAAAAGATGAGCTGGAAAAGTTCGGAAATTTTAAATCTTATGCTCTGAAATCTGTAAGAAATGAATGTCTCAATCGGTTGAAGCATCACGATGTAAAGTTAGGTTTTGCTGATATGCAGCTTCATCGATCGGAATTGTACAGTATGGATGTGAATAATCTGAAAGAATATATCATAGGTTTTATCAACCAGCTTCCGGAAAAACAGAAAGCGGTGATTCACCTGAAAGATGTAGAAGAGTATGAAGTGTCTGAAATTTCCGAAATGTTGGAAATGGAAGAAAATGCAGTAAGGGTCAACCTGATGCGTGCAAGACAAAAAGTAAAAGAACAAATCTCTCAACTGATGAGCTATGAGCAACGACAAATTTCAAGATAAATATAACGAAATCTTCCAAGGCTTAAAGGAAGAAAAGATGAGCTGGAATTTTGAAGATTTTCTTCAGAAAGCAGAAGGTAATGTCGTTTCAGAAAACGAGGCGCCAATAATTCCTATTCAGGGTAAAAAACCTTCACTTCCGAAATGGTTTTGGATGGCTGCAAGTGCGGTGATACTTTTAAGTTTTGGTTTTTTATTTAATGATTATCAAAACGGTGAGACTGCAGATCAGGCGAAATTGATTGAAAACGAAATTCAGAAGCAGAAAACTGATTTTATTAATGAAAATCATAATCACGATTCGCAAGTTGCAGTTCATATCACTGATTCTGTTTCGGGACCAAAGCAAGATTCTATTTTTGTGGAAAACTCGATTGCTGAAAAAGATGTTTTGGATGAACTTCTGTCTAAGAAAAGCAGGATCAAAAAGCAATCAAAACCGAGATATGTTTATAATTCGGAATTAAAAAATAACACTTCGAAAGATTCCACAGGATATAAAGATTCTTATGTTATCGTTAACGGGAAACGTATCGATAATATGGAAGAAGCTATCAATATAACAAAATATTCATTCCAGGTGGTGGCTAATAATGTTAATCAGGCATTAGCTCCCAAAGTAATGGACAACGTAGATTATTAACAACAGATTATGCAACTGATCAGGCTTATAATCAATTTAAATTTAACTGAACTCATGAAAAAACTATTCATTATATGTACTCTTGTGCTGTCTCATTTCTTTAATGTGTACGGACAGGAAAATAAATTAGATAAACTTTTTGATAAATATCAGGAAGTGGAAGGGGTAACTTCTATTAAAATTGCAAAACCAATGTTTGGAATGCTCAGCAATCTGAATATTGCAGATTCTGAACTCGATCAGATCAAACCTTTGCTGGCAAAAATCAACGGGCTGAAAGTATTGATTACAGAAAACTCTTCAGGTAATTCAAAAGCAAATATTAATCAGCTTAATAAAGAGATTTCGGCATTTGTGAAAAATCTGAATTACAGTGAGATTATGTCTGTAAAAAATGGCGGTAGCAGAATTAAGTTTCTTTCATCTGAAGCTGAAAAAGACGGTACTTTAGAAAATATGCTTTTAAATATAGACAGTGGAACCGGTGAAAGTATTCTTGTAATGCTTGATGGGAAACTTTCTATGGATGATGTGAATAAAATTATTAATTCCAGCGAAACTAAAACGAATACGACAAGAACTACAATTACCAACAGTTTTACTTCAGATAATTCTGCATCTTACTTGAATGGCGAAAACAGAAATGTAGGGCAATTCTCAGGAATCGATGTAAGTGCAGGTGTAAAAGTAGTTTTTACGCAGGAAAATAATACAAGTGTAAGAGTTTTTGCAGATGCCGATAAACTTCAAAATGTAATTACAAAGGTAGAAAACGGTATTTTGAAAGTTTCAATTGATAATAAAGGAACGAAGAATTTGAGATTCAAAAGCCTTAGCGTGAATGTCTCATCACCAAAAATGGATAGAATCAAGGCTTCTTCAGGTTCCAATTTTACAACAGTGAACGAAATCAAAGGAAAAGAGATGACTGTAGATGCTTCTTCAGGATCAGGAATTGTTGCAAAATTTCAAATTTCCGGTACTTCTAACTTTGAAGCTAGTTCTGGTTCTACTGTGAAAGCGTCAATCAATTCAGATAAAGTTTTAGTAAAAAGCTCAAGCGGATCTAGCATTAAGCTGGAAGGAAATACAGAATACATATCAATCGATGCAAGCAGTGGTGCTTCTTGTAAAGCAGATCAATTAACTGCAAATATTGGTGTAGTAGAGTCTACATCGGGAAGCAATGTTTCTGTGAGCGCAAAAGATAAATTAACAGTAAAAGCTTCGTCAGCTGGATCTGTAAAATACAGAGGAAATCCTCAGATTGAATCAAATATCAGCAAATCTTCTGCAGGAAGTTTAAATCAGATCAACTAAAAAACTAGGCCATGAAAATTTTCAAAAACATTTTTTTTGTTTGTTGTACTTTATTTTTAATGCAGTCATGCGTTGTTTCAAGCAAACCAAACATCGATTTTTTCTCAAAATCAAATTATAATTCTCAAGATGCGAAGTTTGCCAGCTTTAATGTGCCGCTATTTCTGGCGAAGCCCTTTATCAAAAAAGCGTTGAGAGAAGAAGCAGAAAGTGAAGCTGCAATTGCAATGGTAAAAAAAGTTTCGAAAATAAAAATGATGACTGTGGCCAATGGAAGTGAAGCAATGCTGAAAGATTATGCCAACTATCTAAAGGATAATAATTACGAAGTTTGGGCAACGATAAAACATGATGGCGATAATGTAAATATCAGAGTAAAACAAAAAGGCGAGATGATCAATAATATGCTGATTACTGTAAATTCTAAAAAAGACATGGTGTTTTTGGATGTTAAAGGCAGCTTTACGGCAGACGATATTTCGCAGATGATCAATCTCGCATCAGACAAATAAATTCATATTCAACCATATTTAATTTTGTAAAGTCACTGTTTTAGTGGCTTTTTTTCGATTTATATCATGTATTATTAAGTTTTATTTAAACTATTTAAAAGCATTTTCATATTCCGGCAAAAAGTCTTAATTTTGCAAGAAAGTAAAGATGTCTATTCATAACAAAATTGTAGAGACAGCCATCACTTTCGATGACGTGCTTCTAGTCCCTGCTTATTCTGAAGTTTTACCTAATCAGGTTTCATTAAAATCAAGACTTACCGATAAAATTACGCTTAATGTTCCGATTGTTTCCGCTGCAATGGATACCGTTACAGAGGCTGATTTGGCAATTGCTTTGGCAAGAGTTGGTGGTTTGGGTTTCATTCATAAAAATATGACGATCGAAGAACAGGCTGCTCAGGTAAACAGAGTGAAGCGTTCTGAAAACGGAATGATCTCTGATCCTGTAACGCTTTCGAAAGATCATACTTTGGCTGAAGCTAAAGAAACGATGGCGAAATATAAAATCTCCGGTCTTCCGGTTGTTGATGCCGAGAATACTTTGATCGGAATCATCACCAACAGAGATGTAAAGTATCAGGAAAACCTTGATATGAAAGTGGAAGAGATCATGACAAAAGAAAATCTGATCACTTCTGATAAAGATACCAATCTTGAAAAAGCAAAAGAAATTCTTCTTAAAAGCAGAATAGAAAAGCTTCCTATCGTTGATAAAAACAATAAACTGGTTGGTTTAATTACCATTAAAGATATCGATAATCAATTGGAATACCCTAATGCCAACAAAGATGAAAACGGTCGTTTGATCGTGGGAGCCGGTGTAGGTGTAGGTGAAGATACATTAGACAGGATTGCTGCTTTAGTTCAGGCCGGAGTTGATATCATCGGTATCGATTCTGCTCATGGACACTCAAAAGGAGTTTTAGATAAAATTTCTGAAATCAGAAGAGTATATCCTGATCTGGATATTGTCGGCGGGAATATCGTAACGGCTGAAGCTGCAGCAGATTTAATTAAAGCGGGTGCAAATGTTCTTAAAGTAGGTGTTGGTCCGGGTTCTATCTGTACAACAAGAGTTGTTGCAGGAGTTGGAGTTCCTCAATTATCTGCTATTTACAACGTTTACGAATATGCTCAGTCTAAAAATGTCACCGTAATTGCTGATGGAGGAATTAAACTTTCGGGAGATATTGTAAAAGCGATCGCAAGTGGAGCAGGAGCAGTAATGTTGGGCTCACTTTTAGCAGGAACGGATGAAGCTCCGGGTGAAGAAATTATCTTCCAAGGTAGAAAATTTAAAACTTACCAGGGAATGGGAAGTCTTTCTGCAATGAAGAGAGGTGGAAAAGAAAGATACTTCCAAAGTGAGGCTAAAAAATTCGTTCCGGAAGGAATTGAAGGAAGAGTTCCAAGTAAAGGATCTTTGGAGGAAGTAATTTTCCAATTGACAGGAGGTTTAAGAGCCGGAATGGGATATTGTGGAGCTAAAGATATTGAAGCTTTACAAAAAGATACCAAAATGGTAATGATTACAGGAAGCGGATTGAAAGAATCTCATCCGCATGATGTGATTATCACTCAGGAAGCTCCGAATTATTCTTTATAAATTCGAATACTTATATAAAATAAAATACCTCCGAAAATTCGGAGGTATTTCTTTGAACCAAAAATTAAATTATGAGAAAAAGTGAAAGAAAATTTATGTAATTGTCGAGCTTTGCTGCTCTCCAAATACAAGATTTTCATCGTTTGTGTTTTTTACAGTTTTCATTTGTGTTTTGTATTTACCCGAGAGCCTTTTTAGGCTCTGCGAATAAATACGATCTAATTTTTTTTCATCATTTGAGTTTTACCTCCTAATAATTAGATTTCCATCATTTGTGTTTTCTTTTTTGTATTTACCCGAGTTTCTTTCTAGGTTTTTCGAATAAATACGATCTAATTTTTTTTCATCATTTGAGTTTTTACCTCCTGATAATTAGATTTCCATCATTTGTGTTTTCTTTTTTGTATTTACCCGAGTTTCTTTCTAGGTTCTTCGAATAAATACGGTCTAAATTTTTTCATCATTTGAGTTTTTACCTCCGAACAATTAACTTTCATCATTTGTGTTTTTAGAATTTCAATTGTGTTTTCGAATTGTTTAAAACTCGGTCTGAAAGCATTAAGATCTTCTCTTAACTTTTATAGTGTAAATTTAGTAACATTATAAACTCAATCATAATTATTCGTTTAGATATATGTCAATATGCTTGTAGATATTTATCTATATTGTAGAAATAGCAATACTTAATTGAATTTATTGTTGTTTAAATTGAAAAAATCGCAATTGAATGCGATTTATTTGGTAGGTTTGATAAAGTTTTTTATTGAGTGCTTCAATTCTTTAATTGATCTTTAAAATCATCGATCCGAAAATCAGTTAGAGCATTTCCTTTTTCAATTTTTTCTTTAGAATAGAGACGGAAGTCATTTTCAGTTTTCTCCAACAGATAATCGTAAGGTCCGACTGAAGAAATGAGCTTAATTAAAACCGGTGAAATCTCCAAAGTGATAAACAGTCCCATAATGAAAGCCGCAGCAGTAGCGATGATCGCTGAGTTTTTTCCAAGTTCGTCCAAAGCCTGTAATCTTGCAGCAAATCCGTTGAATTTATCTTCAAACGTTTCTGTAGATTTTCTTTCTGTTTCAAGGTTGGTGTAGACTTTAGAGATTTCTTTGTCGAGATATTCCAGTCTTGTTGCGACCTGTTTTTGATAATTTTCCAGGTCTTGTCTGCGTTGTTCTTTCAGTTCTTGTTTTCGTTTTGCATTAGAACCAAAGCCTACTTTCCCGCTGGTCAAATTAGATTGTTTGCCTAAAATTTCTTTTTCAAGTTCTACCGCAGCCGAATCATAAGACTTCTGATATTGAGCAATTTTATCGGAAATCTGCTTTTTTTCAGTTTCAAAAGGGCCGCTTTGTTGCAGGATTCTGCCGCTCATTTGGGTCTGAAGGTCTTTTTTATTCCTTTGAATGATCGTGTTTAGCTGTTTATTGACTTCCTTTTCAAAAATCTTTAGTTCTAAAGGTTTAGAAATAATAATTCCTAAAAATGTTGCCAGAATCAATCTCGGGATCGACATCAGAATCTGATTCCACCATGGTCCCGTCTTTTTGATGGATGAAACAATATATCGATCCAGATTAAAAATCATTAAACCCCAAAGGATTCCAAAACCAATCGAAGCCCAGATGTCATCGAAAATAGTGAACATTGCATACGCTGCAGAAAGTGTCGCAAAAACTGCGGTGAAAAGTACAATTCCTCCGATTCCGGCAAATTTATTCCATTCACTAGGTGTTTTTCTTAAGATGTGGATGTTTCCACCAGAACAGATCAGGAGAAATTTCTGGAACCAGTTTATTCTGTGATTCGTTTGATATATAGTTGCTTGTGTATTTTTCATTATTGAAAATTTATACAAAATTAGTATTAAAAAACATACCATTGTTACAAATAGTAATATGTTTTACCAAGTAATTTAAAAATATTAACTAATGCAAAAGAATTAAGATGTACTAAAATTTAAATAATTTTTAAGTTTGTGCACATTTATGTTTTGGTATTGATAATAAATTGATAGTTTTGCAACCGAATATTAAATAAAATAAATAAAAATGAAAAAATTCTGTACCCTATTAGTATTGATGTTTTTTATTAATTCATTTTCGCAGGATTTTCATAAAGAATGCGGTTTTGATAAGGTAATGAAAAAATTGGATGACAGACATCCTGGCCTGAAAAGATACAGAGAAGAAGGAGAGCAAAAGATTCTTGGAATGAATCAACAGGCCTTTCTTAATAAGGTAGGAGCCACAACTTCAAAGAATACTCTTTATACGGGACAGATTTATGAAATCCCGGTAGTCGTTCACGTAATCGAATCCCAAGATGCGGCAAATGCTAACTTAGCGGTTACAGATCAGGAAATTATCAATTGGATAGCGAGAGCAAACAGTATGTATGCGACTACTTATGGCGGTTCTTTTTATCCGGAGGGAGCAGGTGCTACAGGAGGAAATGTGATACCCTTTAAGCTCGTTTTAGCAAAGAGATCACCGAGTTGTTTGCCTACAACAGGTATTATACGATACAACGGAAGTACTCTTCCTGATTATGACCAAAATGGAGTAACCGATACGGGAGCTACAGACACACAAATTAAAAATGAGCTAGCACCACACTGGCCAGAAAATTCTTACTTTAACATTTATGTGGTAATTGGTTTCGATGGTGAGCAGCAATTATCATATGGACTTATGGGGTACGCTGCGTTTCCTAGTTCGTATGACTACGATTATGAAAGCTTTATGAAAGTGGCAACGATCAAGAATCAAAATGATACTACCCTTACTCACGAATTGGGTCATGCTTTTGGGTTGTATCATACTTTCCAAGGAATTTCTTATACTAGTCAAACAACTTGTCCTGTAAATAATAATTGTGCAACAGATGGTGACAGAGTTTGTGATACTTCACCTTCAAGAAGTATGTATAGTGGTGCAACACCCAACAATAATGCTATAGACCCTTGTACCACTGTGAACTACGATGGAACCCAGTATAATATTATGAATTATACCAATTCAAACCGCAAGTTTACTTCGGGGCAACGTGACAGAGCGATTTTGATGATGATGGAGTATAGAAAAGATCTTCTGAATTCTTTAGCCGGAAATGATCCTGCATCGATTATAACATCACCTGTTTCTGTAGTGAATGCACAATGTAATCCTTCAGGCATTGCAAACCCTACCAATAACAATTTTGCAACAGGACCTTACCGACTAGTTTTCGGAAATATCAACAGTGTGACAAACGGATATGATTCTGATGAGGCAAATCCAATCTATTATGCAGATTATGCCAATGCTACTTGTATCAGACCAGCGTATGCTACAGAAATACCAGCTCTTACTGCAACTCCTTTAAAAATAACTTTTTTGAACGGTTTTGGGCAAACAGAAAAATTCAGAGTAAAAGCATGGATTGATTATAATAATAACGGTACATTCGAAGATGCAGAATTAGTTACAAATTATCTTTCTAATAATATAGGATCAGGACAAAGTAGCACATATACAGTCAATGTAACTCCGACAGCATCTGCAGTACAAAATACTTACCTTAGGGTGAGAATTGGAGTAGATGCAGCTACAAGAAACTCAGTTACTTTACCGGAATTTACTTCATGTTCCGCATTACAATATGGGCAGATAGAAGATTATGCTGTTAAAATATTAGGATCATTATCCACTTCTGAAACAGAAAATAAATCTGACACTAAAATTGTTTACATAAAAGAAGAAAATAAACTTCAGCTTTTTGGTAACAGAAATTTAAAATTCGGGAATTATCAAATTTACGATATGAGTGGTAAACTGATACAAAAAGGAAAATCAGATACCAATGAAGTTCGCATCAATCAGCAATTAATTAATGGTTCGTATATCATTAATTATTCTGATGGTGGCAAACAAGATTCTAAGAAATTCTTACATAACTAAACTCAATAAAAGCCCTTTTTTAAGGGCTTTTTTATTTTACCTGAACAAATTGATATGAAAAAAATATTCAGTATTTTGTTTTTCTGCCTTTTAGTCATTAGCTGTCAATCACAGAAAATTGAGGCTCAACACCACGAAGAAGACAAAGCAAAGTATTTCTTAGGAATGTGGAGGCTGTCTCAAAAAACATATAAGGAGGGCCTAGAAACGAAAGTTTATAATCTTCATGAATGTATGAAGCAATACGAACTTATATTTGAAGAGAAAGCTCAAAAAACAATAATGACAAAAACATTTGCGACCGGCAAAGATTGTCAGATAAAAAGCCAATCAGAAGGTTTGGCGGTTAAGATCAGTGACGGTTCTTTTTCTTATCGAGAAGAAGATCTCAAAAGAGTAGAGCATTTTAAAATGTACTCAAAAAATAAATTTTCTATTATATACCGCGATATTATTAACGGAAATGTGACGGAAGTAGAAGATTTTTATCAACGGGAAAAATAATTATTTCAGCCTATCCGGATTCTGTCTTAAAAAACTATCCCATCCCGAATAAGACTTTGTATCTGCAATTGTTCCAGAATTAAAATGATGACAAACCGCAACCGCCAATCCGTCGGAAGCGTCTAAATATTTTGTGGGAAATTCTTTTAGGTTCAAAAGGTTCTGAAGCATTCCTGCAACCTGTTCTTTACTGGCATTCCCGTTTCCGGTGATTGCCATTTTTATTTTTTTTGGAGAATATTCTGTAATAGGAATATTCCGGTGAAGACTTGCTGCCATTGCTACGCCTTGAGCTCTTCCCAATTTCAGCATCGATTGTACGTTTTTGCCAAAAAAAGGAGCTTCAAGCGCCACCTCATCGGGGTGAAACTCGTCAATTAATGCTAATGTTTTGTCGAAAATATATTTAAGTTTAGTCTCATGGTTCGGATATTTTTTTAAAATCAATTCGTGAATGGAAATCATCTCCATTTTTCCTTTTTTTACCGATATCAAACCGAATCCCATAATGGCTGTTCCGGGATCAATTCCTAAAATTATTTTCTCTGCTGAAATCATCGTGTCAAAGATACGGCTTTCTTTATTTTAGAATCCAATTATTCTTCAGACAGTTTCTTTTGATTGATGGGAACCCACTTTCCGTCATGTCTCAATAAGGTAATTTTATCAACTAATAATTTAGTTTTGTAGATTTTGTCTTTATAGATTTCCCATGCCTTCAAAAAGTTTTCATGCGTAAGATTTCTGTAGCCAACAGTTACATGGGGGTTAAATGAATTTTTTCCAAAACTAAATTTATCTTTTACGTTTAAATAAAGTTGTTTTAAATTTTCGCTTTCTTCCGGTTTTACAAATAGAACAGGGTTCTTTGGATTAGGAAAACTTCCAAAACCGTTTAAAATAATTTCAAAAGGAGAAATGATGGTGTCGATTTTCTGAAAGGCGATGTGAATGTCTTCTTCCAATTGTATTTCCCTTTCAAATGGTGGTAATAAAGTAATATGTGCATCATTTTTCAATGCTTTAGAATTTCCGAAATTCAAAGCTAAATCTTCTTTAAAAACTCTCACCTCATCAATGATTTTCTGATCAGGATAAATAGCAATGAAGTACATTTTTTTCATTCAGTAAATGTAAGACTTCTTTCGATTTTTTAAAAAATTAATATGCATAAGAAAATTATGCATAACTTTACGAGGTATTAAATCTTTAGGATGAAAAAAAATAGCCTTTACAAAGGAACGCTGCAGAATATTATTTTAAAACTGCTTTCAAAAGAGGTGAAGATGTATGGGTATCAAATCACACAGCGTGCAAAAGAATTGACGGAAGGTGAGCTCGAAATGACTGAAGGGGCGCTCTATCCGCTTTTGCATAAACTCGAAGCAGATGGTATTATCAAGGCTGAAGTTCAGGAAATAAACGGTAGAAGCAGAAAATATTATTTGCTTACCGATAAAGGGAAGAAACAGCAGGCTACACAGGAAGATGAAATGAGAAGTTATTTATTTAATCTAAAAACCATTTTTGATATTTAAAATTATGATGACTAAAGAAAATCTAACAGAAATAGAAAAATATCTAAAGAGTAAGAATTTAAGTTCTGTCGTTTTCGCTGAGGTTTATGATCATTTTGTAATGCAGATTTCAGAATTGATGTATAAACACGAAAACAGTTTCCCGGAGGCTTTTCTTCAGACAAAAGTCAATTGGCAAAACGAACTGAAAATGGTGAAAGCTGATCTGTTTTCCTTCAAAAGAATTGCGAAAATTGAGAAGGGTATTTTGCAGAGTCGATTCAAAAGAATGATGATGATCGCTTCTGGATTTTCACTGGTTTTGGGGACGATATTTTATTTTAATGAACATGTCTATTTGTATATACAGGGAGCTTTAATTATGACGCACTTATTATTTCTGATGTATCATTTTGTATTTAGAAAGATGAGTTTTTCAGAATATCAAAAAATGGCATTTCATCCATTATTGCTGAGAAACTTATTGTTGATGTTACTTATTCTGCCTCTCACAAATATTATTTTTTCGACAACTAAAAATTTATGGGAATTCCCATTGAATCACATGTTTGTCACCTTTTCAGTCATCCTTCAAATTCAGTTACTAAATTTCAGGACTAAAAAAATAAATGTTTTAATGGTATGACGAAAGAGCAAAAAAATCAAGTAAGAAATTATCTTTTAGACAAAAAACTTCCTGTCGATTTAATGATGGAAGTCGAAGATCATTTTGTTAGCCAGATTAATGAGCTTCAGATGGAAAAAGATTTACCTTTTGATGAGGCATTCAATGCTGCAATTATTTCGTGGCATGATGACCTGAAGCTTTTTTGGGACGGTAACTGGAGTCTTGAAAATACATCAATGCTCATCAAAAAATCGACTAGACAAAAGTTATTTTCAATTTTGAAAAAATCAGTGATACTTGCTGTTTTTAGTTATGTGGTAATGGTTTTATTTTATCTTCTAATCCCTTTTGATGTTTTCAGAATTGGCGTTGGAGTTTTAATAAGCATTATTATGATTATTCCTCTGATTATTTACATTAAAGAAAAGAAGTATTTTGATCTTCCTAAAAAATATAAAAACATTCGTCTATCGGCGTATCAGGATATGGTGATTATATTTTTTATTCTTCCGATGTCTTCATCTTGGATTTTTCGATTTATTTTGGAGTCGAATGACGGCTTTTTGGATATCGGTCAATTGGAAGGTTTTTTTGTTAACTTTTTATTCTTATTCTTTTTCCTTTTTGAAGCTGCGATTATAGTCAGTCAGCAGAAATACCTTGAAATTATCAAGAAGATCATCCCTTATCTGCGGGAGAATTTTGAAGTATCTAATTAATTTCCAGGATATTTGCAATTTCCTTAATCTTCAGATGAGGTCTGAAAGAAGCAGATTTGCCTTTTTCTTCATCGGCAATATTAGAAAGAATAATCACCGAAGTTTTGGTTTCAGGATAATAAATATTGAGTGACGGAGCGCCTTTCACATAACCGCTGTGAAAATAGGAGACAGGTTTATTATCATTCATCATTATTCCCAATCCGTAACCCATTTTTCCGAGAATAGGATGTTGTCTTTCTGTACTTTTAGACATGAATTTTTTCAGCGTCTCAGGCTTAATTATTTTTCCGGAATATAAAGCGTTATTCCAAATGAGTAAATCGTTTATGGTTGACAAAACTCCGCCTGCCGCAATTCCGATCTCTTTATTGCCTAATCTTTTCGGCATGTTATCAACCGGTTTTTGGTTTTTTAAATTTCCTATATGTGTTTTAGCAAAATTTTCTCCTTTAAACGAAGTTCCGGTAGATGAGTTTTTCATTCCGGCTTTTTTTAATAATTCAATCATGTTTTCATCAAAAGATTTACCTGAAACGGTTTCTACGATTTTTCCTAAAGCGTTGAAACCATCATTTGAGTAATTAAATCCTGAGCCGCTTTTGAATAATAGTTTTTCTCCAAAATTATTTAGACCCGAACTGTGATTTAATAGTTGTCGAATGGTGATATTTTCATATTCTTTTTTCTGGAAATCTTTAATGTATTTTGAAGCTTTATCGTCCAAGGTCAATTTTCCTTCTTCCATCTTAAGAAGAATAAGCACTGCTGTAAATTGTTTGCTGATTGATGCGATAGAAAAAATTGTAGAATCATTGATTTTCCTTTTGTTTGCAAAATCGGCAAATCCCTTATTTCGACGGTATAATTCAATAGTATCTTTAAAAACACCGACACTTCCGTTAAAATGATATTGATTAACAATAGAATCGATTTGAGTTTTATATAATTTTTTCTGAAATGCTACGACGGCAGAATCTGCAATTGCTTTCCTGTTAACAGGTTGCTGTATAGATTCTGTTTTCTGACAGGAAAAGAGAGCAAGAAAAAATAAGAAATGCAGCAAAGCTTTTTTCAGCATAAAGTTCGTTTTTTTTAAAAATAATAAAAAATCTTTTAAAGGTGAAATCTTTTACTAGTCAAATTTGAAATTTACTATTCTTATTTTCAATTATTCTTTTTTTTTGTAAAAATCATTGGATTGTGATATTTGTATAATGATAATTTAATAATATTGATGTTATTTTAAATTAAATTTACGTATATATTGATTTAATTGTTAAATTAGCGATACTAATTTATCCAATATTCCAATGAAAAACAAAATCTATCTTTTACTTTTGATGGCTTCATTCTCTGTAGCCAAATCTCAAACTCCCGAACTTTTGTATTACAAATTTGAGGGAACAGCATCTAATGTCCCGAATCTTGCAACAAGCCCACCTGCCGGAACACAAATAGGTGAAATTGTAGGCAATTTGACTCTAGGAAGCAATACAACTTGCTTAGGAAATGGTTTGGTGGGTAGCGGTTCTACAGGAACGAATTATTTTAATACCAAATGGAATCTCGCTTTAAGCGGATCGTGGACCATCCATTTGAAATTTAATAATTACGCAAGTAGTAACACTACAGTGTATTATCTTTTAGGAGATGCTATAACTGGAGGCAATTCCTTTCGTATGTTTACAAACGGTGCTCCTGGAACAGGAGGTTTGAGGTTAACTGCTAACGGAATGTCTAATGTAGATATTCCAGGGGTTTTTTCTACAACATCATCGCTTGTAGATTTAATATTTGTTTACGATAGCAGTTTACAAAATATAAAAGCGTATTTGAATGGCGTTCTTAAAACAACAGTGGCTCAATCTTCTCCTCTGGTTTTTAACGGTGCATTATTTAAACTCGGCGCTTACGCTACCAATACGGGAATGAAAGCGGGGATGACAATGGATGAGTTTGGTCTTTTTAACAGAGCTATTACCGATATGGAGATTGCTTCTTTAAACAACTTCTGTTCTTCTTTAAGCACAAATGAAGTTGCTAAAAGTGAAAATTCTAAAATCGCGGTAAAAAACGGAAATCTTATTTTAGGAAAAGGAAATTTTGGAAAGTACAGTATCTATGATTTTACAGGACGAGAAATATTGGCAGGAGATGAATCTTCTAATTCAATTAATATAAATTCGTTGCAAAAAGGCGTTTATATTATCAAGTATGGAGAAAATATATCGACGCGCTTTAAATATTAAAACATTATCATTTTAAAATATTTGCCTTTCGCTCAAGGTGAAAGGCATTTTTTGTAAAACTATTTAGCAACTAAATCGCAAAACCAGAAAACATATTCTCCATCATTCTCATTTTCATCAGACTTTGGTTTGGGGTACGTTTTTTTTACCGTTTCTCCGATTTCAAATGCAATAGGATTTTTAAAAATAGGGCCGTCAAAAGTGAACGTATGAAATTCTCCGTTTTCTCCGCACGGATCTACATTTTCCGGCAGATCATTAATAAAATCCTGATCAATAATTCTTCCCGCAAAACTTTTATCCAAATAAGTTTCGTTGATGCAGGTAACAATTGTTTTGAAACCTAAACTTAAAAACTCGTTGATGAGATCTGCTGTATTTTGTTTCCAAAGTGGAAAAACGGCCTTCATCCCGACGGATTGTAATTGATCTTCTCTGTATTTCCTTAAATCTTCCAGAAAAATATCTCCAAATATAGAATGAGTAACGCCTTGAGACTTTATATCATTCATGGTTTTAGACATGATCTCACTGTATTCTTCCATTGAAGGTTCCTTGGGAATTTCCATTTTTATTAATGGAAATCCTAAACTTTCAGCCTGTTTTTCCAATAACGAAACATGAACACCGTGCATAGAAATTCTTTGGAATCCTTTATTGATGCTTGTCAGCAAAGAAGCAACTTTAAATTTATCTTCTTTTAAGGTTTTATATAAAGCAAGCGCAGAATCTTTTCCGCTGCTCCAGTTGAAAATGGCTTTTGGTTTCATGTTATTTTGAATAGAACAAATATAAACCGTCTTTTGAAACATCTTTGTATAAAGCTTGTGCTGTTTTTCCAGAAAAATGAAATGATTTGTAATTTTCTATGCCCAATTTATATAATTCTTCTTCCTCAATCTCATTGCCATCTAAAAATATTGTAGGTTCGAGTTTTCTGGAGGAGATACCACCTGTAATAATTGCAAGCTCTCCAATTTCAGAGCTTTCAAAAGAAAACTCTTTATTCTTTAATTCATCTTTAGTAAGAATATAATCTTTATCGTTATAACCACCAAAATCAAAGTGTAAGATATTGTTGTTTTTGCGAATATGGAAATCAGGAACAATCATTTTATATGTTCCGTCTTGATCGGTTTTTACTTTGAAAATTTTTTCTACTGTAATGAAAGTAACTTCAACATTCGGTAAAGGTTTTTTTGTATCTGAGTTGATCAATTTTCCGGAAATGATAAAATCGTTATCTGATATTTTTTCTTTATCTAAATCTTTTTCTCGGGAATCGTTGTTTTCTGAGATTTGAATCAATGGTTTTTCAAAAGTTCCAGCATATGTTTGAATTCCGGTTAAACTTGCTGCAATTGCCAATCCTGCGACAAGACGAGAATATCCTTTCTTATTTTCTTGATTAGAGATCGTTTTTTCAGAACTCACAAAATGTCTATTTGATTGATGCCTGAAAATTTTGCCACAAATCTTTCCATTCGATGCATCTAAAAGCTGAGAAATTTCATCATCTGTTTTTTCAGTCAAATCCAATACCTTTTTTGAGCATAAATCACAGAATTTCCCTTCAGGAATATTCTGCATATTGTCCCATTTTTCTTCACAAGGGGTTTCTATTTGTATTATATTCATCATTAAAGTTTTATTTCATCTAAATTACAAAAAAACCTCAAAGAAATTTCTTGAAGATTTTTTGCAGTGGCAAAGCTTAAATTAAGCTATTTGCCTGGTGGTTTTCCAAAATTATTTAGATGACTAGCCTCTGTTTTTTCACGTTCCGCAGCTTGTCTTTTTTGTAGTTCTTCAGAATTTCTATCGACATCGCTTTTTTGAGGAACCTCCATCGGATAAGATTTACACGAGACAGCAGATCCCATTAAGTAAATTGCTAAAATTGTTCTGATAAAACTTTTCATTTTTAATATTTTTCTTAAAGTAAAAGTACAAAAAACCTCAAAGAAAATTCCTTGAGGTTTACTTTATAATTATTAAAACAGTTAGTAGTCAATAATTGGCTACGGCCCTGCCGTTACATGTTTCTTCTATACTTACCGCCCACTTCAAACAAAGCATTGGTAATCTGTCCAAGCGAACAGTATTTCACGGCATCCATCATCACATTGAATAAATTCTGCTGATTAATAGCTGCGTGTTGTAATGTTTTTAGAGCGGCTTCAGACTTATCTTCATTCGATTTTTGGAAATTATGAAGGGTTTCGATCTGAACCTGCTTTTCTTCCTCAGTCGAACGGATAACTTCTCCCGGACGAACCGTTGGCGAACCGTCTTTTCCAAGGAAAGTGTTTACCCCAATGATTGGATA
This sequence comes from Chryseobacterium sp. CFS15, assembly GCF_031118795.1. NCBI lineage: Bacteria > Pseudomonadati > Bacteroidota > Flavobacteriia > Flavobacteriales > Weeksellaceae > Chryseobacterium > Chryseobacterium sp. CFS15. Next base: position 170,622 of record NZ_JAVHYL010000010.1, on the reverse strand, counting down.
TTCTCCTGTGTGTTTCAACCATTCGTAATGCATTGACTCTTCCTGGATTTTCGAACGTTGGTACATGGTTTCCATTGCACCAAGAACTCCACCTCTTTCTGTAATTCTGTCGAATTCTGTGTAAACAGCTTCTTCAACTAGATCTGTCAATTCTTCAATAATAAATGAGCCTTGAAGCGGATTTTCATTTTTAGCTAAACCTAATTCTTTATTGATAATCAACTGAATCGCCATTGCTCTTCTTACAGATTGCTCAGTCGGCGTTGTAATCGCCTCGTCATAAGCATTGGTGTGCAGTGAATTACAGTTATCATAAATTGCATAAAGTGCCTGTAAAGTCGTTCTGATATCATTAAAATCAATTTCCTGAGCGTGAAGCGAACGTCCTGAAGTTTGAATGTGGTATTTCAACATCTGGCTTCTTTCGTCGGCTCCGTATTTCAGTTTCATTGCTTTCGCCCAGATTCTTCTTGCTACACGTCCGATCACTGAATATTCAGGATCAATACCGTTGGAGAAGAAGAAAGATAAGTTAGGAGCAAAATCATTGATATCCATTCCTCTTGACAAATAATATTCAACATATGTGAAACCATTTGCCAAAGTAAATGCCAATTGAGAAACCGGATTTGCTCCTGCTTCTGCAATGTGATAACCGGAAATTGAAACCGAGTAGAAGTTTCTTACTTTTTCTGTAATAAAATATTCCTGAACGTCACCCATCAATCTTAAGGCAAATTCAGTAGAGAAAATACACGTATTCTGGGCCTGGTCTTCTTTTAAAATATCAGCCTGAACGGTACCACGAACTGTCGCGATCGTTTTAGCCTTAATTTCAGCATAAGCTTCTGCCGGAATCACTTCGTCTCCCGTTAAACCTAATAATTTTAAACCTAAACCATTATTGGAAGGAGGTAATTCTCCGTTGTATTTTGGTCTTTCCAAACCTTTATCATCGAATTTTGCTTTTAAAGCTTTTTCAACATTTGCCTCAAGCTTGTGTTCAGCGATATATTTTTCAACATTTTGGTCGATTGCAGCATTCATAAAGAAAGCCAACAACATCGGCGCAGGTCCGTTGATCGTCATTGAAACAGAAGTCATTGCATTCACCAAATCAAAACCGGAATACAATTTTTTCGCATCATCTAATGTTGCGATAGAAACTCCTGCATTTCCGATTTTACCATAAATATCCGGTGGTAAAGCTGGATCCTGACCGTATAAAGTTACAGAGTCAAACGCTGTTGATAAACGTTTTGCATCCATTTCCGCAGAAACGTAGTGGAATCTTCTGTTGGTTCTTTCAGGGCCTCCTTCTCCGGCAAACATTCTCGTTGGGTCTTCACCTGTTCTTTTGAAAGGATAAATTCCGGCTGTGTAAGGGAATCCTCCAGGAAGATTTTCCTGACCTTTCCATTTAATTAAATCACCCCAATCGGTGTATTTTGGTAAAGATATTTTTGGAATTTTTAAATGTGATAAAGATTCTGTTGAGGTTTCAACTTTAATTTCTTTTCCTCTTACAAAATACGAGTAAAACTCAGCTTTGAAAGCCTCTTTCGTATCATCCCAATTTTTCAGGAAATCGATATTCTCTTGTTGAAGATCTTTTTCAGCTTTTTGATATTCTGTATCTAAAGTTTCATTGGAAAGGAATTTTTTAACGCCTTCAATATGATACATTTTTCTGGCTAATTCAGCTTGTTTTTCAACATTCGCGTCGTAAATTCTATTATTTTCAACAATTTCAGATAAATAACGAACTCTTTTTGGAGGAATGATTGTGATGTCTTCAGAAACTTCTTGTTCAACGAAACCTTGCAAGTTTAAATCAGAATATTTCTCGTTAACTTTTTCAATTAATCTATTGTATAAGTCGGTCGTTCCGTGGTCGTTGAACTGAGATGCTTTTGTTGCATAAACAGGCATATCATCCAAAGGACTTTCCCACAACAAATGATTTCTTTGGAACTGTTTTCTTACGGCTTGAAGTGCGTCTAAGGCACCTCTTTTATCAGATTTATTTAGCGCCACTAAATCTGCGTAATCTAACATATCGATTTTTTCCAATTGCGTTGAAGCTCCATATTCAGGAGTCATTACGTACATTGAAACATCCGCGAAATCCGAAACTTCCGAACCAGATTGTCCGATACCTGAAGTTTCCAAGATGATTACATCTGGATGAGCCAATTTCAATACATTTAAAGCTGAATGAATAAATGGAGAAACCGAAACGTTATTCTCTCTCGTCGCCATCGAACGCATATAAACTCGAGGATCATTGATCGCATTCATACGGATTCTATCACCCAAAAGCGCACCTCCGGTTTTCTTTTTCGAAGGGTCAATTGAGATGATGGCAATTTTTTTACCAGGATTTGAACGTAAGAAACGTCTTACCAATTCGTCCGTCAAGGAAGATTTTCCGGCACCACCGGTTCCTGTGATACCGATAATTGGAATATTTAAATCTTTTGATTTTTCGTCTATCGCTTTTACCAAATCCGGTTTTTCTTCTGAGAAGTTTTCAACCGCAGAAATGATTTTAGCAATGCTTGTAGAATTTTCAAAACTGATTGAATCTAAATCTTCAGCCGTCACATCTTTTCCAGTTGGAAAATCTGATCTTTTCACTAAATCATCGATCATTCCTTGAAGTCCAAGTTCACGACCATCGTCCGGAGAATAAATTCTGTCGATTCCGTAAGCCATAATATCTTCGATTTCTTCTGGCAAGATTACACCGCCACCGCCACCAAAAATCTTGATTTGCGGAGAGTTTTTCTCTCTTAAAAGGTCGTAGATATATTTGAAATATTCGTTGTGACCGCCTTGATATGAAGTCAGGGCAATCGCGTTGGCATCTTCCTGAATGGCTGTGTTTACAACTTCTTCAGCTGATTTGTCGTGACCAAGGTGAATAACTTCGCATCCTGTTCCCTGAATTACACGACGCATGATATTGATCGCCGCATCGTGCCCGTCGAATAACGAAGCCGCGGTTACAATTCTTACTTTGTTTGTTGGAGTATATTTTTGGGTTTCCATAAAAATCTAGAAAATTTCTGAATTCCAAATATAACAATAAATTAAAAACCATTATTCCAAGGTTAAGATGTTGATATTTAATTAGTTGAATTGTTTCCTGTTAGCTGGCTTTCTCCTAGTTAACAAGCATTCGTTCTGATGTTTAGGGATTGATGAGCTCTTATTAATTTTAGAAATTTGATACAAGTGTTTTATTTTACATCAATTAAAAATTATAATCTGCGCTGATAAGTTTAAAAATAATTGCAAAATTTAATTCTTTATTTTTGCATTATATATTATAGTATGAAAAGAGCGTTGATTTATTTTGTGTTGGGAACCGGAATTATTTTTCTGATTAACTATTTGTTTATGGATGTTCAGGATCTTGGTTTAGAACTTTATTATGCTATTGCTTTTGGTTTAGCATGGGGATTGGCTTATTTTTTAGATGATGCTAAATTTTCTCTTTTCCAAAAAATGGGATTGTCTTTTGGAGCGATGGCGCTTTTGGTTGCTGTTGGTGCTCTTATTTTTAGTTTAGAACTGGCAATTCCTTCTATTATTAAGTTTTCTACTGTTTTTGTGGCTTATTATCTATTTGCAAGTTTCAGAGGAAGTAAGTCGTTGCGCAATTAATCTTGAAATTACAAAGCGGTATACTGTAAAGGCTTGTTTAAGTTTCATCAAAATTATTTCCCCGACCCTAAAGGGAGTAATTTTAATGAAATTTTCAAGAGGTCTTCTCACCCTTTATGGTTAGGTAAAAGAAAAATGCCTTGAGAATTTTATTTTTAAAGAATTTTAAACAAAGGTATTTCACCTATTTTTTAAAAAAAAACAAAGATTAAAGAGGAATAGGCATTATGGATTTTTCAATTTATTTAAGTTAATCTTTCTTTCACTTTATGTGCAATGATGTTTTCGAATCTTTCTAAAATAGTTAACTTATTAATTGTCATTGTTTTTACTTTAGTTTAAAATATATTTTCAGATTAGAAAAATATTTGTACCTTTGCACACCCTTTTAGGGGTAAATTATGTTTAATCTTTAACTAAAACGTGTGAATACATTAAGTTACAAAACTGTTTCAGCGAACAAAGCTACTGCGAATAAAGAATGGGTTGTGGTAGACGCTGAAGGACAGCCGTTAGGAAGACTAGCTTCTACGGTTGCAAAGATTTTGAGAGGTAAGCACAAAGCAAACTTTACACCTCACGTAGATTGTGGTGATAATGTTATTGTTTTGAATGCTGGGAAAGTTACTCTTTCAGGAAATAAGTGGAACGATAAGACTTACATCTGGCATACAGGTTATCCTGGTGGACAGAAGTCTATGACAGCTCTTGAACTTCAGAAAAAAGACTCTTTAAAAGTATTGGAAAAATCTGTAAAAGGTATGCTTCCAAAAACTAGATTAGGATCTGCATTGCTTAAAAACCTTTATTTATATGAAGGAACTGAGCACAAGCATGAAGCTCAACAGCCTAAAACAATTAATGTTAACGAATTTAAATAATTAATTATGTCTATAGTTCACAAAATCGGAAGAAGAAAAACTTCTGTAGCGAGAGTTTATGTAAGACCAGGTTCTGGAGTTATTACAGTAAACGGTAAAGAGGCTGCAACTTATTTCTCTACAGACGTGATGGTTTACAAATTAAACCAGCCGTTCATCCTTTCTGAAACTGTTGGTCAGTACGACGTTACCGTAAATGTTTTCGGTGGTGGTAATACAGGTCAGGCAGAAGCTATCAGATTAGGTATTTCTAGAGCACTTTGCGAGATCAATGCTGAATTCAGATTAGCATTGAAGCCTGCAGGTTTACTTACGAGAGACGCAAGAATGGTAGAAAGAAAGAAACCAGGTCAGAAAAAAGCAAGAAAGAGATTCCAGTTCTCAAAACGTTAATTTTCAGACTTCAGATCGAAGGTATCAGATTTCAGAATTTTTTCAATCTGTTCTCTTATATCTGAAAACTATTTATCAAAACAAAAAAATTGCCCGTTACGTTTAGCATCCAAACACTTCTCCCATCTAAAGAAGTTGTTGATTGTTTAAGAAACGGAAAGTAAACTAACAAAAACAGAAAACATGGCAAAAGCAAATGTAAAAGACCTTCTAGAGGCTGGTGTACACTTCGGTCACATGACTAGAAAGTGGAATCCAAATATGGCTCCGTACATTTTTATGGAGAAAAACGGTATTCACATTGTAGACTTACATAAAACAGCAGTTAAGTTGGATGAAGCGTGCAGCGCTTTAGAAAAATTAACTTCTGCAGGTAAAAAAGTTCTTTTCGTAGCTACTAAGAAGCAAGCGAAAGAGGTGGTTGCTAAGCACGCTGCTGAACTTAATATGCCTTATATTACAGAAAGATGGCCGGGTGGTATGTTAACAAACTTTGTTACTATCAGAAAGGCGGTAAAGAAAATGAACCATATCGACAAAATGAAAAAAGACGGTACGTTCGAAACTTTATCTAAAAAAGAAAGATTACAAGTTGACAGACAAAGAGCTAATTTAGAGAAAAACTTAGGTTCTATCTCTGACATGGTGCGTCTTCCTTCTGCAATCTTCGTTGTAGATATCATGAGAGAACACATCGCTGTAACTGAAGCTAAGAAATTAGGTATTCCAGTTTTCGGTATTGTTGATACAAACTCTGACCCAAGAAAAGTAGACTTCGTTATCCCAGGAAACGATGATGCTTCAAAATCTATCGATATGATCTTAAACGTAGTTTCAGATTCTATCAAAGAAGGTCAGTCTCAGAGAAAAGCTGATAAAGAAAAATCTAAAGAAGAAGGTGAAGTAGTGTCTGCTGATAAAGATGCAGATTTCGATTCTGCTGAATAATCTGAAGATTATCTTTAAAATAATAAAAACCGCTGAAGTGATTCGGCGGTTTTTGCTTTTTATGTGTAAGAATATTATTTTTTCTTCTTCTTTTTAGGAGAAATGATTTGCTTTGTTTTTGTTTTTTCTGAATCTTTCTCTGATTTGTTTTCTGCGATTAAAACTTTTGTATCGCTTGCTTTAAATCCCGGATTTTGTAAAACTATAACCAGACTTTTGCTAATATCTTTCGAACTCCGATATTTTACATCACACACATTTCCCGAAAACGTATAAGAATCTTTATTCAAAACAATGAAATTTTCACCTTTTGCAGGAACTGCAAGATTGTAAAATTGCTTTCCGGATATTTCTAAAACCAAATCACAATCAGAATTATTTTTAAGTAAAACAATGGCTTCGTTGTGATTAATATCTTCATTAAACATATTATTCAAAAGCTTTTTAGTTTTTTCTTTATGCTCTTCAGAGCTTTCGGACATCAGCTTTTTAAAAACTGCCTGATTGGCTTCTGTATTTTTTTTATTGCTTAAAGGATCAGGTAAATCTATGAAAACAGGTCGTGCTTCCATAGGTTTTGCATTTTTTGCGCCTCTCGTCCATGCAGCATTTTTCAATGCAATGATGCGCTGTTTTAGAATTCTGTTTTTAGGATCTTCGGGATGTGCTTTCCCAAGATATTCTTCAATCTCTTCGATATTTGTGCTTTTAATAATATCGCCTTTGCCAGTATTACTGGCACAGGATAAAAAAATGAGACCGAAGAAGAAAAAAGTAAATGTTTTTTTCTTCATCAAATTGTGTTTTAAATTATTTCTGAATGCTATTCAGAAATTTCATTCTTACAAAGATAAACAATTAAGGCTTAAGTTGTTTAGTTTGATAATTTTATGCTAAAAGAACCTGCAACATATTTTGTTTTTTGATAAACTGAATTGCAAAGCATCCCCGACAGGTTGTAATTCTGATTTTTCGGTACCATTGCCGATCCGGTTTTATTGGCGGCAATAGGAATTTTTTTGAAGTAGTTATTACCACTGATTGTTAAAACCATATTACAATTCGACTTATTTTCCACAGAAACAGATACGTTTGGGCTGTTTGACGAATCATTCAATAGACTGTTTAAAACATCTGTCGTTTCCGGTTTATACGTTTTTATTAAGGCTTGATATTCTCTTTCAGTTTGGGCAGCAGGGCTAATTTTTGTTCCTGTATTTGAAGTCGAAACATGAGGTTGAGGTTTTCTCACGGGTTGTTTAACCGTATGATTATTGTTGCCGCAACTGTTAAGAAACAGCGTAATAAAAAGAGAGACGATAAGAAATGTTTTCATGTTACTATTTAGATTTCAATTTAGGCTTTATATTAAACTCAGAATTTCCTACTTTATTGCCATAAAAAAAGCTGCAAATTATTTACAGCTTAAAAACAGATTTAATTAATCCTGAATTTTATATAGGTAATTGTTTTCCCTTTTGCTGAAAACAATTCTTCATAATATGTTCTGATGTCTCTCAAATGAGGCGTATTCGGATCATATTCTAAAGCTCCGTAGATGTCGTGATGTGCAGAAATGATTTCGTAGCCGGCACCTTGAAGATAACCCAAAGTATAACCGTGCAAAAATTCTGAATCGGTTTTTAAATGTACAATTCCACCCGGCTTTAAGAATTTCTTATATCTTTCAAGGAAATCAGGATGCGTTAATCTGTGTTTGGTTCGCTTATATTTAATCTGCGGATCAGGAAAAGTAATCCAGATTTCATCAACTTCGTTTTCGGCAAAATAATATTCTACCAATTCGATCTGTGATCTTAGAAAACCAACATTTTGCATTCCGTTTTCTACAGCTTCTTTGGCACCGAACCAGAATCTTGCTCCTTTTATATCAATTCCGATAAAGTTTTTATCAGTGAAAGTTTTTGCCAGACCTACCGTGTATTCACCTTTTCCACAACCTAATTCTAAAACGATGGGTTGATCGTTTTTAAAGAAATCTTTCCTCCAGTTTCCTTTCAGTTCAAAACCATTGAGGGCTTCTTCTCTTGTAGGTTGTACAACGTTTGGTAATGTTTTATTTTCTGCGAATCTTCTTAATTTATTTTTGCCCATGAATTATATATGAAATGCCGCAAAATTACGAAAATTATGCAGCATTTAAATTTTTAAATCGAAACGAAAAATAAGAGATTCGGGAACCTATTTTGATGAGCTTCCGAGAGCCACCATTAATGGTTTTTGAATAGTTTTCTGTGATGCATACTGTGCGCCGCAAACAATACTTGAAAACAGATAATCTCCTTTTTGTACCACAATAGAATTGTCGCCATGAGCCGGAACAGGAAGCCTGTATTTTGTATTCCCAACACCTTCTATTCGTACGATAATGTTACAGTCAGACTTATTCTCAATCATCACGATGCATTCTTTTGCGTTAGGATCGTTGTCAAATAAAGAGTTCAGGATTTTTACTGTTTTATTTTTATGCTCAATAGGATTTTCTCCCATCAGCATATTAAATTCTGAAGCTTCTGTATCTGCAATTACTTTGGTGTTTTTTGCAGCAGCAGAAGCGGTTACATATACATTTTGTGCTGTACTTGGCGTATAAACAACAGCAGACTGACCCACTTGTAATTGCTTTTGGTATTTTAGGATTTGTTTTTGCTTAATCATCGCATTCATCTCCTCAAAAGAAACTTTTGTAGATGGTCCTCTTCTCAGCCTCGCCAGATTTTCCTGCATTTCCCGTACTTTTTTATCACCCGGCGGAGCGTTTTTGATATAATCTTTCATGAAATCCATTACTCTAGGTTTCAGAACAGATCTTCGTGGGTCATCAGGATGTGCGTCTCTCAGGAAGGCATTTATTTCATAGATATTCTTGCTTTTAAGAATATTGCTGTAGTCTTTGCCTTGCCTCTGCGCAGAAAATGATACAAATAGTAAAGTGGTGAAAAGTAAAACTAACTTTTTCATTGAATAATATATTTGGTGATGCGGTCTAAACTAACTTTCTGAAAATTATTTAAACCCTTGGTGAAGTATTGATTTCATTAAAATTAAACAAATTTCAAAAGATAATATTGTTTAAAGTGTCAAGATTTAATTTTTTAACGAATTTTTTCAGCTAAAAATCGACGAATGATTATTTAACAACCTCCTGAAGATGTGAATTTTTTAATCTTCTTTGATAAATCGGAAGATATTTTTCGATAGGTAATTTTACAGCATCAAAATTTCCGCTTTGTATATACACTTCGATATTTTCGGAAGTATAGACAAATTGTAAAAAGTTGTCGATAAGGTTTTCAGGAATCTTCAGTCGTGTGAAATAATCTTTACCCAAATAATTTTTGATGTTGGTTACCGAGCTGTTCATTCTTTCATAAGCCACCAAACGCTGTTTTTTCTTACGATCGCCAGAAAGAATATCAAATATGCTTTCTAAGCTGAAAGTAAGGCCGCCGTCTCTAAAGCCAGCCACAGGAAGTTCGGGCGATGTGCCGTCACCTTTCGGCTCGGGAAGACCAATTACTTTTTTCAGGGCAAGCGCCTTATCTTCTTTACGGATAGAATTTACATCATATCTTAAATTTCCTGTAGGCCGGAATCTGCTGATCACTACTTCCTGAATGTCGTAATACGCAACTTTTAGTTCAACCAGATTTTTAGAATCAAACATTTGTGGCGTAAGCTTTACATCTTTTCTTTCTGTAATAATTGATGTAAAGCGAATGATATCTCCGGGATCTGCTTTTATATTAAATTCGCCACTATACGACGTAAGCACAGTTTTGAGCGTTGTAAGGTTGGTGACATAAACCTGATTAAGATAAAGCACAGAATTGTCTCGTAAAAATACTTCACCGGAAAAATTCTGTGCATTAATTTTACTTATAAAAACCAACAATATAATTAAAAAGAGTTTCTTCATATGTCGTGCAAAATTACATAAGAAATAGGTCAGTTTTTACGTGAGATTTATCAATATGTGGTTAAAATTATATTAAACTTTATACCAAACTGTTAATGTATGTTATAGAAAATAATTTTAGATTAAAAATTAATGATTATTTATCCCAAAGACTGTTGTTTCGGTGTTTCACCAATAACCAGCTCGAAAATTTCACGGTGGTAACATTACCGAGTTCTGTCCAGCTTATAAAATACCAATACGTTGCGGTAGAAACCGGTCTTCCTTTCATGTTTCCATCCCATGTAAATTTATTCGAAGGCGTTCCACGGAAAACTTCGGCACCGTACCTGTCAAAAATTCTAAATTCAAGATTCTCTTTGTTCATCAACGCTGAATAATCTATTTCGTCATTTCTGCCGTCGCCATTTGGGGTTATGGTATTAATTAAATTAATGATCACAAAGTCTTTTTTCACAATATCGCAATTCTGCGAATCTCTTACATAGATCGTGTAAGTTCCTCGTCCTACATTGGTAAATATATTTGAGGTCTGCCAAATGAAGCCGTCAAGCGAATATTCATAAGCGGGTGTACCGCCACTTACACCGATAGTCACTGTAGAACCGTTGATTTCGATTGATGTAATCACCGGTAAAGTAGATTCTGAAACGTTTACAAATTGTCTGTAAACACAGCCGTCAAAAGTAAGCTCAACCCAATAATTTCCTGCCGGAACATTAGAAATTTCAGGCGTTGCAGCGCCTGTACTCCAAAGATAAGCGTCAAATCCCGGGCCGGCATCTAAGTTTGTTTTAGTTTTAGGACAAACTACTTTATCTACTAATACATCCGACTTTTTCGGAACTTTAAGATTGATTCTTATTGTTGCTACATCCGGACAGAAACCACTTTTCTCAAATCTTAAGTAATATGTATGAGATCCGGTAAGGGTTACTGCTGAGCTTATTGGCGAAACATCGTTCTGTGCATCTGCAAGAGTTGCATGATAACTAACGGTAACAAGCGGATCTAAAGTAAACTGATTGACGAAAAATGATAAATTCATCGGTTTTATTCCATCTAAATCATCATCACAAAAAGTAGTAGTGAGCGTATTTTTGAGTAAAGTCAGTTTTGTGCCAACCGTAAAATTGATCTGCTGAATCACTGGTGCGCATCCATCCGGAGATTCTACTCTAATAAAAATAGTCGTATTGGTGTTGTAGCTCCAGTTGTTTGGAAGCGTATTGGCATTTCCTACATTGGCATCTGCGAGCTGAGCATAATATCTTACATTGGTAAAATAAGCTGGATTATTCAGTATTAACTGTGTAATGTCAGAAAGAACAATATTTACAGTTCCGTCCAGATTTTCATCACACTGATTTCCCATAATTGCCGGAGTGACGACTGCCAAAGGAAACAGATTTAGAGTAATCTGTGCAATGTTTTTACATCCTGTAGGGTTTTTTACAACAGCATAAACAATGGTTCCGTTGGGTGCAGAATAGGTATTTGGAACAGTAATTAATGCTGCTAAATTTTCGTTTTGTGCATCAAATAAAGTAGGATAATAAGTAATCGTTACCGGAGTATTTGTAGTAACAATGGCCGATGTAAGGTTAAAAGTTCCGTTGCCGTTGATATTACAGGCGTTTAACGTTGCATTGTTTACAGTTACAGGTTGAATATTAAGGGTTACCGTAACGGTTTCGCAATCTGTAAAGTTCGGGTCGTTTCCGCAGAAAGTATACACAAAAGTATCTGTTCCTGCAGCTGCAGGATTGGTCGACGTGTAGGTAATAACTCCAGTGGCAGCATTAATGGTTGCTGTTCCTAACGTTGGCGCCGTGGTAATAGCAACAGTCGAGGCTACCGGAGTCTGCGTAGAAGTAGTGAAGGTAGGAGTAATAACTTTTGTGTCGCAAATGTTGTACGTCACAGCAGTTTGTTTCATACAATTTAAAACTTTAAAAGGTGCTGTAACAAGTGGGGCACAGGTTCCCATAGTTACGGAACAAGTGTAATTTCCTGATCCGGTAGGCGTATAAGTAGACGATGTAGCTCCCGGAATAAGTACTCCGCCAACATACCATTGATAAGAATCATAGATAATAGGATCTACGGTGAGTATAATTCCCGGCACACAGTCTCCGCCGGATTTTAAGATCACTGGCTGTGTTGAGAATCCTGCGAAGAATCCACCATATCCTACAGCGTCGCTTCCTGCGGTAATTCCTGCAGTAATTGCCTTTGTAGAATTAACGGTAATTGTTCCTGTAGTGTTGGGGATGCCATACGTTACCCAATTGGTTGTACCGGTCATATCAAACGGTCCTGTGCCTGCGGGCGGCGGGTTTCCGTTTACCAAAACGGTAGCTCCTTTTTCGGTAATAAGATTTAATTTTGTTGGAATAGCAAGAATTCCTGTAGGATTGTTGTTGGTATGTACAAAGTTTTCATTAATTAATCCTATTTCATCAATCTGTTTCGGCAGGTAACAATTGAGACCCGGAATAAAATTAAAACCACCTGTTGCTACTTCATTTCCTGTGGTGGCGGCACCGGCAAGCATTTGATAAACGTAAGCGTTTTTGCTAGTTACGATATAAAGGTTGTAATGTGCGGTTCCCTGAAGCTGATATTTTGTATCCGGTATCACAAAATACTGTCCGGTATTCAGGTTGGCAATAGGTATCAATTCATTATTTACATATACAGCCGTATTGTCTTGAGTGGCAATTACCAACGCACCTTCCATATTACTTCCAATATTTCCGTTACCTTTTACAAGAGCAAATGTGCTCCCAAGCTGGCTGACCGGTATCGACTGATCCATTAAAATATCTGAGCTGTTAGGATTATTTCCGGAATATTGCCCGTTGAAATTTCCGTTGGTGATGTTTACAGGTTTGGTGGCGACAATTTTAGCACCTATAAAGCCGTCAGAATTTCCGGCAATATCTCCAATACCGTCAATAATATATGATTGCCCTTTGTTTAGTGTGAAAGTAAGTGTAGGGTTGGTTGCACCTGTTGTACCGTTCGAAAACTGTACTGTATTTTTGTAGCCGGATACGGTAACTGTTGTATTGTCTTCAGTTGCCAAAACACTCGTCATAAAATTAAGAATAACGTTATTAACAGTAATAGGAGCGGTGGCTGCGTGAAAAGTTGTTCCGGTGGAAGCAATTCCTTTTGAGGTAATAATTTCGGCATGATTAAAAACCGAAAATCTCAGATTGGCGTAAAAAGGAAAATCGGCCTTTACATACAGCCCTTTTGATGTGGGTGTAAAAAGATCTGTCTGCTGAGTCGTAATGATATAATCTCGCAAGACGTCAAATTTCTGGGGATTGTTTTTGCTGATAGTGACGGTGCCAATAACGATATTGTTATTGTATATGGTAACCGCAAACGGAGTTGTACGGTTTGTTGAAAGATAAAGTTTTTGATATGGGTTTGGGTTTCCGGTACGATCTACCATAGGCGCAAACCAGTGTTCTCTATCCAATTGAGCAAGTGAAGTAGAGAATATATAAAAAATAAGGAAAAAAGATAAAATTTTCTTCATTTTGAACTTGAGTTTAGCACAAATTTAATAATAAAATGCGTTAATTGTTTTAAAAATAAACAAAAACCACGATTTGATATCGTGGTTTTTTGATAATATTAAATTTAAAAAATAATTATTCTCTGTTTTTCACTAAAATCCAGCCTGAGAATTTGATTGGAGTTTTGGTTTTTGTTTCATTCCAAGTAATGCTAAACCAATAATTTCCTGTAGAAACTTTTTTAGTTTTATTAATTGTTCCGTCCCATATATAACCGGTGTCTTTGTTTCCTTCGAAGATTTTTATGCCATAACGATCAAAGATACCTAATACTAAATTTGGTTTATTGGCAAGGGCAGAATAATCTAAAACATCATTAATTCCGTCTGAATTTGGAGTAATTACATTAATGATATTAGGAATTGTAATCGTTACTTCAATCGGTACACAGCTGAATGTATCTCTTACATATACCTTAACGTCACCTCTAGGAAGATCTGTAAATACGTTTGAAGACTGCCAATTGATATTGTTAATTGAATATTCGTAAGGGGCAACACCTCCTGTAACATATACTGTAATGTTTGTGGTAGAAACTTCAATGTTTGTAATAACTGGCTGCTCAGAAGCATATACTTTTACAGCTTGCTTGGTAATACAGTCTCCTGTTTTCAGTTTTACCCAATATGTTCCTACTCCTACGTCGCTGATCGTTTGGGTAGTATCTCCTGTGCTCCATTCGTATCCGTCAAATCCTGGTCCTGCATCCAGTACTGTTTTGTCTTCTATACAAATTACTTTATCTACCAATACTGCAGATTCTACAGGTGGCAAAACGACCAAGGTTATTTTGGCAACACGGTAGCATCCGTTTGCATTGCTTACTCTTACATATGCCACACCGTTTGGTGCAATATAATTATCTGGAGTCAAGATCTCATTCGTCTGATTGTTGGCATCAGTTAACGATGGATAATATTTTTTTGTAGCCCCAAGTTGGGTCGTTACAGTAGCGTCTGTAAGATCAAATAATCCTGTTGCGATATTGTCTTCAAGGAAGCAGGTTCTTAATGTTGCATCATTTACGACCGGGCTTTCTGCTACGGTAAGCGTAAGAGTGATCTGTTCACAGTCTACGAATTCGGGATCGTTTCCGCAGAATTTATAAACAATTGTATCTGTACCTACAAAACCGTTGTTTGGAGTATATCCAATAACACCCGTTGTAGGATTGATGATTGCTGTACCGTTAGCAGGTGGTGTAATGATCTGAACACTACTTGGAGAAAATGTTTGACCGGATGTAGTAAATTGTGGAACTATATTTAAATATCCCTCACACACTGTTTTGGTTTGAGCAGTTTCCTGAAGACAGGTAAATACTTTAAATACAGGAGTGATTGCCGGCAAACACGATCCTACAGTAATTCTTACCGTATAGTTTCCTGCAATTGTTGGTGTATAAATATTACCGTTGGCTCCCGGAATTGCAACATCGTTTCTGAACCATTGATAGGTATCATAACTGTCGTCAACTTCTAAAACAAGTCCCGGTATACATTCTCCTGTTTGTTTTGCAATAAGCGGAATAGATGAGAATCCTGCAAAATATCCTCCATATCCTGCTGAGCTATATCCTCCATTAGCTCCTGCGGTAACTGCTTTATTAGACTGAACTGCAACATTTCCAGATATTCCGGAAATAGCATACGTTACCCAGTTTGTATTACCTGTCAAAGTAAACGGGCCCTGTGCAGCAGTGGGAGTAATTGGTGCACCACCATTTACCGTATAAGTAACAGTAGCTCCTGCTTCAGTTATAATATTTAGTTTAAATAAGAAAGTACTTGTAGGCTGTCCGCTAGTTGTAGCAGTGGTAGGCATTTCAGAAATTTTACCAATTTCATCAATTTTTCTAGGAAGAAAACAGTTTAAAGGTGGAATATAGTTGTATCCTCCGTTGTTTCTTGCGTTTGCCTGGTTTCCTGCTACCAATTGATAGAGGTATACATTTTTTGTTGTTCTTACATAAACGTTGTAATGCGAGTTACCCTGATTAATGTATGCATTATCTAATATTCTGTAGAAATCTCCTTCATTGATGGTCGCAACAGGTGTGGCGCCATTGTTTAAATAAATTTCGGTATTGTTTTCGGTTGCTATAATAATACCGCCTTCCATATTGTATCCGGTATTTAAAGTAGCTAAGGTTCTGATCATTCCAAATTCTTTCCCTAAACGATTTGTGGGAACGGATTGATCTAAAATTAAATCAGATCCGTCTGTTCCTGTTCCGTTGGCGTAGAATCCGTTTGAATTTCCATTTGTTACAGAAATTGGTTTATTGGATGTAATTTTGGATCCAATAAAACCTGTTAAGTTGGCGGGAGCATTTGCTTCACCAGCTAACACATACGACTGGCCCTTGTTTAAAGTGAAAGTAGTCGTTAAAGGTGGAGTCAAATTATTGATGAATTGTATGTTTGCATCATACCCGGAAACTGTTACTGTAGTACCATCTTCCGTTGCCATAATTCCGGTTGTGAAATTATAAGACGTGGCTGTTGTATTTGTTATTGGTGCAGCGGCAGCATAAAATGTTGTTCCGATCCCTGCCTTTCCTTTAGATGTTAAAATCTCGCCATGAGAACCGTTGTATATTCTTAAGGTTAAAAAATAGGGTTTATCTCCTTTTGTGTAGATCCCTTTATTGATAACCGCAGATGCATCAGAATCATTAGCTAACTGAATTATATTACTGGATCCAGGAGGAATCTGAAATACCTTGGGATTTCCTTTCTGAATATTAACAGTTCCTATTGCAGTTCCGTTACTATAGATCGTAACATCAAATGGAGTTGTAGAGTCTGTTGAAAAATATAGCCCATGATTGTAGGTCGTATTTGAGCTGTCAAAGTATGGTGCTATCCAGTGCTCTGTATCTCTCTGGGCAAATAGTATATTGATGCTAAAAATCATCAATAAAAAGGTGAGTAAAAGTTTTCTCATAATGTAGAATTAGGATTTATACAAAAATAATAGAATATTTTAAAAGTATTGTGAAAATAAGTCAAAAAGTGTCAAAAATAAGTAATAAAAAGCCACAACCTTTACGTTGTGGCTTGGTATTAAGTTTTATATTTTATTCTCTGTTCTTAACTAAAATCCAACCCGTGTATTTAATTGGGGTTTTTGCTTCGTTTGGCTCATTCCAGTTGATGTGATACCAATAAGTTCCTGTTAAGATCTTTTTATTCGAATGGGTTCCGTCCCATCTGTAATTGTTAGACTTGTCGCCTGTGAAGATCTTGTTTCCATATCTGTCATAAATTACAAAAGTAAGATTATCCTTATAAGCTAATTCTCTGTAGTCTATGTAGTCGTTTACGTTGTCTCCATTAGGTGTTATTGCATTTACTAAATTTGGTACGGTAACTTCCACAGAAACAGGGGTACAGTTGAAAGAATCTTTTACATAGAATGTATGCTGACCTCTTGTAAGATTGGTAAATACATTAGAATCCTGCCAGTTTGTTATTCCGTCTACAGAATACTGGTATGGTGCTATTCCTCCGCTTACCATTACTGTCGCTGTATTGTTAGCTATTTCAATTGAAGTAATCACAGGATCTTGTGCTTTCTTTACACTTACAAACTGCTTCACAGAACATCCTGCATCCTGAAGGATTACCCAATAATCACCTACTGCAACTTCTGTTATAGACTGTGTAGTTGCGCCGGTGCTCCAACGATAAGACTGATAACCGGAACCTGGATCCAGCGTTGTTCTGTCATCAATACAAATGTATTTATCAACCAAGATTGGAGACCTTTTCGGAGGTGTCACTTTCAGATTGATTTTAGCGATCGCATAACAGCCATTTGAGTTGAAAACTCTTGCATATACAGAGCCGTTTCCTGATAGATAAGCATCAACGCCTATAATTTCGTTTGTTCCGTTGCTTGCATCCGTAGATGTAGGGTAGAATTTTTTTGTAACCGGTGTTTCAGCCGTTACATTGGCACTTACAAGATTAAATCTTGCTTGAGTCTCATTATTTTCTAAGAAACATTCTGTTAAAGTAGCTTCTTTAACAACCGGAGTAGGGAAGAAATCTAAAGTGATTTTAGCATTTCCTACACAACCTTCAGCGGTTAAAACTCTTACGTATACTGATCCCAATCCTGAGAAATAGTTGGTAGGATTAGTAATCTGATTTGTATTTGCATTTAAGTCTGCAAGAGTAGGATAGAATTTTTTTGTAGTTGGGATCGCGTTGTCGGTTACGTTGGCAGTCGTTAAATCAAAAAATCCGTTTCCTGCATATTGACAAGCTCTGATTGTTCTGTCGGTCAATACAAAAGGAACTACATTTAAGTTTAAAGTAACCTGTTCGCAATCTATAAATTCAGTGGCGTTACCGCAGAATTTATAAACAATTTTATCTGGTCCTAAATATCCAGGATTTGGAATATAAGTAATTACTCCTGTAGCCGGATTAAGCGTTGCTGTTCCTTTTGTGGGTTGTGTGATGATTACCACGGTTCCCGGTACTGGCGTCTGGGTTGAGTTCGTAAAGGTCGGAACAATTGCTTTAGTACCACAGATATTTATGGTTTGAGTCGTTTGCTGCAGACATGCAAATACCTTATAAATTGGTGTTGTCACCGGTGGGCAAGTTCCCATAGTTACCTTTACAGTATAGTTTCCGGCGGCTGTAGGTGTTATCGTATGAGTAGTGGCTCCTGTAATTGGCGAATTGTTCAGATACCATTGATAGGTCTCGTAACTGTCGTCAACTTCCAGGATAATTCCCGGAATACAGTCGCCAATCTGCTTTGCAATGATAGGTATTGAAGAAAACCCTGCAAAATATCCTCCATATCCGGAAGTATTATATCCTCCATTGATACCTGCTGTAACCGCTTTGTTCGATATAATTGTTAAATTTCCGGATACCTGTTCTATCCCATAAGTTACCCAGGCGGTACTCCCATTAAGAGGAAACGGACCTTGTGCAGCTGTAGGAGTTATTGGAGCGCCACCATTGGTAGTATACGTAACAGTAGCACCTGCTTCTGTGATTATGTTTAATTTTATATTTTGTGATGTCATTGGAACGACACTTGTGCCACCAGTTCCTGTAGGCATCTCGTCAATTTTGGGCAATTCATCAATTTTTCTTGGTAAAAAACAATTTAATGGCGGAATATAATTGAATCCACCCGTTTCATTTTGATTTAAAATAGAAACCAATTGGTATAAATACACATTTTTTGAGGTAGTAACAAGCATATTAAAGTGCCCTGAAGCTCCTTGCGCTACATAATCATTACCTGATATTCTGTACATTTGGCCTTGGTTGAGCGTTGCAACTGAGGTTCCTGATCCGTTAAGGAATACCTGTGTGTTATTTTCTGTAGCTACAATGATACCTCCTTCCAAATCTGCAGAAGAAGATCGGGTTCTTACCATAGCAAAAGTACTTCCCAATCTTTCTACCGGTACCGACTGGTCTAATATAATATCAGATCCGCCGCTGGTAACACTTCCAAAGTTACCATTCACATTTCCGTTGGTTAATGTAATGGGTTTATTGGCTACGATCTTTGCTCCTATGAAGTTGTTGATGTTTTGTCCACTGGCTCCTGCCAAACCCGCATACACAAACGAGTCTCCTTTATTTAATGTGACAGTATTGGTTGTTGTAGTTGGGGCTCCACCTATAAAAGTAACAGCAGTATTCCAGGTAGCTGTAACTACTGTATTGTCTTCAGTTGCCAAAACTCCTGCGGTAAAATTGCTTGAAGTAGCCGTAGATGGTGTAGCCACTACAAAAAATTCTTTACCCGTTCCGGCTTTTCCTTTGCTGGTAAGGATCTCACCGTGGGTTGTACTACTTACCAGTCTTAGTGTACAAAAAAATGGTTTAGCACCCTTCAGGTAAAGACCTCTGTCGATAATATTAAATGCATTTGCTGCGGTATTTACCGAGATATTTGCTGAAGGAATCGTAAGTATTTTTGGATCTCCTTTACTTATGGTAACAACTCCTACCACATTGCCCGGTGCTGTTGAACTTTTGCTGGTGACAGTAACATCAAAAGGTGTTACTGAATCTGTCGATAGATAAACCGCTTGGGTGGTTGAAGAGGATGCATAGAAAGGCGCAATCCAGTGCTCCGTATCTCTCTGTGCAAACAAAGAAGTAGATGTTATAAATATCAATACGAGACTTAATAGAAATCTTTTCATAAATATGGAATTAGGATTCCTACAAAATTAAAATAATATTTAATATATTATTAATAAATTATTATAAAAATTAATATATTATTCTTTGTTATTTATTAAAAATAATTCTAAATAACAAACTTATAATGATTTTTGGATGTATTGCTAAAAAAAGAGAGACTATTTCTAGTGCTCTCTTTATAAATGTTAAAAACCTTATTGTTCGGTTTGGAAATAGTTTAACTGCTTTTGCAGAAACTGCAGATTCTTGATTAGATTATTTTGATCAGCATCTGCCAATTTATGTAGAGTTTATAATGTCATCTACAAATCGAATATCTATTCTCGATTCTTTATTAATAACCATCCCGAATGAGAAACGGGTAATTTTGTGTCAGGCTCAATCCATTTTATAATATACCAATAAGTTCCTGTGGAGAGGCTTCTTCCACCAGATTTTCCGTCCCATTTGTAATTTTTGCCTGAAGATTTGTAAACTGCTGCTCCATAACGGTCAACAACTTCGATGCTGACTTGGTCTTTTATCTTTAAATCGGAATAATCTAAAACATCATTTCTCCCGTCTCCGTTTGGCGTGATGGTATTTATTAAATTTAAAATTAAAAAATCTTTAATAACGGGTTGACAACCATCTTTTCCAATGACATACGCTTTGTAAGGTCCTCTGGATAATCCTGTAAATACATTAGAGCTTTGATAATCAGAACCATTTAATGAATATTGATAAGGCGCTGTGCCTCCAGTAACATTAATTGTCGCACTTGTTCCTGTGACCACGACGCTTGTAATAGTGGGAGCCTGTGCTGCTGTTACAGTGACGGTTTGTCTGTAGATGCAGCCATTAAAACCTAAATCTACATAGTAAGTTCCTGTGCCAACTGTAATGCTAGAAGTAGTAGCTCCTGTGCTCCATAAATAAGACGTAAAGCCATCTCCGGCATTCAAAAATGCTTTGTTACTTGAGCATATTACCTGATCTTTCAAGACATCAGATTTTTTTGGAGACCTTAAACTGATCTTCAAAGTTGCAGTATTTGGACATCCGTTACCACTTATGAATCTGATATAAAATGTTGCAGGTGCAGTAATTATTTGGTTGGCAGCTATTGTATTGTTTCCTGATTGAGCATCTGCTAATGTAGAATGAAACGTAAGTGTTACAGAAGGATCTGTAGTAAACTGGTTTTTATAATCATTAAGGTTGACATTTTCTGAACCGTTTAAGTCGTTATCACAAACATCAGTGGTAACATTTGAAGTCAATAATGTGATTTTATTAGCGATTTTAAAATCGATTTGCCCGAAAGATGAAGGACAAATAGTGCTTGATCCGTCTACTCTTACATAAACGGTAGTATTTGTGGTGTAAGTCCAGTTTACAGGCAACGTGTTGTTGTTTCCAGCGTTGGCATCTGTTTGATTTAAATAATATCTTATCGTAAAATTCCCTGAGTTGGTTACAATTTGTGGACTCACGTTGTTGAAGTTTACATTGATAATTCCATCAAAATTATCATCACAAAGTACAGCATTGTAATTTGCAGTGTTAATGTTCGGTGATGCATTCACAGTTAATGTAATTTGTGCCGTTTTTGTGCATCCGTATGCTGAGGTTACATTAGCATAAATAATTCCTGCAGGTCCTGTATAAGTTGCAGGTGTAGCAATTTGACCTGTTAAATTTTGGTTTGTATAATAGGTAACGGTATTTCCTGTATTTGAAGAGATATTTGCTGTTGTCAGATCGTAAGTTCCATTTCCTGTAATGTTGCTGCAAGCTGTTAATGATGCATTGTTTACCTGAAGAACATCAGTATTAATGATAATTTTAAAATATTCAAAAGCAAAAGGATTTCCACTTCCCTGGATATAATAAATAAACTGGTCTGTTGTATTTACAGTCGTCGCATTGGGTGTATAAGTAATTTGTCCTGTGGTTGAGTTTACTGTTGCAGTTCCGTTAGTTGGCTGAGAAATAATTGCAGTTAATGAAGGAACAATGGTTTGTGCAGAGCTGGTAAATACAGGAGAAATCACTTTTGTGTTACAAGATCCTATTGTATAAGTTGTTGTTGAGATTGGTGGACAAACGGTGTAATTATATACCGAAGTCAATTTTGTTTCGCAATTATTTTTAGTGATTGAGCAAGTATAAGCTCCTGCTCCGTACAATTCAGGATTAATGGAAAAAGTAGTTGCTCCGGAAATAGCAACTCCATTTAAATACCATTGGTAAGAATCGTAATTATTGTCAACCTGCAAAATAATTCCGGCGTAGCAGTCACCTGTTTTAGTAATTGCCGGCACCGATGAGAACCCCGCAAAATATCCTCCGTAACCTACGGCACCACTTCCTGCAGCAATTCCTGCCGTCATTGCTTTTGTAGAATTTAACGTTACATTTCCTGTAACATTCTGAATAGAGTAGCTTACCCAATTTGGGTTTCCGGTAACAGGATAAGGACCATTTGCTGCTGCAATGTTATTCCCGTTTAAAGTTACCGTTGCTCCGGTTTGAGTGATGATATTTAATCTTGTAGCAAAGGTTTGACCTCCAATTCTGTTGATAAATCCTATTTCATCAATTTTATTTGGCATAAAACAGCTCAGTGGCGGGATAAAATTCATTCCTCCGGACGCATATTCATTTCCATTGGTTGCTCCGGAAAGTAGTTGGTAAACATATACATTTTTAGTTGCAGAAATACTCATGTTGTAATGACCATTTCCCTGATTTTGATATATTCCACTCGGAACTAAGTAATATTGTCCTTCATTAAGAGTCGTTGTAGCTCCGCTTCCGTTAAATGTAATTTGCGTATTGTTTTCCGTAGCAATAATCAAAGCGGTTTCCATTTGAGAAGTTACCGTTCCGTTTCCTTTTACAACAACGAAATCTTTGCCTAAACGATCTACAGGAACTGCCTGATCCATCAAAATATCATTGTTGGTAAGGTTTTGAGTAGTATAAGCTGCATTAAAGTTTCCGTTAGTGACTGAAATTGCTTTTGTTGCAACAATCTTTGCGCCTACTAATCCTATTTTATTTGCATTTGACCACGAGCTTACAACATCCAAAATGTAAGATTTACCTTTATTAAGTGTAAAAGTTCTTGTAGGTGAAGATATGCCATCTGAAAAAGTAATATTCGGATTGTAACCGGAAATTGTAACAACAGTGTTGTCTTCAGTGGCCGTAACTCCGATGGTTGCATTCATGTGGTCTTCAGATCCTGAAATAGGAGCTACACCCGCAAAAAATGTTGTCCCTAAACCTGCAGTTCCTTTTGAAGTAAGAATTTCAGCATGATTTGGCATTGCAAATCTGTAATTGGCAAAGAATTTTTTTGAACCTTTTACATTCAATCCCATGTTATTCGGTACAAACAACTGGTTTTGTGATGAAGCAATTAAAAAACTATTAGGAATAATTACCTGCGCAGGATTGTTTTTACTTACCTGAACAGTTGTATACAGGGTGTTGTTGTTGAAGATCTGTACCGGGAAAGGTGTTGCTACATCAGTTGATAGATATAAATATCCTTCAAGACCACCAGTTCCCGCTTTTGCAGACATCGGAGCAAACCAATGTTCTGTATCTAGCTGAGCATTGAATAATAAACAAAAAAAAGTGCAGATAATTAGTAAATATTTTTTCATTCTTAAGCTTAAGGGGCGACAAAAATAGGTATTAATAATCATATTTTTACGGCAGTTTTTTTACCTTTCTTCAATATTCTGTAAAATGTTGAAAACTTAAAATTAGCGTCATATATTGTTAATATTGTAATGTGAAATATAGGCACAAAAAAATCCCGATGAAAAATTCATCGGGATTAATATTTTAAAATTTGAAAAGCTATTATAAGCTAACTCTTACAAATCCTGTTACCTTAAGATCTCCGTTTACAGATTTTACGTAATCAGCAACTGAAATAGAGCTGTCTTTGATGAAATCCTGGTGTACCAAAGTATTGTCTTTGTAGAATCTCTGCATTTTACCTTTCAAGATGTTATCGATAATGTTTGCAGGCTTACCTTCTTCAGTAAGTTTGTGTCTTTCGATTTCCAATTCTTTATCAATAGTTTCCTGAGAAACAGAAGTTTCGTCAAGAGCGATTGGGTTCATAGCAGCAGCTTGCATAGAAACAGATTTAGCAGCTTCGTCAGCTCCGTCTACTTTTGCAGAAAGAGAAGTGATTGCAGCGATTTTGTTTCCAGCGTGGATGTAAGCTCCC
Source organism: Chryseobacterium sp. CFS15 (assembly GCF_031118795.1). Classification (NCBI taxonomy): domain Bacteria; kingdom Pseudomonadati; phylum Bacteroidota; class Flavobacteriia; order Flavobacteriales; family Weeksellaceae; genus Chryseobacterium; species Chryseobacterium sp. CFS15. The sequence continues at coordinate 146,758 of NZ_JAVHYL010000010.1, read as the reverse complement.
AAGAAAGGTCCTGTAATTCTTTCGAATGCACCGATCTCGATTTTCTCACCGATAACTCCAGTTTGCTCGATCAATTTATCAGCAACAGTCAATCCGTGGAAATCTGTAGCCAATAATTCTTCTTTAGTAGCAGCGAAAATAGCCATTTCAGCTAATTCGTAAGCTAGCTCGATGAACGCTTCGTTTTTAGCAACAAAGTCAGTTTCGCAGTTTAAAGAAATAATAACACCCAATGTGTTATCTTCGTTTACTCTAGCGATTACTGCACCTTCAGAAGAATCTCTGTCAGCTCTGTTAGCAGCAACTTTCTGTCCTTTTTTTCTAAGGATATCAACTGCTTTTTCGAAGTCTCCTTCTGCTTCAACTAAAGCTTTTTTGCAGTCCATCATACCTGCACCTGTTTGGTTTCTTAATTTTGCTACGTCTGCAGCAGCTGGTGAATAAGACATAATATTTGTTATTTTTTTATTTAAAATTGTAATTAACTTTAATAGTTTATTTTTGAGCAGTGCAAAGATAATGATTTTAATGATAAACTAAAAAATGACTTTTAACGTTATAGTATTTATTTAATAAATTTTTAAAGATTTTACATGAAAAAATTATTTCTAATCATATTCCTTTCCGTTTTCAGCCTCGGCATTGCTCAAAAGAAGAAAAAAGCCAAAACTAAAGTCGTTGCAGAAAAAGAAACGGTTATTATTTACACCATTGAAGAAGCAGAATCTACCGCAGAAGCAAGAATTATAGCAGGGTTTATTAAGCAAAATCCGGGACATGAAAAAAACGATAAGCTAAAAAGAAGACTTATTGATATTATTATGGCCGATAATTCTGCAGAAGCAAAACCTACCATAAAACCATTAAGCAAAAATAAAATTGAAAAAATTGTAAGCAATAATGAGCTTAATAAAAATAAAGATTTAGCTTCCAATACCAAAACTACAACACCTGCACGTACGGTGAATTATGCATCGGTAGGAAGCTCGAATAAAAAAGCGGGACCTAGCGAAGATGCCAAGAAAACAGCTTCTTACTTGACTCATCTTTTCAATAATGATCCCAACGATAATGAAGCGTATATTAATATTAAAAATAAATCGAAGTGCAGACTTATTGTAAAAATAAACGGTAAAAAATATTATAACCTGGATGTGCCGCCAAACGGACAAAACTTTGTAATGGTTGAAAAAGGTGAATATGTTTTAACAACGATGGTGTGTGATGCAAAATATTCTTCGCTCAAAAAAGTAACAAGAGATATTGAAATTCAGTTGAATGTTGCTGAATAGAGAATAGAAAATAAAAAAAGCGGTTAAGAAATTCTTAACCGCTTTTTTTTATCCTTTAAATTGCCCCATCGCAATAAATTTGTCTTGTCTGTGTGTTTCAAGTTCCTTACCTGTAAATTTTGAGAAAGCTTTAATATTCTGTAAAATAGAAGTTTTCAAATTTAAATAAGCAACTTCAGGATCATAATGAGCTCCACCAAGTGGCTCTTCTACAATTCCGTCGATGAATTTTTCTCTCAAAGCATCTGCGGGAGTAAGATTTAATGCATTTGCAGCATCTTCTTTGTGATCCCAGTTTCTCCAAAGGATTGAAGAACAGCTTTCTGGTGCAATTACAGTATACCAAGTGTTTTCTAGCATATACACTTTGTTACCAACACCAATTCCCAATGCTCCGCCACTTGCTCCTTCACCAATAATGTAAGTGAAAATAGGAGTTTTAAGCATCGTCATTTCAAAAATATTTCTGGCAATCGCTTCACCTTGTCCTCTTTCTTCAGCTTCCAGACCAGGATAAGCTCCCGGCGTGTCTACTAAAGTAACCACAGGAATTCTGAATTTTTCAGCAAGCTTCATTAGTCTTAAAGCTTTTCTGTATCCTTCAGGATTTGGCATTCCGAATCTTCTGTATTGTCTTTCTTTGGTTGTTCTCCCTTTTTGCGTTCCCAAAATCATGATTCGTTGACCGTCCAATGTAGCCAAACCACCAATCAATGCAGGATCATCTGCAAAGTTTCTGTCACCGTGAAGCTCCAGAAAGCTTCCTTTATCTACCATACCTTTGATGTAATCTAAAGTATATGGGCGATCCGGGTGACGCGATAACTGTACTCTTTGCCAAGGTGTAAGATTTCCGTAGATCTCTTTTTTTGTATCTCTGATCTTGTCTTCGATCTGGCTGCATGCTAATTTTACATCAACACCACTTTCTTCTCCTACCAAAGAACATGTTTGATATTGATCCATCAGCTCTTTTATAGGAAGTTCGAAACTTAAATATTCCATTCTTGAAGTAAATTAAATCTTTCAAATGTATGAAAAATTATGAAAACCTATTTAAAATTATTTACAGCATTGCTTATTCTGGCGACACTTTCCTCTTTTCCAATGAGTTCCAAAATATCCGGAACATCTGGTCCTTTCAGTTCTCCTACCAAAGCTAAACGAAGCGGCATCATTACTTTACCCATGCCTAAACCTTTGTTTTCAGCGAAATCGTGTAAGTTCTGTTTGATGTTTTCAGAAACGAAATCATCAATTGAATTTAAATTTTCAGCAAATTCTGTCAAAAGATTTGAAGTTTCAGCATTCCAAGCTTTTTTCGATGCTTTTTCATCGTAAGAAGTTGGTGCTTCAAAGAAAAACTTTCCGTTTTCATAAATATCTTTCGGGAACGTTGCTCTTTCTTTCATCAGATGAATAATCTTTAACAATTTTTCATCATCCATATTTAAATTTAAATCTGAATTTTTAAGAATATTTAATAATTCTTCATTAGATTTCAATTGGATATAATAATGATTCAGTGATTCAGATTTCTCTTTACTAAATCTAGCTCCGGCTTTATGAACTTTATGTAAATCAAATTCTTTAATCATTTCTTCCAAAGTTAGATTTTCTTTATCGTCAGCAGGAGACCAGCCTAAAAGCGAAATCATATTAATAAATGCCTCAGGAAGATAACCACTTTCTCTATAACCTTTTGAAACATTTCCTGTTTTAGGATCTGTAAAGTTTAATGGAAATACCGGGAATCCGAATTTGTCACCGTCTCTTTTGCTTAATTTTCCAGAAAGTCCTTTCTTTAAAAATTGTTTTACAGAAGCAGTGATTTCATTATCCTTATCATTTTCATTCAACATAGATTTAAATCTTGGACTTTTCACTTCTGAGAAAAGAGATTTAATAATCGTAGCCGATTCATCAAAAGAGAATTGATTGTTTTTGGCTACAAATTCTTCCGTGAAAGATTTTGTAATGCTATCAATGTTTTCTTTATTGATTAAAGTCGAAATATCAGGTTTTAAAATCAAAGAAAGATGCGCGAACTGAGGCGCTTCCCAACCCATTGCTTCATATAATAAAGTGTGCAAACCTAAAGATGGCAACCATTCTTCACCACGAATAACGTGAGAAATTTCCATCTCGTGATCATCGATAATATTAGCAAAATGGTAAGTAGGCATTCCGTCGTTTTTTACCAAAACTTTATCGTCTAAAGTATCTGTATTTACCGCAGAGTTTCCTCTGATGATGTCTACCAAACCTAAAGTTCTGTCAACAGGCATTTTAAATCTTACAACGTAAGGTGTTTTTGCATCCAACAATTTTTGAACTTCCTCTTCAGAAAGAGCAAGACTGTTTCTTAAGCGGTTTCTGGTTTTATTGTCATAAGAGAAAACATCACCTTTAGCCTCATATTCAGCACGGATTGCATCTAATTCTTCCGCAGTGTCGAAAGCGATATAAGCATAATCTGTTTTTAGGATCTGCTCTGTGTATTTATCGTAAATATCTCTTCTTTCAGATTGTCTGTATGGAGCAAATTTTCCGCCTTTTTTTGGGCTTTCATCGGGGATGATTCCGCACCATTCCAAGGCTTCTTCAATGTATTCTTCAGCGCCCTCAACGTATCTTGCAGTATCGGTGTCTTCTATTCTCAATACAAATTCGCCGCCCTGATTTTTAGCAAAAAGATAATCATACAATGCGGTTCTTACGCCTCCCAAATGCAAAGGTCCTGTAGGACTTGGTGCAAAACGGACTCTTACTTTCTCCATTTTAAATAAAATTTTTGCAAATTTACTTAAAATTAAATGTTTTAATGATGTTTAATGTTTTCTATATTGGGATTTTTAATCTTAATATTTACATTTGTATAAATTTAGAATTCATCAATTATGCTAGAAATCGGCGAAAGACCTTGGGGTAAATATTACGTATTGGCAGACGAACCCAATTATAAACTGAAAAGAATTGAGGTAAATCCGGGACAAAAGCTGTCATATCAGTATCACCACAAAAGACAGGAACAGTGGACGATCATTGAAGGAGATGCTACCATAATTTTGGATGATAAAGAAATAAAATTATCTTACGGTGAAAGTATTTTTATCCCTTTGGGAGCTAAACACAGAATCATGAATCTTTCAGAAAAACCAGTTGTCTTCATAGAAGTACAGACGGGAACTTACTTTGGGGAAGATGATATTGTGAGGCTGGATGATGAGTATGAGAGAGCATAAAATACTTTAAACTAAAGATGTCTCGCTCTATTGATAAGCTGAAGCCTTTGTTGCTTTTGCTTATGTTTTTTGTAAGTTGTTCTCAAGAGGAAGAAAGTTTGTTTGCTGAAAATGTTCCTGCCGTTGCTGATAATAATAAAGAATATGGTGGGTTGGTCAATTATCTTACTGATATTGAAACTCTCAATATTAATGTAGCAGCCAACGGGAATTATCCGGGAATAAACGATGCTGCATTTATAAAAGATATTAATACTCCTAGTTTTGCATATTGTCATCCTGATGTACAATATTTTCCTAATGGTTTCAATGGATATAAATATTGGATGGTCTTTACTCCCTTTTTTGGGGTATTGGGAAATACTCGTGAATCTGAAAGATATGAAAATCCGACAATTGTTGTATCGAATGATGGTATAAACTGGAGCAGTCCAAATGGTGTTAAAACTCCGTTACAGAGAACCCCTTCAAAGAATGAAATTTTCCCTGAAAAGAAAGATGCTGCTAAATATGGTTTTTGGTCGGATGTGGATTGGACGTTTGAAAACGGTAAGTTTTCGTTATATTACAGAGGATGTTTTATAAAAGCAACTGCATTGAAGAATAGAGGCGCTAAAAGCTCAAATAATTCAAAAAAATTAATACATAATGCTCAGCGAACTATCGTAAGGCAAACTTCTACAAACGGAATATCCTGGACTCCTTTAGAAGCGGTTTACACCAGTAATCCTCCTTATTCACCGAAAAATAACCATATCCTGTCGCCCAGTATTGTTTACAATGGCCAAGAATATGTAAGTTTTGAGGTAGAAAATAATATCAGTGCAAATTTTCCGGGAGATGATCCTTCGTATATTATTCGAAGAACATCAAAAAACGGATTAGATTTTTCAAATTTCCATCAAAGTAAAGTGGTTAATTTCATTACTAAGCCCTGGACGAAAGTAAATTCAGAATATGCTCCGTGGCATATACAAGCTACTTATATAGATGGATATTATTTTTTATGCATCGCTGCAGGTGAAGTGAGAAAATTTACTTCAGATAGTCTTTATCTTGCATTTTCGAAAGACGGGCTTAATTTTAAAGTATTATCTAAACCATTTGCTGAACAGAATATCTACAGATCTAGTATTTTTCCGATGAAGACAGATGATGAAACAATTGATTTCGGAGCTATTATTGCCAATAAATCCGGCGTGTTTAAGTACAGAGAATTTCAGCTTAATAAGGAAAAATTAGATGCGTGTCTTTCTAAATAATTCCTATCAATAAACAAAGCCAAAAATAAAATGTTTGTTTTATTTTTGGCTTTGTTGTTCAAATTTTTATCGTAAGAAGCTTAAAAAAGTTTCTTTACTTCTGATTTTATTTTTTCTAAGATTTTTTTTTCAACCTTATGCTTTTCAACGTCGAAAAAGTAATTGGCTCGCCAGGGTTTTTCAGATTTGGTAACCAATTCGAATAAGATGCGATTTCTTTCGGCTAATTTTAATCTTTCCTGATAGGTCTCATCATCCAAAAGATTTTTATCTGTGGTATAAGATATTTTGGAGTAATGATTTTGGTGGAGCACAATGGGATCTCCTACAATTTGTATTTCAAGACCTTTTAAACGTACTCTATATAAAAATTCGTTATCATCAAACGCTATACCTTTCGCAAACCTTTCATCAAATCCTCCCAGATCGTGCAGGTTTTCCTTTGTAATTGCAGCGCAGAAATGATATCCTTTGGGATTTATAAAAGGATGATTGTACCAGCAATCTAGTCCGTCACCAATATATCCTACACTATTTTTTTGCATAAGAGCATTCATTTTTTCTGAATCATTCAAAAAAACTTCAATATTATCTGTGCTGTCTATACCAAGAGAGAAACAGGCAAAACTTATATAGTTTTCATTAGTGATATTTGCTAAGGTATACTTTAAAATGTCTCCATAATGAGTACATTCAGGGTTTTGTAGTATAATAATATCTCCTTTTGCTTCTTTGAATCCGATATTAAATGGGATGCAAGAATTAGAATACCACTTGTCTTTTTTTTCTAATCGGATTATTTTTAAAAACGGATACCTGTTTGCAAGTTCTTCTAGTCTTTCGTCTTCATCACTACCGTCATCTACAGCAATTACTTCAATGTCTAATTTGTGATTTTCAATTTGTTTTGAAATACTTAATAGAGTAGTGTCAAAGAGTTTTTTTCGGTTGTAATATGCTGTTACTATTGATATTTTCATTTAAATAATAAGAATTTTTTCTTTTTTATCTGCCAATTACTTTGGAAGATAATCCCTAAATACACTTTTTTAAATTTTTCAATATCATGGAATTTTTTTTCAATTTGATATTGCTTTTCATAATGATATACTTTAAAAAAACCTTCTATAGGATACAGATCTATAAGTCTGGTTTTAAGAAGGTATTCACCATATATCACACATTCCGATGGTGGGGTAACTTTGTCTATTTCCTGGAAGAAATCTAAAAAAGTTTTGTTTTCATTTTTTAAATAAACTTCTACAAAGTGTTCCCAAACTTTACAGCTCCAAAGGTATGGAGACGGGCCGTAATCCCACTCTTTACCTTTGTTTCCAAACAGAGGACGAGTCGCTCGTAATGCTTCCTTAAAGAAAATGTTTTCAGAATCTAAACCAATATTTTCCATCGTTTCCAAAAATGGTTTAGATTCATGCATTATCGTGTAAGGCGTATTTTCATCATATAGAAAGTCCAAATAATAAAAATCACGGATAAATTCTGAATCAGAATCAATACACAAATAATTTTTACAGAGATTAAGTTTGTAAACGTGCGCTTTTATGATTTGCTGGTATCTCCATCCATCCGAACTATCGGCTTCAATGATATCTGAATCTCTAATAACGTTATAATTTGCAATATTATTTTTGAAAAACTCAAAATCATTATCGTTCACAGATATAACGACCGGAATATTCTCTTTATTGTACTTTTCTATAGACGTAAGAAGTTTTTGTACCCTTTCGAAATCGGGTTTATATGTTTTAATGAATAAAATAAGTGATTGCATAATGTCATTAAAAATTTAAGGTTTTTTCCCAAAGCTCAACCGATTTTTTTTCAGAGAAATTATTCTTGAAAAAAAGAATGGCTTCATCTTTTTGTTTCTTGTAATCTGATGAATTGTTTAAAAGACTTTTGATAATATCAGCAAATTCTTTTTCATCATCACTTACCAAACAGCCGTTATTTTTTTTGTCTGAAAAACCGTCCACTGCTTTTTCGGTTCCAACAACGGGTAATCCGTAAGACATTGCTTCCACTACTTTTATTTTAATACCGGTTCCTTTCAGCATTGGGCAAATTGCAATTTTGCTTGCATGATAATAAATGTTTAAATCGTCTGCAAAAAAGACTTTTTCAATGTTTTCATGATCCGGAACGTATTTACAGATTCTTCCAATAATACAAATTTTTATTTCTTTAGGAAGAAGAGGCAAGACTTTTTCGATAAACCAGTTAATCGATAATATATTAAAAGGATTGTCGCTGCCAACAAAGATAAGATCATATTTTTTTTCGGTGTTTGTGTCTTCAAAATTTTCAGGAAAACTTGGCGGAATATTAATCACATTATCTCCCAAAAAACTTTTGAAAATAAAATACTCATCCTGCGAAATGGTAACGACCTTATCATAAAGCGAAAGATTGTAGATTTCTTCACCAAATCTTTTGCCCAAATCTAGGTTTTTATTGTTGTAAAATTCATTCAACGTAATCCAGTCGTGAGTGTCAACAATTGTTTTTGCTCCTTTTAAATCCTGATCCCGGATGAGATCTGTCCAGAATTCATAATTGATAAAAATATAATCGTACTTTTTCTGAGCAAGAAGAGCAGTGAAATTATCTTTCAGATATTGAGTAAGGTATTGATTGGAATTTTCTTTGGTGAATTTTTTCTGAATTTTATATTTCCAATATTCTAAAGTCAGTTTTTTCTTTGGCGGTTGGGTTTTTAGAACAAAAACGTCATTAATAATTGCAGAATCAATGTCTTGAGGAGAATCTCCAAAACTGTTGTAATAATCTTCTACTCCTACAAGGTCAATATTCAAGCCTAAAGACTTCAATTGTTTCAGATTGGTGTTCGTACGCAAAACATTTCCGGCTCTTTTGGAGAAAGGACTTTCGGGAAAGAAAAATAATAAGTTCTTATTAGAAAAATTCATTAATGATTTTTGTTTAGAATGAGCGTCTTTTGAAAGTTGAGGAAATAAATGCTTAAATTCGTTTTCGCAAAAGCTTAGACAAAATAATAAATTTAAAATGGGAATTAAAAGATTTTTTAAAAATAAAATCAAAGATTATCAATTCATCAAAAATAGAAGAAAGTTAACCATCAATCTTCTTAATCTTGATTTTTTTAAAAGTCACCCATTTAATTTTTCCAAAGATGCAAACTCTGAAGTTTCAATTATTATTCATAATGTAAATGATGTGAAACTGTTGCTCAATTGTCTTTATTATATTGAAAAATTTGACCGAAATATTCTCAAAGAAATTATTGTTATTAATAGTAAAAGTAACGATGAAACCCAGAACTATTTAGAAAAAATAAAGGGAATAATTATAATCGGACATGAAGAAAGTATTGGTTTAACTCAAACTGTAAATCTTGCCATTGAAAAAGCAAAAGGGAAATTTATTTATCTTTTAGAATCTCATGTTTTGGTTCAGGAAAATTATTTGTCAAGTTTGATAGAAGTTTTTAATATCAAAGAAAATGTAGGTTCAGTTGGTTCTAAAATGATTTCTACCGACAATACTATAATCGAGGCAGGAAATTTGGTTTGTGAAAATTCTGAAATTGTTGAATTTGGTAAATCTGAAGCAATTGATGCTCCTCAATTTAATTTTTTAAGAAAAGTAGATTTTTGCGCTGGAAGTTTATTGTTCAGGAAAACCAAAGAAAACGGAGATTTAAATCTACTGAACGAAACTTTTTCTTCGCCCTATTTTGCAGAAGCTGATTTTTGTTTGAAGCTGGAAAAAGAAGAAAATAAAGACATCTATTATCATCCACTTTCAGAAGTTGTTTGCTTTAATAATTCTTTTAAAGCGGAAAATAATACTGATCGAAAAGTTTTGGGTGATCATTGGAATTCTTATTTTACCAATAAAAAATATGTAAAGAGCGAGAAAATCAATTATAATGCTCATTACAAAACTCCAAATTTTCTTTTTCTGGAAGAAAATATGCCAAAACCAGATCAGGATTCCGGATCAAGGAGGTTTATGGAAATTATAAAAATCCTTCAGAGAAACGGACATCATATTGTTTTAGCAGTTAAACATTTTGATGAAACTAAAGATTCCGATTATATCACTTATTTTCAAAACGCAGGAGTTGAGATTTGCAAAGATTATGTAAATGCTCAAAATAAGATTGTAAAAGTAGAAAACCAGGTTGTGGATGCTTTGTCGTACGTCGATGTGATCTGGATTTTCAGACCTTTAGGATTTAATCATTGGTACAATCTAATTAAGGATAAGATAAGCGGACAAAAAATCATTTACGATATGGTTGATCTTCATTATCTGAGATTGGAGCGCGAAAATAATTATATTGATGTGGTCACCAAAGAAAGAGAACGGGAAATAAGTTTCTTCAAAGAAAAAGAATATGCGGGAATGAATATCTCAGATGCGGTGATTTCTATAAGCGATGAAGAAAAAAATACAGTTTCTGAAAACGGAGTCAAAAAAGATAAAATTTTCACGGTGAGTAATATTCACAAACCTGTAGAAAATATTCCTTTGAGTTTTTCTGAAAGAGAAGGTTTGCTTTTCATTGGCGGTTACAATCATTTGCCAAATATTGATGCTGTGAAGTTTTTACATGATCAGATTCTACCTTTAGTTTGGGCAAAAAATAATCAGATTAAAATCTTTATTTTGGGACCAGATTTTCCTGCTGATTTGAAAGAAAAATATCATTCTGATCGCTTTCAGATTTTAGGATATCAGGAAACCGTAGATTTTTGGTTTGAAAATTCCAGAGTTTTTGTTGCACCACTTCGTTACGGAGCCGGAGTAAAAGGAAAAATCGGACAGGCTTTAGAATTCAAATTACCTGTAATTACTACCGGAATTGGTGCAGAAGGAATGAGCTTAGAAAATGCAAAAACGGCGTTAATTTCAGATGAAAATCCTCAAAACTTTGCAGATAAAATTCTTGAGTTATACGATAATGAAAATCTTTGGCAGACGTTGCACGAAAACAGTCTTTTACCGCTTTCAAAATTTTCTATAGAAACTCAAGAGCAGAATATTAAAAATATGCTTCAGTATTTAGGGTTCAGAAATTAATTTTTATAAATTTTCTGATATTTTTTAGGCTTAAAAAATTTGTAAATCAATTTTCTGTACCATTCATCATAATATTTGGCTTTATACTTTTTATTCTCACGAATTAAGCTCATAATGCTGTGAAAATCAAGCCCTTTTTGTTTGTAAAAAATATAATGTTTCTTATAAATTTCAAAGAAATTATCAGAAAGCCTCGAACTGTTATCAATGCTTGTATTGGTAAGCGAATCTGTGGTATTTCTGATTCTGTAAAAGAATAAAAACTCATCAATTTTGTGAACTTTTGCACCAATTTCAACTAAAGAAATCCAGAAATCCCAATCTTCGTAATAGTTTAATTGAGTATCAAAACCACCCACTTTTTCAAAATCTTCTTTGTAAATAAGAGCGGTAATCGGAATACAGTTTTCAATTAAGAAATCAAAGGTGTTGAAAGGCTGAAGAACCCATTCTTTGTCTGTTTTTTCGAAGAATTTTCCTTTGGTGTAGCAGATTCTTGTTTGATTGTCTTTTGAAAGAATCTGATGTGTTTTATCTAAAAATTTTTTGTCGATAAGATCATCACAATCCAAAAAAAGAATATATTTTCCTGTAGCCGATTTTACACCGTTATTTCGGGCAGAAGATTGGCCTTGATTGTCCTGATGAATGATTTTTAAATTTTTGAAATCGATATTTTTTTCAATTAAATCTAAAGCAGATCTTTCGGAACCATCATTTACAATAATAACTTCAAAATCCTGATACGTTTGATCATAAACACTTTGCAGAGTTTCATGAATATAGTTTTCACCTTTGTAATAAGGAATAATGATAGAGATTTTTTCGTTCATGTCTTAAGAAATAAGTGTTTTAAACCAGCTTTCAAAACTATATTTGTTTTTGATTTCTGCAGGAATTTCCTGATAAGGATCTTCAATAAAATTATTCAGATTTTCTTCAGAATCTTCACCGATGATGAATATATTTTCTTGTCTGTAAAAATCGTAATTTTTCACATCCGGGTTATCGGTAATTAATTTCTTTTCGTATTTCAACGCTTCAAAAAACCGGAAAGACAATCCATTATGCTCTTTTAATTTTAAATCTAAAAGTGCTTTTGAACTTTTAACCCAGCTCATATTCTCATCGTACGTTAGAAATTGATTGGTGAAATTGATTTCTCCTTCAGGTTCTCTTTTGTCCCAACTGAAAAGAAGTATTTTTTGACTGATTTTTTTCAGACTTAAAATTGCTGAAAACTCTTTTAATGTTTTAAATCGCTCTTCCACATACGTTCCGATATAGAAAACATCATTTTTAATGATTGGTTGAGTTTTATTTTCCTCAAAATTAAAAAAGAAATTGGTGAGGAAGAAGATATTTTTCTTTTCATCAACATCGTTTTTATCAAATACGAAAAACTTGTCAAAGAATTTTAGTTTGGGATAAACATCTGGCGTTCTGCTGAGTCCGTCCCAATGATTTCCGACTAGTTTTTTAGTTTTGGTTCTGATGATGCTCAAAAACTCTTCCGAAAAAAAATCTGTTGTCATCACCAAAATCGTTTCATATTCGGGCAATCTTTTAGCCTTTTTTCTCAAAGTATTTTCTATAAAGGCTTTCCTCAGAATTTCTTTATACTTTTTGTCTCCTAAAACTGTTTTTCGGTAAATATTATTAAGTTGCTCCCGCCAGTTTTTATATCTGAATTTCTCATCAGAATACAGTAAAAAATCTACATTGTTATAATTCAGATATTCCAGGTTTTTTTTGATGAGGTCTGAAATTCCTGCATAGTTATGCATAATGATGAGGATTCTGTTCATCGGTAAAAATATTTAAAGAATAGGAAAAGAATAAAATGTTCAGATTTTAATTTTTGGTATAAAGCGTTTTTTTCATCCTGCACTTCTTTCAAAAATCTTTTTGCATCTTCATTAAAATCTTTTTCAAGATAAGCCGAAAACTTTCTTTCTTTATCATTAAGTGTTCTCAATTTTATTTTAAAATCTCTGAATATTTCAATCTTTTTATCATAATCAAAACGGCTGATAAGTTTCTTTTTAGAAGCCTCATCTTTAGAATAGCAAATTCCTCCAACTTGTTGTTCGCTGTGAATACGGTAGGAAAAGAGTTTTTCATTTAAAAAGGCAAACTTTTTTTGTTCGGCAGAAACCAATGCAATCCACTCGTCGTGATGTAAACCTTCAACAGTTGGAAAAGGCAAAACCTGATTAGTAAATGATTTTCTGATTGCCATTGACGCACCTGTTGCAAAATTTCCGATGGTTGCAAAAATTTTAAAATAATTGATTTCTTTTTTATTTTCGCTTAAAAATTTTGGAACGTCCCAAACTGTATAATGTTTTTTTTGTACACTGTTTTCATCAATAATAAATCCGTTTGAGCATACAACATCGATGTTTTTATTATTTTCGAAAAAATTAGCGAAAATTTTCACCTTATCTTTTCCCCAAACATCATCCTGATCGCTCAAAAATATAATTTCGCCGGTACAAATTGAGATCGCTTTTTCAAAGTTTTTTACACTTCGCAAATTTTTTTTATTAAGATGAATTTTGAAAATATTTGGAAACTTCTGTTCGTATTCAGCTAAAATGTTTTTGGTTTGATCTGTTGAGCCGTCGTCGCAGACTACAATTTCATCTACTTTCAATGACTGGTCAAGAATAGAATCAATCTGCTCACGGATAAAATTTTCACCGTTATAAGTACAAAGTGCAACAGAAATTTTTGTCATTTAGCTCAGATTAAAAACAGTATTCACCCAATTGTCCAAAGTGTATTTATGATAAACTTCGTCTGGAACTTTTTGATATTCAGTTTCAAAAAATGACTTTTCAATATTACTGAAATCATCATTGAGAATCAAAATATTTTCAGGATTATAAAAATCGTAATTTTTAATCGTTTGATTATCTGTGATAAACTTTTTTTCTAAAGCCATTGCTTCAAATATACGGAAACTTAGCCCCATCTGATTATCTCGTTGAAGATCAAGAATTACTTTTGTATTTTTATATAATTTAGGTAATGATTGTTGAGGAATGTTTTTGGTTCTGAATTTAATGATATTAATATTTTTCGAGTCAACAATTTGTGTGATTTTATTTTTCCAACTTTTCTTACCGGCTACAATTGTTTTAAAATTGATATTTAGATCATTAATCTTATTAATTAAGAAATTGAGTTTCTGTAATCTCTGCGTATCGTAAGAGGTAATGTAAAAAAGATCAAGATGCGGGTTTTGCTCCTCTTTAGGGCAATATTTAAGATAATTATAGTTGGTTATTTTTTTAAACCCATGTTCTTTCACATCTTCATCATCAAAAGAAAAAACGGTATCAAAAAAATGTAAAATATGCTGAGCCGGATTTCTCGACATGCTGTCGTATAAATATGCAATATTTCGATCTGCGTATTTTCTGATCACTTCATGCACATGCTCTTCTATGCTTTCAGGGTTAATGACCAGAATTTGATCCTGTTTTCCTATATTTTTAAGAGAATCGATGATAAAATTTTGTCTTTTCTCGTGTTTCAGATTTTTGCCGATAAAAACTTTGCTCATCGCATTCTTTACCCTTGCGCCAAAATTTTTGTGTGTAAAGGCTCCAATATTGATATGGTAAGCTTCTACACCTTTTTCTTTTAGTTTATTTACGATATGTTCATCATAATGCCAAAAATCAAAACTGATTAAACAAATTTTCATAAAACAAAAGTAAAGATTTTAAAATTTAAATTTCTATTTTTGAGGAAATGCCCACTTTTTTCATGAAAAAAAATATTCTCATCGATGTTGAGCGACTCAAATACCCAAGATCGGGAATTGCAAATGTCTGTATTTCCTTAATCAAGGGTTTAGACGAAAAATTGTGCCATTTCAATTACACCTTTTATGGTCCGGCAACGAATATTCCGGCAATACAATCTGATTTTAAGATCATTAACTGGAAATTTTGGCATAAAAAAATTAAAGTAAATACTTCGTCTTTTTCCTTAATACATGTAACGCATCAATTGTCAGATTATTTTCATTCTAAAAAATCAAACCAGAAAAAAGTAGTGACGCTACACGATTTGAACTTTCTGCATGATAAAAGTTCTGCCAGAAAAATTGAAAAATCTAAAAAATTAGTTCAGAAAAATATAGGAAATGCGGATGCTATTGTTTGTATTTCGGAGTTTGTAAAAAATGATTTCCTTAAAAATAAACATTTATTTTCCTTGAAAAATGACGTTGAAGTAGAAGTTATTTACAACGGGCTGATTTTTCCCAAAAACGAAAAATTTAGTTCTGAAAAAAAATATGAATTTATCGACCGAAAATTTTTACTCAATATCGGCGTGCTTTTTCCTAAAAAAAATCAGGAAGTTTTATTAGAACTTCTCAAAGATAATGATCGAGATTTGGTTCTGATAACTTCGTCTGCTAAATCAGCTTATAAAGAGAGTTTCCTAGAGAAAGTTAAAAGTCTAGGTTTTGAAAAAAGAGTTCATATTTTAGAAAATGTTGAAAATAACGAAAAGTACTTTTTGCTTCAACATTGCGAATCTTATTGTCATCCTTCATTGGCGGAAGGTTTTGGGATTCCTCCGGTTGAAGCCATGTATTTTGGGAAGCCTATTTTTCTAAGCAATTTAACCAGCCTTCCGGAAATTGGTGGTGACTTGGCTTTTTACTTTAATAACTTTTCTGGTGACTCGATGCGAAAAACATATAATGAAGGAATTGAAAAATTTTATGCTGATCAGGAAAATTATCAAGCAAAATTGAAAGAAAAAGCCTCGCAATTTAGTTATAAACAAATGGCTGAATCTTACGAAAAGTTGTATGAAAGGCTTTTAAATTAAAGTTTCGTTTTACCAAATTTAAGTTTCCTTTTAAAAGTTTTTAAAGTGTCTCCATATTTGATGTCGATACGGTTAACCTCAAATCTGTTTTTAAATGGGTAAGCTGCAATGTTATTGCCAATTCTCATGGCAGAAGTAATCCCGATTTTTTCGAGCATTTCAAAGAATTCTTTTCTACGCTCTTTTTCTTTCGGAAATTTCCCGTAAGGATATGCCAGAACTTTTGTAAAATTGATTCTACTCTGTTCTAAAATTTCAATATTTTTTAAAAGATCGGTTTCGGCTTCTTGTAGTGTTAATTGAGAAAAATTCCGATGTGAATGACTGTGTAGAGCTATTTCAATTAATTTTGAATTTAAAGATCTTATCTCATCAAAATTCATGTATACCCTTTCTTTTCCATTTATATTATTCTGAATAAGCTCTGTAGGAATGAAAATTGTCGCTTTCAATTGGTGTTTTTCGAGCAACGGCATGAGATATTGCAAATTATTGTGATACCCGTCATCAAAGGTTAATATGATTTTGTTTTCAACCGATTTTGAGGCTTCCAAATTCTTGAAAAATACTGTTGTGAAATTGTTTTTGATGTAAGTAAGTTGCTCTTCAAGATTTTCTACAGTTACAATCAGATCATTTTTATAAGCAATTGATTGTGGTAAAACCTGATGATACATTAAGATGCGAATGCTTTCTTTTTTTGAAAAGCCTAAAATTCGTTTAAGAACCGAAATCATAATATCTATTTGAATTTATAGATTTCGTGAAGTTTTTTATATTTAAGAAAGGTATAAAAAGCCGCTGTTGCCGCTGCATAATAACCAACTAAACCGTCAAGAAAGCCTAAACGTAAAAAATATGATTTGAAAAATTGAAACAAAGGCTTAAAAAGAATTTTAAAAATATTCGATTTTTTACCATTTTTATACATCTTTTCTGCCATCATCGAAGTGTATTTATTAGATTTTTCGATGTGATGATAAATGTCTTTGTATGTGTAATGATTTATTTTTCCTTGTAGTTTGCCTTTTGTTTCTGTTGTCACAAAGGCTTCATGTACAATGTCTTCAGAGTATTTTCCGTGACCTTTTTTGAAGAGTCTTTCTCTTTTTATATTTCCCCAACCTCCGTATTTCAATGTTTCACCCAAAAAAATATTGTTGAATTCTACATCGTAAACATTAAAAGGCGATTTTGGTTCAGAAACGATTCTTCGAATGGAATCGATGAGTTCTTCGTTAGGAATTTCATCAGAATCTAAAAATAAAATCCATTCTGATTGACATTGTTCAATCGCTAAATTTTTTTGTTTGCCAAAGCCTAAGAATTTCTGCTTAATAAATTTCACTTTGGGAAATTTTAGACAAATTTCTTTTGTACTGTCTATAGAGAAACTGTCGACAATAATAATTTCGTCGGCTAAGTCGTGAACAGCATTCAGGTTTTTTTCAATTATCCTTTCTTCGTTAAAAGTAATTATTGCTACAGAAAGCTTCATAAATTAGTGACTTACTGCTGCAAAAATACAGTTTATTTTCAGAATTCTATATTTGATAAAAATAAATTATTATGAATATTTTTCTTTTAAAAATTCATAAGTTTTAAAAGAGCTTAAAGCACTTAAGTAGGAGAGTGTTAAGCCTTTTCTACCATCTAAGATCCCAAGTTTTAAAATATACATTTTGAAGAAGCTGAAGGCACTTTTTGATAATTGTTTTATCAATTGATATGGAATTCCTTTTTCATGTAAATCTTTTGCTTTGAGTTTTGAGTAATGAATTACTTTTTTGTAATAAGCTTCATAAGAATCAAAAGAAAAATGAAGAAGATAATTTTGTAAAGTTCCAGGATTGTCAAGATTGCTTAATCCTTCATGAACTCTTTTGTTTTCGTCATAATGAGCCACTTCTTTTTTGAATAAACGAATGTTTTTATCATTTTGTGTTCCAGAATAATTTACTTTTTCACCCATAAAAAAGAATTTCCTCTTAAAGAAATATGCTTTTCTGGTGACCGGTTTTTTAATTTCTTTTAGAATTTCATTTTTCAATTCCGGAGTAATTCTCTCGTCTGCATCTAAAAACAAAATCCAGTCATTTTTTGCATATGAAATGCAGAGATTACGCTGCTTGGTGAAATCTTCAAATTTGTTTTGATAAAGCTTTATGTTTGGATAATTATTTTTTATAATATCAACAGTTTTATCTGTACTAAAAGAATCTAAAACAATAATCTCGTCAGCAAATTCGACCGATTTGAGAGCCTCTTCAATATTTTTTTCTTCATTAAAGACAATTAATAAAGCACTTATTTTCGGATTTTCCATAACATCTGTATTTTAACTAATATTAGATGAAAAAAAAGCCTAATAGTTAAACAATCGTTTGTTCTATTTCCTAAATAAAAAAATAACACTCTGATTTAGAGTGTTATTAGTATGAAAATATTTTGATTTTATTTTTTGAATTCTAAGATTGTCTTTTCGATAATCTTCACACAGTCTAATAATTGCTCTTCTGTGATTACCAATGGCGGTGCCAGCCTGATAATGTTTCCGTGGGTTGGTTTAGCTAAAAGACCGTTTTCTTTTAATTGTAAACAAAGATTCCATGCCGTAGAACTTTCAGGTGTATCATTGATTAAGATTGCATTAAGCAAACCTTTTCCTCTTACTTTGGTAATCAAATCTGATTTCTCGATAAGCTTTTCAATTTCACTTCTGAATAACTTTCCTAATTCTTCAGCTCTTTCAGAAAGTTTTTCTTCTTCTACTACATCCAGTGCAGCAATTGCAACGGCACATGCGATAGGATTTCCTCCAAAAGTAGAACCGTGCTGACCTGGCTTGATTACATTCATAATCTCGTCATTCGCCAAAACCGCTGACACGGGATACATTCCACCGGAAAGTGCTTTTCCTAAAATTAAAATATCGGGTTGCACATCTTCGTGATGACATGCAATCAGCTTACCTGTTCTTGCAACTCCTGTCTGTACTTCGTCTGCAATGAAAAGAACGTTGTATTTTTTGCATAATTCTAAAGCATTTTTCAAGAAATTTTCATCCGGAACGTAAACTCCTGCTTCACCTTGAATGGGTTCAACCAAAAATGCAGCAATATTTTGCGCATCATTTTTTAGAACTTCTTCTAAAGCTGAAAGGTCATTATAAGGAATTTTCACAAATCCAGGTGTGAAAGGACCATAGTTTTTATTGGCATCAGGATCGTTTGAGAAAGAAACAATTGTTGTCGTTCTTCCATGGAAATTATTTTCACAAACTACAATTTTTGCTGCATTTTCTGAAATTCCTTTTACTTCATAGCTCCATTTTCTGGCTAATTTTACTGCAGTTTCCACAGCTTCAGCTCCGGAATTCATTGGTAAAACCTTATCAAATCCGAAAAGTGTAGTGATTTTTTTCTCGTATTCTCCTAAATTTGAATTGTAAAAAGCTCTTGAAGTTAAAGCTAGCTTTTTAGCCTGATTAACTAAAGCATCAACAATTTTTGGATGAGAATGTCCTTGGTTGACAGCCGAATAAGCGGAAAGGAAATCGTAATATCTTTTACCTTCAACATCCCAAACAAAAACACCTTCTCCTTTATCTAAAACCACTGGAAGCGGATGATAATTGTGAGCACCGTGTTTTTCTTCTAATTCTATGAAATATTGTGAGTTTTTTGTTTGTTCTGCTGTTGACATATCTTTTTCCTTTTTTACAAATTTAAGTATAATAAATAAGATGGTTCAACAGAATAATGATGCTGAATATTAGGTATATTCAAGTATGTATTGTTGATATGAAATAATCATTTAGAAGATATTGCTCAAACTCATTATGACTTGCAGTTTTTATATCTTTTAGAAATTAAATTTAAATGTTTTGCATTAAAATGATCCGCCATTTTACTGACGGATCTATAAATAATTTTGATGATAAAATAGATTTAAGATTCTAGAACAACTTGATTTTCATTTATATATTGGTCAATATACAACTTTAGTTCAGCTTTCTTAGAGGGATCTTTAACTAGATCATATAAAAATATTAATCCGTTATCACCGAAATCTACTAGCACAGCATTTTCTGTTGTAGAGGTGCTTTGCCAATTATAAAAATTAATGGTTGGGGTCATTTTTTTGAGATTAAAAATTCCCGCCATAGCCAATGATTTATCTCCTCCTCTTGTTTTGTAAAATAATTTTTTTTCGTAATTTTTTGAAGCCGCTTGAGTATCAATTTCGTTATCTGTACCAACAATAGTTTTTATTCCAATTCTTGCTGCGCTTGCACGGTCAGGATTGGTTGTTTTGGCTTGGAAGATCATATCAATAATAGACCCTGTGTATATATCTACTGCCACATGAGTGCCATATTTTTTAACAATTTGCTCAGCTGTTTTTTCCTCAAGATCTTTTGAGAAATTTGCAGTTAAATAATTGCTCAAAAGTTCATGACTCTCATTCAATCTAAATCTTTTTTGTTTTATGATATGACTGTAATTTCCATAAATGAAATGTGGATCATATTTTTTGCTACTTAAAATAGCTGATGAAAACGGGATGGTTTTGCCATATACCTTAAATTGCTGAGTGGCTGAAACTTTTTTTGAAATCATTTGTAAATAAGCAGCTGCATCTTCTCCATAGTTTTCGGTATATTCATTAGACAATACATCCTCTTCAGATAAACGCTGGTGATGTTCTGCTTTAAATTTATCTGTATCGATTATTTTTAATGTTGTAGAGCTTTCGTTTGCATATTCACCTAAAACATTATAACCATAACCTAATGCATTGTATTTTCCAAGTTGCTTTGACGAATCTGTAATTGTAAGCTGAATGTGATCCCAGTGTTCAACATTTTCTATCGTTTTTTCATTTGGTAATTCGTCATTTGTTTCTGTTGAACAAGATATGACAGACATCATCATCATTGTAGATAATGATAAAAAGAAAAGTTTTTTCATATAATAAATATTTCTCTAAAATATAATTAAATCATTAGATCGGGAAAATTTACTTTATGATAAAAGTCATTTTACATAAAAAAACCGCCTCAAGTGAAGCGGTTTTAAATATGTATTTTAAAATAATCTTAGTGATTATCATATTTTTTATCCATTACAAAACTCTCCATGAATTTTGTAGTATAGTTACCTGAAAGATAATCTTCATCTTCCATTAATTGTCTGTGGAAAGGAATCGTAGTTTTTACTCCTTCAATATAAAACTCCTCTAAAGCACGTTTCATTTTTGCAATTGCTTCTTCACGGGTTTGAGCCGTTGTAATAAGTTTTGCAATCATAGAATCATAGTTCGAAGGAATCGTGTATCCTGAATATACATGAGTGTCAACTCTGATCCCGTGTCCGCCAGGAATGTTTAATCCAGTGATTTTCCCCGGTGAAGGTCTGAAATCAGCATAAGGATCTTCCGCATTGATTCTACACTCAATAGAATGTAATTTTGGATAATGGTTGATTCCTGAAATAGGAGTTCCTGCTGCCAGAAGAATTTGTTCTCTGATCAAATCATAATCTATTACCTGCTCAGTAATCGGGTGCTCAACCTGAATTCTCGTATTCATTTCCATGAAATAGAAATTTCTGTGTTTGTCTACAAGGAATTCGATGGTACCTACACCTTCGTACCCGATAAATTCAGCTGCTTTTACCGCTGCTTCACCCATTTTCTCACGAAGTTCGTCAGTCATGAATGGAGAAGGAGTTTCTTCAGTTAATTTCTGATTTCTTCTTTGTACAGAACAGTCTCTTTCAGAAAGGTGACAAGCTTTACCAAATTGGTCACCTGCAACCTGAATCTCGATATGTCTTGGCTCTTCAATCAGTTTTTCCATGTACATACCTCCGTTTCCGAAGGCTGCAACAGCTTCCTGAATTGCAGACTCCCAATGTTCTTTAAGATCTTCAGCTTTCCAAACAGCTCTCATCCCTTTACCTCCACCACCTGCGGTAGCTTTGATCATTACGGGATAACCTGTTTCTTCTGCTGTTTTTACTGCGTGCTCATAAGATTCAATTAAACCTTCAGAACCTGGTACACAAGGTACGTTTGCAGCTTTCATGGTTGCTTTAGCGTTTGCTTTGTCTCCCATTCTTTCGATTTGCTCAGGACTTGCACCAATAAATTTGATACCGTTTTTCTGGCAGATTCTTGAGAAATTAGCATTTTCAGATAAGAAACCATACCCTGGGTGAATTGCATCTGCATTGGTAATCTCTGCAGCAGCAATAATATTAGGGATTTTAAGATAGGAATCTTTACTCATTGCAGGACCAATACAAACAGCCTCGTCAGCAAATCTTACGTGAAGACTGTCTTTGTCGGCAGTAGAATATACCGCAACGGTTTTGATTCCCATTTCTTTACAAGTACGTAAAATACGCATTGCAATTTCGCCACGATTGGCAATTAATATTTTTTTGAACATCTTCTTCAATTTGAAAATTAGATAATTTGAAAATTAGATAATGTTATTTTAATGTAGAATTTAATCTAACATCTAATGTCTAACATCTAACTTCTAATTAAGATGGATCTACTAAGAATAATGGTTGGTCGTATTCAACCGGAGTAGCATCGTCCACTAAAATCTTAACGATTTTACCGCTTACTTCAGATTCGATTTGGTTGAATAGCTTCATTGCTTCGATTACACAAACTACTTTTCCGTTTGAAACTTCGTCACCTACGTTGATGAAAACATCTTTGTCAGGAGATGGTTTTCTGTAGAAAGTTCCGATCATTGGAGATTTAATAGTTACATATTTACTATCGTCAGAAGCTGCTTCTGTTTTTTCCGGAGATGCAGAAACCGAAGCCGGAGCATGTCCCGGAGCCACCTGTTGTGGAGCTTGCTGATACATTGCAGGCTGAGCAACATAGCTTACTTCATTACCTCCAAGCGGAGTTTTAATAGTAATTTCGAAATCTTTAGTTTTATATTTTACTTCTGAAACCTCAGCTTTAGATACAAACTTAATAAGATTCTGTATGTCTTTAATGTCCATAAATTTGATATTTGATTTGCCGTCAAAGATACCAAAAAAACACAAAAAACAACAAAAAACCGCCAAATTTTATAAAAATTGGGCGGTTTCTGTATTAAAACGGGTGTTTTTCGATGAAAAACGACTCTTAGTTTTCTTCAGTAGTAGCTACTTCTTTTTCCATAACTATTTTACCTCTGTAATATAGTTTTCCTTCATGCCAGTGAGCTCTGTGGTATAAATGCATTTCTCCTGATGTTGCATCTTTTGCTAATTGAGGAACTACAGCTTTATAATGAGTTCTTCTCTTATCTCTTCTTGTAGACGATTGTCTTCTCTTTGGATGTGCCATTTTGTAATAACTTTTTTAATTGATGAGCGATGAGATTCATCATCTCATCATTAAACTATTTAATTTTTATTCTTTAAATTTTTTAGTGCGTCCCATCGTGGATCGCTTTTCTCTTCCTGCTCTTCTTCTATTTCTTTTGGACTGAATTTTTCCAGGATTTCCAAATCTTCATCACTTACATTAGGTGATACTTTTTTCATGGGTATTGATAGCGCCACGTTTTCATATATCAATTGTGAAATATTAAACGCATGATCGTTTGCAGGAATGGTGATAACGTCTTCTTCGCTGTCATCGTATTCTTCCCCGAATTTCACCAAAATACCGATTTGGTTTTCTATAGGATAGGTAAAATCTTCGTTGGTGATATCACAAACCAATTCTACTGTACCCTTTACTTTTATTTCAAATTCTAAAAAAGTAGTGTGTTTATCAAGTAAAACATCTACTGCAATTTTAGGATCTGTAAATTCCTGATCAGTGTCAAATAATTGAAAGAACTCTTTATCTATCTCAAACTTGAACTCGTGCTTGCCGGTTTTTAGTCCGGAAAAGCTTACGTCGTAGTTTCTTAACTTGTCCATAAAATGAGTGTGCAAAAATATGCATTTTTTTTAATATTACAAATAAAATTCATAACAAATTAATTTTAATTCGTTTACAGATTTTACATTTCACTTTCTATTGGTAGGTCTTCATCGATTCCGTTATCCGAAGGCATTCTCCTTGGCTGAAGGCGGTTGCTCATCAAATCTTTATAGTCATTTCTGTTATTGAAAATTTTGATCGCCGTGAAAATTGCTTCCATAAAACTGCGCTCATCAGCAACGTTTTGTCCCGCAATATCGTAGGCTACACCATGATCGGGAGATGTTCTGATGAAAGGTAGAGCGGCAGTATAATTTACGCCTTCTTCATAAGCTAACGTTTTAAACGGAGCTAATCCCTGATCGTGGTACATTGCTAAAACGGCATCATAGTTTTTATATTTTGCGGGCTGAAAAAAACTGTCTGCCGGAAAAGGACCAAAAGTAAGGATTCCGTTGTCTGCAAGCTCTTTTATAGCAGGAGAAATAATTTCTATTTCTTCGTTTCCTATTACTCCGCCGTCGCCTGAATGTGGATTTAAACCTAAAACAGCAATTTTTGGTCTTGCAATCGAAAAGTCTTCAATTAAAGTCTGGTTTAAAGCACGAATTTGTTTTTTTATTTTTTCTTTCGAAATGTTTTCAGCAACCTGAGAAATAGGAATGTGATGCGTAGATACAGCTACCTTCAAATCTTCCGACACCAAAAACATTAATCCTTTTTTATTAAATTTCTCTTCAAAATAACCGGTGTGACCTGCGTGTTTGAAACCCATCTTCACCATTTCGTCTTTGTTGATCGGTGCGGTTACCAAAACGTCAATTTCTCCTTTCATTAAAGCTTCAGTTGCAGCTTCTAATGAGTCTATTGCCATTTTTGTGGATTCTTCGGTAGGTTTTCCCAGCTCTATATTAGAATTTTCCTTTACGAGATTCACCATATTGAGCTTTCCGTTTTGGGCTTGTGAAGCTTCGGTGATGTAATTGAAATTTAAATTGAGTTTAAAAAGATTTTTTTGATAGGTAAAAAGCTTGCCCGATCCAAAAATAACTGGAGTGAAAAAATCTGTAATGGTTTTGTCAATCAGAGATTTCATGATGATTTCCGGGCCAATGCCGTTGAAGTCACCAATTGAAATTCCTACTCGTACTTTATGGTTTTTTGGGCTCATTTTGATTATCTTTGAAGATTATAATTTTACAAATTTAGCAAAAAATAATATGTTCACAGGAATTATTGAAGCAGTAGGAGTTATTGAGAAAATACAGGAAAACGGAACGAATATAGACTTTACACTAAGTTGTCCTTTCACAAACGAATTAAAGATTGATCAAAGTCTTGCACATAATGGCTGTTGTTTGACGGTTGTAGAGATTAAAAATGATCAATATGTAGTTACTGCAATTAATGAAACTTTAGAAAAAACAAATTTAGGCAAATGGAAACAGGGCAGCGTGGTCAATTTAGAGCGCTGTATGAAGATGGATGGAAGGCTTGATGGACATATTGTGCAAGGTCATGTAGACAAAACCGGAGAAATTGTGAGCATCGAAAACAAAGATGGCAGCTATTTTGTTACTGTACAATATAATTCAGAAGGTAATTTTGTTACAGTTCCTCAAGGCTCTATCACGATGAACGGAATTAGTTTGACGGTTGCTAAAAGCGAAGATTTTCAGTTTTCTGTAGCTATTATCCCATACACTTGGGAATTTACCAATATGAATACACTTAAGGTTGGCGATAAAGTCAATCTTGAATTTGATATTATTGGTAAATACATTTCAAAATTAATCAGCAGGCAGAATGGCATTTAATAAATATAAAGGATATAGTTTAAGAAACCGGGTGTTTTTCGGATTCTTGTTAATATGTCTTTTAAGTGTTGCTGCATCTTCTCTTGTTCCTTATTTTGTGTTGCGAAATAATGCGCTGCAACAAAGCAAGATCGATATGCAGGAAAAAACCAATGCGGTAATGGCATATTTTGATTATGCTCTGAGCCGTAGTTCTGTGCAAACCGAAGACCTTAGAAAGGTGCTGGGAAATAAAATATTTGAGATTGCAGATATTAATCAACACGATATTATTATTTATGATCTGAAAGGAAATTATCTACTTTCAAATAAAGATCTGAATCTGGTCGACCGTAAGAAAGTACCTCTGGATATTGTTAATAAGATACTTTCAAAAGAAACCCGGTACGATGTGCGTGGCTACGATGCTTCCAAAGATGCGGTATATACTTCTTCGTATCTCGTTCTGAAGAATAATATGTGGGAGCCAATCGGGATCATTTACATTCCCTTGTATCATAACGAATCTGCTTACATGGAGGTGCTTCACAAGTATGTCGTTTATATTCTTTTAATAGATTTAGTGATCATTGCCTTCAGTATTTGGCTAAGTTGGGTGACTTCAAATAATTTAGCAAAAAATATTACAAAATTCTCTGATATGATTACTCGTATCACTTTGTTTGAGAATGAAATGCGTCCTATCAAGTATTATAAAAATGATGAACTGAATGCTTTGGCTAGGGCTTATAACAGGATGATTCTTCAGATTCAGGATCAGAAAGAGAGGCTTCGTTTTAAGGCGTCCGAAGAAGCTTGGCGTGAAATGGCAAAACAGGTAGCGCATGAGGTTAAAAACCCGCTGACTCCCATGAAATTGACCATTCAGAATTTTGAAAGAAAATTTGATCCACAAGATCCAAACGTCACAGAAAGAGTGAAGCAGATGAGCAAAACAATGGTAGATCAAATCGATGTTATTGCAACAGTGGCTTCAGCTTTCTCAGAATTTGCAAAGCTTCCCGAAAAAAATAATGAAGTTATTAATCTTAATAATGAGATAGAAGATATTCTGAGAGTTTTCAACGACGATCAGATATTTGTGCATGCGAATAAAAGCAATATCATGATCACGATCGATCGTGTTTTTCTTTCCAGAATTATTACGAATTTGGTAACCAATGCCAAGCAGGCTAAAAGTGATGATAGAGATTTGCTGGTAAATGTTGATATCGAGCAGCATCAAAGAAGAGTTATGATATCGGTTCAGGATAACGGAGTCGGAATTCCCGAAGATATGTACGAAAGAATTTTTGAGCCAAATTTCACGTCTAAAAACAGTGGAATGGGGCTTGGTTTATCAATGGTAAGGAAAATGATTGAAGACTACAAAGGGGAAATTTCTGTAAAGTCAAAAGTTGGAAAAGGCTCCACATTTATCATCACGCTACCAACTAATTTATAGTGAAGTCTTTTAGGTTTAAACAGTTCGAAATTGAGCAGTCAAAAGACGTATTTCGTGTAGGAACGGATGGTGTTTTGTTGGGGGCTTTGGCAAATGTTCAAAACGCTTCAAAGGTTTTGGAAATAGGAACCGGAACGGGCTTGATTTCATTAATGCTGGCTCAAAGAAATTCTAAAGCAGTTTTTTTAGGAATTGACATTAATGAAGAAGCTGCTAATCTTACCCAAAATAATTTTAAGAATTCTCCATTTCATTTAAGGTTAAAAAATATTTGTCAGGATTTCAAAGCATTTCAAACTGATGAAAAATATGATTTAGTTGTTTCAAATCCGCCTTATTTTGAAGAATCTGATTCGGGAAAAGATAAATTGGCGCGCCAGACTGTTGAGCTTAATTTCCTGCAGTTGATTTCAAAATCCTCAGAATTACTTTCTGAAAATGGCATTTTATCTGTAGTTATTCCGTTTGAAGCTGGAAATGATTTTATACAATCAGCTCATAAAAACAAATTGTTTTTGGTTCGGCAAGTCAATATCAAAGGAATTGAAAGTTCAAAAGCAAAACGATTGGTGATGGAATTTTCTTTAAACAAAAAAGAAATAATAGAATCTGAGCTTATTATAGAAAAAAGTCCGAGACAATACTCGGACCAATATCTTGAACTCACCAAAGAGTTTCATGTCTTTAAAAAAGAAGTTGGAAATTAGATGATAGAAGTTAGTAATTTCTAAATCTTATAATTTATTCAAACAATTCTGCCGTATCTAGCACAGAAACCTTTCCATCTTCACATCTTATTGCTTCTCCCGGAAAATTCTGAATCATATGATAATCGTGCGTTGCCATTACAACAGCGGCGTGATTGTCTTCAGCTACTTTTTTCAGAAGTGTCATAATTTCATTAGAAGTTTCAGGATCTAAATTTCCTGTCGGCTCATCAGCTAAAATTAAGTCAGGATGATTCAAAAGTGCTCTTGCAATTGCGATACGCTGCTGCTCTCCACCCGATAATTCGTGCGGCATTTTATGTTTTTTGCCCTTCATGTTAACACTGGAAAGAACTTCATTGATACGGTCATCAATTTTTGTTTTATCGCTCCATCCGGTAGCTTCCAAAACGAATTTTAAGTTTTTCTCAACTGTTCTGTCAGAAAGCAATTGGAAATCCTGGAAAACAATCCCAAGTTTTCTTCTGAGATTTGGAACATCAGACGCTTTTAATTTTGCCAGATCAAAGCCTACCACTTCAGCTTTTCCTGCAACCAACGGAATGTGTCCGTAAAGAGTCTTCAAAAGAGAACTTTTCCCTGAACCTGTTTTTCCGATAAGATAGCAGAACCTTCCTTTCTTTATATTAAGGTTAACGTCAGAAAGTACCGTGAAACTTTTTTGAGCAATCTTTGCGTGTTGCAGACTTACAATACTGTCTCCGGTGATATTTGTATGTGGCATAAATTCAAATTTTATAGGCTTTTCAGAAAAGCGCTTTTTTCAGATTTTAAAAATAAAAAAAGATATTCTATAAACCTAAAAATTAATATATTTTAACAACAAAAAATGCCTGAAAAAGTACTTTTCAAGCATGATCTGTATATTTTTGACTAAAGAATATTATCTCTTAGCTCTTGCAGAACTTACTGTAAGGCTTTTTCTGCCTTTAGCTCTTCTAGCTGCCAAAACTCTTCTTCCGTTTGGCGTAGACATTCTTTCTCTGAAACCGTGTTTGTTTCTTTTCTTTCTTTCTGATGGCTGGAATGTTCTTTTACTCATTACTATATGTTTAAGTCGTAATTATCTATTAATTTTCAGGTTGCAAAGATATTAATTTTTTTAATAGATACAAATATTACCTTTCTTTTTTTTGAAAATTATTCAACAATACCTTTAAGAGTAAATGGATAAATTGTATCATATTTTGAAATGGTTTTATTAGTTACTAAAAAGATTTGCTTTACTATAAGACCTTTGTCCTTGTATTTACTAGGATTATAGTTGGTTTCTACAATAATGGTGTCATTTTTTGAGTAAAGTCCTTCTTTTACTTTGCTTGTTGTACAATCGCATCCATCAAGTACACCGTAAACTTTTAGAGTATCATGCATTTGGTTGATATATTTGAAAGAATAGTTTTTAGATATAGTATTTTTTTTCTTTAATATTCCAAAATCAACGGTAGTACCGTCTTCTTTCTTTTTCATAATTAAAGTAGTTGTTGTTTCATGAGTAACAAATCCGACAATTATAAAAATCAATATTGCTATAATAGTGTATAAAAATTTTTTACTCATTCTTCGTTTTTTTTATATAAACTTCTAATCCCATCATCACGTTGACAAAGTTTTTAGTTCGATGGTTTTGCCCACCTTTTAAACTCCATTTTTTATTATTATATCGATTATATGTAAGTTCTTCCTCAGAAGATGTGGTTAATCTTATAGAAGGTCCTACTTTCCTGTCATTTGATTCATTTGGGAGCCATTTAATACTTACAAAAATGCCATTTAGAGGGAATGGGATTTTAAGTTTTTCAACATTTATAACTGCATGTTTTCTGCTCTTGCTTGTAGGTGTATAGATGATTTTGTTTTTATTGAGTAAGATATAAGGCTTGCCTGTCAATGAATCTACAGTATAAAAATTTATTTCTACATCTGTATTTTTTACATCAGATTCTGTTTTGTGTAAAAATAAAGTTAGGGTGCTCACAATACCTTTTTTTTCTAGATCATTTTTAAATTTCAAACCCATTTCCCAATTAGGAGAAGGGATAAACCTAATGTTTGCCTGTTTTTTTAAAGCGAAATCATACTTTATTTTTTTATAGTCTTTTTCATTGAATGTTACAGTTTCAATGTCGTGTACTTCTTCTAATACTATTTTGTAATTTTTTTCTTGTAAATCCTTTACCGATATTTCTTTCGTTAAATAGCCTGGTTTACTAAAAGAAATTCTTTCTGACTGTTTGGGCTTGTATAAAACGAAGTGTCCTTTTTTATCTGTTTTTGATATGATTTCATTTTCAATACTGATATTTACATCTTCAAGGCCTGATAATCTCTCATTGTATACAAAACCTTGGAAATTTTGGGAATATATGTTGTTGAAAAATAAAAGTAGAATAATTGTAAGGGATTGTATCATAATAGAATGGTGTGAATTAAATTGTATGAAATAATATAATATTGTGCTGGAATCACATGTATATTAGCTAAATTTTAAAATGCATTTTTCAACTTAAGCTGAAAAATAATAATTACTAAATGTTAGTTTACTAACCGAATATTTGTATAAAAGAATAGCTGAATCCTGGAATTTTGAATTTTCATCATTAGTTGGTGGATTGTGTTGTGTTTTTTTATTAAGATTGGTGAATGTAGGTAATGTTTATCGTAAAATAATGAAAATGTTGAGAAATTTGTAAATGTCGTGTAGATTAAAAACCTTTATCTTTGCAAACTCAAATTTATAGAAAATGTTTACACCTTCAGAACTTTTAGACATCAATCAGCTTCTTGTACCGGAAAATAAAATTGTTATTCTTACCCATTACAATCCGGATGGAGATGCTATTGGCTCTAGTTTAGGCTTAAAACATTACTTAAAAGCAAAAGGTCTGGAGGCTGAAGTTGTGGTTCCCAACGATTTTCCAAAATTCCTGAAATGGATGCCGGAAGCAAAGAAAAATATTATTGGTGAATACAAAAGAAAAGTAGCTTTTGATATTATTAATGAAGCCGATGTCATTTTCTGTCTTGACTTTAATTCTCCTTCGAGAATCGGAATTTTGGGCGATTGGCTAATGAGAGCGAAAGCAAAGAAAATTCTTATCGATCACCATCAGCAACCCGAAGATTTCGATTTTGTCTATTCAGATACTATTATTCCTGCAACTTGTCAGATGATTTATCATTTTATAGAAGCAATGGATGAAGAAAAATTAGTCAATAAAGAGATTGCAGAATGTCTTTATACCGGAATTATGACTGATACAGGTGGTTTCCGTTTCCGTTCTACAAGTGCGACTACGCATAGAATTGTGGCTAATTTAATTGAAAAAGGCGCAGATCCGTCTGTAATTACCTCAAGTACCTGGGATACGAATACCGTTTCACGTTTGCATTTATTAGCCTTGATTTTAGGAAGAATAGAAGTGGTGAACGACGGGAAAGTTGCGGTTTTATATCTTACGAGAAAAGAACTTCAGGAATATGGTTTCCAGAAAGGCGATACGGAAGGTTTTGTAAATTACGGATTAAGTATTGTCGGAGTAAAAATGGCTGCGTTTTTCATGGAGGATCTTTATGAGGACTTTATTAAAATTTCTTTCAGAAGTAAAGATGATGTGGATGTAAATCAGTTTTCAAGAAAATATTTCAGCGGTGGCGGTCACATCAATGCAGCAGGTGGAAAATCAATGGCGTCTTTACCAGATACGATTGAAACTTTTAAAAGCAGAATTGCTGAAGAGAATTTGTAGTTAGTTAGTTAGTTAGTTAGTTAGTTAGTTAGTTAGTTAGTTAGTTAGTTAGTTGCAAACTCATAACTAATAATTCAAAACTTATAACTTTTTGTACCCTCTTTCCTCAAGATCATTGCAGGTGTATTCATACACTTCCTGAAACATGACATCCAGAAATTTTTTGTTGAATAAACTGAATTTCGTCATTTTTGGAGGGTCTAAAAATATGTCGCAATGACTTGCTTTGGAGTAAACAGATTTTGCAATGGCTAAATGTAAAATACGGTCAAATTCTTTCATTAAACTCATGTTTTCTAACCCGTCGTAGCTGATAGAATTCACATGGGAGCCGATCAGGAAGTCACATTTATCGACAATTGGTTCTATCGGAAGATTGTCTAAAACTCCGCCATCAACATAAATTTTTTCTCCAATTTTTACAGGAGGCAATACAAAAGGTACGCTTGAAGAGGCTAGAAGCGGACCGAAAAGCTCTCCTTCAGAGAAAAAATCAACAATGCCGTGAGTCATTTCTGTAGCGGTAACATACACGGGAATTTTCAAGATCTTAAAATCATCTTCCGGAAAATGATCATTAAAAAGTTTAAGAATAAATTTTGAACTAAAAATCCCGTTTCTGGAAAGCTTCAGATAAGAACGTGAGAAAAATGTGGTTTGCTTTACAATCTCCATCATTTCATCAGGCGTCTTTCCAAATGAGTAGAATGCTCCAACTATAGATCCGGCGCTTGTTCCTGAGATTATATCAGGTTTAAGGTCATATTCCTCCAATGCTTTTAGAACAGCAATATGGGCAATTCCGCGCATTCCGCCTCCGGAAAGTGTAAGTCCTATAATGGGTTTCTTTTTTTTGAAAGAAAATAAATTCATTGAAAAATTTAAACCTTACTAAGATATGGTTTTATATATTAAAAATTTTAAGATTGATCATGATCCTTAAAGAACCAGTTTTTTGGGTAAATGATGCAAGAGCTCGGTATTGATAATTTCGGCACAGATAGAAGGTTTTTCCCAGTGTCCATTATGTCCGCAGTCGAGAACGTAAGATTTGATATTAGTGCGGTCAGGAAGATTTTTGATCGTGTTTTCCGTTTTTACGGCATTATCGTGTTTTCCGGCAAGAACTAAAATCCGGCATTCCAGATTTTCTAAAACATGTTTTTTGTCTGTTCTTTCCACCATTCCTTTTACGCAGGCTAAAGCTCCAAGATTATTGGTTGAAAGGGCAACTTCCAGAGCTATTTCTATTTTTCCTTCCAGAACATCTATTTCATTAGGATTAAACAAATTGGGAATTCCTACTCTTGCGTAATGCGCAAAAGCATCTTTTATCACTCTGTAACTTTTTTTACGCTGTTCTTTTTTCTCCGCATCATCGGGAAAATAAGTAGAGAAAAATAGAGTTAAACTTTTTAAATAATCAGAAAAATGCTCGGCAAATGCCAAAGAAACGTAACCGCCCATTGAATGACCGAGCAAATGTATATTTTTTAAATTTTGATGATCTAAAACTTTTTTTACTTCTTCCGCCATCATTTCCATCGTGTGAACTTCGGCTAAAATATCCGACTTTCCATGTCCGGGAAGGTCTATTTTCAGTAAAGTAAAGTCTTTTGAAAGATTTTTTTCAAGGTCACTCCAGATTGAAATGTTTTCCATAAAACCATGAAGCAGAACCAATGTCTCTTTTCCTTGTCCTTTTTTTTCAAAATTGAGCATACCGTAAGATTTTTAATATTGAATGTCGATATAATCTACAAATCCCGAACCATTTATCATATCCTGAAGTCTGTATGTTTTTCCGCCATCTTTAGATGCAAACGTTTTAGTTCCTTTTCTTGTGTAGGGTTTTCCGTTGTCGTTTTCAGGTATTTTTTGAGTGATTTCTCCGGTGAAATTCATGTGCTTTGCAGAAACTACCTGCATAAAGCCAGTAATGGTAACCGAATTGCTTCCGGATTTAATGCTTCCAGCAACATTATAATTGTCTCTTTCGCCTTCAATTTTTGTAAACTTTACAGATCCTGAATATTTAGATGAACTGTCATTCTGATAGGTGAATTTGTGGTTTCCACTGAAATCTCTAAAACGGTTTTCACTATTTTTAGCTTTAATGCTGTCGTTCAATTTTGTTCTTGCGGCATTGATGGAGTCTACAATTTTTGTGCTGTCAACTTTGTCGTTAACTTCTGTAGTTTCTTTTTTTGAGCATGAAAAGCTTAGGATTCCGATTCCGGCTAAAATTAAGATGTTTTTCATCAAGGTTTGAAATTTTTATGCTCAAATTTATATAAAAAAAGAGCATTATAAAAATGCTCTCAGGTTTTAAAAATTTATTCGCCACGAATATACAATTGTTTTATGAATAAGATTTGTGCATTCGTGGCGAAAAGATAGAAATAAGTTACTTTAAACTATGAAGTTATATTGCTTCAAAGTGTTATTTTATTACGTTTTCGTAAACTTTCTTTTCCCAAGGTTTGATGTCGCTTATTCCATATCTTTCTTTTTTAGAAATTGAAATATTATCCATCATGTCTACAAAATTTTTGTAATTCGCATCATCAGCCGGCTTTACAATGATTGTGAAGTTTTCTTTTTTAGGAGCTTTTTCATACGCCTTAGAGATTATTTTTGAAACATTGAGACCGTTGT
Source organism: Chryseobacterium sp. CFS15 (assembly GCF_031118795.1). Lineage (NCBI taxonomy): Bacteria > Pseudomonadati > Bacteroidota > Flavobacteriia > Flavobacteriales > Weeksellaceae > Chryseobacterium > Chryseobacterium sp. CFS15. The sequence goes on along the minus strand of NZ_JAVHYL010000010.1, from coordinate 112,656 downwards.
AGTCTGTTTCTTTTAAACCTGCTTCTGTAAGGTCTTTTTCATTGCTTTGATGATAAAAAATACGGTTGTTTTCTCCAATGATAAACGTAATTTGATTTTGATCTCCTATTTGACCAACTGGAGCATCAGTTCCTTTTGCTGGCAAACCCAAATCCATTACATTAGGTTTTGAAAAACTTGATGTAAACATGAAAAACATCAATAATAAAAAATTTAAATCGACCATCGGAGTCATATCGATTTTAATGGGTTTCTTGTTTTGTTTGCCTCCGGATTTTTCTTTTGTAATAACTTCAGCCATAATTCAGTTTTTTAAATGTTGAACAAAATTTTAAAATCAATGAAATTTTATTTCACTTTAAAATGATTCGATGCAAAGTTTATACCTAAATTTTCAATTTAATGTTAAATTATTAAAATTAACTCTTGTTTTGGCAATTGCCTGTTGTTTTCATTAAAAAAGCCTTATCAAAATGAATTGATAAGGCTTAATTTTATAATTGAATGTTTTATTTGTTATTCTTAAAATAATTTACTCCACATTCCAGGAATTTTTTAAATTTTTCTTTTTCCATGTAACCTGAAACCGGAGTATTGATTACTTTTCCATCCGGAGTCAAAAGAACGTAATGAGGCTGCGAATTATTATTAAAATTAGCGGTTTGGAATAAACTCCATCTGTCACCAATTGTTTTCACTTTCTTTACCTGCCCGTCTCCTAAATCAATTTTGGTTTTTTGATCTTCAGGAAGCTCTTCTTTGTCGTCCACGTAAAGAGAAGCAAGTACGACGTCGTTCTGAAGAATTGGTAAGATATCCGGTTCGCTCCAAACGAATTCCTCCATTTTTCTGCAGTTTTCACAACCGTAACCTGTAAAGTCTAGTAGAATAGGTTTGTTTTCTTTTTTGGCCAGTTCAATAGCTTTAAAGAAATCATGTTCAGGATGCATTCCTAGAATTCCGTCTTTTTCGTCATGGAAATAACTTACATTCAAAGGAGGCAAAATTCCGCTTAATAATGATAGTTTTGGTCTTTCGGCAGGAATTAAACCCTGAATTAAATAGATCACAAAACCAATTCCTAAAACTCCGATGATCTTTCTTGCAACAGAAATTTTCGGCTTCTTATCGTCGTGCGGGAATCTTATTAATCCGAATAAATAGATAACCAATCCAATCGCAACTACAATCCAGATTGCAATGAAAAGTTCTCTTTTAATTAAGAAAGTTTTAGAAACTAAATCTGCTTTTGATAAGAATTTTAAAGCTAAAGCCAATTCTACAAAACCTAAAACTACTTTCACTGTATTCATCCAGCCTCCCGATTTTGGAAGACTTTGTAAAGCCTGCGGGAATAACGCCAATAATCCGAAAACAATCGCCCAAGCCAATCCGAAACCAGCCAAAGCAAATGTCAACAACATCGGAACGTTTGCCGAACCTGTAATTGCGCTTCCCAATAAACTTCCCAAAATAGGACCTGTACAAGAGAAAGAGACAATTACCAAAGTTAAAGCCATAAAGAAAATGCCGATCATTCCGCCCGCTTCTTCCGCTTTCGAAGATTTGTTGGCAATTGAGCTTGGTAATGTAATATCGTAATACCCGAAGAAACTTCCTGCAAAGAAAATAAAGATGATAAAGAATACGATATTCAGCCAAACGTTGGTAGAAATTTCGTTGAAGATATTTCCGGCAATTCCATCAATTAAATGGAAAGGAAGACTCAATAAAACAAAAATCAAAAGAATGAAAAAACCATAAACCAAAGCATCTCTTTTCCCTTTTGCCGGATTTTTGTTCCCTTTTGTAAAGAAAGAAACCGTTAATGGAATCATCGGGAAGACGCATGGCGTCAACAAAGCTATTAAACCTCCAACGAAACCTAATAAAAGATACGTCCAATAATTTTCAGTAATTTTTGATGATCCTGTACCGCAATCTGTTAAAGGTTTTGCGATGTCAATAGAAGCTATTTTTAATTGTTTAGGATCCAGTTTTGAAGCCTCCGCAACTGCAGAATCTCCTTTCGCAGGGTTTTGTACAAGGGTTTCAACAGCTTTTATAGAATCTATTGTAATTTTTGTTTTATCATCAGCTACAGCTTCTTCTGTCACTCCGGTTGGAGTAATTTTTTTGTTGAATTCTAAAGTATTCGGAGCAAGACAAACTCTGTCGTCGCAAGTCTGATAAGTGATTTCAGCAACGACTTCTCCAGCTTTTGTGGGATCTTTTAATTTAAATTTTTGCTTAAAACCGGCAGCGTTGGAATAGTAAATAATCGTTCCGCCAAAAGCTTCAGAAAATTCTTCATGTTTTTTTCCTACTTCCTGAAATTTTCCAATCAGTTCTATATTTTTCCCTGAAACAACATATTCTGTTGGAATTCCCGTGTCTTCCGGGATGTCTCTCGAATAAATGTGCCATCCGCTTTCTAACGTTGCATTCAAAACAGCTTCATACTGATTGTTGCCCAATTCGTTAACGGTGAATTTGAATTTTACGGGATTTTTTATTTGTGCTGAAATTCCTACAAATAGCAATAGAAAAGTAAATGTGAGGATTTTCAGAATAGCATTTGACCGCATATGATAAAGGTATTTTTAATTAAATGAATTCTACAAAAATAAAGCTTTTTACTAAGATTTGATTTAAAACTTAAAACTGTATTCCAGATTGGCGATAAAACTTCGTGTTAAACCATCAGGTCTTACGTCACGTATGACAAATGGAGCTCCCAAAGTGAGTTGCAAAGCATGAGTTTCATTCAGATTATAATCGAAAAACAGATTTCCGTTAACCGTTAAGCCTTCAGAACCATCAATCTCTCTTTCTGTTCCAAACATATCGGTAAACTGATCGTTAGAAAGATGGTAAATATTCAGTAAGCCGGGAGTAATCTGAAGTTTGTCAGTAATTTTAAAAGGATAAGATACTCTAAGTAAAACGTCACCACTACGCTTAAAGTCTTTGGTTGTCTGAAAGCTTCTCAACGGAGAATTTGCTGAATAATTTTCGACAACAAACTGATTGTTGTTTTGAGTCAGTGGCTGTTGTAAAGCAGCGACCAACTGTAGTTTTTTAATCTGATATCCTGCTCCAACGATAAGATCAAAAGTTCCTAAGCTGGCTTGATAATCCATCGGTAAAGCATTTCCGTTTTTAGACTTATTTCCGTCTGTTAAAGGAATTTTTGTTCCCAAAGTAAAACTTACATTTTTATTTAAACGATAATTCGTACTCAAATAAACATCTGATAACCCAAAAGTACTTATATCATTTCCCGTTTGTGAAAGCGCGGTTACTTTTGCATTGATGCCAAACTTAGAATTTATTTGTCTGTTGTATTCTGCGTACTGACCGTAAGCGGTAATGTCGTTATCTGCTTTCCCGACAGAAAAACCTATTTTCAACTGATTTTTTTGCAAGGAAATAGAATCATTCTGGTGTGGTTTTAAACTGTTTACGGTACAAAATCCGGCGTCGCTGCACCCTTGAGCTTGTAATGAGCTTGTAGCCATTGCAAACAAAAGAAAGCAAAAACTATAGAAATATTGATTTTTCATTTGTGTAGATTTAAATTATTTTAAACTAAAGTTTATAGTTGTTTAAGGATATCTTCCAAGGAAGCTCTTTCTTTATAATCAGGATTAAAATGTCTCCAGGAAATTTCTTTGTTTTCATTAATAATGAAAGTTGCAGAAACCGGAAGTCTTCCGGAATGATCAGATCGACTTTCTGTAAAATCATTTTTTATTTTTGAATTATAAAAATCTAAAGTCTCTTTATTTGGGGTGTATAAAACATCAAAAGCTTGTGCGATTTTATAATCTTCGTCATATAAAACGGTGTATGGCGTTCCTGTTTTTTCAATAGTTTTCTTTATGAATTCCGGTTTTTCGGGAGAAACGATGACCAGTCTTGTGTTTTTAGATTTCAGTTCCGGAGAAAGATCCTGAAGTTCTTTTACGTATTTGTTGCAGTAAGGGCACCATTGTCCGCGAATGAAAACCAAAATGATTTTCTGTTTTTGAGCTGGTAAAGAAAATGATTTTCCCAATTGATCTTTCGCTGTAAAATTTTCTACTTTTTCGCCTACCATTTTTCCTTTTACCTGATCGATTGACTTCGTGTCGTTTTGTGACATTCTTTTTTGAAGGATGCTGCTTCCTATCTGCAAAAACTGTGTTGCATTGTAATATCCGAAATCATATTGCACTAATTTCCCTTCTTTATCTAAAAACAGGAACGAAGGATAATTGACAATCTTGAATTCTTTTGCAAGGCCAATACCTTCTTTTTCGGCATCCACCGCCAGGCTGATGAAGTTTTTATTGAAAAGTTCTCCCACTTTATTATCTGTGAAAGTATTTTTTTTCATGAGTTTACAAGGCCCGCACCAAGTCGTATATACATCGATGAAAATAAGCTTGTTTTCTTTTTTTGCAAGATTTTTAGCTTCTTCGAGATTTAATTTTTGAAAATTAATTCCTTTTGTACTTTGCGCCTGAATAGCAATTCCAAGTAACAGAAATACACTGTATAAAATTGTTTTAAACATAAATGAGATTTATACTTAAGTTCCTCAGAAAAGTAAAAAATCACCCGTGCGATGAAAGGTTATTTATAAGTAATTGATTTTCAGTGTTAAATTTTTAATGAGCGTTATCGTTTTTTATCTTCCTGATTTGCTCAATACATTTGTATTTTTGGTTTTGGGCATTGTGCTTGCTGGAGTATTGATATTTATCCTGAATCTCTTCAATGCTTTTGTTTTGCACAAAAATATCCTGAATTAAATTTTGACAATGTGAAGAAATGGCTTTAATATATCCCGTCAGCTTTTCCCAATAATATTTTTCGTTTTCGATGGCAGAATTAATTTCTTGTTGGTTTTCTATGAAATAAGTATCCGGAAATTCTATGTAAAAATTCCTGTTTTTTAGTCTTTTCAGCCAAAGGTTCTTAGAAATTCCTACAATGTAATTACCTAAACAAGTGTACGCTTCAAAATTATCGCTATGTAGTTTTTCGTAAAGAATAAGCAGCGAATCCTGAAAAATATCTTCTGCGTCCTCAGATTTTCCTTTGTTATTAAGAATGTATTTTTTTACATAAACAAAATAGTTCTGGTACAATATACCGAATGCTACATTGCTGTTTTTTTTGAAATCTTCTATGGCTAAAGAATTTGTTGTTCTTCTGTCCATTGTACTGTTGTTGTTTTTTGAGTGTTGGCTTCTGCCTCAAATCTGCGATCTTGTCTTAGCGGAACGATTCCTAAAATCTGATCTTCGGTGTCGCACAAAACCCATATTTTTTCTTTAGCTAAAGCAGATAATTTTTCATCCCTGAAAAACTTAGAAACCTTCTTTTTTCCGGAAAAGCCTGAAGGATAAAATTCATCGCCATTTTTTTGTTTCCTTAAATATAGAGGGAAATGAAGTTTATCTGTGTCAAAAACCCAATTGAAAGACTTATTATCATCAATATAACTTTTCAGATCGATCATTATTTGATCTTGATGAAAATCAAAATTTTCAAGTAAAATTATTTCAGGGTCAATTTTTTGTGAAAGGATTTTTAATTTTAAAATTAAACCTTCTCTATCGACAGTTAAATGATAATATTCTGAAAAAAAAGAACTTCCGTTTTCTGCCGAGAAAATTTTCTGAATTTCTTCCGTTCGCTTAAAACCGTATTTTTTTAAAATCTCAAATTGTACGAAATCGCTTTCCTGAGCCAGCTTTTCTTTTGATAGAATTTTGTGCTCTTTGTTAAATACAGAAAGGTCTTTTTCTATGATCTCAATTTGTTTGTGTACAAAATCTTTGGTTTGATTAAGATGCGAAATACTTTTTTTAAAGTTTTCTAAAAACTGATCGTTGGTTTCAGAAAGTTTAGGGACGATTTCATTCCTGATCTTATTTCTCAGATAATCATTTTTTTTATTGGAAAGATCTTCACGGAATACAATATTGTTTTCTTTAGCAAATTGATAAATTTCGTCTTTTGAAAAATTCAGCAACGGTCTTAAAATATTATTTTCCTTTGCAGGAATTCCGCTTAAGCCATTAATACCCGAAGCTTTTGAAAGATTAATAATAAAAGTTTCCAACTGATCATTCAGATGATGAGCGGTTACCAAAAAATCTAGATTTTCTTTTGCCTGAATTTCGCGGAAGAACCGATAACGAAGTTCACGAGCCCAAAGTTGAATAGAATTTTCTGGCTGCTTATCATTTTCGGAAACTTCATATAAATGAAATTTAATATCATTCTTTTTGCAGAAATCTTCCACAACTTTCTGATCAGAATCAGAATCTTCGCCACGAAGTTTATAATTAATGTGTGCAATCTGAAATTTTATCTCCGCATTCCTTAACTCATTAAACAGATAAGCCAAAACCATAGAATCTGCGCCTCCGCTTATCGCCAAAAGATAGGTTTGGTTCTCTGATAATCGAATGAGATTTTGAAGCTGTTTTTCGAATGCGGATTGTGTAAGCATAATGCTCAGAATTTCTTTTGTACAAAGATAATCCTATTTATTAAAATGAATTTTGTTACCTTTGAAATCGTTTAAAAAGTTTATTTATGAAGATTTTTAAAATTTTAGTAGCTTCAGCAGTGGTGTTAGGAATGACATCTTGCGTAAGTAAGAAGCAGTATGATGCCCTAAGTGGCAACTACAAACAGTGTATTGAAAATATTGGAGAGAGACAACGTGAAATTCAGGATCTGAAAGGTCAGAATTCTACATTGACGGCGGAAAATAACTTATTAAAAAGTCAACACGATGCTTTGAAATCGTCTTTGGATGCTTGTCTTTCAAATACCGGAAAAAGCTCATCGAATATTGATAAATTGGTTGGTGAGATCAATGCATCAAATTCTTATATCAAGCAATTGATTTCTGCAAATGCGAAAAACGACAGTTTAAATTTAGCTTTATCAAACAAGCTGAAAAGATCTTTGGATAACATGGCTGATCAGGATGTTCAGGTAAAAGTTCTTAAAGGTGTTGTGATGATTTCATTGTCAGATAAATTATTGTACAAAACGGGTGATTACAATGTTTTGCCTGCAGCTCAGGAAGTTTTGGGTAAAGTGGCAAAAGTAATCAACGATTACGATAAATATTCTGTATTGATTGAAGGTAACACAGATAACGCGCCATTGAGCTCTGCAAATTTACCGAGAGACAACTGGGATCTTTCTGCATTGAGAGGAACGGCGATTGCTAAAATATTACAGACTCAATTTGGGGTAGATCCTGCAAGAATTACAGCAGGTGGGCGTTCTGAATACAATCCTAAAGCTACAAACATGAGTGTTTCGGGAAGATCTGAAAACAGAAGAACTGAAATTATCATCATGCCTAAGCTGGATGAGTTTATGAAATTAATGGATATTACTCCTAAAAAGTAATAAGATAAAATTTAAATTAAAATTCCGATAAGTGATTATCGGAATTTTTTTTGTTTTCAAACTACATCTTCTTTTTTCAGAAGCTTTATAATCTGGTTCAAGATAAAACTGCGTTTTCTTTTTCGGGAATTATTTCTTGCAGATGGCTTCGTAATCGTGTAATCTTTGCCATTTGCGGGTAACAAATTTGTTTTCATCATCTTCATTCGAGTATTTTTACCTCTTTCTCTATTTTGCAGTACCACAAAGTTATCGGTGTGTCATCAATAAAACAATCCGTATTTTCACGGATATTTTTTGAGAGTTTATATTTTCATTTAAGACACAGAATTATTTTAATTAAATTTGAACAAATAAAAAAAAATGAGTTTTTTTGAAGAAAAAAATCCCGAAATGGATCGATACCTGGAAAATCATGCTTCTTCCGAGCCTGAAATTCTAAAAAAATTAAGAAGAGAAACTTTTCAGAAAACCACTCAGCCGCATATGATTTCCGGTTATCAGCAGGGAAGACTTTTAACGATTGTTTCAAAAATGCTGAATCCTAAAAATGTTTTAGAAATAGGAACTTTTACAGGATATGCTACACTTTGTCTTGCAGAAGGTCTGTATTCAGACGGAAAGATCACTACACTTGATGTGAATGAAGATTTGGCTTATCTGCCAAGAAAATATTTCTCTGAAAGTGAATTTTCAAATCAGATTAATTTTAAGATTCAGGATGCAAAAGAATTTCTGCGCAATACCGATGAGGTTTTTGATCTGATTTTTATTGATGCTGACAAAGAAAATTATGCTGAATATTTCAGATTAATAAAACCAAAAACAAAATCGGGCTCAGTAATTTTGTTTGATAATGTACTTTGGTACGGGAAAGTTCTGGAAGAAAATCCTAAACAAAGATCTACACAGGTCATTAAAGAGCTTAATGATTTGGCGGCAAAAGATGAAGATTTTGAAAATCTTATTCTACCTTTGCGTGACGGAGTAAACTTCTTAAGAAGGAAATAAAATAAGGCTGAGTTTAAGGTTAAGATTTTTACAGCGTATTTTTCTCAGCCTCAACCTCAACCTATAACCTTAATATAAATTGATGGATAAAGGAATTTGTATCGTTACCGTTGCGCCTGTTCGTGCCGAAAATTCGGATAGAGCGGAAATCGTTACCGAAATTTTGTATGGTGAAAGTGCAGATATTTTGGAAGTAAATAAAAACTGGACGAAAATAAAAATGCACTACGACGGCTATGAAGGCTGGATGGATACCAAACAAATAAAACCTGTCACTGAAGAATATCTTGCCAACAGAAAAGTTACGATGATTACTGAAGATTTTTCTTCGGTAATGACGCTTGAGGGAAAAACGCTTTTGTCGATGGGCTCTGAAGTGGAGTTTCCCGCTGTTGCATCAAGAAGAAGTCATGATTTGCGCGAAAGTATTGCTTTAACGGCAAAAGAATTCCTGAATATCCCATATTTGTGGGGTGGGAAAAGTTTTTTTGCAGTTGACTGTTCGGGTTTTGTACAGTTAGTTTTTAAAATTCACAATATAAAAGTGCCCAGAGATACTTATCAACAGGCGGAAGTAGGTGAAGCGTTGAGTTTCGTAGAAGAAAGCCAGCCGGGCGATTTAGCTTTTTTTGAAAATTCTGAAGGCAAAATTATTCACGTGGGAATTATGCTCGACAATCAAAAAATCATTCATGCTTCCGGAAAAGTGAGAATAGATACACTAGATTCTAGTGGGATTTTTAATAAAGAAATGAATAAACATACTCACAAACTTAGAGTAATTAGAAGCATTATTTAAACCTGTTATGGAAGGCATTATTTTTACTGTTTTTGATATTTTGAATTTAGTATTGATTCTGCTTTTGTGGATATTTACTTTAAGAATATATAAAAAGCTTCCGGAAAAAATTCCTACTCATTTTGATTTTCAAGGAAAACCTGATCATTTTGGGAGCAAGAAATACGCATTCTTCATGCCTGCTATTGGTTTGGGTATATTTATACTTTTAACTTTTCTTAATCAATATCTTGAAAGTGCCAATTATCCTGTAGAAATTACAAAAGCGAATTATGAAATTCAGTATTTTATTATGACACTGTTTGTAAAATGGCTTTTGTTTTTAATTCTTTTATTGTTTTTAAATATTCAGGATTATATGATCAGATATAGCTTTAATGCAGATTCAAAAGCGAGAGTTCCTATTTTAATTGTGCTTCCGGTTATTTTTATAAGCTTAATGGTTGCGCTTATTTCTGCATATATTTATAAATAATCTATGGCTATTTTATACACCATATTTGTAAATCTTCTCATTTTCGGAATGAAAGTTTTATCGTTGTTTAATGATAAAACTAAAAAAGGAGTTGAAGGTAGAAAGCGATCTTTAGATATTGTAAAATCAGCTTTTTCAGCATCAGATAAAGTCTTGTGGATGCACGCTGCAAGTCTTGGAGAATACGAACAGGGACTTCCAGTTTTAGAAAAACTGAAAAAAAACTTTCCGAATCATAAAATTCTGATCACATTCTTTTCGCCATCGGGCTATGAAAATGTGGTCAAGAAAAAACATATTGCAGATGCTGTTTGTTATCTTCCTTTCGATAAAGAAAGCACCGTAAAAGAATTTGTTTCTCATTTTGACTGTGAATTGTTTTTCACTGTAAAATATGATTATTGGTATAATCTTCTGGCTGAGCTTAAATGTAAAAATGTAAAAACTTTTGTGATTTCTGCATTGTTTTATGAAAGACAGTCTTTCTTCACAACGTATGGAAAGTGGTTTGTAAAACAGCTGAAACAAAATATAACATGGTTTTTTCATCAGACGCAGCACTCATATGTTTTGGCTAAAAATATTGGTCTACTAAAATCTTCGGTAACCGGAGATACCAGATTCGACAGAGTAAAACAATTAAGACTTCGTGATAATCATGTCGATTTCGTTGAAGAATTTATCAGTGATAAAAAGGCAATTGTTTTTGGTAGTTCATGGCAGGCGGAAGAAAAAATTGCCAAAATGATCTCCGAAAAAAATAAGGATTTAAAAATAATAATTGCTCCACACGACCTAAAAAGAGTAGAAAATTTAAAACAAATCTTTCCTTCAGCGATTTTATACAGCGAATTGGAATCCTCTCCAACTCTCCAACCCTCAGACTCTCAAACATTGATCATCGACAGTATCGGGTTATTGTCAAAACTTTATTCTTACGCTGATGTGGCTATTGTAGGTGGAGGTTTTCACGAGGCGGGACTTCATAATATTCTGGAAGCAGCAACTTTCGGTGTTCCTGTAATTTTTGGAAATCATTATAAGAAAAACCCTGAAGCAGACAATTTAATTTTAGCTAAAGGCGGGAAGTCTTTTGAAGATGAAAAGTCAGCAGCTTATTTTGTTTTGGATCTATTTAAAAATGAAAAGATGCTCTTGGAAATGTCTGAAAATGCAGAACAATTTGTTACGAAGCAACCTAATTCTTCAGAACTTATTCTTCAGAAAATTTTATCACTTTAAAAAGCCTTGATTCTTAATATCTTTAATGATCAAATCAAAATGATCCGGAATTCTATCGGCATTGAGCCAGTTAAAATCTATTCCGTTATTGATAAAAAGTTTTTCAAGATAAATATTAGCAGTAATTTTATCGTACGCAATTGAAAGGTACTCATCAATTTCCATCCAATAATCTTCATCTAATTTTTTAGTTAAGGCTAATGCTTTTACTATTTTATTAATCATGTATAGATAAAGTTTGTAGACGTCATTGAATTTCTGTCGGCTCAGTTTTTCGTTGCTTTCCAGTATTTCATTGATCAATAAAAGATTTAAACTAATGTCACCGAATTTATCTGTCGTTACCTTTACATGTTCGGTAATTTGTGCACTTATTTTCCTGATAAGTACAATAAAATATTTTTGATTGCTGATATATTTAGAAGCATATTCTACTTTTTCTTTAATCAATTCTTCCATTGCATCACGCTTTTGATCAACAGTTTCTTCATCAATCAATTCAAAATATAATTTTTTAGATAAAATTTCGTCTTTTCTCAGTAATCTGAAAATTAAACGGTCTTTTTCTGCTGGTGAAAGCTGGCTCAAAGCGGCTTTAAATTCTTTAGAATACTCCATTAATTAAATATTTTCGAATACTTTATAAATCCGTTTAATGCCCAGTTTGCGGTGTAGTACAATGATTTTAATGTAGAAAATCTCATGAAGTCTTTATAAACAAGATATTGATCTTTGATGATATTCTGTTTTTTTCTTGAGATACTGTTTTCGTGCATTCTATATTTTGCCATTGTTTTTGGAAGTGGCTTTCCTGACGGGATTTTCTTTAATAAATTGAGCCACATTACATGATCTTCTCTTTTGCTTCCTTCCGGGAAATACTCTTTTCCGACTCTTTGTGAATCGTACATCGATGAGAGAAGTGAAAGTCTGCAGGTTTTAAGTAAATTGTTGAAAGTAACTTCTTTGTCGGCTTTAAAATCTTCAAGCTTTGGAAGTAAATTTTCGTCACATCTAGCGTAATTAGAATAGGCAATTTCTGCATTTTCAAGCTTCATAAAATTGACCATTTCTTCAAGAAAATTAGGTTCCCAAAAATCATCAGCATCAAGGAAGGTGATAAATCTTCCGGAAGCTTTTTGTAAAGAAAGATTTCTTGCATGGCCTGCGCCACCGTTTTTTGCAGCAATAATTAACTTTATTCGCGGATCTTGATGTTTTTGAATGATTTCAACTGATTTATCTGTTGACTGGTCGTCTGTAATGAGCCATTCCCAATCGGTAAAAGATTGATTCATTACCGAGCTGATCGTTTCTTCTAAAAAAAGAGAAGAATTATAGCAAGGGGTAATGATGGAAACTTCAGGCACGTGTTTTTTTGCAAATATAAGGTTTTTGGTAATCAGTTTTATTAGGGGAATTTTCAATGAATTGGAAATTATATATCAAAATTCAAAAAAAATGATTGAATTTTTAAAAAAAATCATAATTTTAACGCTTGAAAAATTTGATCTATGAAGAAATTAGCATTATTTGCAGGATTATCATTATTAGCTTTTACAGGATGTAACGACGACGACGCACCAGAACAGGTATTTCCTCTTGTAGGAACCTGGTCTCCAACAAAAGAAGTAAGAACGCAGGTTCCCGCTGACGGATCCGGATTTTCTGATGAAATAGTTTATACAGACTGTCAGAAAGAAGGAAGATGGGTTTTTAATGAAAATTCTTCTGGTAAAAGAACCAACAAAGATATGGCGGGTACAATAACGCCAACTTGTAGCACAACTTCTGAGCGTAACTTCACGTATATTTATAATGCTTCTGAGAAAAACTTCGAAATCAAATATCAGGGAACTGTGGTTTCAGATAAAGGTAAAGTGACTTTGCTGAACGCTGAAACTTTAAATCTGAAAATTGAAGACACTACAGATCCTACTATATACAAGTCTACAACGTATACTTTTAAAAGAATCGCGCAATAATAATCAGTATTTCTATTTTAATATATATAATCTCATCGCAAGGTGAGATTTTTTTGTTTATAAAGATTATATTGTAATTAATTCAGAATTAAATTTACATTTATTTTATAATCATTATTTTTGTGAAACTAGATTGAGAATTGATAGTGAAATTAATTCTAATATCTAAAGTCTAACATCTAACATCTATAATAAAAAGTGTTTTACGATCATCAGCAGATAGAAAAAAAGTGGCAGAAATACTGGGAAGACAATCAAACCTACAAGACTTCCGATAAAACAGACAAACCCAAATTTTATGTTCTCGATATGTTTCCGTATCCGTCGGGAGCGGGGCTTCATGTAGGTCATCCGCTAGGATATATTGCGTCGGATATTTATGCAAGATATAAAAGACATCAGGGTTTTAATGTTCTCCACCCGGTTGGTTACGATAGTTTTGGGCTTCCTGCTGAGCAGTATGCAATACAAACCGGTACGCATCCTGCAATTACAACTGAGCAAAACATTACAAGATATGAGGAGCAATTAAGAAAAATTGGTTTCTCTTTCGACTGGAGCAGGGAAGTGAGAACTTCTGACGCTTCTTATTATAAATGGACCCAATGGATTTTCATTGAATTATTCCATTCTTGGTATAATAAAAATACAGACAAGGCAGAATCTATCGAAACTTTGATCAAACATTTTGAAGAAAAAGGAACTTTAGATTTAAATGCCAATCAAAACGACGAGTTAAACTTCACTTCAGAAGAATGGCAAAATGCTTCTGAGATTGATAAAGAAGATATTTTATTAAATTATCGTTTAGCTTACAGAGCGGAAACGACTGTAAACTGGTGTCCTGCATTAGGAACAGTTTTGGCGAACGACGAAGTGAAAGACGGAAAATCTGAAAGAGGAGGTTTCCCTGTTTTTCAAAAGAAAATGATGCAGTGGAGCATGAGAATTTCTGCTTACTCTGAAAGATTATTGCAGGGTCTAAAAACTTTAGACTGGCCACAACCGTTGAAAGATTCACAAGAATACTGGATCGGAAAATCTCAGGGAGCTCAGGTTAAATTTAATGTTGATGGGCATGACGAGATCGTTGAGGTTTTCACGACAAGACCCGACACTATTTTTGGAGCGACTTTTATGGTTTTGGCTCCGGAAAATCCTTTAGTGGAAACAATTACGACAGAGGAACAAAAAGCTGAAGTAGATAATTATATAGAAGAAACTTCCAAGAAAACCGAAAGAGACAGAATGTCTGATGTGAAAAATGTTTCGGGTGCTTTCACGGGAAGTTATGCGATCAATCCTTTCAGCAATGAAAAGATGCCGATCTATATTTCAGATTATGTATTGATGGGCTACGGAACTGGAGCTGTAATGGCTGTTCCTGCGCATGATGAGCGTGATCACAGATTTGCAAAGAAATTTAATCTTGAAATTAAAAAAGTTGTAGAAACTGAAGAAGACGTTCAGGAAAAATCTTTTGATTCTAAAACCAGCGTTTGTGTAAATTCTGATTTCTTAAACGGATTAAATTATGACGAGGCAAAAGCATTAATAATTGATGCTATTGAAAAGAAAGGAATTGGTCACGGAACAACGAATTACAGGCAACGTGATGCGATTTTCTCAAGACAAAGATATTGGGGCGAGCCGGTGCCTATATATTATAAGGATGGAATGCCATACACCTTGCCAGCTTCTGCTTTACCTTTGGAACTTCCTGAAGTTGAAAAATATTTGCCAACGGAAGACGGAGATCCGCCATTGGGAAATTCAAAAACTTTTGCCTGGGATGAAGCAAACCAGAAAGTAGTTGCTACAGATTTAATTGATGATAAAACGGTATTTCCTTTAGAATTATCTACAATGCCGGGTTGGGCGGGAAGTTCTTGGTATTTCTTAAGATATATGGATCCTAATAATGGTGAAGTTTTTGCGAATAAAGAATTGTCTGATTATTGGGGACAGGTAGATTTATATATCGGAGGTAGCGAGCATGCAACCGGTCATTTATTGTATTCCCGTTTCTGGAATATGTTCTTAAAAGACAGAGGGTATATTAATCAAGATGAGCCTTTCCAAAAGTTGATCAACCAAGGGATGATTTTGGGGATGAGTGCTTATGCTGATGTAATTTCTTTAAGTTTTATTGATAAGCATGATGGTGCCATTGTTGGAGGTAATAAATATGAAACTCTAATTAGTAAAGAGATATCAAATTTTTATAAAAAGAATTATAAAAAAATTCATGATATATTCTTAAAAAACGAAGAAACGGCAAATGTTTTAATTAAGTCTTTTAATGAAGAAGAGTTAAAGCATTATAATTACTTAAAAAAAGCGCTAAATGATATCTGTTTTAAATATGATGATTTTAGTAGCCCAGCTTATAATTTGCCATTTGCAATTAGAAGAGTTTCAATTGATATTAATGATATTAATCAAATCTCAAATGAAATTGAGTCTGATAAATTAAATAAGGTTCAAAACTTTACGAAAACTTATAATGTTATATTAGAGCCTGACCTGATCTTCAAAGTTGATCGTGAAGTAGAAAAAATGTCAAAATCAAAATACAATGTTGTAAATCCAGACGATATCTGTAATGAATACGGTGCAGACGGTTTAAGATTGTATGAAATGTTCCTTGGTCCATTAGAGCAATCCAAGCCTTGGAATACGCAAGGTCTAAGCGGAGTTTATGGTTTCTTAAAGAAATTTTGGAATTTATACTTTAATGGAGAGGTTTTTGAAGTGTCTGATGAAGAACCTACAAAAGCTGAATATAAAGTTTTGCATACCTTAATAAAGAAGGTGGTGTATGATATTGAGAATTTCTCTTTTAATACCTCAGTTTCTTCATTTATGATCGCTGTAAACGAGTTGCAGAAATTAAAATGTAACAAACGCAATATTTTAGAGCCTTTAGCCGTTATCATCTCTCCGTATGCGCCACATATTTGTGAAGAACTATGGAGTTTACTGGGAAATAAAGAATCTATAGAGTTTCAGAAATTCCCGATTTTGAATGAAGACTATTTGGTTGAAGACGAAATTGAGTATCCTGTAAGTGTAAATGGTAAGATGAAATTTAAAATTGCTCTTCCTGCAACATTATCTGCGAAAGAGGTTGAAGATTTAGTGCTTCAAAATGACAAAATGGGAATGCTTTTGGAAGGTAAAACCCCTAAAAAAATCATCGTTGTGCCAAAAAAAATCGTTAATATTGTAATTTAAAAGAAATTTAACATTGCTAAAATCAAAAATTTAAAGGTTTTAAATTTTTGATTTTCTAAAGTATTTTATAAAATTAGAAAATATTAATAAAATATTTAAATATAATTACGATATCGGAATCTTATTAAAATATCATTATGAAAAAAAGGCAAAATGTTATTTGATACTATTGCATTTTAATTAATTTTGCCTTTATTTTACAACTTTAAAATTTTAAAACAATATAATTTAGTTAAATATGGAAATGAATGTTTCAAAAAATGATGAGCAAGTAGTTGCTAGAAAAGCAGGAGGTCTTAATCCAGCTGTAATTATTCCTATTCTATTAGTTATAGGAATTTGTATTTGGTTATTCGTATTGGGTAGCCCGGGTAACTTTAAAGCTGATCCAAGATTGGCAGGTGCATCAGTTGCGTTTTCTGATGTAGAAGGTAAAGAGATGCATCCTGAAGGATTTTTGGGAATGATCTACATGGGAGGTATTATTGTACCGTTATTGGTAACATTCATGATTACTGTAATTGTTTTCTCATTTGAAAGATATTTTGTTTTAAGCAAAGCTTCAGGTGCAGGTAACGTAGATAACTTCGTAGTAAAAGTAAGAAGTTTATTAAATAGCAATAAAGTTGACGAAGCTTTAGAAGAGTGCGACAGACAGCAAGGTTCTGTAGGAAATGTTGTAAAAGAAGGTCTTACAACTTACAAAGCTTTAGCTCACGATACTACTCTAAACAAAGAGCAGAAAATGGTTGCTCTAAACAAAGCGATCGAAGAGGCTACAACTCTTGAGATGCCAATGTTAGAGAAAAACATGATGATTCTTTCTACTTTAGGTACTGTTGCAACATTAGTAGCACTATTGGGAACAGTAATCGGGATGATTAGAGCATTCTTCGCTTTAGGAGCTGGAGGTGGTACTCCGGATGCAGCTGCATTATCAATCGGTATCTCTGAAGCCTTGATCAACACGGCATTAGGTATTGGTACTTCTGCAGTAGCGATTATCCTTTACAACTTCTTTACTTCTAAAATTGACGGGTTGACTTATAAGATCGATGAGATCGCAATGAGCATTCAGCAGTCTTTTGCAGAATTCCACTAAGAAATAGTGAGAATGTGTTTTTACACAAAAAAAGAAGTTTTAATAATTAGATAATAAATAATGGCGAGAATAAAACCAAAAAGACATGGTGTAGTTACGGATATGACCGCAATGTGCGACGTTACGTTCCTACTACTTACGTTCTTTATTATGACCACTCAGTTCAAAAAACCTGATGTGGAGCAGATCAAACCGCCATCTTCAATCTCAGAGAAGTTACTTCCTGATGCAAGTTTAATGACTATTAACGCTACACCGGACGGAAAATTTTATTTTCAGCCTGTAGAAAATGCAACAGAGAGATTAGAGCTTTTAGAAAAAATGGGCAAAAAGTACAATGTTACTTTTGATAATAAACAAAAAGCAGCATTCCAAAAAGTACAATCTATTGGAGTTCCTATGAACCAATTGAGAAGCTACTTGGATTTGCCTGAAGATGAGCAGAAAAATTATAAGAGTCCTACAGGGATTCCGATGGATAGTACAAACAAGCAATTAACGGATTGGGTAGAGCAGAGTTTAAGTGTAAACGCAGACTACAAACTGGCAATCAAGGGTGATGTTACGACAGAGTATCCTAAAGTTAAAAGTTTATTTGAGGGTTTAAGAGATATCGATTTTCTTAAATTTTGGTTGATTACGTCTCAAGAAGGTAAACCTAACGAATAATTAAGAAGAAGAAATGGCACAAGTACAAGTACAGGATAAGAGCGCCAAAGGTGGTAAAGTTCGATCCAAGAAAAACAACCCTGCTGTCGATATGACACCAATGGTTGACCTTAATTTCTTACTATTGATGTTCTTTATGTTTACATCAACGTTTAGTAAACCGAATGTGATGGATTTGGGTCTGCCGGCAAAACCGAAAGACGAAACAAAAAAACCACCTCCGACTGAAATCGACTTATCAAATTCTATAACTTTATTATTAGGAAAAGACAACAGAGTTTTTTGGCATCAGCAAGACCAGGCAGGTCTTAACGACCAGACGATGATTGAAACTAGCTTAGATAGAGAAGGGATTAGAGAGATTATTAAGCAAGCAAAAGCAAGGGCTAAAAAGAAAGATCTGTTTACAGTGATTATTAAGCCTACTGATGATGCGGTATATAAGAACTTTGTAGACATTCTTGACGAGATGGCAATTACACAAAGCGAAAGATATGGGGTAACCGATCTTAAGCCTTATGAGAAAGCTGTTTATGATAAGAAAGTAGGTAACTAATCAGTTGCTGCAAAGTAATTTAACATTTAAATTTGCAACATAATGGCAGATGAAAATATTTACAATCAAAATCTTACTTTAGACGAGATTGTATTTGAAAATAGAAATAAAGAATATGGTGCGTACGATCTTAGACATCAGTATCCTAGATTACTGACAAAGTCTTTTCTTATCGGTACAGGATTATTCTTGGTTACTGCTTTGTCTCCTTTCATTTATATGACTATTAAAAGTATGAATGAAAAAGAAGCTGTAGAGGTAAAGTCTGATTTGGTTGAAATTATCGAAGAAGACCCGATTATCGAGCAGCCAAAAGAAGAAGAACCACCACCACCTCCGCCACCAGTGGAAGAGGAAAAGATTGAGATTATTCAAAACGTAGTTCCGGAACCGGTGAAAGCTCCAAAAGTGGAAACTCCGCCGCCGCCAATTTCTAAGCAATTAGAAACTACTACTGGTTTGGTAGCTCAGGAAGGAGTAAAAGCTCCTGCTTACACGCCACCGCCGCCGCCGCCATCTACAGGTAATAAAACTTCAACAGCTGAAGTTAAGCCGCAGGTAAGTGAAACTCAGGTTTATAACGAGGTGGAGCAAACTGCAGAATTCCCTGGAGGAATTAATGCCTTTAGAAAAAAAGTTTCTGAAAACTTTGACAGTTCGGCAATTGAAGGTGCAGACGGAATAGTAAAAGGTGAAGTTACATTTGTAGTTGAAAGAGATGGTAGTATTACTGATATCAAAGTAAATGGTAAAAATTCAGATTTCAATTCTGAAGCAGTAAGAACCGTAAAATCTATTAAAAACAAATGGGCTCCTGCAAAAATTAATGGTAAAGCTGTACGTTACAGATATAGACTTCCATTGGCAATGCAACCGCCAGAATAAGTTATTAGTTTATTTTAAATAATAATTAAAAAAGAGAAGCATATGCTTCTCTTTTTATTTTTTTTAATATTTTTGTTGTATGATGTTCAATTGGTTATCCTTAGTCGCAGGAATTTGTTACGTTGTCTTGGGAATCGTAATGATGGTGTATAAATTTCTCGAGCCCATATATGCATACTCTCTGGGAGCAGTATTAATACTTTACGGTATCTTCAGAATATGGAGAGTAATAAAAAAATTCAGAAATACAGATGAAGATGAAAATTAGAGCATTTTTTTCAGCCCTTTTTTGTACGGTTTTAATGATTAGCTGTTCAAAAAAAGAGGAAAATAAGGCTTCCTATAATAAAGGTGAAATGACAATCTTAACCGATGAGTCATTTAAAAGTGTTACTGAAGCTTTGGCAGACGGTTATATGATTGGATATCCCGATACAAAAATAAAAGTAGTTACCAAGAAAGAAGATTTAGGATTTATTGATCTCCTAAATAATAAAGCGCGAATTGCGGTAATGTCTAAAGAATTATCTCCTGAAGAAATTAAGGCTTACGAAGAAAAAGTAGACATGAAAATTGTACCTGCTAAATTTGCTGCAGACGCTATTGTATTCTTTGTACCCAAAGATTCTAAAAAGGAAAATATTACAATGGAAGAGATAACTTCCGGTCTTAAGTCGGAAGAGAAAAATTTTGTTTTTGACGGAACAAATTCCAGTAACCTAAATTTTGTTGCTCAAAAACTAAATAAACTTCCTAAAGATTTGAAATTTTCAATTATTCCCGGAAGTATAAATGTGATCGAGGAATTAAATAAGTATCCCAATAAAATCGGTGTAATTGGTTTGAATACAATAAGCCGGCCTTATGATAAAGAAGCTGAGAAACTAAGAAGTATGATAAAGATTCTTCCTGTTGTCAATGGAAAAGAAACTCATTCTCCCGATTTTGAAGGTCTTCGTGAGATGAAATATCCTTTTACAAGAGTATTATATTTTCTTACTAACGAAGGAGGCTTCAACATTGCAAATGGCTTTATAAGATATTCTTGTACACATTTGGGTCAGAAAATTGTTCAGAAAGAAGGATTGCAGCCTTACAATCTTTATCGCAGAGAAGTACAGATGCGTTAAAAAATCTTAAAAAATAGCAACTCTCAAACCGATTTATTATATTGGTCTGAAAATTGTGTATTTATAATTCGGTTTTTTAGAATACATATTTAAAAATAATAATGAAAGATATAATGATTATGAATGTAAAGAAGATTGCTTTAGGAGCATCAGTGGTATTTTTTACCAATTTTGCCTTTGCACAGACATTACTGGATGGTATTAACAGCATGGATAGCGATAAATTTGCTGCTGCGAAAACCAATTTCGCGTCTATGATTGCAAAAGAACCTACAGCAGAAAATTATTTCTACCTAGGAAATTCTTTTTTAAGACAAGGTGAACCAGACTTTGCTCAGGCTACAGAAAACTTCAATAAAGGTTTAGCTGCTGGTAAAAAAAGCTATTTAAATCAAATTGGTTTAGCTACGGTTAAACTTGGAAAAGGTGATAAATCTGCTATTGCAGAGATCCAGAAAATTGTTTCAGACTCTAGAGAAAAAGATGCTGAAGTATTGTTCAGAGCTGCTGAAGCCTTGACATTATTTGAAAAAAATAACTCTCCGGATCTTGCGATTCAATTTTTGAATAAAGCTATTGAAAGAGCTTCGAGAAAAGATGTTCCTGCTTACTATTACTATACTTTAGGTGATGCGTACAGATTAAAAAGAGTTCCTGGAGATGCGATGACGGCTTATGACAATGCATTACCATTAGCAAAAAATAAAGCTTCTGTGTATACAAGAATAGGAACTTTATGGATGGCTGCTCAGCAGTGGCAACAAGCTAAAACTAGTATTGATAAGGCAATAGCTACAGATCCTACCTATGCGCCGGCTTACAAAGCTTTGGCGGCTTATGACATCAAATACCAAGAGAATGCAAAAGCAACTCAGGATTTGATTAATTATACAAAATATGCAGATGAAGATCCTTATACTCAGTTAGAGATTGCAAAATTGTATTTCACTAACGAAGATTATGCAAATTCAAAAGCTATTTTAGATAAAATCTTTGATAAAATTGATGATCCTATTAAGTTCAAGTTAAGATCATATGTTAATTATGCAGATGGTCAATATGCTGAAGCTAAACAAAATATGGATTCATTCGTTTCTAAAGCTGAAAAATCAAGAATTCAGCCTGCTGACCAAGGTTTAATGGGATTAATTGCTGCAGGTTTGGCTAAAACTGAAACTGATGCAGCTAAAAAATCAGCTTTACAGGCAGAAGCACAGCAAAAAATTGGATTAGCTAAAGCTGCGAAAGATGAAACAATGAAGTGGGATATGGAATTGGCTAAAATCAATGGTGGAGGAGCTTCTCAGGCTTCTGTAAATGCTGGACCAACTTCTCCAGAAATTGAATCTTTCAAAAAATTAGTTGCTGCAAACCCACAAGACTCTGATGCTTTATACAAATTGGCAAATGCTTATCAGGATGCTAAAAACTGGAATGGAGCTGTGGTAACATGGCAGAAAATGAGCACATTACTTCCAGATTGGGCGCCGGCATATTACAGCCAGGGTTATGCTTATCAGCAAGCTGGGAATAATGATGCAGCAAAAATTTCTTACGAGAAATTTATTTCAACGGTGAAACCAGCAGAAGTAGAAGCTAACAAGCAAACTCTTGCTTATGCATACTTTGCGGTTGCTTATCTTGAAAAAGATAAAGATCTTGCTAAAGCAAAAGATTATGTTGCAAAATCTTTACAGCTAGACCCTGCTTATCAGGATGCTGTAAAATTAAATGCAGAAATAAATAAGTAATTTAAAAATTAAATTATTGATATAACAACTTCCCATTCGTAATGTTTGGGAAGTTTTTGTTTAAACCTTATCTTTGAATTTGATGAGTTGCTCTAATTATTAGATAAATTGAGACGATTACATCATTTAAATTATTATTAAAATTATGAAAACAGATATACTTGCTTTTGGAGCTCATCCCGATGATGTTGAATTGGGATGTGGCGGAACAATTGCTAAATTAATTTCAGAAGGAAAAACCTGCGTTGTCGTTGATTTAACCAAAGGTGAATTGGGCACTAGGGGAACAGATGAGACAAGAAAAGAAGAAGCGACTGAAGCTGCCAGAATTTTGGGAGTTGCTGCCAGAGAGAATTTAGGGCTAAAAGATGGTTTCCTTGTCAATTCTGAAGAATACCAGATAGAGATTGTAAAAATGATCCGCAAATACCAACCAGAAATCGTTTTAGCTAACGCAATTGATGATAGACATCCGGACCATGCAAAAGCAGCGAAATTAGTGTCGGATGCGTGCTTTTTATCTGGGCTGAGAAAAATAGAAACTGTTTTAGAAGGCGAGATTCAGGAAGTATGGAGACCGAAACAAATATTCCACTATATTCAATGGAAAGAAATTCAACCGGAATTTGTCATTGATATTTCAGAACATCTTGAAAAAAAGCTGGAGGCCTGTATGGCATTTAAAACTCAGTTTTATGATCCAGCATCTAAAGAGCCGGTGACTCCAATTGCTACAAAAGACTTTTATGAAAGTTTGACATATCGTGCCCAGAATTTAGGTCGACTATCGGGAGTTGCTTATGCTGAGGGATTTACGACTGAGAAGCTGATTGCGATGAAAAATTTTGATGGAATTATTTTGTAATTAAAAAATCTTTCTTATATTTGCACCACCAAAACGGTGATTGTAGCTCAGTTGGTTAGAGCGCCGGATTGTGGTTCCGGAGGTCGGGGGTTCGAGACCCCTCATTCACCCACAGTAAACACATTTTCTTTTTGAAAATGTGTTTTTTTTATTTTTACAAATAGCATTTTTCCAACATGAAATTGGAATTAGTTATTCATAAAAAAAGCATCCTTTTTCAGATGCTTGTGTTTTTTTAGATATGTTTTGATTAAACTTCGTCGTCAGAATCTATTGTGTATGTTCTGCTTTTGAAATCTTTATCATGCTTTTCTGAAATAACATCCTCACCTTTTTCATTAATGATGAAATCTGTGGACTCATTAAACATCTCCTGAAAACTCTTAAAATCTTCTTTATAAAGATAAATTTTATGCTTCTCGAATGTAGCTTCTCCATTCTCTCCGAAATTCTTTTTGCTTTCGGTAATCGTAAGATAATAATCTCCTGCTTTAGTCTCTCGCACATCAAAGAAATAAGTTCTTCTCCCCGCTTTTAACACCTTAGTGAAAATTTCATTTTCATGGCGTTCCTTGTATTCACTCATTATTAGATATTTTTTTTAATCTTGTTAAGAACAAATATAAAATATTTCTTTCAATCACAAAATTTTTTTTATGATTTATTTAACAATTCCAAATGTTTTGACTATGCGGTTGCAGAATTGGTAATTTCGCTAAGATTAAGAATTTTGTCGGCTCTTTGTGCGCTAGACTCTCTATGTGTGATGATTATAGAAGTCGCATTATTGATTTTAGTATCAATATTTTCAAGAATATTTTGCTCGGTTTCTGTATCCAAAGCCGATAGTGAATCATCAAAAATAATGACTTTAGGGTCTTTTATCAGTGCTCTTGCAATGCAAATTCTCTGCTTCTGACCTCCCGAAAGCATCACGCCACGTTCTCCTACCATGGTTTTGTACTGTTCCTTAAACTCAACAATGTTTTTGTGTACGTCTGCAATTTTAGAATATTCAACCACTTTCTCGTGAGTAGGATTATCGATAGAAAACCCGATATTATGCTCAATAGAATCTGAAAATAGATAACTTTCCTGTGGAATATATCCGATAAAGTTTCTGTAATTTTCAAGATTATGATCTTTTAAATTTTTACCGTCAATCAGAATTTCACCTTCAGTAGGATCAATAAGTCGGCAGAGAAGTAAGGCAATGGTTGATTTTCCACTACCGGTTTTCCCCATAATGGCTAAAGATTTTCCGGCTTCAATTGTAAAACTTAAATTATCTAATGCTTTGATGCCTGTATTTGGATAGACATAAGATACATTTTTGAACTCAATATCACCTTTAATAGGATAGTTTTCAAAGTTTTTGTTATAAATATCAGACTGCTTTTCCAAAAACTCATTAATTCTCTGCATAGAAGCTTCTGCTCTTTGATTGATCGACGTCACCCAACCCACCATTGAAAACGGCCAGATCAAAATATTAATGTACATGAAGAAATCTGCAATTTTACCAACCGTAAGCTCGCCGGCGATGTATTTTTGCCCACCAATGAGAATTACAGCAACGTTCAACAATCCGATTACAAACAAAATAATGGTAAAAAAATAGGCTTCTGTTTTTGCTAAATCTAAAGCTTTATCCTGATAATCGCTTACTTTTAGACCATAATTTTTTTGAATATATTTTTCTTTTGCAAAGTATTTTACCACACGTATACCAGAAAAACTATCTTGTACAAAAGTAGAAATTGCAGACTGGCTCTTCTGCATCACTTTTGATTTTTTATTGATGATTGAGCTTACTTTAAATATGATGTAAGACAAGATGGGAAGTGGCAACAACGTCCAAACTGTCATTGAGACATCGGTTGTGAGCATATAAAAGCTGGTAATCAATAATAATACAACCAAATTGATCACATACATTACGCCAGGTCCCAGATACATTCTTACAGCAACGATATCTTCGCTTAACCTGTTCATTAAATCTCCAATCGTTGTCTGCTTGTAATCTGTGAGCGATAAATCCTGATAATGTCTGTAAATTTTATTTTTCAGTTCGTACTCAATTCTTCTGGAGGCAACAATGATGGTCTGTCGCATCATAAAAGTAAAAAAACCGGTAAGAAGTGAGCAGCCGACAATAATGGCAACATAGATTAAAACCTGCTTATTAAAGCCGAGATTTCCTTGTTTCGTCAATTCGTCAACTGATTTCCCGACAAACTGTACTTTATAGATATTAAAAAAATTACTGGCAATTATAAATAGGAACCCCCAAAATAATAATATTTTGTGCTTCCAGAAGTATGGGTTCAGAGTTTTCAGTGCTTTCATAAAGTTTTACAAAATTACAAAAATTGAGGGAGACAGAGAATTTCATAAATTTTAAATTTCATATCTTTGCACCCATAAAAAGCTCTTTGAATGTTAGGAAGAAGACAAATCCGTGAAAAAGTAGTAGAAACCGTGTATTCGTACTACCAAAATCCGATAAAATTTGATGTGTTAGAAAAAAACATGTTTTCGGGAATAGAGAAAATCTATAATCTCTATATTTTTCAGTTGAATTTTCTGGTTGGTCTTAAAGACCTTGCAGAAAACCAAATGGAAATTGGTAAGAATAAATACTTTAAAACTGATTCAGATGTCAATCCCAATCAAAAATTTATCAATAATCAGGTTTTAAAAAAGCTTGAGGAAAACCCTGAGAGATTGTATTTCACGGGTCAGCATAAAGATTTGAAATGGGACTTGCATGATGATATGTTGGTGAAAACTTTCCAACGTATGACAGCAGGAAAGCGTTATCAGGATTTTATGAAGGAAGATGGATATTCTTTTG
Organism: Chryseobacterium sp. CFS15; assembly: GCF_031118795.1. Classification (NCBI taxonomy): domain Bacteria; kingdom Pseudomonadati; phylum Bacteroidota; class Flavobacteriia; order Flavobacteriales; family Weeksellaceae; genus Chryseobacterium; species Chryseobacterium sp. CFS15. Next base: position 86,661 of record NZ_JAVHYL010000010.1, on the reverse strand, counting down.
AAGATGACCAGAAATTTATCGGGAAATTATTTTTAAGATATATTGCCGAAAACGAAGATTTTCATGATTATATAAGTGATAGAGAACTTACCTGGTCAGACGATATTCATATTGCAAACTCAATGGTGCAGAAGACCATTGGTTTTATGAAGGAGAATGAAGAAAGCCGCACTTTGATTAAAATGGTTAAAGATGATGAAGACAAAAATTTTGCAGGCAAACTTCTAAGAGATACTTTAAATAACTGGGAAGCCAATGAGAAAAAGCTTTCTGAGCGTCTTGAAAACTGGGATTTGGAAAGAATAGCATTGATGGACAAAGTTATTTTAACGACTGCTATTTCGGAACTTGACAATTTTCCTTTTACACCTTCAAGAGTTATAATTAATGAATATATTGAGATTGCAAAAGTATTTGCTACAGATCGTTCCAACATATTCATCAATGGAATTTTAGATAAATATTGTAAAGACTTAAATAGAATATAAATTAAAATTAATTTAATATGAAAAAGACATTATCAATTATTGCTTTGTCTGTAATCGGTTTCGGATTGGTTTCTTGTAAAAAAGAAAATAAAGAAGTACAAAACCCAGAAGTTATTGGTGTAGATTCTACCAATGCTCCTGTTGCAGATTCTACAGTTGCACCGGTAACTCCTACAGTAGCGGGAACTGAAGCTGCAGCACCTGTAAAATCTAACCAGCCTACCACAACAATTGCATTATCTGAAAGCAATTTCGATTTTGGAAATATTAAAAAAGGTGCAAAAGTAAACCACGTTTATGAGGTTACCAATACAGGAACAAACCCATTAATTATCTCTGAAGTAAAGCCTGGATGCGGATGTACTGCTCCTGAATTTACAAAAGAACCAATTATGCCGGGTAAAAAAGGAAAAATCACGTTAAGCTTTGATTCTTCAAACTTTGACGGAAGCGTACAAAAATATGCTGATGTTTTTGCTAACGTAGAAAATGCTCCGGTAAAATTGACATTCAATGCCAATATTCAACCATAAAAAATGAATATGTTAACATTATTTTTACAAGCACCTGCACAGGGAAATTCAACTACCATGTTGATGATGATGGGGGTGATGGTTGTCGGATTTTATTTTCTGATGATCAGACCACAGATGAAGAAGCAGAAGCAGGAGAAAAAATTTCAGGAAGAGCTGAAAGTGGGAAGCAGAGTAGTACTTACTTCTGGTCTTCACGGAAGAATAGCTCAGATTCAGGAAGACGGAGTAGTTATAGAAACTCTTTCCGGGAAACTGAAATTTGAAAAAGCAGCGATCTCAAGAGAGTTTACTGATAACCGTTTCGGCGAAAAAGCAACGAAAGCTGCTGACAAAAAAGAAGTTATCGAAACTGAAAAGAAATAATTTTAGTTTTAAATAATATTGTGTTTCGGCGGGGTGACGTTTAGTCACCGCGCCGATTCTTTTTATATTAATGTTTTAAGCATAGTGTCATTTATAACGCAGCAAAGCGGAGTGAAGAATCCATCTTAATAATCTTAGTTTCTTAACTAAAACTTACTTTTTCAATTTAAAATTGTAACGAAGTTCATCTTCGAATGATAAGCTTCTTTTAATTTATTGGGTTTAATTTATCTTTGCCTAATGAATCAAAATAAAAGCATTCTCATTCTCGGAGCCAATTCCGATGTTGCCAAACAATGTATTTTACAATATGTCGAAAAAGGTTTTGCCGTTATTGCAGCTTCCAGAAGTATAGATTCTCTGAAAGAATTTGTTACTAAAAATAACTTGTCAAAGGTTTCTGTTTTATATTTTGATGCTTCAGACTTTGATTCACATCAGAAATTTTATGATGAACTTCCAACAAAGCCTCATTTAGTAGTTTACGCAGCAGGATTTTTAGTTGATAATGAAAAAGCTTTAAGCAATTTCCAGGGAGCTCAACAAATGATGACAGTCAATTATATGGGAGCCGTTTCTGTTTTAAATATAATTGCAATGGATCAAAGCAATAAAAATTTAGAGAGAATTATCGGATTATCTTCACTTTCCGGAGTGAGAGGTCGCAAAAGTAATTTCGTTTACGGAAGTACAAAAGCGGCTTTCACGACTTATTTGGCTGGTTTAAGGCAGGAATTAGCGCAGAGAAATATAAAGGTCAATGTTTTGGTAAGTGGATATATTAATACAAAAATCAATGCGGGCTTAGACCTCAATAAAAACCTTCTGATGGAACCTGATTATGTAGCAAAGCATATCGTGAATGCAGGGAATTCTTTCACGATTGTCCCAAATTTTAAATGGAAATTGATTTATTTGATTTTGAAAATATTGCCAGAGAGTTTGGTGGCGAAATTACCGTAATATTAATAAGCATCCCTAACCCAAAAGAAGTCCTCTTCTTTTTTACTTGTTTTTAGTTTTTTCAAGGTTGATGTAAATTTTTCAATTTGTTTTGAGTCCAAATGATTATGTTTTTTATAAAAAGTTGCTAATCTTTGAATTTCAGAATCGTAGAATTTATTTTGATCATCGATATCCAGGTATCCATATTCATTATAAAAAATAGCCATTTCATTCGTAAATTGATTGAGCCTCTTCTCAACCTCATTAGAAAGATAAGCTTCCTCAATAATAAATTTACAGTAAAATGGTGCGGTCTTTTTATCTTTTGGAGATGGTTTTTGGTTGATATAAGCTTCGATATAGTCTTTATTAAAGTATAATTTCTGAGTCTCATTTACAGTATCAATCAAATCTAAAAAATTGACTGTAGCTTCTCCATTTTTATCAACTAAAACTACTTTTACGACGATATTGTCTTTTGGTAAATTTTCAAAATTAATTCCGAACTGGGTTGTAAATAAAAACCTGTTCATCTCTGAATAATCATAATCATCGTCCATTTGCAAGCAATAAATCATGAAGTTATTCCCAGTTTTATTTTCTTTGAATGAGCCGTTATACGCAATACAGTTTTTAAATGAACCCACATTGTAAAGATCACTGTTTTTTATTAAAACTACTTCCAAATAATCATTACTTAAATTACTACCATTTTGATGGAGATATTTGTCATTCATTAAATATCCATTAAGAATATTTTTTTTGTATTGCCAAGTAAAGTCTTTACTATATGTAGTTTCCCAATTTTCACCGTATCCAATGATTAGATTACCTGTTTCTGATTTACTGCTATAAACCTTAAAATTATTGTCTTCTTTTATTGTGTAATTTAATATCTTATCGTACGATAATTGTGTGATTTGAGCATTGAAAAAAAATTGTATAAATAGAAATACTATTAAGTAGGGTTTGTTTTTCATAATAAGCGTTTAATTAAAAATACTAAATTACTCCACATCCTGCAACAATTCAAGCGCCTTCATCATATCAATTCCCTTTCCTAAAACAGGCTTAAATAAATCACCTTTTTCCTTAATTCGTTCCAAGGCATTTTCAATAGTAAAATCAGTAGGCTTCAATCCTTTTTTCAGTTCGTTCCATTCAATCGGCATCGAAACCGATGCTCCTTCTTTCGGTCTTATGCTGTAAACACTTGCCAAAGTTTGCCCTTGTCGGTTTTGAAGATAATCAAGATAGATCTTTTTGTCGTCTCTTTTTTGAAGACTGCGTTCTAAAGTCGTGATTTTAGGGAGTTTGTCATTCACCTGCTTCATCAGAATATGGGCGAAATCTTTTACCTGATCATAATCGTAACTGCCACCCATTGGAATATAAATATGAATTCCCGTACTGCCGGAAGTTTTACAATAACCTTTTATTTTTATTAAATCTAAAACTTCTTTTACTTGTTGAGCCGTTTCAATCACATCATCGAAACTATTTTTCTTCGAAGGGTCAAGATCTAAAACCAGATAATCAGGATGTTCCAAATCAAGAAGCGAAGAATTCCACGGATTAAAATCAATGCAACCCAGATTATTAAGATAAGCCAATGTCGCTTTATCATTACAGATAGCGTAATCAATATATTTATCTGTAGATTCAGAATAAACTTTTGTTGTTTTGATCCAGTCAGGGAACGAGTCACCAGCATCTTTTTGATAAAATCCGGATTTTTCAATTCCATTAGGAAAACGGTTTAAAGAAAGCGGTCGATTTTTCAGATGTGGTAAAATGTATTCAGCGACCGACTGATAATATTCCACAATATCCCCTTTGCTGACCTCATCTTGTGGGAAATATATCTTGTTCTGATTCGTGAGTTTTATTGTATGTCGGTTGAGTTTAATTTCGCTATCATTTTCAAACTCATCTTCTGTATTTTCTGTATTTTTTTTAGTTTTCATATTTTTAGATTTTGTGGTCTTTTGAGTATTTTTTGTGATGGAGTTGCTGATTTCTTTCGCGTCTTTATCCTCCCGAATCGCTACAAATACAGGGTGTCGGAACATTCCATCTTTTGTAATTTCAGAATATTTTATTTCACAAACCAATTCGGGCTTCGTCCATGTAACCGGCATATTGGTTTTGGGAATGGTTTCAAACGGCGAAGTTTTTACAATTAATTTTTTCAGTCTCTCATGCAGCTGATTCAATAATTCATTATTAAATCCCGTTCCGGTGTGTCCCGAATAGATGAGTTTATCATTGATATATTTACCAAGAATTAATGCTCCAAAGGCTTTTCTGGATCCTTTTGGTTCTGTGAAACCACAAATTATGGCTTCTTCGGTATTGGTGAATTTTATTTTGAGCCAATCGGTACTTCGGCTGTTTTCAGTATAAATACTATCAGATTTTTTAGCAATCATCCCTTCCAGCTTCATTTTTTTCATCTGACTGAAAAAATCAATTCCTTTTTCAGGAACGTGATCGCAATATTTAATAAGGTCGGTTTCAATTAATGCATCTTTTAAAAGCTCTTTTCTTTGAATTAAAGGCAATTCTTCGGTAGAATGTCCGTTTAGCCAGAGTAAATCAAAAGCCTGATACGTTAAAGCAAGATTCGGATTGTCGCCGATTTGTTGTAATAGTTGAAAACTTGGTTTTCCATTTTCATCGTAAGCTACAATTTCGCCATCCAAAATCATTTTGTGTTTTTGCTGAGAAAAATCTTCTACGATTGTGTGAAATTTTGATACAAACGAAATGCCGTTTCGGGAGTAAAATAAAGGATTTTTTTTGCTTAAATCAGCCACAGCACGATAGCCATCCCATTTGATTTCAAAAATCCAGTTTTCATCATCAAAAGCCTCGTGAGAAGATTTTGCGAGCATTGGCTTGATGAATTTCTCTAGTTTTTTTTCATCAACTAAAGAATTGAACCGTTGAAATTTATGTTTTGTTTGAGAAGTTATGACTTCTTTTTGCTGCTTTTTGGGCTTTTTTTTTCCTCTAAAAATTTCGAGACTAATGATTTCGGTGAAACATTTTCTTCGGCATCATATTCATCCTTGGCAAATTTATCTTTATGTTTTATTAGCAACCATGCGTTATTATCAGTGTTTTTCATTTTCACTAATGCAAATTCACCTTTCAGTTTTTTGCCGTGAAGGATAAATTTTAGCGAACCAGATTTTAGTTCTTTCAACAATTCTTTTTCATCTGAAAGCTTGCTGGCTTGGTCTAAAGGTTCATAAGTTCCGCTGTCCCAGACTTCAACTTGTCCGGCTCCATAATTTCCTTCCGGTATATTTCCTTCAAAATCTTTATAATCATAAGGATGGTCTTCTACCATCATCGCCAAACGTTTGTCATCAGGATTTAATGAAGGTCCTTTCGGAACAGCCCAACTTTTAAGAACGCCTTCCATTTCCAGTCTGAAATCGTAATGCAACCTTGAGGCAGCATGTCTCTGTATCACAAAAATCAGCTTGTCATCACTTTTTTTTGTTTTTCCTTTCGGTTCGGTAGTTTCATCGAACTTTCTTTTATCATTATAATCTTTAAGTGCCATAACTAAGAAGCGTTTTTAGATTTCGGACTTTGTAAACTGGCTTTTAACTGTGCCATTAAATCAATCACTTTTCCCTGTTTTGCTGGTTCAGATTTTTTCAGCTTAACAGATTTACCTTTCGCTTTTTTCTTAATGATTTTAAGCAATTCTTCCGAATATGTATTTTTATAAAATGTAGGATCGAAGGGTTCTGATAACTGCTCGATGAGGTTTTTAGCCATTTTCAGTTCGGCTGGTTTCGGCGCTTTCTTGGCTGGAATTTTTAAGTCTTTGTAATCTCTGATTTCCTGATCAAATCTGAGACGGTTTAAAACTAAAACCTCATCATTGTACGGCCGAACCATTCCTATCGCTTCACTGTCACGTAGAACAAACGTTCCTATACCGACCATTTTAGTTTGTTGTAAAGCCTTAATTAAAAGTCTGTAAGCATTTTCTCCGTTTTTCTGCGGTTCGAGAAAATATGGAGTTTCAAAATAGACAGAGTCAACTTCTACTTCTTTTACAAAATGTTCTATCGAAAGAATTTTCGTTTTTTCCGGGCTTGCAGCTTCGTAATCTTCATCATCAAGAACAACATATTTATCATCCATAAGATAACCCTTTACAATGTTTGCCCACTTTACTTCCTTACCTGTTTTTTCGTTGACTCTTTTGAATTTAATATTTGAAAAGTCAGATTTATCCAGCATATCAAGATCCAGTTTACTGGTTTCTGTTGCAGAATAAATCTTTACAGGAATATTGACCAAGCCAAAACCAATGGCACCGTTCCAAATTGCTTTCATTGTCTTTATTTTTAGAAGAAAATACAATGATTGTGCCGTATGAATATCAATTAATTAATGAAAAAGGATTATATATTTATTTTATAGTAAAATGTTTTCAATATAACTGCTTGTATTCGTGTTTTCTAAATTTTACTACCTTTGACGCTTCTATTTTTGAAAGAAGTCAATCTTCTTTTTAATTAAATAATTTTCAACAATATTACTGTTGGGAATAATCTCAAATTCTAATTTATAATAATTACTAAAAAAATTTTTAATGAAAGATTTAAATCTAAGCAATGTACAAGATAACTGGGAGAATTTTATAACGTCTGCTATTGCTATGGCTCCAAGACTTATTACTGCTTTGGTATCTGCCATTCTTATATTTATCGTAGGAAGATGGATAATAGGATTACTAAAAAAACTAATTAGAAAAGCATTTATCAAGAAGGAAGTGGAGCTTTCTCTGCAAAAATTTTTGCTGAATGTGATTACATGGTCACTGAATATTTTGCTATTTATTATAGTCGTTACACAGCTTGGTGTGCAGACTTCTGCCTTTGTAGCCATGATTGGGGCTGCAGGTTTGGCAATCGGTTTAGCTTTGCAGGGATCACTGGCGAATTTTGCGGGAGGAATTTTAATTTTAATGTTGAAACCCTTTAAAGTAGGTGATTATATTGAGGTGAAATCTGGAGAATCTGGGACGGTACACGAGATTGATATTTTTCACACGAGACTTATTACTCCACAAAATCAAATGGTGATAATCCCGAATGGAGATGTTTCCAATAACAGCATTACAAATTATACCCATTTGGGCACACGCCGTACGTGGTTTAATATTGGAGTTTCTTATAATGCAAACCTTAATGAAGCAAAAAAAATTCTTTTAGACGTAATAAAAAATAATCAGTATGCATTCGAAAGTCCTGCACCTCAGGTTGTGGTAACGGAATTGGGTGATAGCGCCATCAATTTATCGATAAGAGCAACAACTTCTCTGGATAATTTTTGGACGATGAATGAAGAGTTAATCATTAATTGCAAAAGAGCCCTGGATAATGCAGGAATTGAAATCCCTTTTCCACAGAGAGATTTGCATATTTACCAAAATGCTTAGTTTTGTTAAAGAATGTTTTAAATCTAAGATTGTTTTTATTAAAAATGGAAAAAAAATAAGGTGTTAAGAGTTTACTTGGTTTTTGACTAAATCTCATCAAGTAACTTCACAGATTTCTCTCAATACCTGTACTTTTCATTTTTGAGATTGATGATAAGCGACCGCAATATTAATTTCAAAATAAGAAAAATCCTCACCGATTTCTTCTTTAATAGCTTTCAGAGATTGAATAGATTGCGATTTTGCAATATCAATAATAGGTTGCAGTTTGCTAATGTCCATCAATTCAATTGGCTTAATAGTTCCAACTTTTATGAAATTAACCAAATGATTTTGAATGGTTGGTATAGTCAAATTTCTGATTTTAGCGATTTCTTCGATGTTGTTTCCTGCTTTGAACATTTGAAAAGTCGTTGTAAAAGTTCCTGCTGGAGATTTTTTGGTATTTTTCGTTGCAGTTTTCTTTTTTGGTTTCTTTTCGGAAATTCTACTGGTTAAATTATGAATCTCACTATAATTGTGAATGACTTTCAGAAGATTCTCGCCATATTTTTCGATTTTAAAAGCTCCGAAACCGCTTATTTCATTAAGTTCTTCTTTTGTGTGAGGAAGATAAGCTGAAAGTTCTAGTAAGGTTGCATCCGAAAAAATAACATACGGCGGAACATTTTCTCGTTCGGCAATTTCTCGTCTCAGGCTTTTTAAATCCAAAAATAAATCTGGATTGTTGTCGATTGTAGAAGTTGAATAATCCGTCTCTATTTCATCAACATTCACAGCTTTGGCTTTTTCTTTTACTTTTCTGAAGATGACTTTTTTATTCTTAAATAAAACCAATTTGCTTTCTTCATTTAGTTTTAAAACCGAAAATTCTTCATTCGATTCACTCAAAAAACCATTGATCAGAAGTTGAGTAACCAAATTTTGCCAATAACTTTTATCGTGATTATCTCCAATTCCATAAGTGGGCAAAGTCAGCATATAGTCTGTGATTTTTACACTTCTGGAGCCTCGCAGAAAATCAATAATTAAATTTTTTCCGTATCGTTCTTTTAACCTGAAAACTGCACTCAATAATTTTTGAGCATCTGTTGTTGCTTCCCAATTCTCAAATTCACTAAGGCAAAAATCACATGAATTGCAGTTTCCATCATGTTTTTCACCGAAATATTCCATGAGATATTGTCTTCGGCATTTTTGCATTTCGGCAAAGTCGGACATTTGTTTCAGCTTTTGCAACATCAGTTCAGATTGTTCCTGATTACCTTCTATCATTGCAAATTTTTTCAGCTTCATTACATCGGCGTAAGAGTAAAATAAAATGGCTTCACTCGGAAGACCATCTCTTCCGGCTCTTCCCGTTTCCTGGTAATAACTTTCGAGATTTTTGGGTAGATCTGCGTGCATCACAAAACGAACATTGCTCTTGTCTATTCCCATTCCAAAAGCAATGGTAGCCACCATCACCCGGGTTTTGTCCTTTAGAAAATTTTCCTGAACTTCCGCTCTTTCCAATGATGAAATTCCTGCGTGATAAAAAGCGGAATTGATGCCGTTTTCCTTCAGCTTTCTAGACAATTCTTCCGTGCCTTTTCTCGACAAACAGTAGATAATTCCCGAATCGTCCGGATGTTCGTTAAGATATTGAATAATATTCTGCAGAACAGATTGCTTCGACTGAACGAAATATTTGATATTGGCTCTGTCAAAAGAAGAGATCAAAACCAATGGATTTTGAAGATTCAGTTGTTTGATGATGTCTTTCCGAGTGATTTCGTCGGCACTTGCCGTTAATGCGATGACAGGAATCGTTGGGAATTGCTTTTTTAATCCGTTTAAAAATAGATAATCCGGACGGAAATCATGACCCCAATGCGAGACACAATGCGCTTCATCTACCGCAAACATGGAAATATTGATCTCCGTGAGCATTTCTAAAAACGCTCCATTTTCCGAACTTAATTTTTCGGGAGCAACGTATAAAAGTTTGAGTTTTCCGTTTTTTAATTGATTTAAAGTTTCATTTTGCTCAAAAAATGACATCGAAGAATTGATGTACGAAGCTGAAATTCCGTTCACGCGCAATGCATCAACCTGATCTTTCATCAAAGCAATAAGAGGAGAAATAACAATTGCTGTTCCTTCCAAAACCAAAGCCGGAATTTGATAACAGAGCGATTTTCCACCGCCGGTCGGCATCAGGACAAAAGTGTCTTTCTTATTTATTACATTTTCAACGGCGTTCGCTTGTTCGAGGCGGAAATTATCGTAGCCAAAATACTTTTGAAGTACTTCTAAAGGAGATTTCATAATTCAAAATTTGTGTTTACGTAAAAGTAATAAATTCTGTTGCTTTTGAGAAAAAAATGATTTTATAATTGTTGAAAATTATGAGTCGTTATTATTTTGATCTTATTCGTAAGCTACTCCCTTTCAAAACATGTGAAAAACTTTCCGATTATCTTTGTCTACATCAACATATTGATCTGTGTTTTATAAAACCGTCGATATCTTCAATGCTTTTGGTTTCTCATTGTTCTTTATTTTCCATAAAATCTGTTTCGAGATTTTCTATGAATTGAATGAAATCTTGTCTTGTCATAAAAGTTTTAATTGTGATTAAACTTCTTTAAACTGAGATTTTTTTTCAAGATAGGCAATTGTTTTGTTGAGATTGCTCTCATCAATATTCGCTTTGTCTAAAATGAAATGCATGAATGAAGAGGCTGTAATGTAAAGATATTTGTCATCTAGAATACAGTAAGTGATTTCCTGCCAAATAAATTTGTATTCAGATTTATAGTTTTTGAAACAAAAATAAGTAGGATTAAATTCCCAAATTACATCTTTTGAATTTATTTTGATGTTTGATATTTCTCTTGCTATTAATTCCTGAATATTTTTTTTATGTTTTTTGTATTGAGAATAATAATAGAAACAATAGATGTATGTCGCAATTACATATCCTCCAAAAAGTCCTGCAAATCCATAATCTTCAGTAATAAAAAATATTATTGCGAATAGTAAAATGATAGTGCTAGCGAATAAATTTTTATTGTTTTTTGCGAGATTTTTTTTCCAAATTCTTTTAAATTCATAGTGTTGAATCTGTTTGAAAATTTCTTCGGTACAAGGAGTGTTGTAGATTAAAATTTCTTCGGTCATAGTTTTTATTTAAATAAAAAAGCGGAGAAAAAATCTCCGCTTCTAATTTATGCTTTTAAATTTAATTGTAATTCCAATTCATCGAGCTGTTCATCAGCAATTGCGGCCGGCGCATCGATCATCACATCTCGCCCTGAATTATTCTTAGGGAAAGCGATATAATCTCTAATTACTTCGTTTCCGTCAAGAATTGCCACCAAACGGTCAAATCCGAAAGCCAAACCACCGTGAGGCGGAGCGCCGTATTTGAAGGCATTCATTAAGAATCCAAACTGAGCTTCTGCTTCTTCTTTTGAAAATCCTAATAAATCAAACATTCTTGACTGTAAATCTTTATCAAAAATTCTGATAGAACCTCCACCAATTTCGTTTCCGTTCAGAACCATGTCGTAAGCATTGGCTCTTGCTTTCCCCGGATCGGTTTCCAATAAATGAATGTCTTCCGGCTTTGGAGAGGTAAAAGGGTGATGCATTGCATGGTAACGTCCGCTTTCTTCGTCAAATTCCAATAACGGGAAATCAACAACCCATAGTGGTGCGAAAACATCTCCTTTTCTTAGTCCTAAACGGTTCCCAAGTTCCATTCTCAAGGCAGAAAGCTGAGTTCTTACTTTATGCTCGTTTCCTGAAAGAATTAACATTAAATCGCCTTCTTTTGCTCCGAATTTTTCAATAATTTTTGTTAAATCTTCTTCGTTGTAGAATTTATTCACAGAAGAAGTTTTCACACCATCATTCTGGAATTTAGCCCAAACCATTCCTGAAGCTCCGATTTGTGGACGTTTTACCCAATCAACAAGCTCATCGATCTGCTTTCTTGTATACTCTGCGCAACCTTCAACATTGATTCCGACAACCAATTCAGCGTCATCAAATATTTTAAAATCTTTTCCTTTTACTAATTCATTCAATTCTACGAACTCCATTCCGAAACGGATATCCGGTTTGTCGTTCCCATATTTCTGCATTGCATCGGCAAACGTCATTCTTGGGAAAGTTCCGAATTCCTGACCTGTAATATCTTTGATCAGGGTTTTCGTCATTCCTTCGAACACATTCATCACGTCTTCCTGATCTACAAATGCCATTTCACAATCGATTTGTGTAAATTCAGGCTGTCTGTCGGCTCTCAAATCTTCATCACGGAAACATTTAACGATCTGAAAATATTTATCCATTCCACCAACCATCAATAATTGTTTGAAAGTCTGTGGAGATTGTGGTAATGCGTAAAATTGTCCCGGATTCATTCTGCTCGGGACAACGAAGTCTCTCGCTCCTTCCGGAGTAGATTTGATTAAAACCGGAGTTTCAACTTCGATAAACCCTTCGTCTGAAAGATAATTTCTCACCTTTTGCGCCATTTTGTGACGGAAGATCAGCTTATCTCTTACCGGAGCTCTTCTGATGTCCAGGTAACGGTATTTCATTCTTAATTCTTCACCACCGTCTGTTTCGTCTTCAATCGTGAAAGGCGGAAGTTGAGACTCATTAAGAACTTCTAATTTTTCAACTAAAATTTCAATTTCTCCAGTCGGAATATTCGGGTTTTTGCTTACTCTTTCGATAACTTTTCCTGTCACCTGAATTACGAACTCACGTCCCAATTTTTTTGCGTTTTCCATCAATTCCGCTGTAGAACGATCCTGGTCGAAAACTAACTGAGTAATTCCGTAACGATCCCGAAGATCTATCCAAATCATAAATCCTTTATCACGAATGGTTTGTACCCATCCTGAAAGTGTAACTTCTTCATTAAGATGTTGAAGAGATAATTCTCCGTTGGTGTGCGATCGAAACATAATTATTTGTTTAAAGTTCAATGTTTAAGGTTCAATGTTTTGAGCCTTGAATTTCCGTCTGCAAAGATAATATTTTTGAAGGGTTTAAAAACAAAAAACTTCCCGAAGGAAGTTTTAAGTTATATATTGTTAAAATTTTCTAAAGAATAGCAGCCGTTTCCGGGTGGTTGTTTTCTAACGCATGATCTTTAGCTGTTTTGCCGTTGCTATCTTTTGTCTCTTTTTTTGCTCCGTTTTTTAAGAAAAGTTTTACGGTATCTGTGTATCCATACATTGCTGCATACATTAATGGTGTAACGTCGCTACAAGACTTGTTTACGCTTATTTTGTTTGCAAGTAAATAGTTGATAACATTTACTCTTTCATACCTTGCGCTTAAAGAAAACATATTATAGGAAACTCCTTTAATGTCAAAACATTTAATAAAGTCTTCTTTCTTGAAAACCTTTTTTATATCTTCTATTTTATCTGTCTGGAAAACTTTCATTTTTTCATTAGAAAGTTCTTGCGCAAACAGGCTATTACTGAAGATAGCAATTCCAAAAAGCAAAGTGGTAGTAATTATTTGTTTCATAAATATTAATTTTATCTAAATAATATACAAAGCTAAATAATTTATTTGATACATGTTGCTAATTATAAATCGATTTGATTGCTTTTTTCAAAACTTCATCTTTGTTGTTTTTGATTTAAATAATTATAAGTAAAATGATTTTTAAATCTTAATCTTTTTATACTTCAATATTTCCTGATTTTACAAAAAAATACCAAAGCAAAAAACTTCGGTACTATATCTTTTTAAAATGTGAGAGAATTATTTCCCTCCAAAAAGTCCGCCCAGAATATCTCCTAAACCACCATTTTGTTGTTGCTTTTGTTGACTACCTCCGCCAAGAACACTCCCTAAAATATCATTCAAAGGATTTCCTGAAGATTGTGATTGTCCACCACCTAATACGCTTCCAAGAATATCGTTTAATGGATTAGACTGCTGTTGTTGAGCTTGAGTTTGTGCACCTCCCAAGATTCCTCCTAAAAGATCACCAAGACCTCCAGCTCCAACGTTGTTTTGCTGTTTTTCTTTGCCAATATATCCCATGATGACGGGAGCAAGCATTGCCAGAATAGGTCCGATCTTATCAATAGAGATTCCTGTATTTTGTGAGAGCTGATTTTCAACAGTACTTTTTTCATTTCCAAAAATATGAGAAAGTATAGACCCACCTTCATTTTGTCTGGCTTCCAACTGCGAAGTGTCATCTAAAATACTTCCGTCGTGATCTTTTTCTAACGCACTATTTAAAGCTTCTGCTTCTTTATTGTCCTGAGATTTATTTCTCAAGTAAGAGATTACAAGAGGTGTTGCAACTGCCAAAAGTGCGATGATTTGGTTTTTGCTAATTCCGAATTTGGTTTCAGCTTTTTCTGCAACCTGGTTTCCTGTATTTCCTGTAAGTAAATCGATTAAACTCATTTTTGTGTTTATTTTTAAGGTGTTAATAAACTCAAAGTTATCAAAAATATTGACAATGTCTGATTTAATTTATAACAAATTGTAAGGCTAAAATATTAAAGTATAAGTTTAATTTTTAACAATCGGTACATTCGAGCAAGCTTCACCAAACATTAGAGATTTTACAATCGGTTTTAGATTTTCGACCAATTCTACATATGCATTTTCCGGAATTGCTTTGTCTGTGCAGCCTTTCACCAAAACTCTTTTTCCGTTCATCTCAGAAAAATCATAGTTTTTGATGGCGTCATGCATTAAAACGATTTCTAAATTTTCAGCACTACCGAATACTATTTTCTTTGTAGCATCTGTAAGTTTAGCGGTTAGTAAAAAATAAGCCCAAAGCGGAACAATAGCATCTGCCGAATTGTAGATGTAAACGTAAGCGTCTTTATATTCTTGAGTGTCGATAGCAGCTACTTTTTCACGGAAATCTTTTTCTTTTAAAATCATTTCCATAAATAGAAAATCTTTCAGATCAATGCCTTTTCTTGCACCTTTTGGAACGAGATCGGTAAGATCAAAGTTGATCAGTCCGCTTGCGGCTACTTTATTTTTTATTTCAAATTCTTCTGACATTTTTTTATCATTATCTTTGAAACAAATTTACTTAATTATAATTTGAATTTTGATGTTTGGAATTTGAGATTAAATGTCATTTCAATAGACAAAATCATTCATCGCCTATCAATTATCATTTATGAAATATTATATCATCGCAGGTGAAGCATCCGGAGATTTGCACGGAAGCAATTTAATGAAAGCTTTAAAAGAAAAAGATTCCAATGCAGAATTTAGATTTTGGGGTGGAGATCTGATGCAGAAACAAGGCGGTACTTTGGTGAAACACTACCGAGATTTAGCTTTTATGGGCTTTCTTGAAGTTGCGATGAATCTGAGGACGATTTTAAATAATATTAAAATCTGTAAAGATGATATTAAAAACAATCAGCCGGATGTTTTGATTTTGGTTGATTATCCCGGTTTCAATTTGCGAATCGCAAAATTTGCAAAAGAATTGGGCATAAAAGTAGTCTACTATATTTCTCCTCAACTTTGGGCTTGGAAAGAAGGTCGTGTTGAAATCATTAAAAAATATGTTGATGAAATGATGGTGATCTTGCCTTTCGAGGAAGATTTCTATCACAAGCATGATGTAAAATCTCACTTTGTAGGACATCCTTTGTTGGATGCAATTTCTACACTTCAGGATATTTCTGTTGATGATTTTAAAACTGAAAATGGTTTAAATGAAAAAGAAATCATTGCACTTTTGCCAGGTTCCAGAAAACAGGAGGTGGAAAAAATGTTGGAAATCATGCTTTCTGTTCGCCCACATTTTAATAATTATCAATTTGTAATTGCAGGTGCGCCAAGTCTTGAAAAGGAATTTTACCAAAAATATGTTGATGAAAATGTGCATTTTGTTTCCAACAAAACTTATGATTTGTTGAGGTGCTCAAAAGCTGCTTTGGTAACTTCGGGAACAGCAACTTTAGAAACTGCTTTGTTGAATATTCCGGAAGTGGTTTGTTACCGCGGAAGCAAGATTTCTTACGCTATTGCCAAAAGATTGGTGAAAAATATCAAATATATTTCTTTGGTGAATTTAATTATGGATCGGGAAGTGGTGAAAGAATTAATTCAAAGCGAACTCAATACTAAAAATCTAGTCAAAGAACTGAATTTCATTATTAAAGGTGAAAAAAGAAGTGAAATGCTTCAGGATTTTAAATTGCTCAGAGAAAAATTGGGTGGAAAAGGTGCAAGTAAAAATGCTGCTGATGTAATTTTGAGAAATAATTTTATTAATCAACACTTTTGATCTGCCTAATTAAAAATAAAAGAGTTCTTATTAGGATATAAGAACTCTTTGAAAATGTTTTTGAAATTAAAAAAAATATTTAGCTAATTTTTTTCTGCAAGATTATAATATTGATAATTAGTCCAATAATTGGTATAAATAGCAGAACTAAAATCAATAAAAACTTAACTAAACTTGTTGTCTTTGATTGTAAAACTTTAATGGTTACCAAAATAATAAGTAACAAATAAATAATTAGTAAACAGAAAAAAGCAAGTTCAAAGTTTGAATAACTCATTCACAAATTAATTTTTATAATGATAAAATATTTATTTATTAGAGACTTTCCATCCTCCACCTCCTCCAGAGCCACCTCCTCCGGAACAGCTTCCACCAAAGCATTGCAATGTGGTAGTAGAAGCACAAATGTGACTTCCTAATGCGCAAGAAGTATCTGTTCCTGCTATTTTGCAATCCCCATGTCCACTATCTATATAGGCTTGAGCATCTTCTACAGATCTTATTGAAGATGCAGTACCAGTGAATCCAATACCACTCTCAAATTTAGCACAAGATTTTTTTGCTAATACATCAGTTTCTGGTCCCATTTTTTTAATTGAATTATCATATAATTCAATATACAACGCTACCAATCTATTTAAGGCATGTAAATCATTTCCACTTATTGTGTTGATGAAGTCTTCTGAGATAATCTCTTTTTTCCCATTCTTTGAAAAATATATTTGATTGGTTTTTTCATTTTTTTCTACATCATAATTGATAGAATAAAAAGTACCAGATATATTTAAAATATCTTCAGCTAAAGTAATTTCAAAAATATCATTTTTATGACCTGTATTGTCTTCTTCATACCTAGTCGTAGTTATGGTATAGGAAGATAAGCTGTTTTTTTTAATTTTAATTTCATTTATCTTATGCCCTATACTAAAAGGAGACAGGCTTTTTAATGTTTCATTTTTTAATGAATATTTCTCCATATCAGTACTTATTTCATCATTTCTTTCATTAGAACATGAAATAGTAAACAATAATAGTAATAATGTAATTACAAAATTTGATTTTTTAATCTTTTTCATCGTGTATATTTTTTTTATTTATGCTAAATTAGGAAATTTTCATTGTTTTTTGTAGGTTTTGCTAATGAAAATAGTAATTTGTAATGGATTTTATTTGTTTTTGACTTGTTATTATATATTTATGATAATGATTTTATTTAAGTTAAATTAATGTTATTTGTGGATTTATGATTAATATTCTTTTGGGTAGTGAAGTATTTTATTTTTTGTATTATTTATTTTCTGAAATTTATGCTTGATAAAATAAGTCTCAGAAATATTTCAAATATAATTTTAGCTATTACCGTATTTTTTATCGTAAGAATTTTTTTTAATCTTTTTGAAAATCAGAAAGATGAATTTTTATTATTAAAATAAAATCATTGTTTAAGTTAAATCGAAATAAATCTATTTCTGTATTCTAAAATTTTCTAACTTAGTTTGTTCAAACACAAATGATTTTGAACAAGCAACCTCTTTTGATTGTTGTACTCTGTTTTATTCTTGGAATTTTCTTTCAGGATAAATTCTTTCTTAAACAAAATTCAATCATTGTAATTCTACTTTTTTGTGCCATTATTTTTGGATTGTTTTTTCTGAAAAACCAGATTTTATTTAAAATAAGGAATTTCCTTTTGATGGTTTTCTTTTTCGGATTGGGAATTTTATTTCACTTTTACAGCAATTCAGATACTCAAAAAAGTAATCTTAAAACAAATGAAACTGTCATTTTTAAAATTTCTAAAAAATTAAATTCTAATCTGAAATTCAAAAAGTATGAAGCATCGATTGTTGTTGGAAATAAGGTGTTTGATGCAATCGTTAATGTTGAAAAAGCCAAAAACGAATTAGATTTTAATCATTATTATAAAGCGAAAGCATATCTGGTGCAGCCAAAATCTCCTGAATACGATTTTCAGTTTGATTATTCAAAATATTTAAAGCGAAAAAATATTTTCTATCAATGCTATATTAACGGAGAAATTTCTTCTGGTGAAAGAAGCGATTTGAGTTTTACAGAAAAAATCAAGCAAAAACGGTTAGAAACTTTGCAGAAAATCGGTCATTCAAATATGTCTTTTCGCAGCCGTGAATTTTTGAAAGGAATAATTTTGGCAGACCGCACAGAAATAGATTCTGAAACCGTTCAGGATTTTAACCGTTCGGGTTTGGTGCATTTTCTTGCCATTTCGGGGACACATATTGTTGTGATTTTCGGAATGTTTTATTTTCTGATGATGAGATTTTTATCTGTAAGTCTCAAAAAATATGCAATTGTCATCAGTTTACTATTCATCTGGATTTTTGCAGTTTTCATCGGATTTGGTAATTCTGTGGTGCGATCCTGCATCATGATTTCTGTGTATTTCATTTATGTGTTGCTTCAGCGGAAACCAGATTTGCTGCATTCGATGGCGCTTTCGGCGTTTATTATTTTAATGATTGATACACAACAGATTTTTGATGTAGGTTTTCAGTTAAGTTTTATAGCTGTTTTGGGGATTTATTGGTTGAATCAACCGATTTTAAAATACCTTCCGAGACAGAATAATTTTTTCAAAAAACTTATTTATAATACGATTTCTATATCTGTTGCAGCGCAATTGGCAACATTGCCTTTGGTTTTGTATTACTTTCATCAGTTTTCATTGATTTCAATTGTAGCTAATTTTATAATTGTTCCGTTTTCTGAACTAATTATTATATTTTCTTTTTTTATGACCGCGTTGATTGGTTTTAATATAGATATTGGAGTAATTAATTTGAGTTATGATTTTATCATCAATATTTTGCTAAAAGCCATTCATTGGTTTGCAGATTTTGATGCTGTTTTCTTTGAAAATATTCCTTTAAATTTAGCTGAGGTTTTTGTGTTGTTTGGAATTATTTATTTTTTGAAATTTATGCTTGATAAAATCAAGTTTAGAACAGTTTCAAATGTAATTTTAGCGATCGCTGTATTTTTTATCGTAAGAGTTTCTTTTAATATTATTGAAAACCAGGAAGATGAGTTTTTGGTACATCATTATAAAAAAGAAAATATTATCTCACTGAAAAAAGGAAATCGGGTAATCTTTTGGATGAAATCTTCAGAAAATAAAGATAAAATCCAACAGTACATTATCAATCCTTATGTTTCATCACGAAGGATAAAAAATTTAGAAATAAAAAACTTTCCGGCTTCGGCTAAAATGGTAAGGTTTAAAGGTGAAATTTATGAATTAAAGTAATCTCAAATTTTGATGCTTTTTGTTGGATTTAATATGCTAATGAATCTTATTTAGAAAGATTACAAACTGTCTAATAGTGAGATTTCTCACTTTTTAGTATTGTTAACATTTCCTAATTTTGTGGAAAATCAAATTTAAACTCAATATGGCAGGTTTAACAAGTTCTACAATAGGTAGAAAATATGCTATGGCACTTTCAGCGATGTTTTTGCTGATTTTCTTAGTAATGCATCTTTCCGTGAATCTATTGTCGGTTTTCGGTGAAACAGCTTATAACAATGCATCACAGTTTATGGGGTATAATCCTCTTATTCAATTCGTTATGCAACCTGTGTTAATGTTTGCTGTAATTTTCCATTTTGTGATGGGATTTGTTTTGGAAATCAAAAACCAAAGAGCGAGACCAATCGGTTATGATAAAAATAACGGTTCTGCAAATTCTACATGGTCATCTCGTAACATGATTATTTCGGGAGCTGTGATTTTGGCATTCATCTTTTTACACATGTATGATTTCTGGCTTCACGAAATGAACTATAAATATGTAGATGGTCTTCCAATTGAAGAAACTCGTTTCTGGGAAGATTTGCACGGTAAGTTTGCTGATTTGTGGAGAGTAGTGCTTTATGTAATTTCATTCGGATTATTGGGTCTGCATTTGGCACACGGTTTCCAGTCTTCATTTCAGTCTATCGGAGCAAGACATGCAAAGTATACTCCGGTTATCAGAGCTATTGGAAACTGGTATTCTATCCTTATTCCGCTTGGCTTTATTTTTATTGCAATTTTTCATTACGTAACTCAATAATTTCAATATACTAATATGAGTAAATTAGATTCAAAAATTCCTGGAGGTCCATTAAAGGATAAATGGAAAAATCATAAAGACCATATGAACCTTGTTGCACCAAACAACAGAGATAAGATTGATATTATTGTTGTAGGTACAGGTTTGGCAGGAGGTTCTGCAGCAGCTACTTTGGCTGAGCAGGGATATAATGTAAAAGCATTTTGTTACCAGGATTCACCGAGAAGAGCACACTCGATTGCTGCACAAGGTGGTATAAACGCTGCTAAAAATTATCAGGGTGATGGTGACTCTACTTACAGATTGTTTTATGATACCATCAAAGGTGGTGACTATAGAGCAAGAGAGGCAAACGTTTACAGATTAGCTGAAGTTTCTGCAAATATTATCGACCAATGCGTTTCTCAAGGAGTTCCATTTGGTAGAGATTACGGCGGTCAGTTAGATAACCGTTCATTTGGTGGAGTTCAGGTTAAAAGAACTTTCTACGCAAAAGGACAAACTGGTCAACAGTTATTATTAGGTGCATATTCTTCACTAAGCCGTCAAATTGGAAAAGGAAGAGTAAAAATGTATAATCGTCACGAAATGCTAGAATTGGTAATCGTAGACGGAAAAGCAAGAGGTATTATTGCAAGAAACTTGGTAACAGGTGAGATCGAAAGACATTCTGCACATGCCGTTGTAATTGCTTCAGGAGGATACGGAAACGTATATTTCCTTTCTACCAACGCAATGGGATCAAACGTTTCTGCAGCTTGGAAGATTCATAAAAAAGGAGCATATTTTGCAAACCCTTGTTATGTACAGATTCACCCGACTTGTATTCCTGTTCATGGTACACAGCAGTCTAAACTGACTTTGATGTCTGAATCACTTAGAAACTCTGGAAGAATCTGGGTTCCTAAGAAAATTGAAGATTCAGTTGCCATCAGAGAAGGTAAATTGAGACCTGAAAATATCAAAGAAGAAGACAGAGATTACTATTTAGAAAGAAGATATCCTGCATTTGGAAACTTAGTTCCTCGTGACGTTGCGTCTAGAGCGGGTAAAGAAAGATGTGATGCTGGTTTCGGGATCGAAAATAACGAAACTAAAGAAGGTGTTTATCTAGATTTCTCTACAGAAATCATTAAAAAAGGTAAAGAAGCTGCTATTGAAAAGCATATTCATAATCCTACGGATCAACAAATCTATGATCTTGGAAAAGCTTGGATTGAAGAAAAATATGGTAACTTATTCGTAATGTACGAAAAGATTACTGCTGATGATCCTTACAAAACGCCAATGAAGATTTACCCGGCTGTTCACTACACCATGGGTGGTGTTTGGGTTGATTATAACTTACAATCTACAATTCCTGGATGTTTCGTAATTGGTGAAGCTAACTTCTCAGACCACGGAGCCAACAGATTGGGAGCTTCTGCATTGATGCAAGGTTTGGCAGACGGATATTTCGTGCTTCCTTACACGATTGCAGATTATCTTTCTGCAGACATTAGAACAGGAGAAATTCCTACAAATTCTGCAGAGTTTGAAGCAGCTGAGAAAGAAATTAAAGACAAAGTAAACTTCTTTGTTAATAATAAAGGAACACATTCAGTAGATTATTTCCATAAACAATTAGGACACATTATGTGGAATAAAGTGGGAATGGGAAGAACTCCTGAAGGTTTAAGAGAAGCGATTGCAGAAATTGATCAGGTTAAAAAAGATTTCTGGCAGAACGTAAAAGTAATGGGTGAAGCTGAAGGGATGAATACAGAGCTTGAAAAAGCGTTCAGAGTAGCAGACTTTATCGAATTAGGACAATTAATGGCTATCGATGCATTACACAGAAATGAATCTTGTGGTGGGCATTTCAGAGAAGATCATGCAACTCCGGAAGGTGAAGCAGAAAGAGATGATGTTAACTTTAAATATGTAGGAGCTTGGGAATATCAGGGTGATGATATCAAACAAGAAGTTCTGCACAAAGAAGACCTTATCTATGAGAACATCGAAGTTAAAGCGAGAAGTTACAAATAATCTCCAACCTATAAATAAATAATTATGAGTGCAAAAAAAGGCCTTCATCTTACGCTGAAAATTTGGAGACAAAAAAATACAAAAACTAAAGGTCAGTTTGAGACCTACAAAATATCAGATGTTTCTACAGATTCTTCATTCTTGGAAATGTTAGATATTCTAAACGAAAACTTAATCAACGAAGGAAAAGAGCCGATCGCTTTCGATCACGACTGTCGTGAAGGAATCTGCGGAATGTGTTCTCTTTACATCAATGGTAGAGCTCATGGTCCGGATACTGGTATTACAACGTGCCAGCTTCACATGAGAATGTTCAAAGACGGTGAAACCATCGTTATCGAACCTTGGAGAAGTGCTGCGTTTCCTGTTATCAAAGATTTAATGGTAGACAGAAGCGCATTTGACAGAGTAATGGCTGCAGGTGGATTTATCTCGGTAAACACGTCAGGAAATACTTTGGATGCTAACGCAATTCCTATTCCTAAAGAAGATGCAGACAAAGCAATGGATGCTGCAGCTTGTATTGGTTGTGGAGCTTGTGTGGCGACTTGTAAAAACGGTTCTGCAATGCTTTTTGTCGGAGCTAAAGTTTCTCAATACGCACTTTTACCTCAAGGTAGAGTAGAAGCAAAAAGAAGAGTTCTGAACATGGTGAAAGCTATGGATGAAGAAGGATTCGGTAACTGTTCAAATACAGGAGCTTGTGAAGTAGAATGTCCTAAAGGAATTTCTCTTGAGAATATCGCAAGAATGAACAGAGAATATATGGCTGCTTACGCAGACAGAGGATAATCTGTTTTTAAAATAAATTAAAAAAGACTTCAAGAAACGTTTCTTGAAGTCTTTTTTTGTCTATTGTATTTGTCTTTTTTTCTTATCTTCCAAAAAATCAATCATTTCATCAGATGATAATGAAAAGTATTTTAAAATTTTTATAAAATATGGTAAAGTTATTTTTTCAGTACCGTTTTCTATTTTAGAAACTTTGCTTTGGGAAATTTCTAAATCTATAGCCAGGGTTTGCTGAGAAATACCATTATTTTCTCTAAGTTTTCTTAGCTTAAAGCCTAAGTCTTTTTCAGTGATTTTTTTCATATGTGTGTTTGAATGTATTTAATATAAAATTACAAAAAAATATTTATTTTGTAAAAACTTTATTCTCCCTATTTAGGGATTATTCTAAAATCGAATAGGTTTTTTGATTATTTCCTTGCAAATTCGTATAAGGTTTTTAAAGTAAAAACTATAAATACAAAATTTTAAAACATTATGAAAAAATTAAATGTTTCGCAAATGGAAAATTTGCAAGGTAATGGTGGTCGAAAATGTTATTTGGCAGGAATGATGATTGTCGGATCTATTGCTGCGGGGATTATAGTTAGTCCTATGGCGTATGTAGCTGGTGGATGGGGATTAGTTAATTATTCTGATTGCTTTTAATAAAAAATGAAAAACGAAAAAATATTATTGTTCTTTCTTTTAATCATGCAATTTTTATTGTTGATTTTTTTAAAGTTTAATCTTTTTAAATTTGATGATATTTCATTCGTTTTAATTTTACCAAGTTTGTTGATAATTAGCTATTTAATATTATTAAAAAAAAAATAAATTTTATGAAAAAAATGGAACAAAATGATATGGCAAATATCTCTGGCGGTTTAAAATGTATATATGAATCTCTTTTATTCTTCGTTGGTTTAAGTGGTATGGGTGCAGCATACAATTGTGTAATTAAAGATAAAGATCATGGTTATTAAACAATGATTTAGAAAAAGTTAAGAGGCTGTGCTATTGAACAGCCTCTTTTTTATTAGAAAATAGAATTTAAGGTTTGTGCAATGTTATAAATTAAATTTATTTGTCAAAACAAGTTCATGACTTATCAGTTTAATTTCAAATTTTTCAATTTTTGTAAGAATCATGAATTCAAGTGATATGTCATCAGTAAATTGCATTACTTTATGTTAGCAATAATTTACTTTAAATTATTCTAAACTTTAATATTTGGATGTCTCAACATTGACACATCCTTTTTAAGCACTTATTATGAAAAACTTTTCAGTATATATGATGGTGATTCTTCTATATATTTTACTTATTTATTTGGATAAAAGTTTTATCACGACCAATTCCAAAATTATTGATTTCCTTACCAAAGATTATCCCAGCGAGGTGGTACAAAACTACATGGAAAGTCAGAAAAAATGGTGGTGGCTGAACTATGTAGTAACCCCTTTGTTGATTGGTATCAAAGCTTTACTTATTGCGTTTTGCCTTAATTTTTTAAAACTTTTAGACCTTCCAAAAATAGAAGAAATAAAGTTTAGTGACTTTGTGTTTTTGGCACTTGTCGCAGAGTTTATCTTTATTATTGCAGGGTTTTATAAATTTGTTAATTTTCATTGGATTAATACAGATTACACAATGGAAAACCTACAAACCTATTATCCTATTTCATTGCTCAACCTCCGAGAATATATCTCTACAGAAAAATGGCTGTCTTATCCTTTACAGTTGGTTAATCTGTTCGAATTATTTTATTGGATTTTTTTAGCTTGGGGAGTAAGAGAGCTTTTAGACGAAAAAATCAGCTATATAAAATCTTTTGGATTAATTAGTCTTACTTATGGCATCGGTTTGCTGCTTTGGGCAGGAACGGTATGTTTCTTAATTCTTAATGCTCAATATTGATGAAAAATACTAGGCTAAAAATACTTGCCATAACTATTCCGGTTTTAGTAATTGGGGTAATCGCTTATTTGTTTTTTAATCTCCAACAAAAAAAAGAAGGAGTAAAAATTTTAGAAACAATTCCTGAATTTAATTTAAAAACTATTGACGGAAGTTTACTGACTTCTGAAAATTTAAAGAATACCACCAAAGTAATTGTATACTTCAGTCCCGATTGTCATTTTTGTCAAGGTGAAGCCGAAGAGTTGTATGAAAATATTAATAAATACAATGACATTCAATGGGTTTGGGTAGCTAGTGAACCTGCGAATGAAATAAAAAAGTTTGCAGAAAAATATTATTTAGATAAAAATGAAAATATTCATTGGTGTTATGATGAGAATGCAAGTTTTTATAGAAAATATCAAATGAAAAGTGTACCATACTTTTTGGTCTATGATAAAAACAACAAGTTGATAAAACGAAATTCAGGGGCTATAAAACTTGAGAAGTTATTTGAGAATTCCAATGAAAAAAATTAGAAAAACCTTCTCTCTTCAAAAAGACCAGACTGATTGCGGAGTAGGTTGTTTGCAATCGTTGGTAAGATACTATCGAGGTGATGTTTCTTTAGAAGTATTGCGTGGCAAAAGTGGGACAAGTAAAACCGGAACCACACTTTTAGGTTTATATCAATGTGCAAAAGAGATTGGGTTTGATGCTGATGGTTGTGAAGCTGATATTGATGCTTTAATAGAACATAATCAACCAGTAATTCTGCATGTAATTTTAGAAAATAAATACGAGCATTATGTGGTTTGTTATTATAGAGATTCTAATAAAAATAATCAATTTCTTATTGGAGATCCTGCCAAAGGTTTAGAATATTGGAGCAAAGAAAAATTACAAGAACTATGGGTATCAAAAACCTGTCTTACACTTCAGCCAAATGAAGAGTTCAAAATAAGCGGTAAAATCGCATCCGAAAAAAGGGAATGGCTACATAAACTCATAAAAGAAGACCAGGAATCTATTTATACAGTTATTGTTTTAGGAGCTGTAACAACTTTTCTTGGTATGGCGATGTCAATTTTTTCTCAAAAACTAATTGATGATATTTTACCTCAAAAAAAAGTCAGCATTCTTTTTTTGAGTATTGGTTTTTTTAGCTTTCTTTTATTTGCTAGGGTTGTTTTACAAGCACTAAGAGATTTTTACATTATCAGGCAGACTAAAGAATTTAATCAAAGAATCAACAAATCATTTTTCAATTCACTACTATATCTTCCCAAACTTTTTTTTGATACAAGAAAAATTGGTGACTTTGTTTCAAGATTAAATGATACACAAAGAATTCAAAACGTAATAAAATATTTAATTACCAATACTGTTGTAGATATTTTAGGTGTTTTGATTTCTATAGGTTTTTTGTTTTTTTATTATTGGAAACTAGCAATAATATGTTTGATTGTTTCACCAATTATTTTTTATATCATTTTCAGATTTAATAAAAAGATTATTTTATCTCAAAGAGAAGTAATGCAAGCTTACAGCATAAATGAGGCAAATTATATAGATAGTATAAGAGGAATAGATGTAGTAAAAGGTTTTGGAAAACAAGATTTATTTTTAAAGAAAAACCTTTCAATTTTTGGTAATTTTCAATCCAAAATCTTTGAGCTTGGAAAAGTAAATGTTAAAATTACATTGTATTCTGGCTTGGCTTTAGTAGTTTTTCTTGTTACAATTCTAAGTTTTTCTTCATACAATGTTTTGAATAGTCAAATTAAGATAGGAGAAATGATGGCTATTATTGGGATCTCTAGTTCTTTGCTTACTTCTATTACAAATTTGGCTTTGGTAAGTATTCCCATTCAGGAAGCAAAAGTTGCTTTTGATAGAATGTTTGAATATTCATCAATTACAAAAGAAAAATTAGATGGTTTAGAAATTAATAATATTCAGAAAATAGAAATTAAACAATTAGATTTTAGATTTAACGGAAGGAGTAAATTATTAGAAAACGTTTCTCTAAAACTAGAAAAAGGTAAAGTTATTTGCCTTTTAGGTGAAAGTGGAGGCGGAAAGACAACATTTACTGAAGTTTTGCAGAAAAACTATATTCAAGAAAGCGGCGAGGTAATAATCAATGATACTATTTCCCTAAAAGATATTTCTACAGCTAATTGGAGAAATCTTATTTCTATTGTTCCACAAAACATACAATTGTTTAATACAACTTTTTTAGAGAATATTATTTTAGATGAAAATTTGGATAATCAAAAGTTAAATGATGTTATTAACTTGGGCTTTCAACAGTTTGTAAGTTCTCTTCCTCAAAATTTAATGACTATAGTAGGAGAAGAGGGGATAAATTTGTCAGGAGGTCAAAAGCAGTTATTGGGTTGGATGAGAGCTTTGTATCATAACCCTCAATTTTTAATTCTAGACGAGCCAACTTCTTCATTAGATAAAGACAATCGTAATTTTATATATCAATTAATTAGTAAGCTTAAAAATGATAAAATAATTTTTATCATAAGTCATAATCTAGAATCCTTAGATGAGATAGCAGATGAAGTGTTGTGTTTAAAAGAAAAAACAATTTCCAGAATACTAAAAAATTAAATTTATTTTTTTAGTTAAATCTTTCATAAATTACCTTCAAACATTGCATTTAGTATATTTGAAAAACTTATTTTTGCTTAATTATTTAAAATCAAAAATGAAAAAATATCTTTTGTTGTTTGTCATTGCAATATTTGTAATGTCTTGTTCAAAAAAAGTTGAAGTAAAAGGAAAAATCGCAGGCGGTTCTCCATTAGAAAGAATTGAGTTTGTAGAGGCTTCCGGTGTTGCGACCTTGCCATTGGCTAACTTTGGTATCGATAAAGACGGAAACTTTAAAGGAACTTTTGAAGCTCCAAAAAACGGAATGTACGTAATCAACTATGCCGGAAAACAGAATCTTATTTTCCTTAAAGGTGGTCAGAAACTTAATATTTCAGGTAATTCTGCTACTTTCCCTGGCGAATATGTTGTAACAGGTGATGCTAAAAGTGATAATGATTTCTTTCAGGCTTGTCAGAAATTCTTAACAAACTACGGTCAGAGTCTTAATATCCAGCAGTTGGCTTCAGGTGATGAAGGCGCTTATGTAAAGGCAATGCAGAAAATAGAGGCTGATATCAATAAAAATATTGAGGAAAATGAAAAGAAATTCAATCCTGGAAAAGAAGTGGTTGAATGGAAAAAAATAGATGCTAAAACGGCAATTCTTAATTTATTGGTAAATTATGAAATGACCAAAAAGCAAATGTCTGGCAACAATCCTTCATTCAAGTTGGGTAAGGCATTCACAGATTATGAAGCCAAACTACAGGAGAATAAAGATAATATGATTAAAACAAGTCCGTTTTACAGACAGTATCTTTTAACAAAAATGAGTACAGATTTCCAAACATTTGCTCAGGCAAAAGCACAGGGAAAAACAGATATTACAACTTCAGAATTATTCAATCAATTCTTGAAAGGTAAAAAAGACGTTTCTCAAACCGAAAAAGATTATCTATTGGCTTTTGTAATGGCTCAGTCTGATATCCATCCACAAACGCCGGCTGCATCTACAGATAAGATCAAAAAAATTATCGAAGAAGATATTAAAGATGCTACCATTAAAGCTGATTTAAAAAAGATGCTTTTCGCAATCAACGGTTTCAAAATTGGTGATGATGCTCCGGAAGCTAGTTTGGTAAAACAAGATGGCAGTGCTTATAAATTAAGTGAAAACAAAGGAAAACCATACATGTTGGTATTCTATGCATCTTGGAATCCTTACATTGCTGAAGGTACAATGCCTGTTTTGAAAGAAGTAGTGAATTTTTACAAGTCTAAAATGAATTTTGTATTCGTAAATTTAGATGATACCAAAGAGCAGTTTACAAAAACCAGCAATGCTTTGTTAAAAGGAATTCCTGGAACAAATGTTTACGGTGACGGAGGTTTGAATTCTGATATTGCTAAAAAATACGGAGTGTACGGCTTCAAATTACCAAGCTTCATCGTGGTTGATAAAGACGGTAAAGTAGCAAGCAGATCTTTTGTAAATCTTGGTGATCAAGATTTAATTACAATCTTAGACAAACAAACAGGTCTTTCAGCTCCAAAAGTAGATCCTGCAGCTCAGTTGCAGATTGATCCTTCAGCTTTACAGCAACAAGCGGCTCCGCAGGTTGAGAAAGCTCCGGTTGAAGCGAAATAATCGGCTTAAACAAAATATAAAAAAAACCTTGTCTTCGGATAAGGTTTTTTTTATTGTATTTTTGCAGACAAAATTGAAACTGAAAGGTTTCAGATTAAAATTATTAGAAAAAATAGAAATAGATGAAGCGTAGGAGTAGAAAGCTATCTTCATCATACTTGAATTGATATGAGAAAGAAGAAAGACGTAATTCTTGAGAATATAAAGCTTTTTGCAGCGGGTGCAAAAGGAGTTGCGATAGGAAAGACTGAAGAAGGGAAAACTGTTTTAGTTTCCGGAGCAATTCCCGGAGATGTGGTAAATGCAAGAGTGAAAAAGTCAAAATCAAAATATTTTGAGGCTGAAGTAAAAGAAATTGTTGAAAGATCACCATTCAGAGTGGAGCCGAAGTGTATCCATTTCGGAACTTGTGGCGGTTGCAAATGGCAAAATATGAGCTACGAAAAACAGCTTGATTTTAAACAAGAAGAAGTTTACAATAATATTAAAAGAATTGGCGGAATCGATGATTTTGAAACCGTTCCGATTTTGGGTGCAGAAGAACAGTATTTCTACAGAAACAAAATGGAATTTTCTTTCTCTAACGCAAGATGGCTAAGTCAATATGAGATCAGTTCTGAAGAAAATTTCGGAAGCAGAGATGCGTTAGGATTTCATATTCCGGGAATGTGGAGCAAAATTTTAGACTTAAAAGAATGTTTCCTTCAGGAAGATCCATCGAATGCGATTCGTTTAGCAGTAAAGAAATTTGCAGAAAATAAAGGTTTAGATTTCTTCGATGTGAAAAGTCAGAAAGGGTTCCTGAGAACTTTGATGATGAGACAAAATTCAAAAGGAGAATGGATGGTTTTATTCCAGCTTTACAGAGAAGAAAAAGAAAATCGCACGCAGCTTTTTGATTATTTATTGGAGCAATTCCCACAGATAAAAACGTTGGTTTATGCTATAAATCCGAAACAAAATGATTCAATCTACGATTTGAATGTTAATATTTACTACGGAGACGGATTTTTAATGGAAGAAATGGATGGCCTGAAATTTAAAATCGGTCCGAAATCTTTCTTCCAGACAAATTATAAGCAAGCTTTAGAATTATACAGAAAAACCCTTGAATTTGCTGATTTAAAAGGTGATGAAGTGGTTTACGATTTATATACAGGAACCGGAACAATCGCTCAGTATGTTGCAAGAAATGCAAAACATGTGATTGGTATCGAGTCTGTACAGGAAGCAATCGACGCAGCAATTGAACATGCAGAATTGAACGGCTTAACCAATACAACTTTCTATTGTGGTGATATGAAAAACGTTTTTAATGACGAGTTTTTAGAGAATCATCCAAAAGCAGATGTATTGATTACCGATCCACCAAGAGATGGAATGCACCAGAAAGTTGTTGAGCAAATATTAAAACTGGCTCCTGAAAAAGTAGTGTATGTAAGCTGTAATTCTGCAACGCAGGCTAGAGATTTGGCTTTAATGAAAGAGCATTATACTTTGGTGAAAATTTTACCGGTAGATATGTTCCCACAAACGCATCATGTTGAAAACATTGCGTTATTAATAAAGAAATAATTTATTTAAATTTGAAAAGATAAATATCAAAAATTTAAGGAACATGATAAAGAACTGTAAAGCTTTTTTCTTAGTTGGTGCATTGTTTTTTACCCAACAAAATTTATTTTCTCAGGAAAAAGACTCCACTGCAGCTGTAAAAAAAGATACTGCGGCCGTAAAAAAAGACGATAAGAAAAAAAGTCTGATAAAACCATTTAAAGAAATCATTACCGATAAAGCGGTTTCAGATCAGGGAGTTTTTACAGTTCATAAAGTAGACGACAAATATTATTTTGAAATCCCTGATTCTATGCTGAAGAAGGAATTTCTTTTGGTGACAAGATTAACGAAAGCGGCTGCAGGAATGCGTTCCGGAACTTCCGGTTACGCAGGAGATCAAATCGGGCAGCAAGTCATTGCTTTTGAAAAAGGACCGAAAGATAAAATCTTGTTGCGTTCTATTTCTCACGTCGATTATGCCAAAGATTCTACATCGCAGATGTATAATTCGGTGACGAGAAATAATGTGCAGTCTATTATTAAATCTTTTGATGTAAAAGCTTACGGAATCAATAAAAATTCTTCTGTAATTGAAGTTACAGATGTTTTGAATTCTGATAACGAACTGACTTCTTTTTCTGTTTGGTCTAAAGATTCTTACAGAGTCGGGACTTTCCAGAAAGATATGTCGTTTGTAAATTTTGTGAAATCTTTTCC
This sequence comes from Chryseobacterium sp. CFS15, assembly GCF_031118795.1. NCBI lineage: Bacteria > Pseudomonadati > Bacteroidota > Flavobacteriia > Flavobacteriales > Weeksellaceae > Chryseobacterium > Chryseobacterium sp. CFS15. The sequence continues at coordinate 55,224 of NZ_JAVHYL010000010.1, read as the reverse complement.
AAGCAATATTGAAATCAATACCACAAAAACTTTTGCAAGAACTTTAGGAAGACCTACAACTCCTGCAATTCCGGGAATGCCTGCTCCGAAGATCAGCGGAAATTATACGGTAGAAATCAATTCTTCATTCGTACTTCTTCCTGAAAACAAAATGCAGGCAAGATATTTTGATCCGAGAGTAGGATATTTTACCGTTGGGTATACCGACTTCGATTTAGATCCTCAAGGTGTAAAAAAGATTTCTTTAGTAAAAAGATGGCGTCTTGAACCAAAACCTCAGGATTTAGAAAAATATAATAAAGGTGAATTGGTAGAACCGGCAAAACCAATTGTATTCTACATAGATCCTGCAACTCCCAAAAAATGGGTTCCTTATTTGATTCAGGGAGTTAATGACTGGCAAAAAGCTTTTGAAAAAGCCGGATTTAAAAATGCAATTGTAGCAAAAGTTCCGGATCCTAAAGTTGATCCAGAGTGGAGTTTGGAAGATGCAAGATTTTCAGCAATTGTTTATAAACCTTCAGATGTACCGAATGCTTCAGGACCTTCAATTGCCGATCCTAGAACGGGCGAGATTTTAGAAAGTCATATCAACTGGTATCACAATGTGATGATGCTTTTGAGAAACTGGTATTTTGTGCAGGCTTCACCGAATGATGAGCGTGCTAGAAAAATTGAGTTTGATGATAAATTAATGGGTGAATTGATTCGTTTTGTATCTTCTCACGAAGTAGGGCACACTTTAGGGTTGAGGCATAATTACGGATCTAGTTCTACGGTTCCTGTTGAAAAATTACGAGATAAAAAATGGCTTGAGAAAAATGGTCACACTCCTTCAATTATGGATTATGCAAGATTCAATTATGTTGCACAGCCGGAAGATAAAATTGGGGATGCCGGAATTTTCCCTAGAATTGGTGATTATGACGATTGGGCAATTGAATGGGGATATAAAAGATTTAATCAGTTTAAAACTCCGGATGCAGAAAAACAATATCTGAATCAATGGGTGATCAAAAATCTTAAAAACGAAAGACTTTGGTTCGGTACTGAGTCTAATCCTTTAGACCCAAGATCACAAAGTGAGCAGGTTGGTGACAACGCAATGATTGCAAGTACTTACGGAATCAAAAATCTGCAAAGAATTGTTGATAATCTGGATAAATGGACGGAAACACCAAACGAAGATTACAAAAATCTTGACATGATGTACGATCAGGTGACGACACAGTTCAAAAGATATTTAGGTCACGTTTCAAAATATATCGGCGGGCAGATGGAAACTCCAAAAACGGCAGAGCAATCTGGTGCTGTTTACGAAGTTGTATCCAAGAAAGATCAAAAAGAGGCTATGAAATTTTTAAGTGAAAATGCCTTCACCACTCCGCAGTGGTTAATCAAAAAAGAAGTCTTTGAGAAAACCGGAAAAACTCCTGTGAAAACCATTGAAGACATTCAGAATGGCGTTTTGGGAAGAGTTTTAAGTCCGATGGTGCTTCAAAGCTTGTATCAATCTGAAGCAGTTGATCAAAATTCTTATCCATTGGTTGAGCTTTTTTCAGATTTAAATGATTCAATTATTAAAAAAGATAATACAGATATTTACGGAAGAAATCTTCAGAGAAATTATGTAGATACTTTAATACGATTGATTGATACCAAAAATTCTGATAAATCTGATGTTTCTGCAGTGGTAAGGGGAAATTTAAACACCATTAAAAAAGATCTTATAGCAAAAACAGCTTCTAATGATTTGGTAAACAAATATCATTATGAAGATTTGGTTTTCCGTATTGAGAAAGCTTTAGATCCAAAATAAAGATTTAAGTATGAAATATTTTAAATTCATCATATTCATTTGTGCGTTATCGACGGTCATTTCTTGTGGAGGCGATAATGATATCTGTGACAACGGTGAAGGTACACCGAGAATGAAAATTACATTTAAAAGAGATAATAAAATCTCAGTTGTTGATTCTATAAAAGTGTCTGCAGATCTGGGAACCGGGATTATAGATTTGGGTTGGAAGCTCAAGGTTGATTCTGTATTTGTACCGTTACGTGTTGATGATTCTCCATTTACAGATATTTATGTGCAGACAACGACTGAAGAAGATCCTACAAAAGTAAGAGTAAACTATACCACAAAATCTATCTACGTTTCACCGGGTTGTGGGGTGAAAAGGAATTACGAAAATGTAAATTCAGTATTATCGACTCCAAACTCACTGAAAAGTGTCGAACAAGGGCAAAATTTTATAGAAAATGAAGACAAGACTAATTTATTCTTTAATTTTTAGTGTTTTCGGGTTGCTTATTTTTTCTGCACAGGAAAAAGAGGAAGTTGAGAAACCAAAATGGAAATACGAACCCAATTTTATTGTTGGTTTTGATGTTTTGAATGCCGGAGCTTCATTTTTTTCAGACAGACAGATCTTTCAGGGATTTATTTCGTCTAAAGTAAAAGATAATCTTCACGGTATTATAGAAGCAGGTTTTGATAAAAATGTTTACCAAAATAATGGGTATGATGCAAAAGCAAACGGACCATTTTTAAAGATTGGAGCCTTCTATATGTTGGCAAGAGACCCTGAAAATGATTTTAACGGTTTCTATGGAGGCGGAAAAATTGGGGGTTCATTTTACACTCAGGAATATATGGCTATTCCTATTCGTGGTTTTGGTGGAAACAGTTCTTCTGTATCAATGCCCTCATCTTCGCAGTCATCTTTCTGGCTAGAAGGAAATATCGGTGGACGAGTACAGCTGTTTGAATCTAATTTTTACATCGACGTAAGTATGCAGCCACGCTATCTGATGGTAACTTCAAAGCAGGATGACGTTGTCCCAATGATTGTTCCCGGTTTTGGAAGAAGTTCCAATAAATTTAATATGGGCTTTGCCTGGAATATTGCGTATAAGTTTTAATATAAATAGTTTAAAATTTAATTTCGTAGAAGATTACTAAAAATGTTTTTTTGAATATATAAAACTCTGGATTTTTCTGGAGTTTTTTTCATTATCAATAATTCTAAGTAAAGTGATTGCGATTTTAACAAAATAAATATAGTTATGTTGAATATGTATTTGCTAAAAACACTTATATTTGGCAATTAAAAATAATTCAATTATATGAAAAAACTCATTACTGCTTTATTTTGTAGTTTGATAGGGGGATCTGCGCTTGCGCAATGGACACCAACTACTTTAAAGAAGAGTTCAAAATTTGAACCATCGCTTGTACGAAGTTATTACAAGCTAGATCTGTCTCAAGTAAGAGAAAAATTGAAAAACGCTCAAGAGACAGGTAAAAATGCAAAAGCAATTGAAATTTCTTTACCAACACTAAATGGTAAAGTCGAGCGATTTGCTGTTTACAGTTTTCCAGTAGTAGTTAAAGAACTAGCAGATCAATATCAGCTAGGCTCGTATGTAGGAGTAGGAATTGATGATCCTAATAAATTTCTTAGATTTTCGGTTTCTCCAACTGATTTTCAATCAATGATCATTAATAGTAATGGACAATATGAATTTATAGAACCTCAAAACACAGATAAATCGGTATATGGGGTGCATCCTAAGACTATCAATACAGGCGATAAGAGCTTTATTTGTAGTACTTCTGAAAGTCCAGCAGCTAAACAGCAGATAGATGAAATGTTGCAAGGAGGTTCAGTATTTACAAATCAACCAACAGATTTCTCAAAAATGTCTGATAAGAAATACAGAACAATGAGATTGGCGATGTCTGTTACTGGAGAGTATACAGCCTTTCATGGAGGTACCGTAGCCGGAGCTTTGTCTGCAATTAATGCTACATTAACCAGAGTTAATGGTGTTTTTGAAAAAGATTTTGCTTTACATTTAAATTTACAAAATTTCCCTAATGTAATTTACACTAATGCTGCTACCGATCCGTATTCAGGTGCTCAGGCAGGAGCCGGTGGTGCGTGGATCTTAGAATTGCAGCAGACACTTTCCAATAATGTAGGAAATGGTAATTATGATATAGGCCATTTATTTGGTGCTTCTGGAGGAGGTGGAAATGCGGGCTGTATAGGATGTGTTTGTATAAACCCTGCAGACGCTAATTCTCCAGGGAAAGGATCTGGCTATACATCGCCAGCTGACAATATACCTCAGGGAGATAATTTTGATATTGATTATGTAGCTCATGAAATGGGTCATCAATTAGGAGCGAACCACACTTTCTCTCATGCTTTGGAGCCTTATCAGGTTAACGTGGAACCGGGTTCAGGATCTACCATTATGGGGTATGCTGGGATTACTGGTGGCGCTGCTACTGATGTGCAACCACACTCAAATGCTTATTTTCATAAAGCAAGTATCTCTCAGGTTCAGACAAACCTTAACAATAAAACCTGTGATGTAGAAGCTACAGTGGCTAATAATCCTCCTGTTATAGCAGCATTACCGACGTATAATATACCGAAAGGAACTGCTTTTGTCTTAACAGCTTCTGCAACTGACGCTGAAAATGATCCTATGACTTATACTTGGGAACAGGTAGATAATGCAACAGTTACTACTAATAGTACAAACTTAGGTTCGACAGCTACAGGACCTTCATTTAGATCTTTTACTCCAACAGCAAGTCCTACGAGATATTTTCCAAAACTGGCTTCTGTATTAAGTGGAGTACTCGATAATTCAAATAGCGGTTGGGAATCAGTTTCAAAAGTAGCTAGAACTACAAAATATGCTGTTACAGTTAGGGATAATAGCCCCGTTGCTAATCAACAACAAACGCAATTTGCTGAACAAACAATTGTTGTAGGAAATGAAGGCCCTTTCAAAGTTAATACACAGTTTGTTGCAAGTAATGGTGCTACAACAGTAACATGGGATGTAGCAAATACTACGGCAGCACCTTATAATGTTGCTAATGTGAAAATTGATTATACTATTGATAATGGTGCAACTTGGGTGGTATTATCTAATTCTACTGCAAATGATGGTAGCGAAAGTTTTACTTTTTCTTCTCTTACTAACGGCCAAGCAGTTATTATTAGAGTATCTTCTATAGGTAATGTGTTTTATGCTGTTAGAACAGCTACAGTAAGTACATTTGCTGCATGTAATGGCTCTGCTCCAACACCGATCACAACATCAAATATCACGACATCATCTGTGGATGTAAGCTGGGCTCCGGTTACAGGTGCCACTTATGTAATTCGTTATAAAAAATTGGCAGATGCTGCTTGGCAACAGACTACAAGTTCTGTTACAAACATCACTTTATCTAATTTAATTGATGGTACAGCATATGAAGTACAAGTAGCTACAGTTTGTTCTGGTACTACAGGTACATATTCTCCTTCTTCAAATTTTACAACGACAGGTCTTACTTACTGTACAGTTGCGACTGTGGATGGTACTGATGATCATATTGCAGGAGTTTCTGTAGCAAATATGACTAATACATCGGGACCAAGTACTTACACAAGCTATGTGGCTAATTCTAATTTACAAGTAAATCTTGTTAAAAATGGCACATATACATTATCAGTTACTAAAGGTTGGGCAGGTACTACTGCGTACCCTGAAATGATAAGTGCGTGGATTGATTTTAACAGAAACGGAACTTTTGAAGATAGTGAAAGAATTATGCAAGCTTCAAATTCGGTAGCTTCTACTACGGTAAACCCTACGACAGCAAACTTTACTGTTCCTTCGAGTTCAGTTTTAAACCAGGGATTGCGAATGAGAATAGGATTATTGTACTACAACACTCCAGGATATATACATAATTCATCATGTGGAACAATAAATGCTTTAGGAGAATATGAAGATTATAATGTGGTAGTAACAGACGTATTGTCTACTTCAGAATCAAGTGCAGTAAAGAATGAAATTCAAATTTATCCAAACCCTGCAACTGATTTCTTAAACGTTACTAAAGTATCTGATAAAGCTACTTATAAGATTTACAGTGCAGCTGGACAATTAGTTGGTAATGGAAATATAAGCAATGGAAAAATTAATGTTTCATCATTAATAAAAGGTGCTTATGTAATATCTATTGAAGATAAAGGAAAAGAAAGTTTCAATTCTAAATTTATCAAGAAATAAGAAATTCTTTTTTATAATAATGAATCCTCAGGAAAACCCTGAGGATTTTTTTTATTTGGAATCATAAGCGTGATTTTAATGTAGTAATTGTAAAAAAAAATATTTATTATATATTTTAATTATAGAAAATGATTAGATTTGTAGTTAATATAACATAATATGCCTATGATTAAATTCTTTACTTGTTTATTAAATCTGCAAAGTGTACCTAATATTGGTGTTTTAAAGGCCCAATATTTAAAACAATTGATAGATTCTCAGCAAATCTGTTTTCAGAAAAATATGTATTTATTAATAAGGGATTATATTAATAGATGTACAAAAAATATTACAGATAGATTCAAATTACATTGGTATTCAATTCATTTTAATAATTAATTTTATGAAGAAACTTCTACTTATGTGCCAATTACTTTTTGGTGCATTTCTCATGGCTCAGGTTAACTATACACAAGACTGGACAGCCACGGGACTTAATAACTGGACAACTACAGATTTTATTTTCTCTAGAATTACTACTGCAAACCAAATTTGTGGTACTACAGGAGGAACGATAAGAGGAAATAGATATAGCGGAAATGAAGGAGGTTTTATCTCTCCTAATATTCCGGGGAATAATCAGGGGGTTGTAACGATGTCTTTTGATTATAAAGTCACAGATTGGTCTGCCGGAACAGTCGCAACTACTGCCGCAAATCTTGGTACTATTGCAGTGCAATATTCAAGCAGTGCGGGAGGGCCTTGGACTACCGCTTACACCATTAATTCTACAAATCACGTAGTAGCAAATACCTGTGCAACGAGAACTGTAACATTCAGTCCGTCTGCCGGTAACTTATTTGTAAGGTTTTATGTGATATCGGCAGCGAGTGGAGATAATTATTATTATTTTGATAATGTCACAATGACTCAAGGTGCAGCTCCATCTTGTCTGGCTCCGTCTGCTATCACATTGGTAAATACTACAGCTACTAACGCAAATATTTCTTGGACAGCTCCGGCAACACCACCTGCAAACGGTTATGATGTTTATTATAACACAACGGGTGTTGCACCGACAGGCACCACACCTTTAAATGCAACCAATTCTGTACAAAGTGCAACTACAACTGCAACGATATCAGGGTTATTACCTATCACAACATATTATGTTTGGGTAAGATCTATATGTAGTGCAACTGACAAAAGTACATGGACTCCAATGCAGTCTTTTATGACTCTATGTGTACCTGTAGCGTCTCTTCCTTGGACAGAAAATTTTGATGCTATGACTACTTTAGGTGCCAATATTGTTCCATCTTGTTGGAAACAGGTTACCGGGTCTAATGCGTGGACGTCTTCAAATGCCACAGCATCTTCGACATCTCCGGGACCAAGATCGACACCAAATTATGTTAGAATTCAATGGGGTAATACAAACGCAAGCCAGCTATGGACACCAGGATTTACATTAACAGCAGGAATCACTTATGAGTTTTCATTTTATTATCATACTGGTGGAACAGATAGTGGTAATACAGGATTCTCAGGGAATGTCTTAGTAAATACTTCACAATCTTCGACAGGAGCTACAAATTTGGGAGCGTTCATTAGTGCGACTCAAGGTACTGCTAATTATACACAGTATAAAGTATATTATACACCTACAGCTACAGGAATATATAATTTTGCCGTAAATGCGTCAGCTAACAGTACTCCTTGGTATATGGGTGTTGATGATTTCAGATTAAGAGTTGCTCCTACTTGTATTGAGCCACTAGGAGTTGTAGCCGTTAGTTCTACAGGAAATACAGCTACTATATCATGGAATGCGCCAACAACGCAGCCTGCAAATGGATATCAAATATATTATAGTACGACAACCACTCCTCCGGGGACTCCTCAGGTAACTGGTGTTCCAGGAACGGCTGTTAACTATACAATTCCTGGGTTGACTCCTAGTACAACTTACTATTTTTGGGTAAGAGCAATATGTAGCTCAACAGATCAGAGTGATTTATCAGATCCTGTATCTATAATGACAACTCAGATTCCGGCAACACTTCCTTATACTCAAAACTTTACTGGAGGAAATGATTTAGGAATATTAAATGGTACACAGGCTAATAAATGGGTACGAGGTAATGTAACAGGAAATCCTGCCCAATCATTATATATATCTAATGATAATGGTGTAACAAATGGATATGTACATACAACAAGTACTGTACATGCATTTAGAGATATTCAAATTCCTGCATCTACTACACTTGCTTCATTCTCTTTCGACTGGAAAGGTCAAGGTGAGGGTACGAATTTCAAGTATGACTATTTAGAAGTTTGGTTAGTACCATCTTCATACTTGCCGGTACCGGGAACTTTAATTACTGCAGGGGCGGGAAGAGTTTCTTTAGGACAATATAACCTTCAGGGTACTTGGCAGTCTTATTCTAATACCAATTTAAATCTTACCAATTTCGCCAATAGTGTAATGCGTTTAGTATTCCAATGGAGAAATGACGGTGGTGGCGGTACTCAACCTTCGATTGCAATTGATAATATTGTATTGAGAGTTTGTAGTACAGATACGCCGGTTGTGACAGTAACGCCAGCCTCTATTACGCATAATTCTGCTACGATTACCTGGCCACAAGATATTGGTGGTGCTTCTTATCAGATAAGATACAGACCTGTTGGCTCTACTACTTGGTTACCAACAGCTGGTCCTATAACTGTAGCGGCTGTACCGGGAACTACAAATACATATACTTTCCCGCAAAACTTACTGCCATATACACAGTATGAAGTTGAGGTTGCAGCGGTTTGTAATACAACCAATGTAGGAGTGTTCTCAAATAACAAATTTATGACGAGATGTGATCCTACACCTCCGAATATTACGGTAACTAACATTACTTCTACATCAGCTTTAGTAACTTGGAGCCCGCTTGCAGCTGGCGCTACTTATGAACTTCAGTGGAAAGAAGTGGGTACAATCCCATGGATATCTGCTACTCCTTCTACTCCTCAACCTCCAGCGAATACTTACCTTCTTACAGGTTTAAGTTCTTATAAAACTTATGAAGTGCAGGTAAGAAATACATGTACAGGTTCTACTACTCCTAATCCATGGTCAACATCTCAAGTGTTTACTACGGTTAGAGTTTGTGAAATTCCGCCTCCGGGATTAACGATCACTCAGTTGACACCTACAACTGCAGAAGTAGTTTGGGATGCTTATACAGGTACTGGAGCTACCAATACTTATATATTAAGATACAGAAAGGTAGGGATACCGAGCTGGACGACTATTAACGTAAACAATAATACTTATACATTAACAGGATTATTAGAACTTACGAAATATGAAATGCAGGTAGCAAATGTTTGTACAGGTACACCGGGGAACTATACACCTCAGTATTACTTTACAACACCAACAGTTGTTTACTGTCAGATGCAGTCGACCAACTTTGGTTCAGAATTTATTTCAAAAGTAACAGCGAAGCCTACAGGTAAACCTGAGATGATTAATATTACAACAGGTTCTGCTTATTCAGATTATACAACAGTTCCATTGAAGTTTATTGATATGGTTCAAGGTTCTGTAGGTAATCAGATCATTGTAGATAAAACAATTAGCTCGGGAGCTAAAGCCGGAGTCGCTGTTTGGATTGACTTCGACAGAAGCGGAACTTTTGATCTTAATGAAAGAATTTTAGCTGACGGTCCGAATACGAACCCTACAGCAAGTGCTACATTCACTGTACCTGCTGATGCTTTCGTAGGATCTACAGAAAAATATGTTGTAATGAGAGTGGCAATGTCTAAAGACGCTATTCCTGTAAACTGTATCAGCTTTACTGATGGTGAGGTAGAAGATTACACAGTGAGAATCTCTAAACTACCAGCAACTAATACTCTTAATCAAACAGATATTTTAATTTATCCAAACCCGGTTAAATCTATTCTGAATGTGAAGAACGTTAGTAAAAAAGCCAATTACAAGATTTACAGTGCTGCTGGTCAGCTAGTCTCAAGCGGAATAATCTTAAATAATAAGATTGACGTAAGCAGATTGATAAACGGTGTATATGTGATTGACATTGATGATGTTCAGGGCACAGCTCAAAGAAAATTCATTAAAGAATAATCAATTAATTTATATAGAATAAGCTCTCAGAAATGAGAGCTTATTTTTTTATTTTAGAAATAGTATTTAAAACAAAGATCCCGCTGAAATTTCTTCAGCGGGATCTTTGTTCTTTTATTTATTCGATGTCAAAAATGGTCTTTTCAGTTTGATCTTTAAGGTCATCAAGGTTGGTATTGTTGTAGATTATACAATCTGCTAACTTTATTTTTTCTTTTTCAGGCATTTGTTTTTCCATTACAGATTGTACTTCACGGTAGGTTTTTCCGTCCCGATCCATCACTCTTTTTATTCTGATATTGTCTTCTGCAGTGACCAGAATAGATCGGTAGCATTGTTTGTTGAGCTGTAACTCAAACAGTAAAGCTGTTTCTTTAAATATTAAATACTTAGTCTGCTTTTTTACCCAATCCTCAAAATCTAAGCGAACAGCCGGATGAATGATTTCGTTTAAACTTTGCAGCAAGTCTTTATTATTAAAAACCTTTTCTGCTACAAATTTTCTGTTGTAAAGACCATTTTCGTCATAAGAATCACTTCCTAAAAGCTCCTTTATTCTCACTTTTAAATCCTCATTATCATTCACAATATCTTTTGCCCGGTCATCGGAATAATAAACAGGAAAACCACAGTCTTCAATAAATTTTGCAACGGTGGTTTTTCCGGAACCAATTCCGCCGGTTAAACCAATAATCTTGGGTTCCGGTGTCGAATCAGGCTCACTTTTCTGACTTTCTGAATACATTTCTTCCATAATAAATATTAATATCCAAAAACATCATTAAAACTGAAGGTTTCATCAAGACGAACGCCCTTTTCAGTCATTTTTAAACTTGCCAATTCGTTGTGAGCATCGTGCTCAAAAAACAATAAATAATCGTTGTCTACACATTGTTTTAGGAACTTAGCCTTTTCTTCTATCGTCAGCAGAGGTCTTGTATCATAACCCATCACGTAAACCTGAGGAATATGCCCTGCTGTAGGAATTAAATCGGCTGCAAAAACAATCGTTTTTTCCTGATATTGTATTACGGGTAACATTTGTTTTTCTGTATGGCCATCTACGAAGATCACATCCATTTTCAGTTCTGGTGCAAAACCATAGTTTCCGTTTGCAGGCAGTGGCAAAAAGTTAAGTTGCCCGCTTTCCTGGATCGGGATAATATTTTCTTTTAAAAAGCTTGCTTTTTCTCTTGCATTTGGCTCGGTTGCCCATTGCCAGTGATTTTCGTTCGTCCAGAACTGAGCATTTTTAAAAGCCGGTCTGTATCCAGATTTATCATCGTTCCATTCAATAGCTCCTCCGCAATGATCAAAATGAAGGTGAGTAAGGAAAACATCGGTGATATCTTCTTTTACAAAACCGTATTTTTTTAAATTATTATCTAAATTATCATCACCCCAAAGCGAATAATGTCCAAAAAATTTATCATCCTGCTTATTTCCGAGGCCACAATCAATTAAAATTAATTTTTTTCCGTCTTCCACAAGAAGAGATCGGGTTCCCAGTTCGATTAAATTTCTTTCGTCTGCCGGGTTTGTTTTTTCCCACAGACTCTTTGGGACGACTCCAAACATGGCGCCTCCGTCCAGTTTAAATTTCCCACATTGTATAGGATATAATTTCATATAATATTAGGTTTTTATAATGTTGTTTATTTTTTTAATTGTTTCATTTTGGCGGCTATTTGTTTCCCTTTTTCATCGCCGTTTTCAAGATTTGAAATAATATTTTCAAAATCATGTTCTTTTCTGTTCTGAGACAATTTTTGTTTAATGAAGATATCTGTAGGGATTATCTTTAAGCCAAAAGAACCCTTCATTTCTTTTTCTACAAACTCTTTTCCCATATCTTTCACCATCATCGGACATTGCTGTGCTTGTTCATATTTAGAAGTTAGCTTGTCCAAATGACTGTACAGTTCTTCCTGATTCATGATCTCAACTTTTCCATAAATCTGTACCGCTTCATAATTCCATGTCGAAACATTTATGTGATCATACCAACTACTGGAAATGTAGGTGTGGGCTCCTAAAAAGTCACAAAGAACTTCATCTCCGTTCTTTATAGTTTTCGCTTGTGGATTTGCTTTTGAAATATGAGTTTCGATATAATTATTTTCCGCATCATCTTCATTCAGCATCATCATAGAATGAGTCGCACGAACTTTATCAACCGAAGAAATTAGTAAAGCAAAAGAATTTTCTCTGATGATTTCTTTCATCAAATTGTAATCTTCACTTTTATATATTTTAGGAATAAACATTTTATAATTAAAAATTGAGAATGAATAATTAATAATTTTGTTTGGAAGTTTTTAAAATTGTAGTTAATAATTTTATGATTTCCTCAATATTTGTTTTTAACGAATTAAATTCTGTTTCATTAATAAACTCTGTTCTATGTAAAAGTTTAATCCAATAAAAAGATTCATAAGCTTCTTTATATGATAGTTGAAGTTTATAGATAAATTCTTTTTTACTAAAAGAGGCAATACTTTCCTCTATATTTGCTCCGATTGAAGTTCCACTTCTGAGTAATTGCTTTGATAGAGTTTTTTCATTTCTTTCATTGTAAAGAACTTTATACAAGTTGATGATTCTAATTGAAAAATCAAAAGATTTATTTCGAATAATATTGTCCTTTTCTTGAAAATTACTCTGCATTTTCCGATATTAATTATTCATTTTTAATTATTAATTAAAAAAGCTCACCGGGATTTCTAGGTATCGCAATATTCAGATGTTTATACGCTTTCTCCGTAACTTCTCTTCCTCTTGGAGTTCTGATAATAAATCCTTCCTGAATTAAAAACGGTTCATAAACTTCTTCTAATGTTTCCGGGTTTTCTGCAATAGATGTTGCCAATGCTGAAATCCCAACAGGTTTTCCTTTAAAATTCTCAATCATTACACGCATGATTTTATTGTCCATCTCATCCAATCCGAATTCATCTACATTTAAAGAATTTAGAGCATATTTGGTGATTCCTATTTCTATTTCACCGTCTCCTTTTATTTCTGCAAAATCACGAACTCTTCTTAAAAGTGCATTGGCAATTCTTGGCGTTCCGCGGCTTCTTCTTGCGATTTCAATGGCGGCATCTTCATAAATTTTAACGCCCAAAACTCTTGCACTTCGGATAATAATGGTAGACAAAAGTTCAATCGTATAATATTCCAATCTGCTTTGAATACCAAATCTTGCCAACATTGGTTTGGTCAGCATTCCGCTTCTGGTCGTTGCTCCGACCAATGTGAAAGGATTTAATCCGATCTGAACACTTCTCGCATTCGGGCCGGTTTCCAGCATAATATCGATTTTATAATCTTCCATTGCAGAATAGAGATATTCTTCAACTACAGGCGATAAACGGTGAATTTCATCAATGAATAGTACATCGTTTTCTTCCAGATTAGTCAGTAATCCTGCCAAACTTCCGGGTTTATCCAAAACCGGACCTGATGTAATTTTGCAGCTTACGCCAAGCTCGTTCGCAATAATATTTGCTAAAGTTGTTTTTCCCAAACCGGGAGGACCATGCAACAAAACATGATCGAGCGCTCCGCCACGTCTTTTGGCAGCGGTAACAAAAACTTCAAGATTTTCCAAGGTTTTTCGCTGTCCGGCGAAATCCTTAAAACTCTGCGGACGAATCTGCTCTTCCTGCATGAGCTCTTCGTGGGAAAAATTGTCTTTATCTGGATGTAAAAAATCGGGCATTAATTCAGTTTCATTTACCGTAAAGATAGGAAATTTAGGTTAAGATTTAGATTAATTTAAGGCTGAGGTTAAGGTTTAGGTTAAGATTGTACGCTCGACCTTTCATCATTTACAAGATTGATATATTTTAAGTATTTTTGAAAGGAGAATTTTAAATATAAAAATTACTTAGCTTCTAATTATCGTTTAGATTCGAACGGAATGACAAACTACACGTTCTTTTTGTCATTCCGTACGAATCTAAGCACTGTACATTAAAAGAAAAGTTTAGCTTTTAAACTAAATAAATGAAACTTATAGGCCCTTTCAAGCAAGTTGTAACACTTGCTAATCTTCCATTAAGAGGAAAACTATCTGACGAACAACTCGAAATTATTGTTGATGGCGGAATTTTAATTAATGAAAATACAATTGAGAAAATTGGCAATTTCGAAACCTTAAAATCTGAAAATCAAAATATAGAGATTGATTATGTAGAAGACGAACAAATCGTACTTCCTGCGTTTGTAGATTCTCATACTCATATCTGTTTTGGCGGAAACCGTGCTAATGATTTTGCTATGCGAAATGCCGGGAAAACTTATCTTGAAATCGCTGAAAGTGGGGGCGGAATCTGGAGCTCTGTGCAACATACCCGAAACGCTTCGGAAGAAGAATTATTGACAACTTTACTGGAAAGAATAGACTTTTTGATTTCTCTTGGAATTACAACTATTGAAGTAAAAAGTGGTTATGGTTTGGATGTTGAAAACGAGCTGAAAATGCTTCGGATGATTAAAAAAGCTCAGGAACAGACAAAGGCTACTTTAGTCCCAACTTGTCTTTCGGCGCATTTGAAGCCTAGAGATTTTTCGGGTAGCAATGAAGACTATTTAAATTATATTTTAACCGAAATTTTACCAAAAGTAAAAGAAGAAAACCTTGCAAAACGAGTAGATATTTTTATTGAAAAATCTGCTTTTCAGCCAGAGGAAAGTAAAGCATTTTTGCTTAAAACTAAAGACTTAGGTTTTGAAATTACCGTTCATGCAGACCAGTTTACTCCGGGAAGTTCCAGAATCGCTGTTGAAGTTGGCGCGAAATCTGCAGACCACCTCGAAGCTACAATTGATGAAGATATTGAGTTCTTAGCACAATCTGAAACCGTGGCGACGGCTTTACCGGGGGCTAGTTTAGGTTTAGGAGAAAAATTTACTCCTGCAAGAAAATTATTGGATGCAGGTGCTATTGTTGCCATTGCGAGTGACTGGAACCCAGGATCGGCACCGATGGGAAATTTAATTACACAGGCCTCAATTTTAGCAACATTTGAAAAGTTAACCACTGCAGAAGTTTTAGCAGGAATGACATTCCGTTCTGCTTTTGGATTAGGCTTGGAAGACAGAGGGCAACTGAAGTCAGGATTAAAGGCCGACTTTGTAACCTATAAAACCAACAATTTCCAGAATGTTCTTTATAATCAGGGGAGCTTGAAGGTCGATAGTGTTTATATCGACGGAGCTAAGATTTAATGAAAAGGATACTTATTTATTTTATCTCAATAATTGCATTAATTGTCCTTCAGTATTTCTTGTCAATTGTTTTAGTTTTACAAATTGCAACAAAAAGAGTGGGAGATACGTCATCTGGTTTTAAGGATGTTTTAATTATAATAATTTAGTTATCGGGAATTGTTTCAATAATCTATATGATTATTAAATTTTTGATAATTGTTTACAGACACAAATAAAAGCAAAACAAAATATGGGAATTTTAAATAAAATTTTCGGTAAAAATGAAGAGCAGAAAGAATCTGAAATCATAACCTATAAAGATTTTTGGGATTGGTTTATAACTAAAGAAAAAGAATTTTTTCAAGTTATAAAAAGCCAGAATAATATCGAAGCCAATTTTTTTGATGTTATAGCACCAAAGCTTAAGGAGATTAATAGCGGGTATTATTTCCTTGCAGGAATGAGCGATGATGCTATCGCAGAACTAATTATTACGGTAGAAGGTGATATTAAAAATATAGTTTTTGCTGAAGAGATTAGTGCGGCGGCTCCATTACTTGACCATTGGAAATTTACTGCGCTGAAACCTGAAATGAATCTTACAAGCGGAATTGAAATGGACGGGAAGAAATTTTCAAGTGAAAATATTTTTTTCTACGAAAATGAAATCGAAGGTTACCCAGACGAAATAGACATCACTTTTGTCTACGAAAATACAATTGATGAAAACAAAGATTCCGTTGTAACAGGAGTTTGCGTTTTTCTGGATAATTTTTTAGGCGAGCTGAATTTTGCCACTCAAATTGATACCTTTAATGTAATTGATAAGAGTGATGCCCAAAAAGAATTGGTACCGGTTACGAAACTGAAAGACTTTTTGTCTTGGCGAGAAAGAGAGTTTACAGAGAAATATAAAAATGTGAAAAACTTTGATGAAGAAGATCGGTTTTCTGTTTTTGAAGCCACTTTAAAAAACGGTTTACCTCTTATTGCAACAATCAATACGTCTTTGTTAAACTATGATTCTAAAGCTTCATATCCGTGGATTTCTATTTTGAAAGTTCAGTATGACGGAGCCAATAATAACGGACTTCCCGAAAAGAAAGATTACGAAAAGCTAAGCGATATTGAGGAAAAGATTATTGAAGAATTGAAGATCGAAGACGGTCATCTATACATAGGAAGAGAAAATGCAGACAACTTGAAAGAGAGTTATTTTGCAAGCAAAGATTTCAGAAAACCTTCAAAAGTTTTGAAAAAAGCAATGGAGAATTATCCTGAATATAAAATGACACTCGAAATTTATAAAGACAAATATTGGCAGAGTTTTGAACGCTATAATGTAAATCAAAATTAAATAAATCATGATTTGGCAAGGAAGATTAGACGGTGAAGAACTGCTTCATCACAGAATATTTCAGAGAGTAAAGGAAGAGAATAATTACGACACTATTTCAACTAATGATTTCGTTTTACACGGATTTGCCGTTGATGAAGGTGTTCGCAGAAATAAAGGAAGACAAGGTGCAAAAGATGCTCCGGATGTCATCAGAAAAAATATGAGCAATTTTCCGGTGATTCGTCCGGATTTTTCACTTCTTGATTTTGGAAATATTACCTGTGAAGACGGAAATCTGGAAAATACACAGAATGAACTGGCGAAAAATGTTTCTAAAGTTTTGCTAAAAGGAGGTAAATCTTTGGTTCTTGGTGGAGGCCATGAAGTCACATTTGGCCATTATCGCGGTGTGAAAACTGCCTTTCAGGAACAGAAAATTGGAATTATCAATTTTGATGCTCATTTTGATAATAGACAGCCTGAAGATGGGATAGGAGCAAGCTCGGGAACTGGTTTTTGGCAAATTGCTCAGGAAGGCGAGATCAATTCTTTACATATCGGAATCCAGAGAAATTCAAATACATTAAAACTTTTTGATACCGCACACCAGTTTGGGATGAAATATATCTTGGCGGATGAATTGTTTTTCGAAAACCTTCCGTCAATATATGAAAGAGTCAATGAATTGGCAGAGTCGGTCGACTTTCTTTATGTAACGATTTGTATGGATGTCTTCAATGCTTCGATTGCACCAGGAGTTTCTGCATCAGCTTACAACGGAATTTTTTCAGATTCAGCATTCATGCATTTGTACAGACATATTCTTAAAAATGAAAAACTAATTGCTTTAGATATTGCAGAAGTCAACCCAAGTTTTGATATTCAGGATCATACCGCAAGACTGGCTGCAAGTCTGGCGAACGAATGGTTTATGATTTAGCATTAGTGAATACACTTCATAGAATTTATCATTAATTAAATAGGGTATAAGGAACACTATTTGTTGCCTTAAAAATGCTTTATCCAAAAGCAGAAGATTCAAGATTCTGAATCTTTAAAAATGGAAATGTAACATGGAAAATTTAATAGAAAACAAGCTTTTAAAAGCTGACGAGGCCTTTCACGAATGGAAAAAAGTTCCGTTTGAAGAAAAGCAAAAACTTATTGCAAAAGCTGCCGAAATTTTTAAGAATAAATCAGAAGTCTTTGGTGAATTGATTACCAATGAAATGAATAAACCCATTTCACAAGCTATTTCGGAGGTTGAGAAATGTGCGCTAATGATGAATTATTATGCGGATGCTCAAAATATTTTAAGACCTGAAAAAATAGAATCTGAATATGAAATTTCAGAAATACATTATGTTCCGAAAGGAGTAATCTTGGGAGTGATGCCTTGGAATTTCCCTTTTTGGCAGGTTTTAAGGTTTGCAACGCCCGCAATTTTAGCTGGAAATACAGTGGTTTTAAAACATGCATCCATCTGTTTCGGAAGCGGAAATGCGATAGAAAAAGTTTTTGTTGAAGCCGGTTTTCCGGAAGGAGTTTTCCAGAATCTTGAAGTGGGGCATGGTGACGTGAAAGAAATTTTAGAGCATAAAACTATTAAAGGGGTAAGTCTTACAGGAAGCGAAAAAGCCGGTGCTGAAGTCGCTGCAACTGCGGGAAAAAATATCAAAAAATCTCTTCTTGAATTGGGTGGAAGCGATGCTTTTATCGTTTTGGATGATGCTGATTTGGATGAAGCAGCTAAAGTAGGAGCTTTGGCACGATTACAAAATTGCGGACAGACCTGTGTTGCAGCAAAAAGATTTATTATCCAAAGAGAAGTAGAGTTTGATTTTCTTCCAAAATTTATTGAAGAATATAAAAAATATGTTCCTGCAGATCCGAAATTGAAAGAAACAAAATTGGGCGGTATGGCAAGACCGGATTTGGCAGATGATCTTGAAAAACAATATCAGAAAGCATTAGATCATGGTGCTGAAGCTATTATTCCTCTTGAAAGAATTTCTGAAAATGAATTTATTCCGGGATTGATCAGAGTGGAAGAAGGAAATCCTATTTTACAGGAAGAATTATTCGGTCCATTGGGCATGGTGCTGATTGCTCATAATGATGAAGAGGCATTAGAAATTGCCAATAATATTCCGTTTGGATTATCCAATTCGGTATGGACGAAAAATGAAGAACGTCAGCAATTTTTTATTGATGGTTTAGAATCGGGAACAGTAAATATCAACAGAATGACAAGTTCTGACCCACGTTTTCCTTTTGGCGGAACCAAATCTTCAGGATATGGAACCGAGCTTTCTTTGTTGGCTTTAAAAGAGTTTGTGACAGCGAAAACAATATTGGGGAAATAGTTTTAAATTTTCTCAATAATTATAAAAAAACCTCCCGAAAATTTTCGGGAGGTTTCATTTATGTCAAAAAACAATAATTAAATTGTTGTTAATCTCAATGTATTTGTTTTTCCACCTTCGTAAGACGGTGTTGCGTTGATGTTGATTACGAAATCTCCGGTTTCTATATAACCGTGATTGTGCGTCAACATATTTACCTGAATAATCGTTTCATCAGTCGGTTTGTTCATATCGTAATAATATGCACGAACTCCCCAAAGTAAATTAAGCATCGTAATGACTCTCTTGTTTCCACTGTAAACAATGATATGAGAATTTGGTCTGTGTGCCGATAACTGGAACGCTGTGTAACCAGAACTTGTAAGCGTTACAATCGCAGCAACATTAGTGCTTTTTGCAATTCTTACTGCGGCAAGACAAACTCTGTTTGTAATGAAACGTTCGTCAATACAGTTGTAATCTTTTTCCATAGGCTCGTTTTTGTTCTGATAGAAACTTGTCATTTCAATATTCTTCACAATTTTCGCCATGTTTTCAACTACCTGAACCGGATATCTACCAACAGAAGTTTCACCTGAAAGCATTACCGCATCAGCTCCGTCTAGTACAGAGTTGGCAACATCATTTACTTCAGCTCTTGTAGGTGTTAAACTGTTGATCATCGTTTCCATCATCTGGGTTGCGATAATTACAGGTTTTGAATAAAATCTTGCTCTTTCAACCAGATTTTTCTGAATAGCCGGAACTTCTTCCATAGGAACTTCTACCCCTAGATCTCCACGTGCAACCATCAAACCGTCACATTCCAATAGAATCTGATCGATATTTTTTACACCTTCCGGTTTTTCAATTTTAGCAATGATCGGCGTTTTGAATTTTCCGTTTGGATGTTTTTTTATTAATTCTTTCAAATCAATAATATCCTGTGCGTGACGTACGAATGATAAAGCGATCCAGTCAACCTCCATATCAAGCATGAAATTGGCATCCTGAATATCTTTTTCCGTCAAAGCTGGAAGAGAAACGTTGGTATTAGGAAGGTTTACTCCTTTTTTAGAACTCAAAGGTCCCCCTTGAATTGTTTTTGCTTTTACGGTATCTATTTTGTTGGTTTCAATAACCTCCAACAGTAGTTTTCCGTCATCAATAAGGATTCTTTCACCCACATTTACATCCTGAGGAAACTGCTGATAAGTCATATAAACTTTAGTAGAATCTCCTTCAATTTTTTCGTTGGTAAACGTAAGAATGTCTCCCGGATTAAGGTAAGAACCTTCTTTTACAACGCCCACTCTTAATTTTGGACCTTGTAAATCTCCTAAAATACTTACGGAATAACCGTATTCTTTATTAAGATCTCTAATAATTTCTATATTGGAACGAACTAAATCGTAGTCGGCGTGAGAAAAGTTAATTCTAAAAACGTCAACACCCGCTCTCATCAATCCCAACATTACTTCCTTTGAAGAGGAAGCAGGTCCTAGTGTTGCAATAATTTTTGTCTTCTTTAAATACTTATTCATAATACTGTATTATTTGATAGAGTTCTTCTTCAGAACTCAAATTGTAATCTTGAATAGGAAACGCAAGATTTTCAGCCAGCAAAATTACGGAAAAATCAGGAAACTGTTCCGAACTGTGCAGAATATATTCTACATCTGGATGATTATTTAATAAAAATTTAATGTTTTCTTCTTCTGCGAAGAGTTCAGTTTGTAGTTTTTTTTGACTACTTTCTGAAGATCGGTTAGAGATAAATGTAAAGCAGGTCTTGGTGTACTTATGATAGCCTTCAAACCGTGGAAAATAAAAATCATAATGAGTCCCATGATAAACAAGATCATTAATTCTCGAAAATTTTAGATCGTTGTATTGATTGATCTTAAAAAAAAACTCATGATCTGGTATATGTTTGACTAATCTTACCAAGGCTATGGCAATATCTTCAAATTCTATATCATCAAGATCATAAAGTTTTTGGATTTCCAAGTATATTTTCTTTTTTATTTAAAATATAAAATGCTCTTTGTGCAGCTTTTTCTTCTGCTTTTTTCTTTGAAGTTTCTGCGGCATTCGAAATTTTTTCGCTTCCCAGCCATACATGACATCGGAAGACGACTGATTTGTTTACCTGAATTTCTTCACAGGTTTCGTACTTTATATTCAGTTTCTTTTTCTGGCTCCATTCCAGCAAGAGACCTTTGTAGCTTACAATTTTATTCTCAAGCTTATTGATTTCTGTTGGCGTAAGAAGTCTATCCAAAACGATTTTTTTGCAAATTTCGTATTGGAAGTCCAAATAAACAGCACCAATTAACGCTTCAAAGAGATTTCCTGAAATGTTTTCTCCTAAAGCGACAGCATGATTATTTTTTTGTAAAAGATCGGTAAGCTTTAAATCTTCTCCTAATTTATTAAGATTCTTCCTATTTACAATTTTAGATTTCATCTGTGTCATATATCCTTCATTTGCTTTAGGATAAGTTTGAAACAGATGGCACGAAACAATTGTACCCAAAACAGAATCTCCTAAAAACTCAAGCCTTTCATAGTTGCTTTCCTGATTTTTAGAAGATGTTTTAATTGAAAAAGCTTCACGGTAAAAGCTGACATTTTGAACCTCAATCCCTAAAATTTTATTTAGTTCTGTGCTCAGGAAATAGTCTCTTTCCGTAAGTTGTCTTTTTCTTTTTTTGATAAGGAATTTAGAAAAGTATTTCTGTAACTCCATTCAGTAATAATTAGATTTTCTTAAAAAGAACGCAAGCATTGTGCCCACCAAATCCAAAAGTATTACTCATGGCAACTTTTACATCTTTTTTTACAGCGTTATTAAATGTGAAATTTAATCTGCTGTCGATGTTCTCATCATCAGTAAAATGGTTGATTGTAGGAGGAACAATACCATGAATAATAGTTCCTAAAGCAGCAATTGCTTCAATAACTCCGGCTGCACCCAGTAGGTGACCCGTCATTGATTTTGTAGAATTAATCTGAATGTCATAAGCATGCTCACCCAATAATCTCGAAATTGCGCTAGATTCTGCAATATCCCCTAATGGAGTAGATGTACCATGCATATTGATGTGATCTACTTCATCAGCAGTTAAACCTGCATCTTCAAGACAATTTTTCATTACTAAATAAGCTCCTAAACCTTCAGGATGAGGCGCCGTCATGTGATGTGCATCTGCACTCATACCGCCACCCAATAATTCTGCATAGATTGTTGCACCACGCTTCACAGCGTGTTCGTATTCTTCAAGAATAATAGTACCCGCACCTTCGCCTAAAACAAAACCGTCTCGGTCTTTATCAAAAGGTCTTGAAGCTGTTGTGGGATCATCATTTCTTGTAGAAAGTGCCATCATTGCATTAAATCCTCCAACGCCACTTGCCGTAACGGCAGCTTCAGATCCGCCACAAACGATAACGTCTGCTTTGCCAAGCTGAATTAGCATTTTAGAATCAATCAATGCGTTTGCTGATGATGCACAGGCAGAAACTGTAGTATAATTGGGACCATGGAAACCATATTCAATAGAGATATGTCCCGGTGTGATGTCCGCAATCATTTTAGGAATAAAGAAAGGATTAAATCTTGGGATGTCTGTATTTGCCCAACCCAAAACCTCGGTTTCGAAAGTTTCTAAACCACCAATTCCTGATCCCCAGATCACTCCGACTCTGTTTTTGTCAACATTGTCTTCCATGATTCTTGAATGGCTTACTGCTTCTCTTGCAGCAACCATCCCAAGCTGAGTGTTTCTATCCATTTTTTTTGCCTCTTTCTTATCGAAATGGTCTAATGGATTGAAGTTTTTCACCTCGCAAGCGAACTTAGTCTTAAAGTTTGTGGCATCAAAAAGAGTAATCGGAGCGGCACCGCTCTCGCCTTTTAAAAGACTTTCCCAGTATTCATTCGCATTATTACCGACCGGTGTTATTGCGCCAAAACCAGTTACAACTACTCTTTTTAATTCCATAAACTTTGTAAATTTCCTTTGTTGAAGAATATTATTTATTTACTACTTCTTCTATATAAGCGATAGCGTGCCCTACAGTAGTAATTTTTTCAGCTTGGTCATCAGGGATTTGAATGTTAAATTCTTTTTCAAATTCCATGATTAACTCAACTGTATCTAGTGAGTCTGCTCCTAAATCATTTGTGAAGCTAGCCTCAGGAGTTACTTCTGTTTCTTCAACGTCAAGCTTATCAGCGATGATAGCTTTTACTCTTGATGCAATGTCTGACATAGTAAATTATTTTTTTTATTGTTAGATGGTGCAAATATATAAAATTCTTTACGATAAAACATTTTTTTAACCTTTTTTGTCGGTGGAGTAATGATTATTTATTGCATTTTTTGGTAGTCTTTTCGTAATCAGGGTTTTATAGTTTTTATGTTTTTGCAGAGTTTTAAAATTATCTCTGATCTTGCTTGTGGTACCGTTATATTATAGGTGATTTACTTGTAAAGAAATTATTGTTATTTTGATTGATTTTAAAATAGCTCTCTTATTCGAAAGCGTTTGTTCTATATTTTATATTTGCGTTTTAAAAATAAATATCAATGCCAACTGCTTCTCATATGCTGCTTCCGATGACAGATTTTGTAATAGAATACTATTCGCATGAAGGATATGCAGATCTTCATACCCTTAAGGTGATGAATAATTATGCTAAATTTCTGAAAATGCCTCTGTCCTTGGAAATGTTTGTGCCAACAGATCAGTTTGGTACTGTTTTGAAGGAGCCTAAAAATTATTCTGATTGGAAATCTCTTTCTCACAATAAGATATTGGATGAGAATGGTTCTCCTTCGATGCTTGACGAATATAAATATTATAATAAAGCAGAGAGTAAATGTCTATTTGATGATTTTAAGGTTGCGTACAATGGTTTTTCAGTTGTTAGAATCGTGGCTGCTTATAATAATGCTATTGAATTGTCTTTCAATAAGGTTGAAGGTAAATTTCAACATTACGTTACTATAGAATCTCTTCTGGCTTTTGATACTGTATTTCTTTCAACAACAGCCTTGAAAAAGATTGGATTAAAGATTTAGATTTGAATTTTTGAAATAATAACAAAAAAACAGGAACTTTTTAAGGTTCCTGTTTTTTTTGTATTTAAGTGGAGTTGGAGGTTTTTGAACCTATTATATTTTAACATATCTCAAAACATGTAATGTATCTATTTATCAGTATTTTAACTATATTTGTATAAGCTAATATACTTAGTTTTTATGTCTAAATATAGAAGAAGTAGCACCTAAACTGGCACCTGATGAATTATACTTTCAAGCTAAAGCAACCCAATGGTACGAAGGAATCTCTGATTTATTTTCGTTCTTTTTTCAACAATGAAAATAAGAATTTCATCTATTCTACTGGTGAGAAAATAAAACCAAGCGAATGGGATTTTGAAGCCAGGCAACCAAATGACCTAAACGGAAGGACAAAAAAAGCAGAAATTCATCGAAGCGTCAAAATGCAATTAGATCGATACAGCAGTTTCTTTACAGAGATCGTTAATCGATATAAGAACATAAATGAAGAACTTACCGTCGATATTCTTAAACAAAGATTTGATGAAAAGTTCAAAAAAATTACTGTTAAAAGTGATTTCTTTAGAATTTATCAGGAGTTTTTAGATGAGAAAGAAAATGACTATACTGGGAATTCAATTTCAAATTCTACTTTAAAGCGTTACAAATGCAATAAGAATCTACTCGAAGATTTTGAAAGCAATTGTAAAGTTAAGATCACACTGGGAAAATTTGATGATAAACTTTATAATAAGTTTTTAAAATATTGTATCGAAGAAAAAAAGCATTCTGCAAATACATTACACAGAAATGTCGGTCTGCTCAAAACTTTTCTTCTTTGGGCTCTCAATAAAAAATATACATATAATAACAATTTTATTACGTTCAAAAAACCTGCGAAATTCACAACTGATGAAATAGCTTTAAATTATGAACAAGTTGAGCTCATATATAATTATGACTTCAGTAATAATAAAAGATTGGAAAGGGTACGTGACCTTTTTGTTTTTGGATGCACTACAGGAATGAGGTTTGGCAATTACAGCACTATCTCAAGAAGTGATGTTGATGGTAATTTTATACGAGTTATCGATTTAAAAAGTAAATCTAAAAACTTAGCAATTCCTTTAAACAGTATTTCTAAATCAATACTCGAAAAGTATGATTATAAACTACCCAGTATTACAAATCAGAAGATGAATGAATATATTAAGGAGGTTTTTAAAAAGTTAGAATTTACTGATGAAATAAAGAAGACAATGAAATATGGTGATGAGTTGGTAGATCACAAAGCCGAATTTTGGACAAGAATTTCTTCACATACTGCAAGAAGAAGTTTCATCACGATAATGAAGAACAAACGAGTTCCGGATAAAGTAATTATGAGCTACACTGGTCATACTAGTCTGGAGGTCTTTAATGCATATTATAGACCAAGTGAAGATGATAAGATCAACTATATGAATGAGGTTTTTAAATAATTACTATTTTAGATTATGGATCAAAAAAAGCTTTATGGACGTTGGAATATTTGGGAAGAATTTGTAGGATATCCCATGATGATCTATTATTGGTTAAAAGGAGAAAAAATTCAGAAGCTGTTACAAAGGAGAATTGAAAAAGCTGAGCATAAATCTTCTAAAATTGTTCTCAATGAAAAAATAAAAAATGAGTTTTTGATCAAATATGAAAAGTTGGACAACTTCTTCAGTTTTCATTTCAAAGATATTGATGCATCAAGAAATCACAACTTTGAAGAGAAAATCCAATACTGTTTAAATCAATATAAAAAGGAATCTACAAGTCTTATAAGTTCGAGTAATTTAATGAAGTTGCAGGGCAATTTTTTAAGCGGTGCTGAAATTACACTTTTTCTATATTTTGCTTTGGAGAGAAAAACAAAAAGAGATATTCGCTTATCAGATATTATGGTTGGTGAAAATAGTTCTAAAATTTTTATTGCTTTTCTCACAGGCAAAAAATTCATCGATGAAAATCAAAATCTGCTTGTAGATCAGAAATCTTCATTTATAAGAATTCATCGTTTCTTAAAAGATCATCATATTATAAATCCGGATTTTCAAGACACCACAATTATTGAAGCGATGGAAAATGAATACAATACGAATTTTGACAAAGGAACATTTTCAAGAGCAATCACAGTTAAACCAAGTGACTTTGAAGAAATTATCTATCAAGAATTATCAAAGTTGTTTAATGTTAAGAGTTAGGCTTTATATCATTGATTAAGGTTATCTACTTATTTCTTAACTTATCTGTTAATCTTACAACTTTTTTAACTGAATTTGAAATCAATTCGTTGTTTGTATTTTTTTGTACAATATCATTCATTAATACTTTCTTTTGACTTCTAATTTAGTTCCCATTGAAATTTATTTATTAAATTCTAATGATAAATATTTTTCTTTAATATCAAATTTAATTACAAAACATTTCAAGTAAATTTAAATGTGATTTTAAATACGTCAAGTTTTGTCGTTAAGACGAATTACTTTTGTCAAAACTATATGAATATTATCATATTAATTCTCATCAAACTAGTGATTTATTACGTTAAAAAAAGTTAAATTCGCACATTGTTAAAATTAATAACCAAATCATGAAAAAACTCTACATGAGTGCATTATTGCTAAGTGGTGCAATTGTATATGCTCAGGAGGTGATATGGCAGAAAGATATTAAATCTTCCACTCAGGATTTTCTTTCGCAGGTCACCACAACAGTCGATCAGCAATATCTTATTAGCGGAAGCTCGATTCAATCGAAAAAGATCACTTCCGAAAACAAACAAAACAACGGTTACGATTTTCATCTAGTCAAACTTAACCAACAAGGTGAAGAGGTCTGGGAAAAATATTTCTCGGGACAGAACCATGACTTTCTATCAGCAACAGTTGCTACGCAGGAAGGCGGATTTCTTTTGGCGGGAACTTCTTATTCGGGTAAAGCTTTAGACAAAAAAGATGATTCAAAGGGAGGATCGGACATCTGGTTGATCAGAATCAACGAATTCGGAGATGAACTATGGCAAAAAACATTAGGAACATCACAGGATGAAGAAGCAAGATCTGTGATTCAGACTGCAGATTTTGGTTTTATGGTTGCAGGAAATGTTCAGAATTCGGCCAACGGATTTGGCTCTAAAGATGTGACGGTCACAAGGCTCGATAAAAACGGAAAGGTTATTTCCGAATTAATATTAGGCGGAAGAGGATTGGATGAAGTGGAAAAAATGATTCCTACACCGGACGGAGGAGCGCTGCTTGGAGTTTATTCTAGAAGTGGAAAGTTTATTAATGATAAGAGATCAATGATCAATGATAAACCATCGAGTAATAAAATCAACGATCAATTATCATCTATCAATTATTCCAAGTCCACTGAGAACTTTGGTGAAGGTGATTTCTGGGTGATCAAACTAAGCAAAGACAACAAAATAGAATGGGAAAAGAATTTTGGAGGCAAGGGTGATGATCATTTAAGAACGATGGTTTTTACTTCATCGGGATATATTATCGGTGGAGAATCGAGATCGGAAAGGTCAGGAAACAAAACCGTCGGAATTGAAGAAGGAACTGATGTTTGGCTGATTTCTTTAAACACAAAAGGCGAAGAACAGTGGCAGAAATCTTACAACTTTAAGAATCGAGATATCCTGATGGGAATGAATGTGATCAGTACCGGAGACGGTAGACATTCTAAAGGTGTATTGTTAGGCGGTTACACTCAGGCAGAAGGAAGAATTGAAGCTGATGATGAGACATTCTGGATGCTTTATATCGACAATAATGGAAATGAGCAGTGGCGAAAACATGTGAAAGGAGAATCGAGAAAGAAGGAGGAAAGGCTTTCTGATCTTAAGATGAATAAGGATGGTTCGATTGTTTTGGCAGGAACAAGCGCTGAAGAATTAGGAAAAGAAAATTGGAAGATTGTGAAGCTTGGTGATCAACAGATTGATCAGCTAATCGAAAAGCAGAATATCAAGATTTATCCTAACCCTGTTTCAGATTATGCTTATGTGGAAATTGGATTTGACTTTAAAGAAGCGGATATTATCCTTTATGATATGGGTGGAAGACAGCTGCAAAGCTTGAAAACCACGAATAAAGTAACTAAAATAAATACGCAGAATCTAATCCAAGGAGCTTATTTGATTGTGATAAAAACGGATACTGAGAAAACTGCGAATGCTAAATTGATTAAAAAATAAAAACAAATGAAGAAGATATATAAGATATCACTGTTCTTATCATTACTGATAAGTACAAAATATATCGCACAGCTAAATTTAATCGATAATCAGACACAAAATGTCGCTACCCCTGAAGTAGCAAGTCTGATGAAGTATAGTGATTTTCCATCATTGGGATATATAGGAAAAACGGATGTATCTATTCCAATATATACTATCAATTTTGGTAAAATTCAATTGCCTATAGGACTTTCTTATAATACTAAAGGAAATAAAGTCGCAGATATTGCTACATCAGTTGGTTTAGGCTGGAGCTTAAATGCAGGCGGAAATCTTACGGTAAAAGTAAATGATATGAATGACTTTACCGAGTCATATAGTTATTATACCACCGCAACTTTTGAACCTGAATTATCATTGGAATGGTATAGGCAGTCAAAGGGGTATTTAACGAGAGATTTCTCTATGGTTGCTGTTGCTAATAATAGTAGTAACGGTGGTTGGGGACTTTGTATAAATACTAAAGTTGGGGCAAATGATGATTTTTTTAAAGATGCAGCACCCGATTTTTATTATGTTAATGCCCCCGGTTTTAATGACAAATTCTATTTAACTCAAAATGAGATACTAATATATGATGAAGTACCACGATATACTGCTCATTTTTTAAATTCTACGAATGCTAAACTTAAGAATACAATTAACCTTATACCAAGAATAAATTGCACCGGTTTTGAAAGTACCGGTTTTGGTAATAAAGGGAGTGCAAGTGTAAATTATCAAATTGATAAATTTGAGATTGTGGGAGAAAACGGATATATCTATACATTTAATGATTTTGAATATGCTAGATTGAGAGAATATCCTCAATATATGGTAAGTCATGATGCTTTTCAAGTCAGCAACTGGTATCTCACAAAAATTAAAGATCCATATTCTGGGCGTGAGATGAATTTTGAATATGAAAGTTATTACAATAACTATGAGCACCCCTCTTTAACAACATTAGGAGATGTTAACTTTGGAAATTATCCTATGGCTTATAATTATGAATTAGGCAGGATGGGTTCTAACATGATATATCCTTATGTGTATAATAAAGTCACTACTTCTCAACTGTATCCAAAAAGAATAAAAAAAATAACGACAGATGAAGAAGTTGTAGATTTCCAATATTCTTTTAACAGAATAGATTATCCAGGAAATGGATTGACAAATATTCAGGTAAAAAACAAAAATGGCAGTATTATTAAACAAACAGGCTTTAGTTATGATTATTTTAATTCTTTAAACTGCTCCTCAGGAGATTATGAATGTAAACGTTTGAAATTAAATTCAGTAACAGACTCCAATTTAGGAACCTATAGACTTTATTATGACTCCAATACTTTCCCATCTAGAAATTCATCAAAAGTTGATTTTTTAGGATACTATAATAATAATGATTCGAATATTGTTTTTTCGAAAGATAATTTTCATGAAAGTCAGAATTATTATCCTGGGACTAAAATTTATTTTTATCCAGATCTTATAAAGGATCAACTTTTTCCATTTCAATTAACTAATAAACAGGCTTATCAAATAACAAATGGAGTGGATAGATCGTCAAAAAGTATTTCTCAATTAGGACTATTGCATAGGATCGTGTACCCTACCAATGGATTTTTAGAAATAAATTATGAAAATGATGATTTTATGTATGAAGGAGAGAAATATATACTGGGCAGCACTAGAGTTAGTAAGATGAAATTATATGATTCACAAAATATTGTAAGTAAAGAAATTAACTACAAATATGTTAATGAGGATAATAAGTCTTCCGGACAAATTAATTTCTTTAAAACTCCTGCTAATTCAGCCCGTACTGAAATTTCTTCAGGAATAGGTTTTGGTTCAGACGCAATCGTAGGCTATTCGAGAATTCTTGAAGAAGTCACGGGGAAAGGTTATATAGAAAGAAAATATACGAATTTTAATGACTATCCAGATAAGTTGATGACCTCAGATCATAATTTCTCTGATCAAGGAACAAAAAATTTCTTGAAATTTCTCAAATTTCCAAGTTCGTATGTTCAGTCTCTTGATGAAAGAAGAGGAAAGCCTATAGTTGAAAATTATTACAAAGAAGGGCTTGCTAATCCTATAAGAAAAGTAAAATATTCATATAATTATCAGGTAAAGGATTCTTTAAAAGTTCAAAAGATTTTTAGCTCCTATGATACCTTTACTAATGACATTGCTAATAGCTATACAGCATCAAACTACTTATTGAGATACTTTAATAATACAAGTTCCAAAAGCCAAGAAGATTTCTTTTCGGGTAATATTGTAAAGGAAGAAAACTTTTTCTCTTATGATGATGCAAGATTAACATATAAGAAAACTATTTCAAGTGGTGAAATAGTAGAGGAATATTACAGAAATGCAAAAGATAAATCTATACAGAAATTGATCGATGCAAACATCTTAGATAAGCCTGTTGAAGTTGAAAAGAAAAAAAATGGAAAGACATTAAGCAAGCAAGAAGTTAAATACGAAAATAGTTCAAATATATTTCCAAGTTCCGAATTGTCATATGATATAAGTACAAGCTTAATGGGAACGGAAATTAATTATGATAAATATGATGCTAAAGGCAACCTGTTGCAGTATACAGCGAAAGATAATATTCCTGTAACTGTTATTTGGGGATACCGACAAAGCCAGCCGATAGCAAAAATAGAAGGTGCAACCTATTCTCAGGTAATGCAGGCTTTTGGCTTGAATGCAAATGACAATAATGCTTATCTCAATTTAGAAATTGTAAAAAAATCTGATTTACATTTTGATGACACTTCTGAGACTCAGTTCATTTCAAAAATTAAAGAGTTTAGAAGTAAAACAGAACTAAAAGATTTTAACATATCAACCTATACTCATGCTCCTCTTATTGGTGTCAAAAGTATTAATCCTCCTTCAGGGAAAAAGGAAAGTTACAAATATGATACTGCAAACAGATTAGAAGAAATAAGAGATCTTGATGGTAAAAAAGTGAAGGAATATAAATATAATTATGCTCCTACTATCTATTATAATAATGGAAAAAAACTGGCTTTCATGACAAATAATTGTGCTCCCGGAACCCTTCCAGCATCTGGAGAATATGCTGTTCCTATGGGTACATATTCATCTACAATAAGCCAGGCAGATGCCGATCAGAAAGCACAAGACGACGTTTATGCTAATGGGCAAAATTATGTAAATACTAACGTTAGTTGTACTCCATATGTTTGTACAATAACACCTACTCATCTTGCAGATATATATTACTCTTCATTCCAAGAAATTTCAGCAAATCATATTAAAGTAACCCTAAGTCTTCCTCTAACAAATACTAGTGGTGGAGCAGCGCCCAGTTGGTCTTCCGGTGTTTTCATCGGGACTTTAGATGCATTATGCAGACCCAATTCTTATAAAAGTATTAGTGTATCTACTTTTAATGGTTCATGGAACGTATCTATAGCACCAAGTGGAGGTGTAACGTTAATGTCTACAAGCGGCAGCGCCCCTTCAGGTTCTGTAACATTATATTTTGAATACGACAAATAAAAACAAATCATGAAAAAAATAATCCTTCCGATCAGTTCATTGTTTGTCGTGGGGCTTGCCTACGGTCAGACTTTGAACCTGAGCACAAATGAAAACTATGTTTATTCTAAAACCTATTTAGATTATAATGGAGCGAGCGCTTCAAAGACAGCAGAAACAGTACAGTATTTTGACGGTTTAGGCAGAGCTAAACAGGTTGTGAATGTAAAAGCATCACCTACAGGAAAAGATATGGTAAATCATATTGAATATGACGGTTTCGGCAGACAGGTCGATTCCTGGCTTCCCGCCCCGATGAATACCTTGAATGGCGGCATTCAAGCAGGAGTAAAATCTTCAGCCACGACGTATTATGGTGATAATTTTGCCTTTGGTCACTCCAACCTGGAAGCATCACCTTTAGACAGGGTTTTATCTCAGGTACAGCCCGGCACGGACTGGCAAGCCCATCCTGTGACGTTTAATTACGATGCGAATGTTGACGGAGAGGTGAGAAAGTTTACAGCTATATTTAACTATACAACTTTCGAATCTCAACTTACTTTATCACCTTCGTATGGTAGTGCTCGGTTATACAAAAATACGGTAACGGATGAAGACGGAAATACGACCATTGAATATAAAAATGGTCAGGGCCAGGTTTTAATGGTAAGAAAGGCAATCAGTGCCACAGAAAATGCCGATACTTATTATGTTTACAATGATTATAACCAGCTGGCTTATGTCATCCCACCTTTAGCAGTAGAAGCGGTTAAAAGTTTAACTACGGGTACATTTCCTGATGTAACATTAAACAATCTTTGCTATCAATACAAATACGACGGTAGAAACCGTCTTGTTGAGAAGAAGCTTCCGGGAAAAGGTTGGGAGTATATGGTGTATGACAAAGCAGACCGATTAGTCGCAACGCAGGATACCAATCAAAAATCTTTCAATAAATGGTTTTTTACAAAATATGATAAGTTTGGAAGAATTTTATACACTGGAATTTCAATTGATAACGGCGACAGAAATGCAGTACAAGAATGGATTACAAATACCTACGGACACAATATAGAAACTGCGGGAACATACACTCAAAGCGGTTTACAAATCTATTATGCCAATACTGCGTATCCTCAAAATATAGAAAGTATATTATCCGTTAATTATTACGACACCTATCCTCCATCTACGCCGTCATTTATCCCTACAGTTACTAATTTACCTTTGTTGACCGATGATTCAAGTTTAAATGTTAGTACCAAAAGTTTACCGGTAGCGTCATATGTAAAAAACATTGAGGACGACAACTGGACAAAGAATTACACTTGGTATGATCAGAAAGGAAGACCGATCGGAAGTCAGTCCATTAACCATTTGGGAGGTTATACAAAGACAGAATCTGAGCTTGATTTTTCAGGAATGGCAAAGATGGTTGTTACAAAACATAAAAGACTGGATAGTGATCCGGAAAGAGTGATTACAGAAAATTTCACCTATGATCATCAGAACAGATTAAAAACCCATACACATCAGGTTGATAGCAATCCTATGGAATACCTTGCGCAGAATGAGTATACCGAGCTTTCACAGCTAAAAAACAAAAAAGTGGGCGGTACAAGCTTAGGAAGCGGGCTTCAACAAGTAGATTATACCTACAACATCCGTGGTTGGATGACCAATATCAATGATCCTGCAGATTTAAGCAATGGGGATCTTTTTGGATATAAAATCAAATATAACAACCCAGCCAATAACAATGCTGCATCAGGAAAGTACAATGGCAATATTGCAGAGATCGATTGGAAAAACTCTTCCGAAGATCTTTTGAAGCGCTATAACTATGAGTATGATCATTTGAACAGGCTAAAAAACGCTTTTTATAATGAGCCAACGACAGGGAACGGTACTTTTTTTGATGAATATCTGACCTATGATTTAAACGGAAATATCCTCAGCCTGAAGAGAAATGCTCCACAGGTATTTTCACCTACGGCAACAATGGTAGATAATCTGGATTATATCTATGAAGGAAACCGTCTGACTCAGATAATTGAAAACCAGCAGAACAGTACAGGTTATGAAGGTGGAAATAATATGATAGATTACGACCTTAATGGTAATATGACCAATATGAAAGATAAAAGTATCCAAAGTATCAGTTACAACTATCTCAATCTACCTAATAGTTTCTTTGCTCCTCAAACCAATATGTCTGGACTGATGGTTCCTATTTATATTAACTACCTTTATAGATCAGATGGGGTAAAACTTCGTAAATCTTATATTAGTGGAGGGGGAAGAGGGCAGACTACGACTACAAGTATGACTGATTATTTGGATGGCTTCAATTACAGTTCCGAACAAACGGTAGCACCTTGTGCCTGGTGTCGTACCGAGTTTGCTTTTGAGGAGCAGGCTTATCAGAAGAGAGACATCATCTTTGATCCTGGTGGTGGTATCAAACCTCCTTTAACACCAATCTGGAGATTAAATTTTGTACCTACAGCAGAGGGCTTTTACAGCTTTGCAGAAAATCGATATATTTACCAATATAAGGATCATTTAGGAAATGTCAGATTAAGCTATACAAAAAAAATAGATGGAACATTGGAAATCACTGATAAAAATGATTATTATGCATTCGGTCTTAATCATATTGGAGGATTAAAAGGGAACTTGGGTGGTTATTACAACTACAAGTATAACGGTAAAGAACTCCAGGAGACTGGGATGTATGATTATGGAGCGAGAATGTATATGCCGGATATTGGTAGATGGGGGGTGATTGATCCATTGGCGGAGAAAATGACTCGTCATAGTCCTTTCAATTATGCTTTTAATAATCCGATTCGCTTTATTGATCCAGATGGAAGGGAGGGAATGGATTGGGTTCAAAGAGGTAGTCAAATTTTCTTTGATGATAAAATTAAATCTCAAGCACATGCAACAGCTACTTATGGAGAAAATGCTAAACACTTGGGAGAAGGTAGTACGCTAACTACAAAAGTAAACGGAGAAACAACTTCAAAGTATACATTCCATAATAACGGAACGGTAAGTAGTGATATAGGAGCTTTAGATAATAGATTCGACCATACAACTCGAGGAGGAACAACCATTATGGCTTCAAATTCAACAGGAGGTTATGGTGCTCTTAATTATGGAACAATTTTAGGAGGTATCGCAACAGAAAAAGCGCCGGGTTCATTTAGGTTAACCAATGGATTAGCTAACGGAAGTGCGTTTAGTCCTAAATATTATGGAAGCGGTTGGGCTGGCGGAAGCCGTGCAAGGATTAGTACTTATAATATTGGAAAAGTTGGAACAGGAATAGGATATGTTGCGGCAGGAGCAGGCTTGCTAATCGATGGTATTGGTGTTTACAACTATAGTCAAAATCCAAATGCACCGGATGCAGTTACTCCTACAAAAGCTGCCACCAACACAGGAATGTCAGCTTGGGGAATATTAGGCGGTCCTTATGGAGTTATGGTGTCTGCTGCTTATGGTGGAATGGAAGCATTATATCCTGGAGGTGTTGAAGGAGCGCTGAATGACAATGCTAAATTTCAGTCAGAATTAGATAACGGAGTGAATAAAGCAGGTCCTAACAGGGTGTATATAATCCCAAGAGGTCCTAAATAAAGATAATATTATGAAAAAAATAAAAAGATATTATCAGTACTTCTATTATAAAATTTACCGCTTTATAGAATATACATCGGAACAAATGGGTGGTAAGTTTCTCACGGAGTTTAAAGCAGGAATTACAGTTATAGCCTTTGAAATATGGTCACTTCTATCCATTTATAATTATTATACTATAATTACAAAACAGAATCTGCATTTATCATTTAAAAACCCTTTGATATATATTCCTTTTATAGTTATTATTTTATTAAAATGGAAAAACTTTTCTTCAAAAGAACAATGGTTTTCATACCATCAACAGTTTGATGCTTTACCCACAGAAGTTAATAAAAAAGGAGGTTGGATAGTTTTTGGGATAACAGTATTTATTATACTAAATTTAATTTTCTCCTTTTATCTTATGATGCAGATAGATTGGAGTAAATATAGATAAAAAAACCTCGCAAAATTGCGAGGTTTTTTTTATAGTGCAGCAATATTTTTCTGAAGATAATCTTTAAAACGTTTTTTGGAAATATAAGTCTCCCTATAGAACCGGACTTTTTATAATCCTAAAATTATTAACAAAAAACGATTAATTTTAGTTTATGTGAACGAGCAAATTTACAGACAGCCAAATTTTGGCTATTTTAAAAGGAGTATGAGTCGGGACAAACAGCAAAAGAATTGTCTCGGAAATATGGATTTCATTATCAGACTTAGCACGATTGGAAAAAGAAATTCATCGTTAATCCTAGTAATTATGGGTTAAACTATAAGTTACCTACAAAATAAGTATTATGAGTAAATTATTAATAATTAATCAAAGAGAATTGGATTATTTAATAAAAAAAAAGAGCTATTCTTGTAAATTTTGGCTGTTAAAATTCTATTAAGATAATTCCTTTCTTTAATGAAACAATAACATTCGGCTACAATAAATAGTATAACCAGATGTTGCGGATTTGCAATCCGTAATCAATGCCAAACAACCCAGCGCATTGCGCTGGGTTGTTTGGTTATTTAAAATTTTGAATAGTGTAATCAATTAGTTTAATATTAGTCAAAATATTTCCAAATTACCATGATTTTCGATTGAATTATTTAATATCGCTTGGCAAATTTAGGCAGCACACGATTTATCATGATTTCGAAGCTACCTTAAATTCATGATTCGGATTTAGATTATATTCTATAAATCTATTTTCCATATTTATATTTCTGAAGTATAAAAAATCCACGATAAAATCATAATCTTATCGTGACTCAGAAATCTTCATTTATAAGAATTCACCGTTTTCTGGAGGACAAACACATCATCAACCAAGATTTTCAAGACACCACAATTATTGAGGCTATGGAAAATGAATATAATACCAATTTTGACAAAGGAATATTTTCAAGGGCAGAAACTGTGAAACCTAATGATTTTGAGGAAACTATCTATCACGAATTATCTAAGCTGTTTAATATCAAGCATTAAACTTCACGCAATTGAGTAGAATTGCATCATTAGTTATTTCAATCATTCAATTTTGTCTGCAAATAAATATCACAGATTATGCAGACAACAAATCCATTCCAAACCATTCTCGACGAATTAGGAGAAGTTAAAGACTTACTCTATTCCCTAAAAAAAGAACCTGAAATTGAGTTGAAAAAGAAACTATACTCTATCAAAGAGTGTTCAGAAATTCTAAAACTTGATTATCAAACCGTGCGCTCACACATATTAAAAGGTAACATTAAAGCAGAACAAATAGGAAGATTCTACAGGGTCAACCATTTTGATCTGATGGAGGCTTTAAATGAAGTCAAATCGCTTAAGTATAGAAGATAGATCAGACTTTATTTATCAAGCATTCTAATTCACCTTTCTGTACTTCCTGTACAGAATCAAACCTTAAAAATATGAGCGAAAAAATCCCATATCTCAGAGTAGGCACTACGTATTATAAAACTATCGAGAAACCATTGATCTCCGGAGACAAGATCTCAATTTTGGTGCGATGGAATCGTGAAACTATTATTAGCGACCACGGAAAAATCTACGTTTCAAAAGTTTCAAAGTACGATGGTTTCTGCTGTATTCCTTCTCATCTTGACTATAAGCAAATCATCGACGGATTCTACAATATGTACAATGAGATTCCTTATCAACCAATCAATGAAAATACAAGTTCTGAAGCTTTAGAAAACAAAATTCCATTCTCACTAAAATTTATGGAACATATTTTCGGAGAGCAATTGGAATTGGGTCTTGATTATATTAAAATCCTCCTGCAATATCCAACACAGATTCTTCCAATACTTTGTCTTGTAAGCAAAGAAAGATCTACCGGAAAATCTACATTCATTAAATGGCTGAAATCCATCTTTGGATTAAATATGACCTACATCAAAGGAGACTCATTCAGCAGTCAGTTTAATTCAGATTGGACTTCGATGCTGATAGTAGCTATTGATGAAGTATTCTTCGACAAAAAGGAAATTACGGAACGCTTAAAATACCTTTCTACGACCGACAAAGACAAGAAGGAAGCCAAAGGAAAAGACCGTGAAGAGGTAGAATTCTTTGGCAAATTCATTCTCTGTTCCAATAATGAAGACAACTTCATTCAGATCGATGAAAATGAAATTCGATTCTGGATCATCAAAGTGAAATCAATCAAAAGCGAGAACACTGAATTTCTGCACAATCTCAACAAGGAGATTCCCTATTTCCTTCGTTACCTAATCCAAAGACCTTTTCACAGCCGTAAGGAAACAAGAATGTGGTTCACTGATTCCCAGATCAGAACAAAAGCCCTTCAGAAATTGGTTTGGAAAAACAACAATAAACTGGAAACTAAGATCATCGAACTTTTATATGAGTTTTTCGAAAATACCGAAGATAAAATTATCAACTGTATTCCTCAGGATATTTTCAATATGCTTGGTAAGATGTTTAGCAAACAATACTGGACGGTTAATGATGTCCGGAAAATACTGAAAGAAAACTGGAAACTCGAACCTCAAAGTAATTCTCTTTCCTATATCAAATACGACCTCGATTATGGTTTAAGTTTTTTCCAACAGAACAAAACAGGACGGTATTTTACAATAGAAAGAAATTTTATTCTTCAAAGATTTGATGAAATGATGAATTAATTGATAATCAAAATAAAATCAATTAGTTATATCTCATCAAAAGCCTCATCAAACTTTTCAACCTTAGTTTTTGATGAGTGAGTGATGAAAGGAATATTTCAACTTTGATGAGATGATGAGACTTTGATGAGGATGTAAAATGTTACAATTCAAATAATTATAAGGCTTTCTCATCAATTCATCAATAGTTAATCAAAACCAAACCCGTCCACTTGAACCGACAGGACAAGTACTATTTATTACTAAAAACAGTAAAAATTACAAAAATGAACTGCAAACAATTCAACAGCATATCGTTGGAAGAAGTCCTCCTTTCTCTCGGACACCATCCAACGAAACAAAATGAAAAAGAA
The DNA here is from genome assembly GCF_031118795.1 of Chryseobacterium sp. CFS15. Classification (NCBI taxonomy): domain Bacteria; kingdom Pseudomonadati; phylum Bacteroidota; class Flavobacteriia; order Flavobacteriales; family Weeksellaceae; genus Chryseobacterium; species Chryseobacterium sp. CFS15. The sequence goes on along the minus strand of NZ_JAVHYL010000010.1, from coordinate 16,104 downwards.
GCTTGGTATCTCAACCCCTTTGCCAGCGAATCCCAAGCCTCTTTTAAATTGGATAAAAGAATTAATGCCTGGTACCTTCACTCAGAGGGTCTAGGTGGTAACAACACCGATTTTATGAAAAAATATTTGAACACTTCGGTCAATGAAGTTCTGGATTGGGCAGCGAAGCAAAATTTTTCTTCTTTTCATCAGCAACAACAGATCAAAAAGCCTGAACCAAATTACAAAATCGATGAAATACTCAATCTCCAGAATCTTAACCTGAAACAATATTTGAAGGGACGAGCATTAAGTCCTAAAGTCTATGATTACATAAAAGAAGTACGATTTACCATAGGAAGCAAGAAACTCTACGCCATTGGTTTTGAGAACTTATCTGGCGGTTTTGAATTGCGTAATGCTTTTTACAAAGGTTCATTATTGAAAAAGGATTGTTCACTAATAAATCTCAGCAGCAATGGTCAGGGTAAATCAAACATTCAAGATAGAGATGTCAGAGTTATAGCCGTTTTTGAAGGTTTTATGGATGCACTGTCTTTTATTGAATTGCAAAAGTCTTTTGCAGGAGATATTCTTGTGATGAATTCCATTGCTCTTTTAAATAAATCTGTAGAACATCTGAAAAACTATCATCATATCAATCTGTTTTTGGACAACGATACTGCCGGAATAAAATGTAAATCAGAGATCATAAAATCTTTTCCGGAAGCAAAAGATCATTCCGGTATCTATTCAAACCATAAAGATCTCAACGAATTTTTGATTCACAGAATGAAAAATAATGTATCAAATAAGACAGCAAAACAATCTGAAAAATTTCCACAACAGGATAAACAACACGTAAGAAATCAGGAGCCGGAAATCAAAAATTCAAATGGTTTTAAAAGGAAACGTTGATAGGCGTGCTGTATTTTTTACCAACTACCCGCAGAAGTTAGGAGCGCATTCGCAACTTTGAAGGTCGTGCCTCCCAACAAAGTTTCTAATACGCTCTGCGAGGCTTTTAACCTTAGTAAAATAATATCAGGTTAGCTTCTTGAACCTGTGTAAAAAATACTAGGCCTATTTTTATCGAAGGTGTGTAAAATAAACACAGGTAAAAAATAATGCTTCGTAATTTAATTACAGCAACCTTCAACAAAAATTTAAAAGAGTAAAACAATAAAAGTGTAAAACTTTAAAGATGTAAAAGCAATGAAGACCTCTATCAATTTCAAAGTTGTTAAGTCCGATTCTGAAACCCATAATTTCAGGAAGAAAACTTTTGATTACATCCGTAAAGACCTGACGCCAAAGAATGAATACTGGATGGAACAGAAGATAGCTGACAGGATCCAAAAGATTGAAGCGTATTGTAAAGAAAAGTCCGGAAGAAAATTACAGAAGAATGCAATGCCAGTTCGGGAAGCAGTTGTTGTTATTAAAGAGAATACAACGATGCTGGAACTTCAAAACTTGGCGAAGAGGCTAGAAGAAGAATTGAAAATCCGTGTTTTTCAAATTGCTATTCACAAAGACGAAGGTCATACCGACAAAGATACGAAAGAATGGAAACCAAATTACCACGCTCATTTGGTTGCTGACTGGCAGGATCTGCAAACAGGAAAAACACTTAAACACCAATCCTTTCATTATTCAAAAATGCAGGATCTGACAGCAGAATGCCTGAATATGGAAAGAGGTATCTCTGGTTCCAGGGGAAGATTGGAAGCCATTGAGTTTAAGATTCAGCAGAAAGAAGAGGATCTCAAAGTTTTGGAAGAAAGGTACGACCTAATGAAATCTGAATTGAGTTCGAAGAAATCGGAGGAGCTGGTTGTTAAGGAAAATGATTTTTTAGGTTTTAAAAAAATTAAGACTGACAAGACCATTGAGAATTATGAAAAAGCATTTCGAAATTACAAAAGCACAATTCTAAAAAATAAAACGGAGTTGGAATCTAAGTCAAAGCAAATTACTGAGCTCAATATAAAGGTTATTGATTTACAAAAGCAGGTACATCTATTCAAAAACAAAAACGCTGTTCTATTGTCCAACCCGACAGTCTTTGCATCTGAAAAGAAAAAATATCTGGATTCTGTTATTAATATTGTTGAAAGGGAAATCAAATTTGCGAGATTTAGAAGTCCACATGTCGACAGAACAGATAAGCAAAAGTTAATATCAGAAATGGAAAAAATAGCACAAAAAATTTCACAAGAAAATACGGTTCCATTTTCAGTCTTCAATGAGATTTTTAAAGATAATGAGATTACAAATCAGCTTTTCTCTCTGTTGCAATTCGGTAATAACAATTCAACTTATGAGGCAGAGGATATTCCAATTCAAAATAAAAGAAAGAGAAAAAGACTCTAATAACCGCAACATATTGCAGAGTAATCTCTTTTGATTGACAGCAATCAAGGAAGCAAGAAGTCAGGAAAGCAAGGAGTCAGGGCAGCAGCCAATCAGGCAAGCAATCTCGCTAGATTGATTGATGATACCTTTTAGTGTAGGATTTCTATTGCTATACTTTGCCTTTTTGGTTATGCTTTCTTCATTTTTGAAAAAAAAGAAACCCACGCCGTTGTATACACCAGAAAAAGTATTCAGTTTCCAGTATTTAGTGAGTGTTCAAAACCTCACCCTACGGGTTTACAAGCACCCTCATTTTTTTTAGCTATCCGATGATCAATTCGATACCGGCTTTCTCTGCTTTGGATTTTATTTTGGTCTGCAATTCATAATAACTCCAGTTGCGAAGCACAAATTCCTGTTCTTTTGCAATCCCTATCTTGTCTTCATGATCTTTAAGAATTAGTGTGCCCGCCTGCTGCCGGATGCAGAAATCAATCAGCTTACGGCTGTACAGATGAAGATGATGACTGACAAAACGGTTTTCCAGATTTTCTGTTTTATGCAGTGCCTTTTGTTTCCGTTTGGTTCCATGTCCGGAACGGGAATAAGCGACCCCCGCTCGAATCCTTTTATTACTGGCTTGGATGGCCAATCTGCGATAGAGGAATTCCTCTTGCGAACCAATAGTCATCCGCACATTGTTGGCTTTAACCACGATAGGATGTTCTAATGACAAAGAAGCTTCAGCAATAATTTCGGGTTTTAAACCGTGGTTGTCTTTTTGAAATTCAAAGACGGCCAGCCAAAATATTTTACCGTCTTTCAGTTGTACCTGTGAATTGCATAGCTTGATCTCTTCTCTTAGGAGGCATTCCAGAATCAAATGTTTATCAGAGAAATCTCTCCCTAAATAGGTTCTGACCGGGATCGCAAACATATTGAAGCTAAACGCTCTCTTTTCCGCATCATACTTCATTTTGCTGATGCACTTGACCGGAAGCGGAATGGGAATGTCTTTTTTAAAATTCTGTAGTGATTTTGAGCCCTGCCAGTAGTCGGCTTTGTTTTTGGAAAAGGTAGATTGTATCGTATTGTTCAGGCATCCCAGAATGTCTGTGGGGATTTCTCCCTTGAAACGGTCAAAGACCAGGCGTGCTGTGGTGTTTGTTTTCGAACGGTCGAAGATTCCCATTTCATCCTTTTTTTCATCAGCTAACTTATATTGGATTTCTTCGGTGAGGTAAAAGAAATCCTTGATCATCTCCTGTACATACAGATGGGAAACAATCAGATTAGCTGCACGGAAACAGCGGTTCTGATAACGGTAGAGCTTTTCCCACATCTGGCTTTTATCGTCGGATGGAACATCAATCACCAGCTGAATTTTCCGAGTCAGGGTTATCGTGAATTTTTCCATATCACAGGGGTATTTGAGAAGTGTTTTTATTTTGCAGATGCTGATAGGCGTAAAGAAATTCCCGATGGACTTCCTTTTCAGGTAGTTTGAGATCTTTTGCAATCACTGCAAATGAAGATTTCTGTTCAAACCTTCTTCTGATAATCTCAAGCTGTTGACTGCTGAGTTGTTCGGACTGCTCTTGTTTATCAAAAACTTTTTCCTGTGGCTGCTCAAAAGAAGTGACTTTAAGAATCTTCCGAAGATCATCTATGGCTTTGCTTATCTCCGTGCTGATGCCTGTCACACTGCTTCCCATAGCCTCTGCGATGGGTTTGTACTGAAAGCCATATTCAAGGCAGAGTTCTATCAGGTGTTTTCTTTTGGGATTCAGAACAGGTAAAACCTTTGTGATTTCATCGAATTTGTTTTGATCAGATTCCTGGCTATTTAAATACTCTTTATCTTTCAACGGATCATAGCCTGCAAGATAATCCTGATAATTCTCAAAACTGTCAAGAGAAGCCATTAAGCGGCTGAATTTATTTCTGGAAGAACTGACATACGCAATGCAATCCCTTTTCATAACAAATCGTAAAAAGCCGGTAATATGATCAGGTGTCTCAATGGTGTCGCGGTGCAGCCACAATTTGAGGAAGGTGTCCTGAACAATAGTGTCAACTACAAAATCATCCTTAAGCACTTGCCATCCAAGCCAGAAAAGAAGTCTCTTGTGGCGTAAATGAAGATGTTCGAGAGCAACGGGATTACCTTCTTTCAGCAATTTGTACAGCTGAAAATCGGTTAACTTTCGAGGCAAAGTGTTTGTTCTTTTCATAAGCAGTGTGTTTAAGCAAAATTATTGCTGGAAGGAACTGCTTAGATAAAAAAGATGAATCTCTGCTTAAAATGCTAAATCACTACATAAATTGCGTAAATGAAAAAGCGTGGAACTCAACTTATTGACTAGAGGTACTGGTATACCCGTGTACGATAAGAGAGCCCACGCCGCGGTCGTGAGCTAACTTACTTATCTTCTCGTACACATAAAATTACCAGTTTTCTAGTCGAGAATCTAAGCAATAGCTTCGATTATTAATATTGAAGTATTGCAAAGTTACGTTTTCAATAACTTATTTTACAAATATAATAAAGTTTATTAAAATATGTACCATAGTACATAATGTTTTTTGATGTTTTTCATTCACTTTGATTTATGAATGAATCATTAGACGAAATAGAAAGATATGTTATAAGACGTGTTAAAGAAGTACGAGAATCTAAGAGTATTACCCAAGAGGAGCTCTCTCTTTCTATTGGGAAGAACATTGGATTTATTTCACAAATAGAAGCTCCATCCAAAAAAGCAAAATATAATTTAATTCATTTAAATTTAATTGCAATCGCATTAGGGTGTTCCATTAAGGAATTCCTTCCTGACGAACCGATTCGAGATAAAAAATACGATATTAAAGAAATTAAAAGTAAAAAATCCTGACGTGTGTAGACTGCACCCAAAAGTTTAGACACTTTTTGGGGGTAGTCCAGTGTTGGGATTTTTGTTTTTAAAATGAGTTAGTGTTTGGTGAAGAGATTATATTAGTGAGGAAATGGGTTAAGAAATTTGATAATACATGTTAAGAAGTACGGTAGTTTTCACCTACTGTTTTTTCGTGTTTTTATATTGTCAAGATGGCTGTCTAAGTCGGCATCAAGCATATGTTCTACTGCTTTTTTTGCAGTTCTTTGAAGAACGATGTTAAATCTTCCGTTCTTGAAGGATTTGTCGAAATCCTTGTTGTTTAGTAAATCTTCTTTGTCGATCATAACTATATAAGGTTTAAAAATAGTAAAAAGTTATTTGGCTTCGCCGAACCACTTCGTTAGGTTTCCGAAAATTTTTTTGAGCTTTTAAGGGCTCAATATTTTTCAGAATAAATTTTATACTTACACAGTTTATGAGATACTACCTTTTTTTGCTGCACTAGTTTTATAATTTATTGTTATAGCTACTCTAGCAAAGGTACACCTGTACGCCTTCAAACCAATTTAAACTAAATTGGATATTTTATGTCAGATATTATAGGATTGACAATTTATTACAAATTATTGTGGAATTAGCGTATGGAATTATAAAGCTTAAATACTTCTGTGTTTTTAAATTTGATAATGTCGTCAGCAAAAGTAACTTTGCCTCCAAAATTCTCCTTTCCAAGTTCCATATCAATTATGCCATCTGAAAATTGAATCCCCAAGATATTATGATAACTTTACTTTTTATTATATTTGCTTTAATTAACTTTTTACAAAAGTTCTTTTAAAAATAATCATGAAAATAACAACAGGTATTAATAATTTTGATATTATTTCCTCAGGGACAGTAATTGCGTATGATGATGAAACTATAAACTTTGATTTTGCTGAAAATTTAAAATATAGACTCAAATTTGTCACAGACCTCGAAGATAAAAGCGAAAGGATGGACTTTAAAATACTAGATGAAACCTGTATGTCAATATTATTAATAAATTTTGCAGAAACTCTTGGCGGAGGAAATGCTGAACCTTTACTCTTAGGACATCTTGATGGCCGAAATATATATTTGAACTTTTATGTCTCAATATATGGCAATGATAGAAGAGTTTTGAATTATACATGGTACCGAAGAGAATCAACAGGCAATGAATAACGTTACTCTACCAAAAGATAAAGAACTTGCAAAGCAGGTGATTGAATCGCAAAGTGAAGCTGCTGCTAAAGCAATTGATCAAGGCTGGCTAGGGAAAATTTGGGGAAACTCTTCAAATGCTCCAAATAATATTGCTGGCTTAACAGTAATATGTTTAATCTTAGTAGGTATAATTTATACAATTTCAACTTCTCAAATGAAAAACGAAGATTTAAATTTGTCTATAAAAGATTTTTGGGCTATCATAACGCCATTGATAACATTGTCGATAGGTTATTTATTTGGTGATAAACGCTTAAAAAAATAATTTGATTTAGATTTTAAGAAAACTTGGAATTTGATGTAAATTATTAGTGCCTGAATCCATTCTTTTAAATTGTTTGCTGAATGTTTGGGGTGGAATTACTATTACAACAATAATATAATCTCAAAAAACGATCATTGTTTGATCAGCTACACCTGTTTTTCGTAAATTTAATTAAAAAGAATAATGGATAAAGAAAATATATGGGCTACAGAACTTTATAAGTTGTATACAACAAAAAATATTAATGAAATCAAATATAAGTTGTTTGATAGCACAGATCTTTTAGTTTATTTACACGAAATCTTAGCTGAGAAAAATGTGCAACTTGAAGAAAATGACATCTATTCTGAACAATTAGTCTTAAAGTTACATCTACAAAATTTAAGTTTAATCAATCTATCTGAAGGAAAATCGATAAAGTCAAAGTATTATAAAAATAATGCAGCTCATATTAAGTTTCTCGATATATCTTCTATAATAACTATTGTAAGATCGCAATATGAGTCATTGTTAATGTATCAACATTTATATTTAAATTCAGATGTTAAGGAAGAGCATAAATTACGCTTTGATTCTTGGATTATGTCTTCAATGATATTAAGATCCAAAGTTTTTTCTGACGCAGAAAAATTGATAATGAGAGGATTATTGATGAAAAAAAAGCAATTGATAATTTTAAAGTGAGTATATCAAGCAATCCAATCTTTAAAACACTCAGTGAGAAACAGCAGATAAGTTTACTAGAAAACGGATCAGGAAAACTATTTAAAACGTGGGATACTCTTTTTACTGAATCAAAATTTAATCCTAAAGGGGTATTCTCAAAAATATATTTTATTGCATCAGTTTATGCACATTCTGAAGGAATTCTGGCTCTACAGTTAAAACAGGCAAAACATCTGAAGGATCATCCTTTTATGAAAGAAACATTATATCTTATGCTCTTCTACTCCTACTTAATGACTAATATAATGATTAAAAATATTGTCAAAAAGTTTCCGGAAGCAGAGCAAAGATTAATAATTTAGATGAAAAAGTAAGATTTGAAGTCAATTTTAATTATCAGCGAGCATTTAAATAATATTCTTTTAATATTTTGCACAATATTATACTATATCATGGTAGCTATGATTCGGCAAGCTAATTTTATAGAACTAAGATCTCAAAAAACGTATAATGCAAATAAATTCTTTTATAAAGTAATTTCTAAAGTTCCCATTCTTTTTAAACCAATAAAAAGTTAATCGATATGAATGAAAAAAAAATATAATTATTCATAACAAAAACAACAATTCTTATAATTCTTTGTTTGAATTTTTCACTTATTGCTCAAAAGAAAAAAAAATATAGTGGAGGACAAGGATGCTGTCCAACTGTTTAAATTAGTCGGTGTGATAATTTAAGGTAATTACATTTTATTGAAAAAAGGATTAGCACACTTTTATATGATTAGTATTAACGCAATGTGTAAATTTGGATGTTATGAGTAATTTACCGACATGTTGAAGATAAATTACAATCAAAATTGATAAAATGACCACAGAAGACATAATAATTTCTGGTATTATAAGTGTTGTTGGTTGCGGAATTTACGACGCAATCAAATTTTCAATTATTAAAGCTAAAAAGAATTCAAATTTTTTAATTCAAATTTTTCTCAAATTCTTCGCTTCGTTATTGCTTATGTGATTCCAGTCATGAGTATGGCTTCAATGTTGATCGAAAAAACAGAGCCAAGTTTTCGGAATATTGGATTTTTCATAATAATTGCGATTTGTTTTGTATATAACATTTTAATGGAGCATATCATAACGCAGTATAAAATGATAACAGAATTGACAAATATTAGCAGTGATAAAGTTGTGAAAATTGATTCAACATTTACAAAAGTCCACAGTCATATTGAAAATTTGAAAAAGGAAAATAATCTAAAATAAAAACTGCTTATAACAGTAGTTTGGCTCAATGGCTAGTTTAGTTTTTCTTAGTCAGAAATTACTAAGTGAACTTTTGCTTATCTTCATAACAAATCAATAAAAAAGACACCAATGCGACAAGCCGCGGAACGTTCGGCAATAATTTTTCCTATTGTAATAGATATAACTAAGTCTCAAAAAACGATCAATTACTTGTAAAAATTATTTAAATGAAAATAAAAATAACACTTATAGGATTGCTTTTATCAATCATTTCCTATGCTCAGGAACTGCCAACAACTGGAGTTCAAACATATTCCCAAAATACAAAAGAATCAAAAACTAATAACAACAAAGTTTACACTGACGTAGAACAAGCGCCGGAGTTTCCAGGAGGAATTAATGCATTCAGGAAGAAGTTTGCTGAGAATCTGGATCTTTCTAAAATCGAAGCTAAAGGAGTAGTATCAAGTGAACTTAGTTTTACTATTGAAAAAGATGGAACATTGACTGATCTAAAAGCTGAAGGAAAAAATGCACAATTTAATTCTTCGGTTATAGCTGCAGTTAAATCGATTAAAATGAAATGGATTCCAGGTAAGATGGATGGAGGTTATGTTCGTTCTACTTTTAAAATGCCATTGAGAATGGCTTTTGAGTGATGTTGCTATTAGGTAGAAATACTTTAAGAGATATGTATAGTAGAAAAACAATTTTTCTTTAAGTGGTTATAATTATTGGTCTAAAGTTTTTTTCAAAAAAAAATTATTTAAAACTAGCACCTAAACTAGCACCTTGAAATAAAAAACCCTGTAAATTAATAATTTACAGGGTTTCGTGTGGAGTTGGAGGGATTCGAACCCTCGTCCAAACAAGCAATACATAAGATTTCTACATGCTTATTCTACTATTAATTTTCGACTGGAGGCAGAGAGCAGACGCCCAACTTCCAGCTTATCTTCTAAGGTTTTCGAGTTTTAGCCGAAGCGTCTAAAACCTTATTTCCGCATTACTATATCCCAGAATCAAACGCCGCAGAACAGAGCATTTGTGGAATATCTTGCTTCCCTACTGAAATCTTCGGGAAAACGCTTGATCTACTATACTTCGATATTAAGCTGCAAGAGCGAACTCTTCGTTGCCAGTTAAAATTTTGTAGCAAGGGATTTAAGAGATCGCGCTACGGTTCTCTGCATGCTTACTTACCCATTGGTCTTGCTGTCGAAACCAGTCAACCCCATGTTTAAAGTGAATGCAAAGATACGGTTTTTGTTTAAATTCCATTAATATTGATGAAAGCTTTTTTAATTAAACTTTTTATTTGGAGCTTTATCCCGCTTTTCATTATAATTCCTCATTACGCGGCTCCACTTCGTTCCGCCGCTCCATTGCGGGATTTTCATTGCAATCGGGGCTAGGGTTATTAGTATGTAATTTAAATACTTGGCAGCATCTACAAAGTTTGGTGTAGATTATTTTAACACATATTCATTATTATTATTATTATTATTATTATTACAGAATAAATCAAAAAAAATCTGCGCCATCTGCAAAATCTGCGGGATATTTTAAAATATAAAATTCCTATCAATCTTTGAAAGTTTATCAAAAACGAAAGATTGGTTAGCCATGAACAACAAAAAAGTGCCGAAAATAATTCCGACACTTATATTCAAATTGAATTTTATCCTAAACCGAACATTAATCTCTGTTTTTTAACATAATCCAACCAGATATTTGTACTGGTTTTTGGGTAACTCTATCTTCCCAGCTTAATTTGTACCAGTATGTTCCTGTAGGTAAAGGTCTGCCAATGTATTTGCCATCCCAAACAGGTGTTTTGGGTGATGCTTTGAATATTGTTTTTCCATATCGGTCAAAAATACCTCCTTCAAAATTTCCATATTTGCTGATTTCACTAAAATCGATAACATCATTTTTACCATCACTATTTGGTGTAATGACATTTGCCATAAAGAACGTGTAATATTCAGCTGAAGTTTCACACGTTGCACCTTGGTATTTTACCTTTATAGAATATTGAGTGTTTTTCATTACACTGAATACATTTGAATTTTGCCACGTGACGCCATTGTCTATCGAGTATTCTACAGGTAAAGTTCCGGTGTTTTTAATAATTATTGTTAATAGATTGTTATTATATGTGATTTCTGTAATTTCTGGAATTACAATATATCCTACGGTTGCGGTGAAAGTTTTTGAACAAACTCCATTGTTTATGGTAACTGTATAAGTTCCGGCTGTTGTTGTATTTATTGTTTGTGTTGTTGCTCCTGTGTTCCAGATGTAGGTGTAGTTAGGTCCGGCTCCTGCGTCCAAAACTCCTTTGTCGCCTTTGCAAATTTCAATACTGTGTAATGTTGAAACGATTTCCGGCACTACAGTAATGGTAATTGTTGCTGGATTTGCTGCTGCACACCCATTTGCTCCTATTCCGGTTACGGTGTAGGTTGTGGTGGTGGTTGGTGAAACAGTTTGTGTGTTGCCGTTGCCTGCTATTCCTGTCCATGTGTAAGTATTTGCTCCAATTGCGGTAAGAGTAGTAGATTCACCTTTACAAATTGTTGTTTTGATTGCTGAAACATTTATTACAGGAGGAGTGGTGTTTTTAATAACATTTACAGAAGCCTGTTTTGTACATCCATTTACAGTTGCGCTCGTAATGGTTAAAGTATAGGTTCCTGCATTATTTACAATTGGAGTTAGTGTATTTGCTCCTGAAACAATATTTCCCCCTCCGGTTGCTGTCCATAAAAACGTAGCTCCGGGTTGAAAAGTAGAAAGTGTTGCATTTAAAGTAATCTGTGTATTGATGCAGTTTATTTCTCCCGGCATATTAATATTAACCAAAATTGCAGGATCTATAATTGTTGTTACAGATTTTGTGTATTGACAACCATCTGGAGTAGTTACTGTTACGGTATGGATTCCCGGAGTATTTATTATTGCTGTTGCTGTCGTTGCTCCGTTTGACCATAAAAATGTGTTTCCTGCTCCGTTTGCTGTCGCTGTTAATGTTGTTGAAGCGCCTTCGCAGAAATTTAATGTTCCGGAAATTTGAACATTAGGATCTGTTCCCTGAACAATATTTATTGAAACAGGTTCACTTGTACACGTTCCATTATTATGAATTAAAGTATATGTTCCAGGCGTAGTGATGGTTATTGTTTGTGTTGTTGCGCCGTTTGACCAGGTATTTCCTGTTGCAAAATTTGATGTTAAAGTAACAGGAGTGTTATTACAAATTATATTGGATGAACTTGTAATGGTAGGAATTGGTTTTAAATTAACAATTAACTGCAATTCTGCAATTCTAGAACAAGAACCGGTTTTAACTAAAACATAAATAGTTGTATTTCCGGAGGTATAAGTTGTCGGAACCGTAATTGTGTTGCTGTTTTCTGCTAAAGCATCAGCTTGATTCTGGTAATAACTAAAGGTAACTCCGGGAGTGGTGCTTATGTTTGGTTGAGCTGAAACTAAATTAAATGTTCCCGTATTTGAGTTGGAACATAAACTTAAAGATGTGTTTTGCGTTACCGGAACAGCTCCTTGAGTAACTGTTACAGATTTTGTATACTGACAGTTTGTAGCAGTTGTAGCAGTTACAGTGTATGTTCCGGGGGTAGAAACTGAAATTATATTTCCTGTAGCTCCGGTTGACCATACATAAGTGTTTCCTGTTCCGTTGGAAGTTGCGGTTAAGTTAGAGGGAGATCCGCAAGTAATCAGATTCCCTGAAATTTGAAGATTGGGATCGCCTTCCGTTGCTAAAGTGACTGAAGTAGGTGCGCTTGTACAAATTCCATTAGAAACAACTACTGAATAAGTTCCGCCAGTTGTTACGGTGATGGTTTGTGTTGTAGCCCCGTTTGACCATGTGTTTCCTGTTGCTGAGCTGGACGTTAATGTTACACTTCCTCCAAAGCAGATTGTGGAAGATGAGCTTGTAATTGTTGGAGCAGAAAGTTGGGTAACATTTAATTGCAGTGTAATGACTTTTGCACAGGTTGTCGATTTTACTCTTACGTAAATTGTAGCATTTCCTGAAGTAAAAGTTGTCGGGGTAGCTATTGTGCTTGTGTTTCCGGCAATAGCATCTGCCTGATTCAAATAATAGTCGAACGTTACTCCTGAAGTTGTACTGATATTTGGTTCTGCAGTAGTTAAATTAAAAACCGCGGTGGTTGTATTGGAACAACTTGCTAATGTTGCATTTTGAGCTATCGGAACAACGCCTTGTGTAACCGTTACAGATTTAGTGTATTGGCAGTTTGCTAAAGTTTTTACAGTTACGGTGTAAGTTCCTGGAGCTGTCACGTTGATGGTAGCTGTTGTGGCTCCCGTTGACCATAGATACGTATTTCCTGTGCCGGTTGATGTCGCAGTAAGAGTAGTGGAGCTTGCCTCACATAAAGTTAAATTACCGGTAATCTCAGGATTTGCGTCGGTATCTTGAGTTATAATTATTGAAGCTTGTGGACTAGTGCAGATTCCATTTGTGCTTGTTAAAGTGTAAGTACCGGGAGTTGTTACTGTGATGGATGGTGTAGTTTCTCCTGTTGACCATGTGTTTCCTGTAGCATTGTTAGAGGTTAGAACAATACTTCCTGCCGGACAAAGTTTTGTTGTGGGTGAGGATATTGAAGCGGTTAAACTCTTGTCTTTAAAAACAACAGCATTGGTTTGTTTGCAGGAGCTTGCTGTACTTGTTGGGTTGTTAGGATCTTGATAACTAATACTGTAGTAATAAGTTGTTGTTGTATTTACTGTGGTTGGGGTGGTTATAGGATTTGTTCCTGTTGCAGCATTGTTTGCGGTATTATAATAATTTACTGTGAAATTAGGATTTCCATTTAGAATTCCTGCAGATAGAGTACTAAAGTTAAAAGTTGCGGTATTTCCACAAATTCCAATTTCTCTTGGTGAGTTTGCGTTTGGTCCGGCCGTTCCTGGTGGAATAAAGGGATTCGGAGCAGTTGTACTATTGGTAAAAGGAGAGATAAATGTTGCTGTTCCTCCCCAAGTTAAATTAAATGTAAAAACGGTAGGAGACCAGTTGTCAATATATAAGAAATAGGTTTGTCCGGCAACAACATCCATATATTTGCAGTATCGGTTTGTGTTTCCCCCTGCAGAAGATGTATTGATGTTGGTGAGATTCATTCCGGTACTTCCTAGATTTCCTGAAGCGTTACATCTTATGGGAAATCCTAGATTATTACAGTTGACATTCGGTCCATAAATTGCCCAGTCATAATCTACAGGCCCGGTCGGAGTAAGATCAAAAGTAAGTGTTCCACTTGTTGCAATAGTAAATTTATACCAAACTGAATGGTTCTCACCCCAAATAAGGCAACCGCCAAGTGTTTCATTAATATTTCCTATTCCTGAAGGAGTATAGTTGATGTTTGAATTTCCACAAACGGTAATCGCAGAGATACAGTCTTCCTGAGCAAAAACTGAAATATGGAAAACCAATAATAAAGAAAAGAGTAATTTTTTTATCATATCTAAAAATTTAGAGTGTTTTTTTTTTAAGCCATCAATAACTCAATATCGTTAAATAAAGAGTTCTTAAAGTGATTTTGGTGTGATTTTTTAATTGCCGTAAGAGTCGGCAGGATAGAGTAAATAGCTATTCATCATTGTGTTTTGTTTGGATTAGTTACAAATTTATATAAATAATGTTAATTAAGGTTCTTTTTTTAATGAAATTACATTTTTTTAATGTTTATTAAGATTAATAAATGTGTAAAACACCTTATTTATTAAATGAAATAAATAATATACAATGGGTATTTTTATTTTTTTAATCTTAAAGTTTTGTAGTTTCATAAAAAACCTTTAGTTTTGCAATCCAAAATGAGATGTAATATATGTTAATAATTCCAGTAAAAGACGGAGAGTCTATCGACAGAGCACTTAAAAAATATAAAAGAAAATTTGATAAAACGGGTACAGTTCGTCAATTAAGATCTAGACAAGCGTTTATCAAGCCTTCTGTAACTCTTAGACAAGCTAGATTAAAAGCGGCTTATAAGCAAAGAGGATTAAGCAAGGAAGAGCAAGCTTAAGAAATTTTCTTAAACACATACTAAATCACTTCTTAAATAGTTATATTTGAGAAGTGATTTTTTCGTTTTATACTTTACAACAATGCGAGATAAATTTTTGGATTATTTGCAGTTCGAAAAGAGGTATTCGCCTCATACCATTACAAGTTATCGTCGTGATCTTGACGATTTTTATTCTTTTTATCTTAAAACCGAATCTTCCGAGAATCTTCTGAATGCTGATAAAAAAGTAATAAGAAATTTTATCGTTGAACTGAGTGAAAACGGGATCTCAAAGAGAACGGTTAACCGGAAGCTTTCCACGCTTCGTAGTTTTTATTTATTTCTTCTAAAATTGGGTGAAATTAAAGTTTCTCCGGTCGAAACGGTATCATCACTGAAATTTTATCCTGAAAAACAAATTCCGCTCTCGCAGGATGAGATGGGAGTTTTGCAAAATGAAATTTTTTCTGAAGTCGAAGATTTGCTTGAGAAATCTATTGTCGAAATTTTATATCAGACAGGAATTCGAAAATCTGAACTTTGTGGCTTAATATTTGAAAGTGTAAACTTAGAAGAAAACCAACTGAAAATCGTAGGAAAAGGTAATAAAGAAAGATATATTCCCATTTCTGAAAGTTTGAGTTCGTTGCTTAAAGACTATCTTAAGATACGGAAACCACAAGAGGAATTTAAATCTTATTTTTTTATCAATAAAAAGGGAAAAAAACTAACGGAAAAATTTGTCTATGTAGTAGTTAATAAGTACCTTAGTCTTGTTACTTCTAAGCAAAAAAGAAGTCCTCATATTTTAAGACACAGCTTCGCGACGCATGTTTTAGACAATGGGGCAGAGATATCAAAAGTTAAAAAAATATTGGGTCATTCTAGTCTTGCAAGCACACAAGTGTACACTAATGCCAATATTGAACAGTTGAAAAAAGTGTTTAATCAGTCTCATCCAAGAGCAATTAAAAAAGAAGAATTATGAAGATTTCAGTACAAGCAATCGGCTTAACTCCACACGAACCACTAGAGTCACATGTAGACAAGAAAGTAAGTAAACTAGGTACGTTTTATGACAAACTTCAGGAATGCAAAGTCTTCCTAAAAGTTGAAAACAATTCAGATAAAGCAAATAAGACCACCGAATTGATTTTGGTAGTTCCAGGTGACGATATCGTTGTAAAAAAGACATCTGCAAGCTTTGAAGAAAGTTTAGATCTATGTGTTGAAACTGCTAAGAAACTGTTAATCAAGAAAAAAGAATTAGCTTAATAAAAAAAGTAAAAAAACTTTAATAAAAAGTTTGAGATTTCAAAAAATCTGTTCTATATTTGCACTCGCAAAAAGGAACATCGATCTTTTGAAATCTTTTTAAT
>NZ_JAVHYL010000009.1:0-205468 GCF_031118795.1 Chryseobacterium sp. CFS15 | reverse complement strand
TTATAATTTAAATATAAAGCTTCTTTGAGCCCGTTTAAATTGCATCAGAATTATTTTTCAGACCCTACTGAGATTGGTTTTGATGAAATTTTAGAGACATTTTCTGCCATTAAAGTTTTGAAAAAAATGCGGTTAAATTTCATTTCTGAATAAGCTATAAAAAGGCTGTTCTTTTTTCTAATTATTATTTTTTCAAAAAACACTTGCGTAGTTAAATAACTACATTTAAATTTGTAGTCAAATGACTTCATAATGAATTTAAGACGTGATGTTTTTCAGGCAATTGCAGATCCTACAAGAAGATCAATTCTCGCTTTAGTAGCCGCACAATCGATGACGGCCGGAGCTATTGCTTCAAATTTTGATACTGCGCGACCAACTGTTTCAAAACATATTCAAATTTTGACGGAATGCGAACTTTTGACTTCTGAGCAAAACGGCAGAGAAATAATCTATCATCTTAATCCTCAAAAGATGAAGGAAATAGCAGACTTTATCGAACCTTTCCGGAAAATGTGGGACGAGCGTTTCAACACGCTGGAATCTATCATGAAAAACTACAAAAACAAAGACTAATATGGAACTTAAAACAAAAATTAAAGCAGAAGAAAACATGCAAGAACTTTTCATTACTAGAGAATTTGACTTGTCTTTAGAGTTACTTTTTAAAGCATACGAAGATGCTGAAATCGTTGAACAATGGATGAATACTAAAGTAATAAAACTTGAAAATCACAAACACGGAAGCTGGAAATTTGAAACTTCTAATGATGGACAGGTTGTATTTTCTGCAAACGGAGTCATTCTTGAATTTATTCAGAACGAAAAGATCACCCGAACTTTCGAAATGGAAAACAGTCCATTTCCGGTGCAATTAGAGTTTCTGACGTTTGAAGAAATTGGAAATGATAAAAGTAAGCTGACAATTCAGCAGATATTCAAATCGGTAGAATACAGAAACCAGCTTTTAAAAATGCCTTTCGCAAAAGGTTTGAGCATGGCGCACGATAGACTTCAAAATATTTTCACCAATTAAAATAACCTGCAAAATGGACAAACGAAACAAAATCATTTATTGGGTTATCACTGTTTTTCTTTCTGTCGGAATGCTGGCAGGAGGAATACAACAAACGCTTCAGATAGGCGGTTACAACGAGATAATCACCAAATTACATTATCCTTTATATGTCTTATCCATTTTAGGAGTCTGGAAAATCTTAGGTGTAATTGCCATTCTTATTCCCAAATTTCCTTTGCTGAAAGAATGGGCGTATGCAGGTTTTTTCTTTGCAATGTCGGGTGCAGCAATTTCTCATTTCGCAGTAGGACAATCTTTTACAGAAGCTATTCCTGCTTTGATCTTATTACTAGTAACCGTTTTATCTTGGTACTTCAGACCTTCAGACAGAAGAATAATCTCAAAAAACAATTAAATGAATCTACAAGCTGAACAATTTTTCGAAAAAGCAAAGAAATGGAAGGAAGAATTTTATTTGTTGCGGGAAATCATCACCGAAAATGATTCTCTTGAAGAAGATTACAAATGGATGCATCCTTGCTACACATTAGACGAAAAAAACGTGGTGCTTATTCATGGTTTTAAAGAATATTGTGCGTTGCTCTTTCATAAAGGTGTATTGATGAAAGATCCTCAAAATATTTTAATTCAGCAGACTGAAAATGTACAGTCAGCAAGACAGATCAGATTCAGAAATATTGAGGAAGTAGAAAAACAACGAGCGATTATCAAAAAATACATTCAGGAAGCTGTAAAAATCGAACAATCAGGTCAAAAAGTAGAATTAAAAAAGGTTTCCGAATATCCGGTTCCTGAAGAATTTCAACGGGCTTTAGATGAAGACAAAACTTTAAACGAATCATTTTATGCTTTAAGTCCGGGAAGACAAAAAGGATATTTATTCTATTTTAATCAGGCTAAACAATCCAAAACGCGCGAAACCAGAATTGAAAAATATTACCAAAATATTCTCGATGGAAAAGGAATTGATGATTGATTTGATTACGCAACTATCATTCTGAATGCAAAAGAATAGAATGAATAATCTCATGAATAAAGATTAATGAAGTCAACTTTGAAAAATTAAAACAAAAAGAGGAATTTCTAATTGTAGCAATTCCTCTTTTTGTTGAAATAAACGATTATTTTTATTTTCCTTTTAAATCTGTATTAATTTGTTTTTCAGCATTTTTAGCTTTCTGTTCCTGAGCTGCTTTTTCTTTTCGCTGCTGTCTTTTTGTCTTTTTCTCGGCACGTCTTTCTTCACGAATTACTTTGTTTGACTTTTGATTGTACAAAGCGTCAACAATTCCCTGTCCGGTTTTACTGAAGATTTTCACTTTTGGTTTTTCATGAGTTCCGGTAACAACAATCGGGAAACCAATCAATCCTCCCGGAAGAATCCCGACACGAACTCTCAAATCAAGCAATCCGTTAAAACTGGTTGTTCCGCTGATGGTAGGTCTCAAAATAGAAACTTTAAATGTAAATTTATCAACGTGAATCAGATTATTTTTGATGTGCGTTTCAATATTTACTCCTTTCATATCAGGATCATTGAACGCTTTTGCGCCAATATTATCACCGACTGCAGAAAGCATTTTAAGGTTTTTCACTGCTACATCACGAAGATTGACCACTCCTCCACCTTCTAAAGACGGATAAATAGGTTTCATATTTTTATCAAAATCTCCTTTTAATTTATAATCCAAAGAGACGATTCCCTTCACATTTTTGGCTGCAGTTGCCATTTCACGCACCATATCAATTTCATTGTAGGCTCGTTGAACATCGAAATCTAAAACGTTCAGAGCAACATCATAATTGGCTGTCAATGGTGACTCATCCTGATAACGGGCATCAATTTTCATCCTGCTTCCTACCACGTCAAATGAGGTGTTTTTAAGAAAAACTTCACCTTTGTTAATCGAGGCCAAGCCAAAAAGATTATTAAGGTTCAGCCCTTTAAACTCAACATTTTTAGCATCTGCTTCCAATGAAACATCAAGATTTTTTGGTATAATCACGACGCCGCTGCTTTTCGGATTTTCCACTTTTGCATAATCTACTTCTATTGATTTTTTTGAATTATCACCATCTTTCAGCGCCATAAATTCATCAATGAGAATGTATCGTGATTTTAGCTTAAACTTCCCGTGAAGCGTGCCTTTTCTTTCAATAAAATAATTAATGGTATTTAATAGATAGCCATTTAAAGCAAAATCTGACTTTCCGTAATTCGCAAAAAACTTCCTGAACCACATTTTTTCATTCTCAAATTCAAAGTTTCCTTCCTTGATGTAAAATGATTTCGGAAGATATTCCGTAGTGGCTTTTATATTTTTTAAAATTAAATTCCCCCGATTGTCTAATCTGCTGTACTGACCGGTTGTTGCATAACTTTGTCGACCGTTCAAGGACAAATCAGCCATAATCAATCCGCTTACATCCAAGCCTTTTTTGGCAAAAACTTTATAAATCCGTCCAACATTTAAAGTTCCTTTTGCACGCACTTTATACAGAACGTCTTCAAAATTCTGCAGATCTGCATTCACAAATACAGGGTTTCCTTCAAAATCAAATTTAAACGGGTCTAGCTTTACCCCTAAGCTTTTGAAAGTTCCGTCGGTATTGATAATATTTGCAACAATATTGATATTCTGAATGGGATTTGGATAGTATTTTGTTTTCAGCCAACCGTTTTTAAGATTAAGATAACCGTTGGTTTTTGGAAATAATTTTTTATCTAAACTAAAAATTCCGTTTGCTTTGATATTGGTGTCCATCAAACCTCTCGCATCAATATCTTTTAACCCTAAAGCCTGAGTCAAAGTCTGTAAATTGACCGCACCTTTTACATTCGCATTGATCTGCATTTCGTCTAAACCTTTTGTTTTTACGACCGCTTTAAAGTTATTATTCGGACCAAGATCGAAGCTTAGATTTTTCAAATTAAGTCCTAATTCTTCTGTATTTAAATCGGGCAAGTCTACATTGAGATCCATATTAAAATTATTCATCGGAACCGGAGCTTTTCCGTTGGATACAAAGCCATCTTTTACCATCAACTTTGCTTTTAATCTGGGTTTTTGATTTTTTTGCTCACTGAATCTTCCTTTCAGACTAAAAAAGAAATCACTGTCACCTTCAATTTTAGTATCTTTTGCCCAATCTAAATATTGAGGCGGAAGCACAGAAATCATATCACGAATCGTTGTTTTTTCGGACGCTGCATTGATGTCAAGATTATAACCGTCTTTTAAAATACTTACAAAACCCGTAAATTTTAAAGGCAAGTCATTAATTCTCAACTCATTTTTTCTAAGTACAAACGTTAACGCATTGGTATTAATCCTGGTAATTAAATCTGCATGTAAAGTTTTTTGTTTGGCGTAATAAATTCTGTTTAAACTAAAGTCTAATTTATCAATATCCAGATCCGTTTCAAGATCAAAAATATCTTCACTCAATCCTCCTTTTCCGGTATAATTTAAACCTTTTGCATCAACCAAAACTCTTGCAGCATGATCGTTATATTTAATGTTCCAGTTTCTTAATTTAATTAAATCAAGCTTTATTGAAGCTCCAGTACTCGTTGTATCTTTTGGTTTTTCTGAAGGTTTTGAAACGTAAACATTATAATTGGCTTCACCTTTTGTATTGACGAAAACATTGGCATAAGCGTCTGTAACATAGATTTCATCAATTTTTACTTCGCCGTCAAAAATTAAATTTTTAAGATTAATACCAACAGCTACTTCTTTTGCAGCAAGCAAAGTATCATTTTGAAAAGGCTTTGAACCTTTCAGCAAAAAATCGTCGACTGAAACCGTCAATGACGGGAAATGTCTGAAAAAAGTAAGATGTGTTTTTCTGTAATCCAATTTACCAGCAAGATGCTTATTGGCAAAAAGTTTTACCTGCTCAGAAACCTGCCCGGGAAATAAAATCGGAATGATAAACATGAGAAAAAGAATGGAAGCAATGGAAATTCCGGTCCATTTCAGAATTTTCAATAATATTTTTTTAAACCTATGCATGACTGAATCATTTTGGTGTTATACGTACAAATTCTATAATAATAATTGATTATCATCTAAAATCGAGCCATTGAAAATATTTAGAATGCCTTGTGGCACTAGTTTTCTCAGGAATAGATAATTCTCGGGTATTTGTTATAATGCCGCAGTAATTATAATCAGATGTAATATTTTTATCATCCCGATTGTTTATAAAAATATAAGCCTACTCTAATGACCAAATACCAAATCTTCTTATTATTCATTTTTAATTTTGTAATTGTTTCTGCGCAGCAAAAATTCAATATCAGTGGTACAATTGTAAATAGCAATAACAACAATTGGAATACACCGGTTGATGTTTATCTGTATGATAACGAAAATCAGCTCATTAAAACTACTGTTACAAAAGATTCAAAATTTGAGTTTACTGATTTGATATCAAATACCTATTATCTTCAGATTTCTTCCGGCGAAACAGAGCAAAAAGAAAAACCATTCTTACTGAATCGCAATATAAATTTTAATATAATTTATCAGCCGAAAATAAAAGAAATTGAAGCTGTTACAATCATTGGTGAGAAGAAAAAATTCAGTGTAGAAAACGGAAATATAACGTTAGATATTACAGATTCACCTTTAAATAAAGTGGCTACATCTTCAGAATTGCTAACAAAATTACCTTTTGTAACGCTCGACGCCAATGATGAAGGTGTTTCTGTAGTGGGTAAAGGAAGTCCTTTATTGTATGTTGATAATCAACGGGTCGATTTTTCTACGTTGTCTGGAATTTCGGTGGAAGATATAAAATCTGTTGAAATCATCAGAAATCCATCTGTAAAGTATGAATCTGAAGGTAAAGCGGTCATCAAAATCAATTTAAAAAAGAGCAAAAGAGATGGTTCTAAGTTAGCTTTATCCGAAACGGCCACCTTTCAAAAAAGATTCAGCAATTATTTTAATGCCAATTTTCAGCAGAAAAAAAATAAAACAGAATGGAAAATAAATGCTGCATTCAATGCTGTTCAACATTGGGAAAGTAACGGTTATAATTATGCAGTTCCAAGCAAAAATATTTCCTCAGATTACACCATCGTTTCTATTACCAATCGTCCGCAAACTATTTTCGGAGCAAGTTTGTATCAGGAATTAAATGATGACGGAGATTATCTTACTTTGACTTTTAACAGTAATTTTCGCCCGGATAAAGGAGATAACAATACCAATACAAAATATATTGAAAACGGAATTTCTTCCAATATATTGACCTTAAATCATCAGGATAACAAGAGAGCTTCTATTAATTCTATTTTTAATTATAATAAGAAGTTGGCAGATTGGGATGCCAATATTTTTACAGGATTTCAATACACCAGAGAAAGCCGCAATGTAGATTATGAGTTCCTAAATAATATTGATGATTCGGGATATGAATTCAGCCAATTCCGAAGACAATTATATGCAGGTGATGTTTATTCCGGAAGAATAGATTTTGAAAAAAAGCTGAAGGAAAATTACAAATTAGAACTTGGAACAAGTTTCACAAAAGCTGAAACGACTACTGATAACATCATCGATTTTGCTACTGTAAAAGCTCCCGAATTTTTTAATTATTTCTTCAAAGAAAGTAATACCGGGTCATACGTCAATCTAAGTACTGAAAAAAACAAATGGAACTTTAAAGCAGGAATCCGTATGGAAACCACTTCAGCCAAAGGTTTTGACAATATTTTGAAAGACACTACTCTATCCCGAAATGCTGTTGACTGGTTTCCCAATGCCGAAATTTCTTTTCAGCAAGATAAAGACCATGTTTTTACATTAAATTTCAGAAAAACAATCTCTAGACCTGGTTACGGCAATCTGTCTTCCGGAGGATTATACGGAAGTCCGTATATAGAATATGTAGGAAACCCCAATTTAATACCTACTTACACGAATACGTTGTCTTTTAATACAAGTTTAAAAAAATGGTCTGTTAACGCATCGGTTTACACAAGCAAAAATCCGATGGGTTATACTTTGGTGTATGATGATGAAAAAAATATTTCAAAATTTACACTCATCAACTTTGACAAAGAAATTGGCGCAAGTCTCGGTGTAGATGTTCCTTTTGAATGGAAAATTTGGTCGTCACAAAACAGTATGTCGGTTAATTATGGTAAAACAGAAGACAGCTTAGCTTTAATTAAAAAATCGACTCCATACCTTTATATTTATACCAATAATACTTTAAAAATCACTAAAAGCTTTTCTTTATTAATGGACGGTTCTTACATCAGCAAACGTACAGAAGGTTTATACGAAAACAATGCAGTTTGTGCCGTTAATTTCGGAATCACCAAATCTGTATCAGATTTTGATTTTACGTTCAGATATAATGATATTTTTAAGCAGATGAATTATATTCAAAACATGACGTATGATAAAATTATTTCTACCGGTAATTTTTACGGAAACACGCCTACAATTTCGGTTGCTGTAAAATACAATTTTGGCAGGCTTGAAAAATCGAGTTACAAAGAAAGCAGCGTTAATGAAACCTCAAACAGGTTATAATTAAACGTGTTTAAAATTTTTATTTAACCGCAAAAGAGGCAAAAGATTTAAATATTTCTATTTAAAGTTAATGAGTATAAAGAAAAAGTACACAAAAACTCTTTAAAAATCTTTGATTTTTTATTCTTTTGAAAACTTTGATTATCTAATAATAGCTTTATGATTGTCTTTTGTTCCTTATGCGGTAAAATCTCAAATTAGTTTAAACAAACTATAAATAAAAAAGGTTTATCTGCATATCAATTGCAAATAAACCTTTTTAGAGTTTTTTTAAAAAATAGTTATTTCAGATTTGCTGTAAAGAAATTTTCCAGCTTATCAAAAGGAATAACATCTACTTTATCATACAAATCAACATGAACAGCGTTTGGAATAATCATGAGTTCTTTCGGCTCTGCTGCAGATTTGTAAATATCTTCACTGAAATATCGTGAATGGGCATTTTCACCAGCAATCAAAAGCATAGGTCTTGGCGAAATCTCTTTCACATACGTTAAGATCGGCATATTCATAAACGAAAGCGGATTGGTCATCAACCAAGCTCCATTAGAATTCAGCGAATTGGCATGAAAACCACGAGGCGTTCTGTAATAATCAAAATATTCTTTTACAAATTGCGGCTCGTCACCTTTCAACGTTTCGGGTAAATTTCTCGAACCTTTGGCTGGGTTTCCGTTTTCGGCATCTTTCCAACGTTGTTGGCTCAGATCTTCCAAAGTCTTGGTACGCTGTTCCGGTGTTACAGAATCGTTATATCCTTTTGACATTACTCTTGTCATATCATACAAACTTGTTGTGGCAACAGCTTTTACTCTTTTATCTACCGCCGTCGCATTCAGTGCAAAGCCTCCAAAACCACAAATCCCAATGATTCCTATTTTATTTCTGTCCACATTTTTTTGAAGACCTATAAAATCAACTGCTGCACTAAAATCTTCTGTATTGATTTCAGGTGATGCCAAATTTCTTGGTTCGCCACCACTTTCGCCGGTATAAGACGGATCAAAAGCAATTACGGCAAAACCTCTTTTTGCCATTTCATTGGCGTACAATCCTGAAGATTGTTGTTTTACCGCACCAAACGGACCGCCGATTACCAATGCTGATAATTTTTCGTTTCCTGCATTTTTAGGTAGATATAGATCTCCGGATAAGGTAATTCCGTATCGGTTTTTGAAGGTTACTGTTTTGCGGGTTACATTATCACTGAGTTTGAATGTATAATGTTCTGTTGAATTCATTTTCTTTGAGTTTTTATCAAATGATTTTTGTTTGCTTTGCGCTGTAAATTGACTTAAAGACAATATTGCTGCAAACATTAATGTGAGTCTCTTCATTTTACTGTTCGTTATTGACTTGATTAAATTCTTCATCTGTAACGGGCTTCAGCCAAGTTACCTGTACATCTTCTTTAAAGTTGGTAATGGCAATATGCGTCATCGACGTTTTATCTGATGCACCGTGCCAATGCTCAACATTTTCAGGGATATTCACAACATCACCTTTTTTAATGATTTGTGCAGGTTTTCCTTTTTCCTGATAAAAACCAGAACCTTCTGTTACAATCAAGACCTGACCTTTAGGATGCGTATGCCAATTGGTTCTTGCGCCAATTTCAAAAGTGACTGCTCCTGCAGAAAATTCATTGTTTTTATCTTTGGCTACCAAAGGCGATAAAAAAGCATTTCCGGTAAACCATTCGTTTGGTAATTGGTCTCCTTTCGGGAAAAGACCTGTTGTATTTTCTTTATTCATTTTTTTCTTGATTTTTGTTGTTACATGAGGTTACTATTATTAAGACAAATGCGCATAGCACCAGTATTTTATGATTAAATTTAAATATTTTCATTCTCTATTTTTTTTATGATCTTTCCAGGAATTCCACCGACAATTGTATCGTCAGGTACATTTTTAGAAACGACTGCTCCGGCTGCAACCACAGAATTTTCACCAATTGTAACGCCAGGTAAAATGGTTGCATTTGCACCAATCCATGCATTTTTTTTAATGTGAATCGCTTTGCCTATCAGTCCATTTCTTAATTTTGGATCTAATGGATGGTTTTCCGTGATAAGGCTGACTTTCGGGCCTATCAATACATCGTCTTCAATTGTTATTCCGCCTAAGGCAAGAAAGGTACAGTCGAAATTGATGAATACATTTTTACCAATATTGATATGCTTTCCGTAATTGATATAAATAGGCGTAAACACAGCGACATTTTGAATTTCCTGATCTAAAATTTCACTCAATATTTTTGTAATCTCTTCAGGATCTGAGGAGTTGTTCATTTCTATGAGTAATTTTCTGACTGCGAAAGATTCATCTCTCAATCTGTGCATTTGTGGATCGTTGGGCAAGATTGTTTCTCCAGCCAATAACCTCTCAAAAATATCTAGTTGAGGATGAATAGAAGTTGGAATATTGTTTGAGTTTGGCATCTTAAATTGATTTGATAATAGAATACAAAGGTATCACGACATACGAATAAGCCGTTAAAGATTATCAAACCAAAAACTAAGAATTTCAAACCTCGGTCAGTCGAAATGATTTGGGATTAGTTCCAGTTTGTTTTTTAAAAAAGTTGTTGAAGTAAGTAGGATATTCAAATCTTAAAGCATAAGCGATCTCTGAAATACTCCAATCTGTATGTAGTAAAAGAGCTTTTGCTTCTGTGATAAGACGCTCTGTAATATGAGCCGTTGTTGATTTTCCGGTAACCTCTTTTACAGCACGGTTGAGATAATTAATGTGTACATTCAAATGTTGCGCATAATGTTGTGCCGTTTTTAGCTGAAGAGGGTTTGCGGTCGTTTCAATTGGGAATTGTCGTTCCAACAATTCCAGAAAAACAGAAGTTAATCTCGAAGACGCATTCTTGTTTTGCTCATAATTTTCAGAAGGTTCCATCTTTAGAGATTCGTGAATGATAAGACTGATATAATTTCTGATCAGTTCATCTTTATAGAGGTAGTCACTTTCCTGTTCGGCAATAATTTTCTGAAAAATCGTATTGAGAAAATCTCTCTGCTCAGATGTAATTTTTAAAACAGGAGTTCCGCCAATTTTAAAAAAAGAAGACTGCTGTAAGCTCTCTGAACGTTCTGAATTTTTAAAAAATTCGGCGGAAAAAAGAATGGTATAACCTACATAAGTTGTAGAAATGGTTTCCCAGGAATAAGGAATGTATGGATTACCAAAAAAGAGAATCGTCCCTTCCTGTTCAAAAGTTTTATCGGAATAATGAATCTTACTTTTCCCTGTCGTAAGGCAGATTTTATAGAACTCTTTTCTACTGTAGGTACGTGTTTCGTTACTGTCACTTTCAATTTGAAATGCCTTAAATCCTTGAAGCTTCAATTCATTATTAAATTCTGAAATTACTCTGATTACCTTCTCTTTCATTTGATAAAGTTAAGAAATTCAAACTTTAAAATAATATTTCAATTTAAATTCATTTTAAGTGAAATAGAAATTTTGCTATTTAAAATCATTTATATAATTTTGCATAATCAGTTATGTAATTAATTATGAATATATTCAACCGTACCGGAAAAATGGCTCTAGGAAGCAGATTAAGATTGCTGACCAGCAAAGTTACTGAAGATGCAGCTCAGATTTATGAACTGTATAATATTGCAGGATTTTCTCCAAAATGGTTTCCTGTTTTCTTTGTTCTCTCTGAAACAGAAGAAAAAACCATTACCGAAATCGCTAAAGAAATTGGACATTCGCAACCGTCTGTTACAAAAATCATCAAAGAAATGACTAAAGCAGGCTTAGTTAAAGACAAACTTAACTCCAATGACCGACGAAGAAACGTTGTTGGTCTTACAGCCGAAGGAACTTCTTTAGCAAAGAAAATGATTGAAGAACAATGTGCCGATATTGATGTTGCTATTGATGAAATCATCAACCAAGCGACAAACAATCTTTGGGAAGCATTAGCAGAATGGGAGTTTTTACTGGAACAAAAATCTTTACTAAAAAGAGTGAAAGACCAAAAGAAACTGCGTGAAAGCAAGCATGTTAAAATTGTAGAATATGAGCCCAAATACCAATCAGCTTTCAAAGCTTTGAATGAAGAATGGATTTCTACTTTTTTTGAAATGGAGGAAGCCGACTATAAAGCACTAGACAATCCTAAAGAATATATTCTGGATAAAGGCGGAAAAATATTTGTCGCTCTTTATAAGGACGAGCCTTTAGGAGTTTGCGCTTTAATAAAAATGACCGACCAAAATTATGATTTTGAAATGGCAAAAATGGCAGTTTCTCCAAAAGCTCAGGGTAAAAATCTGGGTTGGCTTTTAGGACAGACCATTATAGATTCAGCTAAGCAATTAGGAGCCTCAAAAATATATTTAGAAAGCAATACCATTCTGGAACCGGCAATCAATTTATATCATAAAATGGGTTTTGAAAAGATTGTAGGCCATCAAACGCCTTACAAACGCTGCAATATTCAAATGGAATTAAATTTAGAAAAGTAATAGATTTTCAGACAAAAATAATCGTTGATCAAATCCGATGATCAGTAAATTTTGTTTTCTAAACTGGTAAATGATTAGCATCTGAATGCTCTTTTTAAATTGAACTTTTCGTAAGTTAGCAAAACTGAAAATCACAATTATAAATCTATCTTTAGAGATCTTATTGTTTAAAGATAATTTCAACTCTTAATTCCAGAATAATGACTGAAGAACAAAAAGTTAAAGTAAGAGAATTTAACAATCAAATTATAGCCAATAAAAACTATAGATTCAATTCATGGCTTCCTGTTTTGGAGGATCCAAATACGAGAAGTTTAGATGAAATAAAAGGCAGAATGTCGGTAATGAATGCTTTGATTAATATTTCGTTTGAAGCGCCCATAACTTTCATCAGAAAATGGATTGAAAAGCATGATTTGACGTCACATCTTTCTAATTGGGAAAACGAAATTCTGCTTAAAGATAATGATGAATTGAGCGATTACGAAAGTAATTCTCTACGTTGGTATCTTGAAGGACTTTGGGCGTTGATGTGGGCAACGAAAGTAGTTCCCGATCTAGATGAAACCGAGTGGTGTGGCGAAAATATGGCAACATTTTTACCTAATCTTGAAGAAAATGAAAGTAATGAAAAGATCGACCAGCTAAAGGAACTCAGAAGTGATGTTGAAATTTACAATATGCTTGATCTGTACTACCGTTTCCATTGGTATTGCGTTGATGAAAGAATAAAAGGAATGGAAGCTAAAATTAACGAAGGTGTGGTCTATGAAAGAAGAAAAGCTTTGGAATGGCTCATCAACAAAGATTCTGATTGGGATGATATTGAGATGGGAACTTAAAGAAGATTTAATATTCACCAAACAATAAACTCTCTACATCGCCGTTGTTTAGGCAGATTTAAAGATTTTATTTCTCAGTGTTTTGAAGAATAGCTTTTTTTTATCTTACATAAACTTCAAAAAATAAACTAAAAAAAATTGATACAGAAAACATCATTAAAAGCTGCAACTACAATCGCTGCGGTCTGCTTTAGCACAATAGTTTTTGCGCAGCAACGATACTCGGTAAGTGGCACGGTAAAAGATAAAAAGAATGGTGAATTGCTGCTCGGAGTCGCCGTAAAGGTCGCAGAAGATCCTACCATTTCAGTTGTAGCCAACGAATACGGATTTTATTCGCTTTCACTTCCAAAAGGTTCTTATACTTTAATTGTTTCTAATCCCGGTTTTAAAGATTTTCAGCAAATTATTAATGTTGAAGATAATATTAAGCAAAATATTCAGTTGGATCAGGAAGATGATGAGAGAACGGCTAAAATTGATGAAGTTATTATTTCCGGTGTGAAAAAAGATAAAAATCTTTCATCGGCACAAATGGGAACCGAAACGTTGAGCATTAAACAAATTGATAAACTTCCTGTATTATTTGGTGAAAAAGATGTGATGAAAACCATTCAGCTTTTGCCCGGAATTAAAAGTAATGGTGAAGGAAGCAGCGGATTCAGCGTAAGAGGCGGGGCAACAGACCAAAACTTAATTTTGTTAGATGAAGCAGCGGTTTATAATGCTTCGCATTTGCTCGGATTTTTCAGTACATTCAATAGTGATGCGTTGAAAGATGTGAGCATCATCAAAGGAAACAGTCCGGCTCAATATGGAGGAAGACTTTCTTCTGTTTTGGATGTAAAAATGAAAGATGGAAACAACAAAGATTATAACGTTAATGGAGGAATTGGTTTAATAAGCAGCAGATTGAGTGTAGAAGGACCGATTCAGAAGGAGAAATCATCATTTATTGTTTCGGGAAGACGAACGTATGCAGATGTTTTTCTGAAAGCTACAGACGATTTCAAAGACAGTAAATTATATTTTTATGATTTAAATCTAAAAGCCAATTATCAAATCAATGATAATAACCGATTATATTTATCCGGATATTTTGGAAGAGATGTTCTAGGTTTGGGTGATACTTTTTCTACAGATTGGGGAAACACCACCGCTACTCTACGCTGGAACAGCATTATTAACAGTAAATTATTTTCCAATACTTCATTTATTTACAGCAATTACAACTATAATGTAAGCTTAAGCAGCAATAATAATACTTTCGGGCTTGATTCTGAAATTGAAGACTGGAACTTGAAGCAGGATTTCACTTGGTTTGCAGGAAATAAACATTCTGTAAGATTTGGTTTACAGTCAATTTATCATACGATTACACCAAGCAGCGCTTCCGGAACAAGTGTAAGCAGTTTTCCGAGAAATCCGAGATATTCTTGGGAAAATGCAGTTTACATTAATGATGATTTTAAAGCAACAGAAAAGCTGACCATTAATTACGGAGCAAGATTGGCAATATTTAGTGTTTTAGGTGGCGATACTTTCAACACGTATGAAAACGGAGTTTTAACCGATTCTGAATATTTAGAAAAAGGAAAATTCGGGAAGACGTATGTAAATCTTGAACCGAGAATTACAGCCAATTACAGAATTAACCAAGTAAGCAGTATTAAAGGAGGCTATTCCAGAAATACTCAAAATTTACATTTATTAAGCAACAGCGGAAGCGGAAACCCGACCGATCAGTGGATTGGAAGCAGCTATACCGTAAAACCTGAAATCGCCGATCAAATAAGTGCAGGGTACAGCCGAAATTTTAATAATAACAATTATGAATTGAATGCTGAGATTTATTACAAATCAATGCAAAACCAGATCGATTATAAAAACGGAGCACAAATATCTTTTGACACTGCTGCCGATGTTGAAAGTGAATTGCTATTCGGAAAAGGAAGAGCTTACGGTTTAGAATTAATTGCCAAAAAGAAAAGCGGAAAACTGACCGGCTGGATTTCTTATACTTTATCTAAAACCGAAAGAAAAATCAACGGAATCAATGATAACGAATGGTACGATGCAAGACAAGACAAAACGCACGATCTTTCTATTGTAGCAACATATCAATTAAATCCGAAATGGTCTTTTTCGGGATTATTCCTTTACAGTACAGGAAATGCTGTGACTTTCCCAACTGGGAAATATGAACTGAACGGACAAACTGTTTTTCAGTACAGCAGCAGAAATGCCGACAGAATGCCCGCTTATCACAGAATGGATTTGAGCGCAACATATGAGCCGAGTTCTAATAAACGTTTTAAAGGATCTTGGTCTTTCGGAATTTACAATGTGTACGGAAGGGAAAATGCATACACGATTACTTTTGAAGACAATCCGAATAA
Organism: Chryseobacterium sp. CFS15; assembly: GCF_031118795.1. Classification (NCBI taxonomy): domain Bacteria; kingdom Pseudomonadati; phylum Bacteroidota; class Flavobacteriia; order Flavobacteriales; family Weeksellaceae; genus Chryseobacterium; species Chryseobacterium sp. CFS15. Next base: position 190,138 of record NZ_JAVHYL010000009.1, on the reverse strand, counting down.
TCCGGGAACAACAAGAGCGATGCAGACTTCATTATTCCGTTGGGTTCCTAATATTACTTATAATTTCAAATTTTAATTCATAGTAATCTAACAATATATTTTAGATTTAAAATTTTAGCATTCAACTAATCTCTAAGATCTAAATTCTAACTTCTATTTAATTTATGAAAAATATATTTTTAATCATATTATCCCTCTTTTTGGTCACTTCTTGTGAAAAGGAAATCGATCTTGATTTGGAAGACCAAAGCGGAAGCATCGTTATTGAAGCAAATATAACCGACCAGGATGGACCGTATTATGTAAAGATCACGAAATCGGTTGCTTTTACCCAAACCAATCAGTATCCGGTAATAGAAAATGCAATAGTAATTTTAAATGACGATTTTGGACAATCTGAGGCTTTAAAATATGTGGGTAATGGATTTTACAAAACTAATTTTATTGAAGGAATCCCAGGGCATACTTACACTTTACAAATAATAGCAGAAGGAAAAGAATATTTTGCAAAAAGTAAAATGCCTGAAGCTGTTGATTTTGAAGGTTTGGAACAGGATTCTTTTATGGTAGGTGGTGAAACCAGCTATACACTTTTACCTATGTTCACAGATCCACAAGCTTTAGGTAACCGCTATTTATTCAGCTATACTGTAAATTATAAGCCCAAAAGATATTTTTCAGAGTTTTCTGATAATGTAAATAACGGGATGCCCAATCAGAGACCTATTATTCTTCCCAATGATGATGGCGACGAGCCGGATGATGTAAAAGTGGTGATAGGCGATACCATTCACGTAGAAATGAACTGTATTGATGACAATGTCTATACATTTTATTCAGCACTGCTTCAGCTTATGGGAGGTGGTGCCGGAGGCGGTGTGACACCAGCTAACCCACCCAGCAATATTAGCAATGGCGCTTTAGGTTATTTTTCAGCACATACAGTGAGCAAAAGAAGTATTGTTATACAATAAAATTGGGTTTTGATTAAACTTAATCTTTAGGAAAAAATAAAGTCTTTAGGAAAAGCTATTTTGAGTAATCAAAATAGCTTTTGTAGTGAGCTGATCTTCAGACTGCTTACCCAAAAACAACAAACGTTAACATATATTAACACTTTACAGATGTAACATATATTCCCTTATTGGTGTCTTATATTAAAATAGACAACATTTAATGAAAAAAATTTTAGCACCCGTTGCTTTACTACTAGGAACTCTGGCTTTTTCCCAAACTGAGAAAGATACCCTGGCATCAAAAGTAAAAGAAATAGAAGAAGTCACCTTTGTTGCCAGAAAACCGACTGTAGAATCTAAGGTTGACCGTACTGTTTTTAACGTAGCCAACAGCTCTATTCTTGCAGGAAATACGACTTGGGATGTCTTAAGAATGACGCCTTTGGTAAGCATTGATAACAATGATGCTTTAAAGGCAGAAGGTGAATCTGTAACTGTTTACATCAACGACAGAAAATCTGTTTTTACAGGAAAAGAACTAAAAGAATATTTACAGACAATGCCTGCAGATAATCTGATGAAGATAGAGGTTATCACAAGCCCGTCTTCGAGATACGAAGCGACCGGATCGGTTATTAATATTGTTCTTAAAAAACGTGATGACGAAGGACTGAAAGGAAGCGTGACATTCAACAACAGACAAAACACACAAAATTCTCAATACACTAATCTTAATCTTAATTATCATAAGAAAAACTTTACACAAACACTCGTAGGAAGTTACAGCGACAATGTATGGGTGCAAAAAAACTCATTTACAAATACCAGATATCACGACAATATTGTAACGGAAGGTTCTACAAACAGTATCTATAAAGGAAAAAATCCTTCTATATCTTCTACTTCAGAATATGAGCTGAATGATAAAAATACAATGGGAGTAATTCTTGAAGCTTATCAGGGCAAAAGAAATAATACTTCTGAAGCAAATGGAACACGTTCTAAGAACAATGAGCTGGAATATTCTTACGATCAAAATCAAAACTCATCAACACTCAACCGTACATTTGGCACCAATTTTTTCTATAAATATTATGATAAAGAAAAAAGCAAAATTTTAGATATTAATTTAGGCACCAACTACGACGGGGAGTTTGAAGATAATAATTTTATCAAAAATAAAGTATTCTCCACCACAACTGATATTCAGCAAATAGGGGTGATTTCTGATGTTGAAAATCGAAATTATTACATCAAAGTTGATTATACACAGCCTTTAGGGAAATCCGGAGGTAATTTTGAAGTTGGAGGTAAGATGGATTTTAATAATAATATAATTCCGAATCAGCTTTATGGAAATCAGTTGACCGGTTTAAGCACGGGAGACATTTTCCATTATGAAGATAATATCAATTCACTGTATGCAAATTATTCTAAAACGTTCTTTAAAAAACTGGAAACGAGAATAGGTATGCGTTACGAATACATTGATTATAAAATGCGTCAGGATGTTGCAGGAACTTCACGTAACGACTCTTATGGCAAGTTTTTACCAAATATTTTAATTAAATATTCTTTTTCAGATAAATATGATTTGAGCTTAACGTATAACAAGAATCTTTGGCGACCATGGTATTCTGAATTCAACCCTTTTATGCAGCCTACCAATGATGGGTTTTATTCTCGTGGAAACATTGATCTGAACCCGAACCCAAGTGACAGATTGTACATGAAATTCGGATTTTTGAAGAAATATTTCCTTTCTGCAAGATATACTTTCACAGATCAGGATTACTGGACTAATTATGTAACGGAAGGTGATAAAATTATCTCTGAACCCGCTAATTTTATTGGGAAGGTTCAAAAATATTTTCTTTACGCCAATACCAATCAATCATTTATTAAAAACAAATTAAACGTAAACCTAAGTTTCGGATGGAATTATCTTGACAATAGTGATTTTAATAAAAAAAATGAATTGAGAACAGATACCAATTATATCAGTTATTGGGCGGGCTCTACCAACTTAACGTATACCAATCTTTTTAATAAGAATATTAATTTGAGCGCCTGGGTAGAGGTTTCTAATCAGAACAACGGTAATTCTATTGCCAATAAGACCAATGTTTTTCATAATCTTTCGGCCACAAAGATCTTCCCAAAAACTCAGATGGAATTGAGTTTACAGCTGATGAATATTTTTGCAAGACCGGTCTTTGATTCTACAACATTCAGCCCGGATGGAAGCCAAAGAAATTCGTCAAGATCTGACTGGTACGGGTTTTCATTAACATTTGTAAAACGATTTGGAAATCAAAAAGTAAAAGAAAATACAAAAACCGATGTCGAGAAAAACAGCGGTGGTGGAAAATAAGAAGTAGTTTATTTTATCATTGGAACGGATGGTGAGCAATTCACTGTCCGTTTTTTTATGGTTTTAAAAGGATATGAAATTCAAAAACATATAATCCGAATATTTTTGTTGCTGTAATTTAACATAGTTTGGACTCATCTTAAATTTTAACACAAAAGAGAATATTTTTTTAATAAAAATCAATTTTTACCTTAAACAAAGGTTTTCTCATTTATTAAAATAGCAGATTTGTAATGAATAAAATGCTGAATTGAAATAAAAACTGTTAAATCTTAAAAAAAACTGTGTATGGCATAAAAATTATTATACTTAATAGTAAACACTTTAAGATGGAAAGTACACAACAAAATAAAGATACAATAGCCTACTATTTAGCTTTTAACACACAACAACAGTTTGGGATTGAGATTGATCTAAAAGACGAATTTATATTTACAGAAAATCTTGTCTCAAAGAAAACAATCGTTGCCCCTACTTTTTCTGATAAGATTTTGTCACAACCAAAAATCAAAGAATTTTTATCAGCTTTAATTGGTGATATTAATAATGAGGAGCTCACTTACAAACTGCCAAATTAGGATCCGGAACAAATAAGAAATGTTGTATAACAGCAAATCCTGACAATAGATGCCAGGATTTTTACGATTTAAAGAAATTATTTTAAGCTTTTTCCGTAAGATATTTAGCAACCTTATCTTCCAAATCTTCAAGATTGAAAGGCTTTGCAACGTAATCGTCGGCTTGAGCTTCTTTTGCCAAAGCAACAATATCGTTATTGGCTGTTACGTAAATGACAGGAATTGATTTAAACTCCTCATGACTCTTCAAAAGTTTCGTAGCCTCTACTCCACCAATTCTCGGAATCCAGTTATCCATGAGAATTACATCGGGCTTATACTGCGAAACCTTTTCGATAATATCATGAGATGTTTCTGAAATTTCGACCTGATAACCGTTTTCCTCAAAAATGATCGTAATCACTTCCAGAATTGTTTTATCATCATCAAAAATCAAAATTTTCTTATTACTCATATTCTTTATTTAACTTTTTTTGTTTATTTTTATAATTGATTGATATAATCTGCCAGATTATCCGGCTTTATAAGGAGGTCATACTTTACTTCTTCCACCGCATGTTTTGGCATATAATCTACTTCGGCAGTTTCGGGATCCTGAATCCATACTTTACCGTTGTTCTTCTTTATGTAAGCTAAACCTTCTACTCCATCTGCATTGGCTCCTGAAAGCAAAATTCCTACCAAAGTTTTACCGTAAACTTCTGCTGCAGATTTAAAAGTAACATCGATTGACGGCCGAGAATAATTCATCTTCTCAGAACTGTCGAGAGACATCGTTTTTTTGTTTTCAAATAAAAGATGATAGTCTGCGGGCACTATATAAATTTTGTTTTTTCTAATATCTGTTTTATCATCGATCTCTACCACTTCAGTTGAAATGAATTGTTGAAGTAAAGTCTGCAAAATATTGGTAGAATGCGCCTTTCTGTGTAAAACCAATATAATGGGGAAATTTAATTTTTCACTGATATTTTTGATCATTTCTAAAATCACCTGCAGACTTCCCGCAGATCCACCGATCAAGACCAGTTCTGTATTTGTGCTTTCAGTATGCATGTTTTAAAAATATTAGTTATGATCAATTTTCTTCCAGATTCTCTGATCGTCTACCTGATGAAAATTTTTATCTAATTTAGAAAATCTTATTGTTTCTTTTGCACCTAAAGCCAAAAATCCCAAATTTTCTAAACTGTTATCAAAAAGTCTGAAGACGCGTTCCTGCAAACCACGGTCAAAATAAATAAGAACGTTTCTGCAGACAATCAGCTGAAAGCTGTTAAAAGAACTGTCTGAAACCAGATTGTGTGTAGATAAAATCAGTTTTTCCTGCAGACTTTTATCAAATTTTGCACTGTCGTAATTAGCTGTATAATAATCTGAAAAATCTTTTTTCCCGCCGGATAACATATAGTTTTCAGAGTACAGCTTCATCTGCTGTAAAGGAAAAACACCTGCTCTTGCAGTTTCAAGAACAGAAGGATTAAGATCTGTACCGTAGATTAAAGATTTATGATACAGATTGGCTTCTTTCAATAAAATCGCTATAGAATAGGCTTCTTCGCCTGTAGAGCAACCTGCCACCCAAATCCTGATCAAAGGATACGTTCCTAATTGCGGTAAAATTTTCTCTCTTAAACCTTTAAAGAAATAAGGATCCCGAAACATTTCAGTTACATTCACCGTTACTTCTTCTACAAAACGTTTCAGATATTCGGGCTCATTGATGATCGTGTATCGCAGTTCTGCAAAGCTTGTAAATCGTTCTATCAAACAAATACGGTTGATCCGCCTCTTAAAAGAAGCTCTGCTGTACTGGGAAAAATCGTACCCATACAGTTCGTAAACATCTTTAATAAGATATTCTACTTCTTCATCTTTTATGATACTTGGTTCCAGCATTTAAAAAAATTTTTCGATAGCAGTTAATAGTATATCAACATTTATCGGTTTCGATACATAATCCTGTGCTCCTACATCCAGACATTTCTGGCGGTCTTCAGGCATTGCCTGAGCCGTGACTGCAATAATGCATACATCGCTAATCTCTTCTGTATTTCGTATGATTTTTATAGCTTCATATCCGTCCATTTCCGGCATCATCATATCCATCAAAACCACAGAAATATCCTTATCATTTTTAAGCAAATTAATCGCTTCCAAAGCCATTGTGGAACTCTCGATCTGATATCCTCTTGCTTTCAGCGTAAGTTTGAGAGCAAATATATTTCGCGGATCATCATCCACAATTAAAATTTTCTTATTCATCAGAATTTTGGCTTTTTAACTTTCATATAACCATACTCTAAGTAATGATAACAACTGATCGATATCTACAGGCTTTGAAATATAGTCTGAAGCTCCTGCATCAATGCATTTCTGGCGGTCACCAATCATTGCTTTTGCTGTAATCGCAATAATAGGAAGTTTGGCAAATTTCGGCATTTTTCTGATCTCCTGAATGCTTTCGTAACCATCCATTTCGGGCATCATCATATCCATTAAAATCACATCGATATCAGGGTTTTGTTTAATTTGTTCCAAGGCATGTTTTCCATCCATTGCAACAATAGCTTCTACTTTATATTTTTCTAAAGATTTAGTTAAAGAAAAAATATTTCGTGCATCATCGTCGGTAATCAAAATCTTTTTACCGCTCAATACTTCCGTTAATGAGCCTAAAGTTTTGGTTCTAACATTTTCTAAAGAGTTATTTTTTTCTTCTACCAAATGTAAAAACAAACCAACTTCATCTAATATTCTCTGATAAGAATGTGCCGTTTTCACCACAATAGAATCTGCATATTGCTTAATTTTAAGCTCTTCAGATTGAGATAGATTCCTTTCTGTAAAAATAATGATTGGCAGATTTTCGAGACCTTCATAGCTTTTTATAGATTCAATTACTTGGTATTCATTTCCTCGGGAATCACCAATGTCTAAAATCACACAATCGGTTTGGTTTGAAGTCAATGCTTTCACAACATCTTCCACATTATTCTCAATCGACAACGAGATATTAAAGTTGCTTAAGAAATAAGACAGAGCGCTTGCGTGTTTCGCATTTTCTTCCACAATCAGTACTTTTTGCGGAGATTTTCTGATGGCTTCTTCAATTTTTTTGAAAACATCTGCCATCTGATCCAGAGCCATTGGTTTATTAATGAAATCAATAGCGCCCTTCATCAGACTTTCTTTTTTCACATGAAGTACAGACATCATGTGCACAGGAATATGTTTGGTTTCAGGATTTGATTTCAACTCATCCATCACCTTCCATCCGTCTTTTATAGGAAGCTGTACATCAAGTAAAATCGCCTGCGGATGGTATTGTTGCGCAGCTGGCAAAGCATGATCCCCTCTTACCACTACAACTCCTTTATAGTTTTCTGATCTTGCGTACTTTAATAAAGCTTTTGCAAAATTGGTATCATCCTCAATAATTAAAATCACTTTATCACCTTCATTGATCTGATCTCTGTCGTCATCAACACTTTCGGGAATCTCAAGGATGATTTTTTCATAGTATTCTGATTCACCATCATCAAGAATATTCTGAATTTGCTCTACATCTTCACGGATAACATCTACCAAATCTTGATCAGTTTCATGTTTTACAATTTCAGCGATCGGTTTGATCGGAATAACTAAACTAAACTCACTTCCTTCATTTACTTTACTGGTTACGCTTAGTTCACCGCCCAGTAATCTTGCAATTTCCCGGCTTATCGACAATCCTAAACCTGTTCCTCCAAATTGTCTGCGGGTAGAACCATCAGCCTGCTGGAAAGCTTCAAAAATAATTCTCTGCTTATCTTCTGCAATCCCGATTCCGGTATCTTTTACAGAGAAAATGATGAAATTATTATTTTTAGGATCTTTTTTAATATTTAAATCAATGCTTCCGGCTTTTGTAAATTTCAATGCATTAGAAAGAAGATTTCTTAACACCTGATCTACACGCAAACGGTCTGTTTCAATAATTTTCTCAACATCCTGATCAATATTGATATTAAATTGTAATTTCTTATCGACAAAAACAGCATTAAAGAGACTTTTCAGATCTTTTACAACTTCAGTAATTTCAACATCGTGATATTCTAAAGTCATTTTTCCGGATTCTATTTTAGCTAAGTCCAAAATTTCATCGATTAAGGTCAATAGACTGCTTCCCGAACTTTGGATAACTTTTGCAGATTCTATCTGATCTTCATTGAGGTTTTCATCCGGATTTTCTGCCATTAAACGGGAAAGAAGAAGAATTGAGTTCAAAGGAGTACGCAACTCGTGAGACATATTTGCTAAAAACTCAGATTTATACTTCGTGCTCAGCGCCAGTTCTTCAACTTTTTTCTGGATTTCAATATTTCTTTCTGCAATCAAATGGTTTTTGTCTTCAAGCAATCTCGAACGTTCCTCCAGCTCGGCATTTGCCTGCATCAGTTCTTCCTGCTGTACTCTCAATTCTTCTTCTGAAGCCTGAAGTTTTTGAGTTTGAGCTTCCAATTCTGTATTAAGATTTTCCAATTCAGAATGCTGAACCTGTAATTCCTCAGACTGGGCCTGAGTTTCTTCCATCAGCTGTTGCTCTTTCTCGCGTCCTTTTGCTGCATTCAGGGCAATTCCTATATTTCGTGTACCTTCTACAAAGAAATCTATTCTATCCTGATCAAAATTATTAATTGATGCTAGTTCTAAAACACCAATACAGTGACCATCAGAAAGTATCGGGATTAATAATAATCCGTTTATTTTCATTTTACTGCTTGCAAAACTTACAATAAAATCATTTTCTTTGAGGTCATTATACACTGTAGGTTTTTCGTTGACAAAAGTTTGGCCGATCATACCTTCCCCCGGATCAAAACTTTTTTTCATATTGCTTTCAAGTCCGAAAGCAGAATTAAGCCTTAAAATTCCTTCATCAAATATGTATAAAGATCCATTGATGCATTTTCCGTATTCTATGATTTGACTCAGCGATCTTTCTGATACTTCTTTTACTGATCTGTTTCCTACTAAAGACTCGTTTAACAAGGCAAGCCCTTTTTGTCGCCAGTCGCTTTTATTAATGGTTTCGAAAGATTTTTTTAAAGAATCTGTCATGTGATTCAGAGATCCTACCAAATCTCCCAGGTCGTCCTGAGAATTATCTACTACTTTTTGGGTGTAGTCTCCATTGGCTACGCGGCTTGCAATCTGCTGAACGGCAGTTACACGTCGTGATATCTGTGCGTCTTTTTCTCTTAAATCTTTTTCAAGCTTTTCTCTGCGTACAAGATCTGATTTTAGTTTTAGATAGAAAAAAACAGTAACAATGATTGCAGATAGCGCCGAAAATACAATAAATATAACTGTTGTGTCTGATGAACGGTTGAGATCTTTATTTTTTACATCAAGCTGGGCTTCTTCATATCTTATAAATTCGTTCACTACCTGGCGGCATTTATCCATATAAGCCTTGCTCTCTAATATCTGCTGTTGACTCATCACAATGCCTTTGCGTCTGTTTTCGACATAAAGTTTCAGATTATCAATGCTTTTTTCAACATCTACTTCTAAAACAGCTAATCGCTTTTGTTGATTTGTATCTGTAATATCCAGACTTTTTGCAAGAGCTATAGCATTAGAATAGTCTTTTAAACTGCGATTATAAGGCTCAAGAAAACTCTCTCTTCCGGTAAGCTGATAACCACGATTTCCGGTTTCCGCATCCAGCAATGCTACCAAAACATCTTTTACCGCAGTTGCAGAACGCCTGCTTTTTCCTACACTTTCACGATGATTCATCTGATTTTGAATACTCAAATATGAAGCAATAGAGCTGGCAATAAGTATCAATAATGAAAAACCGACACCAAACTGTAGATTTCTTAGTATTTTTTTGGGCATAAAATTAATTTAATGGTAATGTGAAATAAAATGTAGAACCTTCATCCATAATACTCGAAACTCCGATATTTCCGTGATGTTGCTTGATAATTTCAGAACAGATATAAAGGCCAATTCCCATTCCCTGAAACTGAAGTGAAGATTCTTCTACACGATAAAATTTATGAAAAACAGCTTCCTGCTTAAAATCTGGAATTCCTATTCCAAAATCGGTGACACTCACCTTTACTTCCTGCTCTTCTTCATCTACAAAGGTGGTAACAATCACCTGATGATTTTCAGGAGAATACTTGATAGCATTGGTTAAGAAATTAATCAAAACCTGCTCAATACGGATAGAATCTAAAGGAATAAGAATATCAGGAATATAGCCGTGACGGTCAATCTTTATCTTTTTCTCATCATGAGTTTGAAGAATGGTTTCGATTGCATTCTGTATTAACTGATCAAGATTGGTTGGTTTTTTATTGATCTTAAGCTTTCCGTTCTCAATTTTTGAAACATCCAGCAAATCTGAAATAAGTGTATTCAGTTTTTCGATCTGATCCTGAACTTTTACCATGAATCCTGATTCTGCGCTTTCTTTCCCAAGTTTTAATTTTCGGTCTAGAAGCTGAACATAGGCCTTAATACTCGTTAAAGGAGTTTTCAGCTCATGACTTGCGATACTCAAAAACTCGTCTTTTTCTTTCTCTACTTTTTTCTGATCTTCAATATCTGTAAAGGTTCCGACCCAGTTTTTGATTACATTTTCTTCATGCACCGGAGTTACACGAAGCAGATGATATCTGAATTCGCCAGATTTTATATTTTTAATTCTGATTTCTAATTCAAGCGCTTTTCCTTTCTTTTTGCATTGAGAAAATTCTTCACTAATACTAAAATCATCAGGATGAGTTTCTGGAAAACTTGTATCGGAAAGAGAATATTCGTACCATTTTCCGTTAACAAAATCTATCGTTCCCTGTTCATTTATAGTAAATGCTATTTGTGGCAAAGATTCCAGCATCAAGTGAAAATGATCAATCTGCGATTTCATAGAAACCTGAGATTCGCGTCGGCCTTTCACTTCAAGCTCAAGACTTTGCTGCGTTTTTTTCATCGCAATATTCTGTTCCTGAAGATTGTAAAATGTTTTTACTTTCAATAGTAAAATTTCAGGATCTACAGGTTTGGTAACGTAATCTTTTCCTCCCGAAGCGTATCCTTTTGTGATGAATCTTTTCTCTGTATTGACAGCAGATAAGAATATGATAGGAATATCTTTGGTTCTGCTGTATCCGGCAAGTGTCTCGGCAACTTCAAACCCATCCATTTCCGGCATTTGTACATCTAAAATAATTAAGGCGTAATCATTTTTTAATGCTTTTCCCAGTGCTTCCGGACCAGAATCGGCTGTATCTACCTGAAAGTCTTTAGATTCTAATAATTTCTTTAATGAAAAAAGATTGTTTTGATTGTCATCAACGATTAAGATCATATCTAAAGTAAAATCAATTATTTGTTAATTTTTTTCTGATTCAAAAATACTTACAATTATCCGATAAACAGTTATTTCTAAACCATTTTTATCATAATCTATATTGTTGCTATCCTATTCAAAAAAATAATTATAAAGTATTCTGAATATCACATATTTATTAAAATTATTTTTTAAATATAATTGATGCAACGTAGATTATAAAGGATTTCCGGTATTTGATAAATATTGAATTTTCACTTCTTGGGTGGCAACAATGATGCCAAGACCACTTAGTAATTTACTTAAAAAATCTTTTAGTTCTTATCCTGATTTTGATTATATTGTGATTTAAAATTTTAGTGTTTTTTTATTTAGAAAAATTGACCAATTACAGGTATTTCAATTTAAATAAAATCAAAACACTTCTTTCAATAAAAAAACTTTAATGATACCATGAAAAACAAATTGCTGATATTTTTAGTTCTCGCCTCAATGAATATGTATGCGCAGCAACAGAAAAATATTGAACATTTTACCGTCCGCGTAAGAGAAGAAGTTGGCGATCTCAATAAAGACGGTCTGCAGGATAAAGTAATTCTAACAATGGATACCGTTGATGCGCAGCAGCCATTAAAATTACAGATTTTTCTGCTGCAATCAAACAGAAAGCTCAGATTAGAATTTTCTTCGAAAGAGGTTTTCAATCCTCAGTATCCTAATGGGAAATACGGCGGAGATCAAATTCCGAGCATATTTATTGAAGATGGCAATCTTATTCTTTACTCAGAAATAAATGATGTAAAGCAATATTATACATTCCGTTATCAGAATAAAAATTTTGAATTAATCAAGATTTCAAAAATCATTTGGGATGGCAAAGACACAACCACCGAAACACAATTTGATCTTGTAAAAGGAGAAAAAACTGAAAACAGCAAACTTTTGGGTTCAGAAAAAACCAAAAAGAAAAAGCCAACAAAAATCGCATTGAAAGCATTGCCTACTTTACAGAATTTTAGAAATCCTGAACATCAATTTGATTAAGTGATGTAAATAAATTTAAAAAAAGAATTTTCAATCATATATAATTATGGTTATATTTTGTTTAATCAAAAAAAAGAAGAAATCACATACCACATGACTTATGCGTGGCATATAAATTGATACCACCATTATACACCACAATCAACTATATTACTATGATTTGACTTGCCCACATTTACGTGGGCAATTTTGTTTTCCACATTTATTATAGTCTGTTCAAATTTCATCAAAACTATTTGCCGTGTCACAACGGAGGAATTTTTATTCAATTTTCAATACATTTTTCCACTCTTTAGTTTAGGGGCAAAAAAAATTAAAATGATATATCAATATTTTATAAATAGGCTCTAATTTATCCGAATGATCAAGTTTGAAATGTTTTAACTTCAATATATCGTTGTAAAAAACGATACCACTTATCATTTGATAAACCCTTAAAAATCAACAATAAAATAAAATCAACATCATTAATAGTTAAATTTTAAAACAATTAAGGCACAGAAAATGCATATATGTAGATACCAACCAAAAAATTTATTATTATGAGAAGTATATTATGGCTTGTTGCAGTAATCTGCATCGTAGTTTGGCTTTTAGGAATGCTTGGGGTAATTCCAGGAATGGATACCGGAAGTTTAATTCACGTTCTTTTAGTTATTGCAATCGTTGTTGTTTTAATTAATGTAATTTCAGGACGTAAGCCGCTCAATTAAGAGTAATTCAAAAGATAAAAAGTAGCTGTGAAAATATTTCGCAGCTACTTTTTTATTTAAAATAATAGGTTATCATTAACTTTTTTAAATTGTTGTTTTTGTACAATATCACCCGTTGGCTAGAAGATATATTTAATCAAAAAGAGAAAATCCGCTAAAAAATTAGCGGATTTGTTATTAGATATTAAGTAATAAATAGTAATGTAATTATGTCTGAATTATTAGGTAGCGTATGCTGAAGTATTCTGGAAGATATTTAAACCTACAATCTTTCCGTCTGTATTTTTATAAATTACTTCCACAGAAAAACTTGATATTTCATAAAGAACGTATTTGAAAGAGCTCATTACTTTTTCGTTTAATAGTCTTCCCTGCTCTATTACTATTTCAGACTGCGTCTGCGATGGTAAGTTTCTAAAATCGTAAAGTGAGATATTCATAATGTAGTTTTTTTATTAATTACTTCTTTCTTTCACTATACAATTTCTTTACCAATCTTTCTTTGATAAAAGGTAAATATTAATGATCTGATAATTGAATAAAAAACGACAGTCAATACAAGCAGTATTCATCAATAAATCAGCTTTTTGTTAAAAATAATTTACTTCAATTTATCTTAAAAAATCATTTAATTAATTTTCAGAATAAAACTGAAGATACTTCCATTTCCGATTTCACTTTCTACAGAAATACTTCCTCCCTGCGCCTCAATAAACTCTTTACTGATACTGAGACCCAACCCTGTACCCTCTGTTTTAGTACCGGGAACTCTAAAATATCTTGTAAAAATATGTTTCAGATATTGCTCTTCAATACCCAAGCCTCGATCTGTCACCGAAAATTTCACATGTTCGGAATTAAGCCTTTCCACTTTTATAATAACCTTAGATTGTTCGTAAGAATAGCGAATTGCGTTGGAAACAATATTATTGAGAACCCACAATGTTTTTTCCTGATCAGCATTCATGACATCTAAAGTAGAATCTACATCGGTATGAATAAATATTTGTCTCTTATCTGCCGCAGATTTATTGGTTTTTATAACTTCTTCGATCATGCCATTAATCTTAAACGGACGAATATTCAGTTGGCTTACTCCTGTTTCCAATTGAGCAATATTTAATAGCTCGCCGGTAATTTTTAATAATCGTAACGTGTCGTCGTCAATCCCTCTAATCAATTTTTGCTGCTCTTCATTAAGACTGCCAATTTTTTCATTCTCCAATAACTGAAGCCCCATTTGTATGGAAGAAATAGGAGTTTTAAATTCGTGAGAAACCGTTCCTATAAAGCGGGTTTTAGCTAAATCAAGCTCTTTAAAAGGCGTAATATTTCGGAGCATAATTACCTGGCCGATAAAGCTGCTTTCTTTTTCACCCGTTGGAATTACTTTGATGTCTAAAATTTCTTTTTCAAAATAATTTTCTTTTCCTTCTACAAAAATCTTCAATAATTCTGCTGGATTTTTCTCGGCATCCGGATTGATGATTTCCTTAATCAGATCACGCACCAAATCATTACTTACAGCAACATCCTGAATAAGTTTACCGACGAAATTTTCTTTTTTAAGTCCTGAAATTTTTAAAGCTTCGTCATTTACAAAAAGAACTTTTCTGTTTTCATCAATACCAATTACCGCATCATGCATATTGTCAATCAAAGTCTCAATGCGTTTTTTCCCTTTCAAAATTTTATCAATTCTGCTTTCGGAGTATTCCTGAAGCTTTTCGGCCATCGTATTAAAAGATCTCGCCAGTTCACCAAATTCGCTGTTACTTTCAAACTGTACACGCTGTCTGTAATTCTGATTGGCAATCTGATGAATACTCGAAGTCAATTCACGGATCGGATTTGAAATATTGGCCGGTAAATTAACCATCAGAATAAAAGCAATCAGAAAACACAAAGTTCCGGCAATAGAAATTACGGCAATTGCATTTTGTGCTGTTGTATTGGCAATTCCGCTTTTGATCTGGATGGCGTTCATATTCAGCTGCATAAGTTCGGCAATATCTTTTCGGATGGCTGAATGTAAACTGTAGTTTCCCTGATCATTTTGTAATTCTGAGAAATGCTCATGAATATTTTGTGTTGCTTCTTTTTCTCCGCTTTCTGTAATATTTTGACGCTGAAGATCAAGATTTTTCTGGAATTCCGAAAGTGCAAAAGGTTCTTTCCCGATTTCTTCGAGCGACAATAACATATTTCGGGAATACTGCAACGTGTTATAATTGGCAGCAAGAATATTCTGTGTATCTTTTTTAAGCTGATAAATAAACCATCCACCCAAAGTAGAAAGCACAATTATCATAAAAAACAGGAGACCTACACCTGCATTAAGCTTTGTTTTTATTTTCATTACGACAAAATTACTAAATCTACCTTCTGTTTTGACAGTCTTTTGAGTAAGGAATTGAAAGTATCTGTGGCCAAGATAATTCTCCAGATGTCAAGATGCGGTTTTCCTATACATACTGTGGTTATCTTGCGTTCTTCACATTGTTCCATAATGGTCATTGCAATATTTTTATTCTGAATTTTTACGATTTCTGCACCTAATTCTGTAGCCAATCTGAAATTATTAATTAAATGTCTCTGTTTATTCAGCGCAATTCTGTCCGCCGATTCTCTAGGAACCTGAACGTATAATAAAAACCACTGACTGTTGTAGTAACTTGCCAATCTTGCTGTTTTTCTGATCACATTTTTTGCCGTCGTTTCGTTTGAACTAATGCACGCAAGAAATCTTTCTTTTTTTAAGGTTTTTCCGGTGATGACTTCCGTTTCTACTTTTCTGGTAACCTGAGAAGCAACTTCTTTTAATGCCAATTCTCGCAGCTGAAGAATATTTTCATTTTTAAAAAAATTGTTCAGCGCAGAAGATATTTTAGTCGGATCATAAATTTTGCCTTCTTTTAATCTTGTGATCAATTCATCTGCAGTAAGATCGATATTCACCACTTCGTCGGCAGAAGCCAAAACGGTATCCGGAATTCTTTCGGCAACTTCAATTCCCGTTACGATTTTCACTTCATTGTTTAGACTTTCCAAATGCTGGATATTGACGGCACTAATGACATTAATTCCGGCATCTAAAATCTCAAAAACATCCTGCCATCTTTTTTTATTTTTGCTTCCTTCGATATTGGTGTGAGCAAGTTCATCGATAATCACAATTTCGGGGCGGAGCACAATAATTGCCGGAACATCAAGTTCATCCAGCTCTTTTCCTTTGTAAAATAATTTTCTTCTGGGAATTACGGGCAATCCTTCCAACAGATCGTGGGTTTCTTTACGATTGTGCGTTTCCACATATCCTATTTTTACATCAATCCCATTTTGAAGAAGCACATGAGCTTCCTGCAGCATTCTGTAGGTTTTTCCGACACCTGCACTCATTCCGATGTAAATTTTCAGTTTACCTCTTTTTGAGCTGTTGATCAAATGCAGAAATTCTTCTGCAGATTTTCGTGATTCGTTCATTATCGAAATAATTTGTTTAAAATGGTTGAAAGTTTATTAAACCATTAAGAGCATTGAGTTTTTAAGGACAATAATAATTTTGATTTTTTAAGATTCACCAAGGTGAATTAAGTGGCATGCTTGGATTAATTTATCTATTTTTAAAAATTCTTAATCAATTAATTTCCTTAATGGTTTAAATTTCATTCAGATATAAATTTTATAGGAAATTTTCTTTTCCCCGACCCTAAAGGGTGGAAAACTTCTTTTAAGATTAACCAAAATTACTTCCTTTAGGGCCGGAGAAATAATTTTGGTCAATATTCAATTAAAAAAAAGATCATCTTCTTATTACTAAAATGAAACAGCCAGCGCTGTCGTTGCTGTCAGACTATTTTTATTAAACTCATCTGTTCGATTCATAAAGATAGCGTCTTTACTGTTTAAATTCCTGATTTCTGTTCGCCAGACAAGATTGGGCAAAATCTGATAATCTGCATTGAAAGAATATCCGAAAGTTTTAAAACCATTTTCTGTTCCAGTTGAGATAATAACACCTTTTTTATCCTGGTAATATTCTCCTCTTGCCGTAAAACTCAGTTTATCAGTAACATTATATTTGGCAACTAAAACAGGGGTGTACCAAATATTATATTGTTCGCTCCCTTTTGATTTTTGTTCGGCTCCAATGTCGAAACCTGCAGTAATTCCCAACTTTTTATTGATTTGATAGACCGCATACAGATTGTGGAAATATCGCATCTGGCGAATACTGTCGGGTTTGTCATTTCCTATAAACGAACTGCTGTTAATGGTTAATTTTTCGTTTGGTTTAAATATTAACTGATGTCCAAATGCAGGCGTAGAATTTCCATCAACTCTCTGTATGCGTTGCCAACCGTTGAGGACCAAACCACTTACAAACCACTTTCCACTTTCTGAAGTATAAGAAATTTTCGCACCGGTTTCGAAATATGGAGAATTATCGGCAAAAAGACTTCTGGTAAGTGTCCAATTGTCCTTTCCGATAGCACTTTCAAATCCTAAATGGGAAGGAAAAATTCCGGCATCAATCCACAAATTATGTTTTTTGGAGATTTTCAAACCTGCATTGGCTTCATAAACATTTTTCATCACGCCTTGTTCGGCCGCATAATTGGCATTCATATAAGTTCCTGCTGCTAAAGCCAGATTTACTCTGACATTTTCTGTATTGTACGCCGTTTTTATATAAGCTAAATTGACATTAATTTCATTATTTCTATTGTGACTGTACACAAATCCCGGTCGGTTATTATTTTTAGGATTATTAAAATCTGCTGTATAATAAACTTCAGCGTATCCGCTTATTGTAAGTGGTTTATTGATTGAATCGTTTTGTGCAGATGCAGTAATTCCGCATACAGCCAACAAAACAAAAAGTATTTTTTTCATTTATTTTAAATTTAAAAAGTGTGGGAGAATTTCATTAAGAAAAATCATTGTTGTCCGATGAAAAACATAAACAAATTGATGAATAATATATTCATAGATAAATTAACAGCACGCTCCTCCGGAGCTTCGTTTTTTAGGAAATTCATTTTGTCTATTTACAGTAAATCCCGATGGGATAAAATACAGCTCCAATAGGAGCGAACTGTTAATAGCAAATATTAGTTTATAGAATTAGAGCTCCAGTGGAGCGACCTGCTAATTGCATTTAATTTTTATCAGACAAATTTTAAAAAAAATTCACGTTGATAATACGATTTTTTTTAAAATTATTTTCTACTCAATTGGTCGAGCGCTACATTCAATTTTAGAACATTTATTTTTTCAGGACCAAACAAGCCAATCAAAGGTGTTTCTGTATTTTGATCGATCAGGTTATTGATTTCTCTTTCATACAGATTTCTGTTTTTAGCAATTCTTTTTGTCTGAATTTTTGCAGCCTGTACTGAGATATTAGGATCTAGTCCACTTCCACTTGCCGTCACCAGATCTGCAGGAATTTCTAACTTTGTTATTCCCGGATTTTTCATCATAAAAGTGTCGATACGAGCTTCAACTTGTTTTAAATATTCTTCATTTGACGGACCTTTGTTACTTCCTCCCGAGCCTGTAGCATTGTAATCTACCGCAGAAGGTCTAGACCAAAAATATCTATCGCTGGTAAACGACTGCCCAACATTTGCATAAAAGGTTTTGTTATTGTGTTTGATTAAATCTCCCTTTCCTTGATTGGTCGAAAATTGAGCAATTCCTAAAATTGATATTGGATAAACAATTGCAAGAAGGATGATGCATAAAGCTGTCAGTTTTATTGCGGGCAAAATATGTGTTTTCATTTGTAATGATTTTATTAAGGCAAATGGCAAGAAGAATTATAATTGTTAAAAAAGGAATAAATGTGAGTTGATGATAAAGTTTCTTCTTGCCAAGCCATTAGATATTTAGAAAAATAATGAAACGATAATGTCTATAATTTTAATTCCGACAAATGGAATCAGTACTCCACCCAATCCGAAGATGAATAAATTACGTCTCAGCAAAGCAGATGCACCGATAGGTTTATAAGCAACCCCTTTCAATGCCAACGGAATTAATATCGGAATGATGATCGCGTTGAAAATGACCGCCGATAAAATTGCACTTTCGGGACTGTGAAGATTCATAATATTTAAACCTTGCAACGCAGGAACTGCGGTGATAAACAATGCCGGAATAATGGCAAAATATTTGGCAACATCATTGGCGATACTGAATGTCGTCAGCGTTCCTCTTGTCATCAGCAGCTGTTTACCGATTTCCACAACTTCAATTAATTTCGTAGGATCATTGTCAAGGTCGACCATATTTCCGGCTTCTTTAGCAGCCTGAGTTCCACTGTTCATTGCAACACCTACATCTGCCTGAGCTAAAGCCGGAGCATCATTAGTCCCGTCACCCATCATGGCAACCAGACGACCATCCTGCTGTTCTTTTTTGATGTAATTCATTTTATCTTCCGGTTTTGCTTCGGCAATAAAATCATCAACTCCAGCTTTTTCGGCAATAAATTTTGCAGTAAGCGGATTATCTCCTGTAACCATTACGGTTTTAATACCCATTTTTCTTAGACGATCAAAACGCTCACTAATCCCGGGTTTAATAATATCCTGAAGCTCAATAACTCCTAAAACTTTTTCATTTTCTGAAACTACCAAAGGAGTTCCTCCGTTTTGAGAAATTTCTTTTACTTTTAAATCTATTTCTTGTGGGAAAATATTTCCAGCAGCTTCAGATATTTTTCTGATGGCGTCGGTTGCTCCTTTTCGGATGCGGTTTCCGTCGTAATCAATTCCTGAACTTCTGGTTTCTGCGGTAAATTTGATAAACTGAGGATTACTAATTTCATAGCTTAAAGGATTGATTCCGGCAAGCTCAATGATTGATTTTCCTTCAGGAGTTTCATCTGCCATTGAACTTAAAACCGCTGCTTTTATCAATTGCTTTTCATCAATTTGATGAGCCGGATAAAAACTTGTTGCCTTACGGTTTCCGATGGTAATTGTCCCTGTTTTATCTAAAAGTAAAACATCGATATCACCAGCCGTTTCCACTGCTCTACCGCTTTTTGTGATGACATTGGCTCGTAATGCTCTATCCATTCCGGCAATACCAATTGCAGATAATAATCCGCCAATCGTTGTTGGAATTAAACAAACAAAAAGCGATATAAATGAAGCAATCGTAATGGTTACATTAGAATAATCTGCAAATGGTTTTAAGGTCACACAAACGATGATGAAAACCAATGTAAAACCTGCCAATAAAATCGTTAAGGCAATTTCGTTCGGTGTTTTCTGTCTGGAAGCACCTTCTACCAAAGCAATCATTTTATCTAAAAAGCTTTCGCCGGGTTGTGTCGTAACCTGTACAACAATTTTATCCGACAAAACTTTTGTACCTCCAGTAACCGAACTTTTATCGCCGCCCGCTTCACGGATGACAGGAGCAGATTCTCCGGTAATTGCACTTTCATCTATTGTGGCAAGACCTTCAATGATTTCTCCATCAGAAGGAATAATGTCTCCGGCTTCACAAACAAAAACATCTCCTTTTTGTAATTTTGATGAAGAAATTGTTTCACCATTTTGAAGTTTTGCAGGCGTTTCTTCTCTGGTTTTACGCAAGCTGTCTGCCTGCGCCTTTCCTCTTGCTTCGGCGATTGCTTCAGCAAAGTTCCCGAATAAAACGGTGAGTAAAAGAATGATGAAAACCGTGAAATTGTATGCAAAACTTCCCTGAGATTTCTCTCCAGTCAGCGTCCAGATGCTCACGAAAAACATCACTAATGTACCGAGCCATACAAGAAACATGACCGGGTTTTTAAACATCAGTTTAGGATTCAGTTTCACAAAAGACTGTTTCAATGCTTCCTGAACCAATTCTTTTTGAAACAAAGATTTATTTTGAGTCATTTTAATTTCTTTTATTTAAATTTTCATTGAAAAATATTCTGCGATCGGACCCAATGCCAATGCCGGGAAGAAAGCCAATGCTGCAATAATTGCAATCACCGCAAAAGTCATCAGTCCAAACGTGGAAGTATCTGTTTTCAGCGTTCCTTCACCTTCCGGAATGTATTTTTTCTTGGCCAGTAACCCTGCAATTGCTAACGGACCTATTATTGGTAAGAATCGACCGAGCAACAAAACAATTCCTGTAGAAATATTCCAGAAAAGATTATTATCACCCAAACCTTCGAAACCGCTTCCGTTGTTGGCCGCTGACGAAGTATATTCATACAAAACTTCACTGAAACCGTGGAATCCGGGATTATTGAGTGTAGAAGTTCCTACTTCCGGGAAATAAGTAGCTATTGCAGCTCCAACCAAAATAAGAAACGGATGGAAAAGTGCTACGATCATTGCAATTTTCATTTCGCGGGCTTCGATCTTTTTACCCATAAATTCGGGCGTACGGCCAACCATTAATCCGCTGATGAAAACGGCAAGGATGATGTAGATAAAAATATTGAGAATTCCCACACCGTCACCGCCATAGAAAGCGTTCACCATCATGGCAAGCATTTGAGTCATTCCTGAAAGCGGCATTGCGCTGTCATGCATAGAATTGACAGATCCGGTAGAAATTACAGTCGTTACAATACTCCAAAAACCTGATGCGGCAGATCCGAAACGTATTTCTTTGCCTTCCATTGCGCCCAATGACTGATCAATTCCCAGCTGGCTGATGGCAGGATTACCATTCATTTCCATGATAACAGTTGGTACTGCGAGCAATAGAAAACCAATAGTCATGACTCCAAAAATCATATATCCGAATTTCTTTCTTCGTATAAAATATCCGAATGCAAAAACCATCGCCATTGGAATGATCAATTGAGCAAACATTTCAACCATATTGATAAAGTATGTTGGGTTTTCTAACGGATGCGCAGAATTTACTCCGAAGAAACCTCCACCATTGGTTCCCACATGTTTTATAGGTACAAATGCGGCAACCGGTCCTGTAGAAATTTCTACATTTTTTCCTTCAAGGGTTATCATTTTATCTTTTCCGGTGAAAGTCATTGGCATCCCCTGAAAAACCAATACTGTAGCCATTAAAAATGAAAGTGGCAATAGAATTCTGGTTGTAGATTTAAGGAAATAGTCGTAAAAATTCCCTAATTTTTCTGTAGATTTTTCTCTGAAAGCTTTAAAAATAACAATTGCAGCAGCTATTCCCGTTGCAGCGGAAACGAACTGAAGAAACATCAGCCACATTTGCCCCAAATAACTCAGCCCTGTTTCACCTGAATAATGCTGTAAATTACAGTTGACAAGGAAAGAAATTGTTGTATTAAAAGCTAAATCCGGTGACATGTCGGGATTTCCGTCGGGATTGAGCGGAAGCCAGCTCATATTCATCAAAATCAGCATACTGATAAAAAACCACAGGAAATTGATGGTTAAAAGTGCTGTCAAATGCTGCTTCCAGTTCATTTCATTATCAGAATCGATTCCTGATATTTTGTAGAAGAGTTTTTCTAAGGGTTTGAAAACAGGATCCAAAAATGTTTTTTCTCCTGTGAAGACTTTTGAAATATACTTTCCAAAAGGTATCGCCAACAGCAATGTTATGACAAACATCGCTACAACGCCTAAAATTTCAGTGTTCATAGTTTGTTTAATGAATTAATGCAAATTCTTTTACGGTAATTATCAGGTACAAAAAAGCGATGATGAAGCTGATCCAAAAAATCAGGATTCCCCACTCTTTTACTTGATGCATTATCTTACGGTTCATTTGCTTATTAAATATTTTAAAATTTTTCCGGCTTTACGAGCACATAGCAGATATAAACGAATATGGCTATTGAAATAAGAAATAGTATGGTCATCTTTTTTAATTTAAATTTTATCGAAATATTCAACGGCACGGTAAAACAAAACGAAAAGCACAATTGCCGTGATTAATAGAATAATTGTTATCATTTTTTATTTTTTTTAATTAACCTGCAACATTGCAGCGGCTACGAACACACCAAAGATTACAGCAATATTGATGGTGATTACTTCAAGATTATGCTTTTCACGGGTAGACTTGAGAAGTTTCCAGTCTCCTATTTTTCTGATTTTTGATTTCATATGTAGATTTTTATTGTTTTTTAAAGGTCTATGCAATCGCTGAATCTTCAATACAATTTTGTATTTCCAAATCATGGCGATTTTCATTTCTTTTAATTTTTTAAATTCCGGATTTATAAACCTGGCGTAAGTAATTGTTCTGAAGACTTGGTGACATTTTAGAAAAAATCAAATCTTTGTAGGAAGGTTCACAACAAAACGTAAGACTGTCTAAAGAGTAAATGAAGATGTTTTCTATAGCATTTTTTAATGCCTGATCTCCTTTGCTGTAAAGCAAATTCATCTTGGTAATCGACATCATCAGAATTTTCTGATCGTGATTTTTAATTAGCTTTTTGATCTGTTTGGTGAAAACACTGATCACCATAAACGGTGTTTTTGTTTTGTAAGATTCTTTAAATTCTTCCTGAGACTCAGGAATCACTTTTACGATTTCTCTTACAGCATCTGTATGATTCATTTTAATTTGTTTTGAATCATTAATGCCAAGATTTGTTCCCTTCAAAAAAACAAACAAATAATATACTGAAAAACAGTTATTTAAATGAAATTTAAAACATTTCAAAACACAAAAAACCCTATCAAAATGATAGGGTCTTTATCAGAATGGAAATTATTTTCTAAGAAATTTTGTACTCTTCCACCTTTCTATATAAAGTGGCAATGCCAATTTCGAGTAATCGGGCAGCTTCGGCTTTATTGCCTTTGGTATGATTAAGAACTTTCTGAATCTGCATTTTCTCGGCACTCGCCATAGAGAAAGCCGACATTATTTTCGTTTGCGAAGAATCTTTTTCGCTATTGTAAACCGAAATATCTAGAGGAAGGCTTTCTATTCCCAATTCAGAGGAATCTGTAAGAATAACACTTCGTTCAATTACATTTCTAAGTTCACGGATGTTGCCTTTCCAGGGATGATTTTTTAAAGCTTTTAAATAATCCGGCGACACTGAAATAATATTTTTACCTGTTTTAAGGGAAAAACTTTTCAGAAAAAAATTAACCAGTAATTCAATATCCGCAACTCTCTCCCGCAATGACGGAAGTTTTATTTGAAAAATATTGATTCTATAATAAAGATCTTCACGGAAGTTTCCTTTTTCAATTTCTGTTTCCAAATCTCTGTTGGTTGCTGCAATGATTCTGACATCGGTTTTAATAGGTTTACTATCTCCTACTTTAAGAAATTCTCCAGATTCTAAAACACGCAACAGCTTTGCCTGCAAATCTAAAGGCATCTCACCAATTTCATCCAAGAAAACAGTTCCCAAATTGGCTTCTTCAAAAATTCCCTTGCTGTCTTTCAATGCTCCGGTAAAAGCACCTGCTTTGTGGCCAAACAATTCGTTTTCAAGCAGATCTTTTCCGAAAGCCGAACAATTGATGGCAATAAAATTATTTTTATTTCTGTTACTTGCATGATGAATAGCTTGTGCAAAAACTTCTTTTCCTGTACCTGTCTCACCAGTTAAAAGAACGGTAGCATCGGTATTTGCGACCTTTCTTGCAGAATCTACAACTGTGGTAATAACTGTTGATTTCCCTATAATGCTATCGAAAGACTGTTTCCTGTTGAGCTGTTTTTCAAGATGCAGAACACGTTTATTTAACGCAACTTTTTCAGATGCCTTATAAATTAAAGGAAGAATCCGGGTGTTGTCGTCTCCTTTGGTAATATAATCGAAAGCACCATTTTTTATCGCAAGAACGCCATCGGGAATATTCCCAAATGCTGTTAAGAGAATAATTTCTACGGTAGGAAATTTATCTTTTATAATCTTTGAAAACTCTACTCCGTTTCCGTCGGGAAGTTTCACGTCGCAGATGACAATGTCGATCTCTGTGGTTTCGAGTTTTTTTAATCCGCTCTTCAGATTGCTTGCTTCGAAGACTTCAAAGCCTTCGAGACTGATAATGCGTGACAGAAGCGATCTTATTTTGGCTTCATCATCGATAATTAAAATAGTATTCAATCGTGTAAATTATAAAATTCAAAATTATAACTAAAATTGAGTTATTGATCAAATAATTTTTGTCTTTATAAAAAATTCAGATAAAATGAGGCTGAATATTTATGTTTAAACTTCAACAAAAAGACTTATTTAAAATATTAAATCGAGTGATAATAGTTTTAAAATTAAGAAAAAGGATTTGCTTCATTATTTAGATAGTTGAATATTAGCTCATTCCGTCGAATTGTTGTAGATTAGTAAAAAGGCTTATGTCTTTTAGTTAAAAACACAATCTAACAGAAATCTTAATTCCCTATTTCATCAATCATCATTAACGATATTAATAAATGTAAAGCATAATTCTATTTTTTTAACTTAAAAACAATACAAATGAAAAAATTAAATCTAATTTTCGGTCTACCAATCGCCTTATTGGTTACTTTCACAAGTTGTGGAAATGACAACTACTATTACCCCGAAGCTCCTAAAGTCTACGAAGAAAAAGTAGTGGTCGCAAACAGGGGTGGAGGAAGTGTAAGCTTTATCGATGCTGTCACTAACCAGGTAAGCAATGTCGCAATTTCCGGTTCTGAACCAATGTATGTGGTTTATGTTCCTGCCAAAGACAAAATATTTGTTGGTGACAGAGCAGGAAAGAAAATTCATATCATCAATCCTCAAACTAAAGCAGTTGAAAGCTCTATAAATGTTGGGAACGGGGTTTTCCATATGTGGGCAGATGGATTAGGAAAGCAACTTTGGGTGAGTAACGATATCGATAATACTATCTCCGTAATCGATCTAAACACGAATACTGTTGTTAAAACAATTAATGTCGGCATGAAACCACATGATGTATTTGTAACCAAGGATGCAACAAAAGCTTATGTTTCGGTTTTTAATGCTGATGCAGCAATGCCCGATAAAGTTTATATGTATTCTACTTCAGATTATTCGAAAACGGGAGAAGCAAATGTAGGGAAAGATCCACATTTGTATCATTTATCTACGAGTAACAAATTGTTTGTTGCTTGTCAGTCTGGTCAAGTATATGCACTGAACGGCAGTAATCTGAGTCTGATTTCTAATAATGCATTTACTGGTGCACACGGCATATTTCCTTCTCCCGATCTGAATACAGTTTTTGTAACCAATATTACCGGACAGCAATTATATTCTATCAATGCTACAACAGGAATGCAAAACGGAATGCCATTAATGGCCTTAAATGCAACACCACATAATATTGTGGTAAATGAAGACGGCAAAAAAATGTATGTCACCCATTCAGGTGGTGCTGCAACAGCTGTATCAACTTATACAATTAACGGAACTACTTTAACTGCAGGTACAACGATTACAGCCGGAACCAATCCTTTTGGTTTAGCTTATTACAAAAGAGAGGTTAAATAAATAACGATTAGTTTTTTAAATATCATAAGCTCTTTTCATCAATTTAAAAGAGCTTATTTTACTCTTTAAATACGTTAAATAGCTGAATTAGTTTGACTATAGTGCACAAAAAAAGACTGCCATTAGATGACAGTCTCGGATAAAAAGAAGTTATTATTTTTATTTTGCTTTAAAATACACTCTTCTATTTGCTTTATTTTTCCATTCTGGACATTTTGAAGCTGGGTCACACTCAGGATATTTCAAATCTGTTTTTCCATTTCCTTGTGCATCAAGTTTGTTTGATTCTACTCCATTTTTGATCAAATACTGTTTTACATTATTTGCTCTTTTTTCAGATAGTCTTTTGTTGTACTCTTCGCTTCCTCTTGCATCAGCAGCACCTACAACAGTATAAGATCCATTTGAAGAATTGATATAGCTTACAGCATTATTCAAAATCGGAGTGTTGTTTGATAAGATTTTATCTGAATTTAATTCAAATTCAATTCCATCTAATTTAGTTTCAGATTCTGCAACTACACCAGATTCCTGAGTAGCAACCGGACAACCGTTGTTTTCTACAGGACCAGGAACTGTTACACATTTATCTAAAAGATCAATTACTCCGTCTAAATCAACATCAAGTGCAACACCTGAACCATCAACTCTTGCTCCTGCAGGAGTATCTAATTGTCTGTCCCAGTCATCGCAAACACCATCATTATCGGCATCTCCGCTCTTACAAACTTCAAGATCATTTACTTTTGATTCTAAAACCTCAGTTCTGTAATAGATTTCCTGCATTGGGTCATGCCACATCAAGTGAGATTCGTGTTTTCCTAAGTTAACTGTCAAACCTAAAGTTGCATTAAAGAAGTTATCTGAAGTCTGGTCTGATTTCTTGTTAATGTCGCTATACTGCGCTCCACCTCCATCAAATTCGTCATCAGTAGTAACTACATACATCAATCTACCTTCAAGATCCAATCTGTTAGATAATTTGTATTTTAAACCTGCACCAGCCTGTCCGAAGAATGACTGTAGTTTGAATGGTTTTACCTCAGTCATTAACCTTTGGCCTGCATCGTCTTTCAGGTAAGCTCTATACGCCAATGTACCAATCCCAGCATAACCGTGTAAAGCCCATCTGTAAGGAGATTTGTTATCTACACGTCTCATAAGATTTGAGAAGTTGATATCTCCCAAAATAGAGATTGCATCGTATTGAGTTCTAGCCCCAACTTGCATATTAGCTGCAGCATTTGCAGGTGCAGGATCTTTGGTATTAAACCAACCTTGTCTTGTTTCGCCACGATCGTACTGTAACTTAAGTCCGAAAGCGTGTGTTATCGCTTTATCAACACTGAAATAAGCTGAATAACCAATTAAATTTTTTCCGCCTCCATTTTTAATAGAAGTTAAGTCAGCAGACTGCATCAAAGGAACACCTCCACCAAAGGATATTGACCAATCATTAAATCTCTTTGCAGATTGAGTAAAAGGCTGCACATTAGCAGATCCTGAAGAAAATGTGTTAGGATACTCACCATTGTTTGTAACCTGAAGTGAATCCTGTGCAAATGCAGTAGCTGGTAACGCTATCGCCAGCGATAAAATTGCTAGTTTTGATTTCATATAAAAATTTTAATTTATTGTTTAAAAATAGTAGAATAAGTAAAGGATTATTGATCCCTTAAAACTTATCCATTTTCCCAAAGCACTTACCAGTGCGGGTTTTCAGCTGTGTGATCTTACATTCAATTACTGTACCAAAAAATAAAATTCTTGTGTTGTAATTGGTGATTTAATTTGTAACCAATTGATATATAGTAAACTTAAAACAGTAATTTATTTTAAAAACAAATAAGAAATATTCCTTTTTTATCCAAAAATTTAGAAGCATTATGTTAAATTTAAGATGAAAAAAATTCATTTTAAAACGTTCAAAATAAACGATAAAACAACAATTCTAAATGATAATTCATAATATTAAATTAGATTACAAATTGTAGTACTATTTTCGCAAAAGAATTTTCTGTTTAGCATTAATTTATCATTTAGTGTAATAATTCAGGAAAATATTCATTTTTGTGACTGGTTTTTTGTTCAAAATAGTGTAAACTCAATTGCTTTTTGACATCAATTTCTAGAAGAATATGAATTTTGCTTATGCTGAGATAAGTCTAAACTTTTTGGCACGGGGAAATCAAATGAATTATGTGAAATAAATGATATAAAAAAGAAAAAGGAACCGAATATTATTCAGTTCCTTTTTTAAAAGTTTTTTTCATCAGTATATTAATGAAAATTATAAGAAAGACGATAAACATCTCTAAAATAAATTTCAACTTCTGAAACTTCTTCATATTTGGGTACCTGCGTTGATGACTCAGAGAAACTTATATTTTGAGTCACTAAAGGTGATTTTAGTTTTTTCTTGCATCCGCAATAGTTAAGATCATTTTTCCTGTGCTCATTCAGCTGAACTGTTTTTATGGTAGTATATTCAAGTTGCTCAGCTTTACTAAAACTAGATTGGTTTAAGGTAAAGAAAGGTTCACCATGATAAAAGTAATGATCAATAATTTCCGGATTATTTTTTTGAGACGCATCCGCATAGGTTGAAGCATGATATCCGCTACACTTTTGGCAAAAAGCCACCTTGATAAAAATCTGTTCCATACATTAATTTTGCTGTTTGTTGTATTACAGATAGTATGCCATAATCCTATACAGAAGATATTTTTTGTTCTTTTATTTTTTATCTATAACTTAAACAAAATGAACTGATCAAACATATCATATAAAAACAAAAAAAAATTGAAATAATACTATTATTTCAATTTTATATAAGATAAAAGATTAACCTTCGTCTTTAGTATTTTTGACCAAACTTATCCCCGAGGAAAAGAAAATCAAGCCAATGATACCTGCGACGGCAAGTGTAGTATATGCAGTGCTTTTATTAATTAATTCATATCCTGCATAAATTAAACCAACAATTCCTAATACAGTAAGAATAGTTCCAAAAATTCTTTTAATGTTCATGATAATATTATTTTGATGACTACAAATCAAGATATGTGCCTTAAAATATTTTAAAAATAAAAAAAGATTATTTACCCATAAAATCAGCCTTATTTTTAATTATTCAAAAATAAAATTACCTGTAATCTATTGAGATAAGAAATTCTATTATTTGGAACATGTTTTGTTTATCATTGAATATGACACATTTATAAATGATGGAAAAAAAACTTTTAAAAAAGAGGATACCAAGGAAAAAAATAATTCTTTGGATTTTTCTGGGATTTGTGACATTAATGGCCATATTTCCATTTGCATTAGATTTTTATCTGCAAAAAAAACTTCCCGATCTCATCAATGAAAAAACACCATACAAAGTGGTGCTTAAAGATTTCAAATTAAGTTTACTTAAAGGTAATCTTACTGTGAACGACCTTGCAATTACCACAAAAAACCCTAAAGATCAATACGTTACTCAAATCAATGGAAAAATAAAAAATCTTAATATTACAGATTTAAGTATTTGGAAAGCAATTTTCAGGAAGAAATATCATGCAGATCAGTTTACACTTACTGATTCTGATATTAAAATAAAGCTTGCCGCTTCGAAGAAAGACCAAAAGCGTAGCAATAAAAAAATTGATCTTCAAATCAATAATATTGCAATACATAACGTAAACGCAGCTATTGAAAATGGCCGTGGCAAAACGGTTTTTAAAGGACAAAACATCAATGTATTGCTAAAAGATATTAAACAAAGCGCCAGCGGAAACAAAATTCCGATTGCATTTTCAGAATTTAAAATTGATGCAGAAAATGTACAGATTGGCGTTAATGATTTTTATGAAATTGATGCTAAGAAAATTAATGCAGCCAATAAAACACTGCAGCTCGTTCAATTTCATTTAAAACCAATCCAGGCAGTAGCTCAATATAATTCTAAAAATGTTTTTGATTTTTCAACACAAAATCTGGCTGCAAAAGACTTTAATATCAGTCAGGATTCGTTGATCGTTTCTGATATTACCTTTATCCAACCTGATCTGAAAGTATATTCTACCGGAAAAAACACAGTTGACAAAAGTAATAATTCAAAAGAGATCGACTTGAAAATTGGTTTAAAAAATATTACTTTTCAAAAAGGGAAAATCAATGTTTTTCAGGTCAATAAAGAAAAGACAGCCTCCGTTGAAAATTTTAATTTTAAGATGAGTGATATCGTCTTTGACAAAAATACCGTTAAGGAAAAAATCCCTTTCCGATTTACCAAACACGATATTGAGGCCGAGAATATTTATTTTAAGGCAGATCAACTACAGGCTGTGAAAATTAAAAGTATTGCTTCGCATAATGCCAATATTACTATCAATGGTTTTCAGGTTTTAGCACTGGGGACAAGCAGTACAAAAGATGTATTTTCCGTAAGCACAGATCAAATAAAAATTTTAAATAACAAAAGCAGATATATAGGTCAGAATCTTGAGATAAAACTTGATGGAATAGAAGTAAATAATCCTTCAGTACAGATTATAACGGCAACAAAAAATAAGAAAAAAACTCAAAAAGCCGCTACGCCGCCACCGTTTACCGCTCATATTGGTTTTATCCGTGTCAATAACGGGAAAGTTTTACAAAATACGCAGAATGTAGAAAAACTTGCCGTTGGAAAACCAGATATTAAAGTAGATAAAGTATTTAGAAATACTGAGCGTTTTAAAGAAAAAACGGCCTCCGTTGAAAATTTTAATTTTAAGATGAGTAATATCATCTTTGACAAAAATACCGTTAAGGAAAAAATCCCTTTCCGCTTTACCAAACACGATATTGAGGCTGACAATATTTACTTTAAGGCAGATGAGCTACAGGCTGTGAAAATTAAAAGTATTGCTTCGCGTAATGCCAATATTACGATTGATGGCTTTCAGGTTTTAGCATTGGGGAAAAGCAGTACAAAAGATGTATTTTCCGTAAGCACAGATCAAATAAAAATTTTAAATAACAAAAGCAGATATATAGGTCAGAATCTTGAGATAAAACTTGACGGAATAGAAGTAAATAACCCCTCGGTACAAATTATATCGGCATCAAAAAATAAGAAAAAAAGCCAAAAAGCTACTACTCCACCAACGTTTACCGCTCATATTGGTTTTATCCGTGTCAATAACGGGAAAATTTCACAAAAAAAGCAGAATGTAGAAAAGCTTGCCATTGGAAAACTGGATATTAAAGTTGATAAAGTATTTAGCAATACTGAGCTTTTTAAAAAAGACATTCCTTTCAAAACAGAAAAAAATTATGTTAATGCAAAGAATATTCGTCTGGATGCGGGCAAATATTATTATTTGAAAGTTGCAGAAATAAAAACTACCGGAAAAAATACGGACATCAGCGAATTCAATTATCTTCCAAAATATTCGAGAGCAGGTTTCAGTAAAGTAATTGCCAAAGAGAGCGATTTGTATACCATTAAAGTAAAAAAGATCAACATCAAAGATCACAATACACAACTGGGTAAAAACAGCAGTATCGATCTCAGCAAAATAAGCATTGATGGTCTACACTGCAATATTTACCACGATCTTGCCCCACCTGATGATATTGCGGTAAGATATCTATTCAGTAAGAAATTACGTGATGTGAAAATTCCATTATTCATTAAAGAAATATCTATTAAAAACTCAGATCTGGAATATGAAGAAGATGCTGAAAAAAGCAATATTCCGGGAAAACTGACTTTCAATAATTTCCAGGCAGTGATTACGAATGTAAATAATGCAAAAATAAAAGGTCGTTCTACTATAATCAATACTGATGCATCTTTTGATTTTTACGGAAAAGCAGAAACTAAAGTCAACTGGAAATTTGATGTTAAAGATCTCGCCGACAAGTTCACCATCAAAGGAGACATACAAAAGCTTTCTGCTGAGAATGTCAATTTGTTTGTGCGCCCGTATTTAAATATTACTTTGGATGGAAATATTGACTATTTAAAATTTGACTATTATGGATCTCAAGAAGGTATTGCAGGAAAGTTTTATTTCAAATACAATGACATGTACGTAAACTTCCTGAATAAAAAAGGAAACGAAAGAAAATTCTTAAATACGATTGCCAATTGGTTTGTGAAAAACGAATCTAAAGGAGAACCGGGCCATGTGGTTATTGATAAAAAACGAGAACCCGAAAGAAGCTTTTTCAGTATGCTTTGGCAGGGAATTATGGAAGGTCTCAAGAAATATCTTATATAAATTTAAATTATTCTTTTTCCGGGATTAATAACTTTCCCCAATCGTTTAGTTGCCAAAGAATTTCAATGAGCTTTTCGCCAATTTCGGTTAAAGAATATTCCACTCTTGGCGGCAGTTCGTTGAAACTTTCTTTGGTTAAAATGCCATCCTCAATCATTTCATTGAGCTGTTTGTTTAAAACACGCCTGTCAACATTGGCAATTCCTCTCAAAAATTCGCTTGGTCGTTTTTTGCCCTCATTAATTTGCCAGACAATAGGAATTTTCCATTTTCCGCTGATTGAATTTACAGCGATTTCCAACGGACAAATTTTATTTTCAGCGACTTTTTCCTCTATTTTCATATGATTGAGTTTTTTATCCCTATGTGCTAAAAATATGCGGTATTGCCAGTATTAAAAAGCTTTTCGAGATTTGCAAAATTAATCATAATATAAGGATATAAATACATTCTATACATTTGTGGATGTAAAAACTTAATATAAAAAAAATGCTAGAATGCTATGACAGAAATAAAACGTAAAGGTTCTCGTTCCACAAAAGATATTCCTAAAGACATTCTGGAACAGTTGAATCGTGGAGAAATTGAAACAGCAAATTTAGTGGAATGGTTAGCTGTTGACCAGCGTCTTTTGCTGAAAAATTTATTGAAACAATTGGAAAGAACTGCATATTTAAAACCCATATTAACCGGTATTGAAAACCTGAAAAAACAAACTGTAAACACCATTAATAAAGCAATCGGAACCGGACTTTTTGAGCAGTCATTAAAAAATGATGACACCGAAATATTGACAATTATGGCAAACCATGCGTCAGATTTAATCCGTTGTTGGGCGACTTATACAATTGGTAAAAATCAAACATTAGACATCGGTCAAAAGCTTGAACAAATTCAATGTTTTGCAGCTGATAAGCATTTTGGGGTAAGAGAAATTTGTTGGTTAGCCGTAAGGTCAAGCATTGCAAAAGACTTAACAAAAAGTATCGAAATATTATCAAACTGGACAAATCACAAAGATGAAAACGTGAGACGGTTTGCCAGCGAAGCAACAAGACCGAGAGGCGTTTGGTGCGAACATATTGAAGAATTGAAACATAATCCTGGATTGGGTTTAGCAATTTTGGAACCTTTGAAATCTGACAAATCAAAATATGTACAAGACAGCGTTGGTAATTGGCTAAATGATGCAAGCAAAACACACCCGGATTTTGTGAAACATCTTTGCGAAAAATGGAAGCAAGAAAGCCCCACAAAAGAAACCGCTTATATTATCAAAAAGGCATTGCGGACACTTGAAAAGTAATGGAGCTAACTTAAAAACTCAAAATTATTTCGATATTTGAGTACTCTTGCCAATTATTCCAAATAATTCTAAAAAAAGACTTTCCTATGCTTTATCAAAAAGATAACATTAGCGATATAATTTAATTTTGAATATTAAAAACTTACCGTAAATTGTAAAACCGTATAAACAAAAATTCCCGACATAAAATCAACATTTAACCACTCATTTTTTATGATTAATCTATACCGCAAAACAGCAATTATCGAAGGGATATCTTATTTAATTCTCCTTTTTATTGCAATGCCCATCAAATACATACTTGATATATCGGAGCCTGTAAAATATTTTGGCTGGATTCACGGGATTTTATTTTTGTTTTATATGGCAATTCTCATTATCACTTCTCTGAAATACCGATGGAGCATTAAAAGAATTATTATCTACATCGTAGGATCTGTACTGCCTTTCGTACCTTTTATTTTAGACAAAAATTTAAAAAAGGAATATCCCAATACTTAAGAGCAAAGAACGAAAAGTCAATTTTTTAAACTTTCACAATACAATAAACTAATAGTTTTATTAATTATTTTTAGCGTTTACAGAACTTTCTTGAGAAAACACAATAAGATTATTCCAATTAATGTGAAATTTACTTTGCTAAGACAATCAGTTGTTTTAAATTTGACGCTGATAATATTTGCAAAAAAACTACATGAAAAAACAAATAAGTTTAGCCTTCTTAATAATAGGCAGCTTAGCCTTTGCCCAGGAAAATAGTACTTCGACAGTTAAAGATACAGTTCAAAATACCAAAGATATACAGGAAGTTCTGATAAAATCGCAGCGTAAAAAACAATTCATAGACAAAGCAGTTTACAGTTTCGACGAGGAAGCTTTAAAAAAAGCCAGATATGCAAATGATTTACTCCAGACTTTACCTGAGCTTCAGTTTGATCCTATTTCCAGCAGCATTACAAGTATTAAAGGCGGTAAATTTTTATTGTTAATCAATGGGGTTGAATCTACAGAATTACAGGCTCGAGGCATACGACCGGAAAATGTAGTACGAGTTGAGTATTATGACAATCCTCCTACCCGATGGGCAACAAGAGCAGATACTGTGGTTAATATTATTACGAGAAATCCGGAAGTTGGTTTTGCAGCAGGAACTTCTGTGAGCTCTGCATTAACGACCGGTTTCGTCAACGGACAGGCCTACGCAAATTACACAAACGGAAGAAATAATATCGGTCTCGAATATTCACTCAATTTCAGAGATTATGATAATCGTGCTGTCAATAGAGTCTACGATTACACCTTGCAGAATTCTCATTACAATACCAATGAAAATAAAATAGATCATTTCGGATATACTTATCAGGATATTGCTTTAAGATACACCAATTCTTTAATGGATAATTATGTGTTTCAGGCAAAATTTTCAATGAATATTTTCAATTATTTCTCTAAAGGAAACGGGCAAAGTATTTTCACTAAAGATAACAGCTCAGAATTGCACGGAACTTCACAATACAGCGGAGAAAATTACAATCCGCCAAAGCTCGATCTTTATTTTTCTAAAAAACTAAGTAAGACAGATGAAATTAGTTTCAATATTGTAGGTTCTTCCTATACCAGCGAAAGTTTTGAAGTTGATAAAGAATGGGTAATTGGCTCCGGAAATATTGTTTTTGATAATGATATGAATCTGAAAGCCAAGCAAAACAGCATTGTAGGTGAAGTTGCCTATACACACGATTTCAAAGCAGGAAAGCTAAGCACAGGATATAGAATCGATAATAATAACGTTGATAACAAACTTGAAAATTTAGCTGGAAATTTTGATTATTCTGTTAATTATTTAACTCAATACCTTTATTCGGAATTTGCAGGGAAAAGTAAAAAACTGATGTATCGGATCGGTTTAGGTTTAACAAATATTCATAATAAAACCGCAGCAACAACAGATGATGACTGGACAATTACTCCTAAAATTATCTTAGGCTACGAACTCAAAAAAAATCAGAGTCTAAGATTCACAAGCAGCTATACGCCGTACAGCCCGGGAAGCGCATCATTAAGCCCGAATATCAATCAGGCTGTTCCCAATATTTTATCTACAGGAAATCCTTATCTTAATATACAAAAAGCATGGAATAATAATTTAAATTATTCTTACAACAATAAGTTTTTTGATTTTAATGCCAATTTATTCTACAATTATGTAGACGATGCGATCAACAGTATCTATGTTTTGTACAATAACAATACTCAATATGCATTAACATATGAAAATGCTCAGTTTAGTTCTCGAGCGGGAGTTCAGTTTATAGGATCTGTAAAGCCTTTTGGAAACAGGTTATTGGTTATTAAAGCCAATATTTATCCTACAATGCAACGTGTAAAAACAAACTCGGGTGCTTTGCTTAAAAACAATTATTTCGGAAACAATTTTACCATTTCTTCAGAATATAAAAATTTAAGCCTTACTTATATGTTCAATATTCCTGTTTATACTTTAAGCGGCGCTTTTTTGAGTACCAACGAAAATCAAAATCACATTTTTGCCAATTATAAAATGAAAGACTGGACCTTCACTACCGGAATGTACTGGTTGGGAATGCCATCAAGATATAAAACCAAGACCCTTGACGAAAGTTTGGTAAACTACTCTGCAACAACCAATATTTACAACAACAGGAATATGTTTATTCTGGGAATCGGTTATGATTTTGCCAAAGGAAAAAAGAATGAAGTCAACCGTAAATTGAATAATGATACCGCTCCTGCATCAACATTCTGATTTTTTCATCAAAAAATAAATAATGTAGCCATGGCCAAGACTTTCGAGCCTTGGTTTTTATTTTAGTACGTACTTGATTATTTTTGTGAAAATTTTCTACGCTTAATAAAAATAAAATGTAATTTGTCAATAACAAAGATCTGTTTGGTGCAATGATAAACATACAACATGCAAGAAAAACTTACTTTTAAACTGGTTGAGCCTGATCGGTCTTTAGCAGATTTTGTCTATTGTTTTTCTTCGTTGCAGAATATTTCACATCAAAATAATGCTGTTGTTATTCCTAATGGAAAAGTTGATTTGATATTTTCAAAGTTAAATGATAATACATTTACTGTTGCATTATTGGGGCTGGAAACAAAGCCTAAATCCATTAATCACGAAGTTTCAAACTTTTTTGCCGTTAGTTTTAATCCTTTCGCTATTGAGTATATTTTTAATGATTCAATTGCTGATATTCTGAATTCAGGAAAAAAACTGGAGAGTAATTTTTGGGGAATCACTGCTGACGATCTGAATGACTTTGATAATTTCTGCGAAAAAATTACACAAAAAATCTCTGAGATATTGCCGAATAAAACAGATGAAAGAAAACGCAGATTATTTCAGTTAATTTTTGAATCAAATGGCGAGATTCCTATTAAAGAAATCTCCGAAAAAATATCGTGGAGCCCAAGACAAATCAACCGTTATTTTAATAAGCAATTTGGGCTTTCCTTAAAGGCATATTGTAAAATACTTCGCTTCCAGGGGTCACTCAGCCATATTAAAGATGGTGAACTCTATCCACAACTTAATTTCACAGATCAATCTCACTTCATCAAAGAGATAAAACAACTTTCCGGTGTTTCGCCAAAAGAATTACACAAAAACGAAAACGACCGATTTTTACAATTTTTAGTGTACAGCCAGAAGTAATTTTGCAGTATAAAATTTAAAAATAATGTTGTTAAAAAATAAGAAAATAGCTATCGTAGGCGGAGGTCCGGGTGGGCTGACATTGGCAAAACTTCTACAACTGAAAGGTGTTGACGTAAAAGTATATGAAAGAGATTTAAATAAAAATGCAAGAGTACAAGGCTCCCCTCTCGACCTGCATGATGAATCGGGTTTGGCGGCATTGCGAAAAGCAGGTTTGTTGGATGATTTTAAAAACAATTTTATGGTGGGCGCAGATCAATCGACCATTACAAACCATAAAGCAGAAATATTCTTCAGCGATCACGGTCAAAAACAAGAGGGAAATTTTGGAGATGAGCATTTTCGTCCGGAAATTGACAGAGGTGTTTTAAGAAAAATTTTACTGGAATCTTTAGATCCTGAAACCATCATTTGGAACAGTCATTTTCTTTCCATGACAAAGCAAAATGAAGGTTGGCTGCTACATTTTAAAAACAAGGAAAGTATATATGCAGATATTGTGATCGGGGCTGATGGAGCCAACTCAAAGATACGGCCATTTCTTACTGATATAAAACCATTCTATTCGGGTATTACCATGCTTGAAGGCAACGTTTATGAAGCAGAAAAAAAGGTTCCAAACATTTCTGAAATACTTCGTGGCGGAAAAATAATGGCTTTTGGGAACAAGCAGGATATTTTGATGGGGCAAAAAGCAAATAGCGAGATTGGTTTTTATGCCAGTTTTAAAACTGAGGAAAATTGGGCGAAAACATGTGGCATCGATTTTTCGGATAAATATGAAGTTCTAACATGGTTTAAAAAAGAGTATCCTGAATGGAGCTCTGTTTGGTATGAATTATTTGAAAACAGCTCTACTCCATTTATCCCAAGACCAATTTATTGCATGCCTCTCGACCAAACATGGAAAACTGTTGAAAATCTTACCATCATTGGCGATGCTGCACATCTCATGCCTCCGTTTGCAGGTGAAGGCGTAAATATGGCAATGCTTGATGCGTTAGAACTAAGCGAAGCTTTAATTTCTTCCCAATTTAATTCTATAGAAAGCGCTATTGCTGAATATGAAATGAATATGTTTAAAAGAGCATCCCAAATGGCGCAAGAATCACTCGAAAATGGAGAACGCATGCACAGTGAAAATGCATTAGAAACAATGCTTGATTTTTTTGCAGGACACAAGGGCGAATAACAAAAACTGTATCCATCAAATAACTCATTTCTGTATCTGTAATTATTGTGCTGTTGTAAATAAATTTGTTTACAGAATACAACAATATGCCAACAATAATAAAAGAGAAAACAGACTTGAAATTTGAACCCGTCCATCTTTCCGATTTAACTGAAATAACAGATCTTTATTTTGCTCGATCAGAAAAAGAAAACAAAAATTTTGAACAGTGTAAACTTACAGAAGCATTCGGTTTCCCAATCTATAAGCTGGTTGAAGGAAATCTCATCATCGGTTATTCCTATTTTACGATTGATGTTTCTGATAAAATTGTTTTCAAAGCAATCATCAACCCTGAATATTCTTTTGGAGACCTGGAAAATAGATTTATTAATAATTCAAGGCAAAAGTATTTTTCACAAAAAGAACCGGACTGTAAAGGCATGAAAAATTCGATCAACAGAATAGTAGATTGGCTGAATTGGTCAAGATAAATGCAAAAAAAAAGATTAATATTTGATCCCGAATTTCTATTATTCATTATTTGAGATTTAGAAATAGAATTTTAATAAATTTACTGAAAACAGAGCAGACTATAATGACGAAGGAAATCCTATACATAAAAATTGCAAAGATCTTAGAAGATCAAATTCTATCGGAAACTTTAAGGATCGGTGATAAATTGCCTTCGATACGTTCTGTTCAGAAAATATACGATGTAAGTCTAAATACCGTAAAATTGGCTTTTTTAGAATTAGAAAGCAAATCTCTTATTGAATCTAGACCAAAGTCGGGCTATTATGTAAGTAAAACGTCACAAAGAAAATTTGCGCTTCCTTCGATCAGCAAGCCGGAAGTTTCAGATAAAGAATGTGAACCGGACGATCTTATCAGTAAAGTATTCAACACACTTCATTACAAAAACATCCGTCAATTTTCTTTAGGAGTTCCCGATGCCAGTTTACTGCCTATTGCAAAATTAAATAAGGGAGTTATTAAAACAATAAGAAATTTGGAAGGTAGCGGAACTGCTTATGAACCTTTGGAAGGCAGTCTGAACTTAAGAAGAAATATTGCAAAATGGTCTCTCGTTTTAGAAGGAAAAATTACTGAAGACGATCTTGTAACTACTTCAGGGGCGATGAATGCGATCTTTAATTGTCTGATGGCCGTCACAAAACGAGGCGATACAATTGCGATTGAAAGCCCTGTTTATTTTGGAATTATACAAATTGCAAAAGCAATGGGTCTGAATGTGATTGAATTGCCGACTCATCCCGTTACGGGAGTTGATATAGATGCATTAAGAAAAATTATTCATAAAGTTGACGCTTGCTGTTTTATCAGCAATTTCAGTAATCCTTTAGGCTCATTAATGCCTGAAGAAAGAAAAAAAGAATTGGTAGAATTGCTTACCTATCACAATATTCCGTTAATAGAAGATGATTTGTATGGCAACTTGTTTTTCGGGACGAGCAGACCGAAACCCTGCAAAGCATTTGATGATGCAGGAATCGTCATGTGGTGCGGCTCTGTTTCTAAGACTTTAGCGCCGGGCTACAGAGTCGGTTGGGTTGCACCGGGAAAGTATAAAGAAAAGATTTTGAGACAAAAGCTTATTCAAACAATATCGACACCGCCTCTTTACCAGGAAGTAATAGCAGATTTTTTGGAAAACGGAAGATATGACCATCATTTGAGGGGCTTTAGACAGACACTTCATACAAACTGCCTGAAATATCAAAGAGCGGTTGAAGAATATTTTCCTGAAAACACCAAAATATCTCAGCCACAGGGAGGATTTGTACTTTGGCTGGAACTAGACAACAGAATTGATACGGCACAACTGTACGATATTGCCCTAAAACAAAACATAAGTTTCGCACCCGGTCGGATTTTTACGCAACACGATCAGTTTAATAATTGCATGAGACTGAATTTTGCTTTAAAATGGGACGATAGTCTTGATAATGATTTGAAAAGATTGGGAACGATCGTTAAGAATGCACTGTAACTTTATCTAATTTATTTCTAAAGTTGTTGATAATAATGTTTGAATAAAGCATTAAAAATAATGATTCAACAGTAATAATAAAAAAGCAAAAAGCTAACGTAAATCATTAAACAATGACATCCTGATACGACCTTTTTTAATTATTTTTACTTGAAAATATATAAATAATCATGAGGAAAATAATATTTGCAGGATTGATTGCTTTTGGAGGATTAGTAACCGTAAACGCACAATGCAAAACAGTATCAACACTTACAGAAAATTTTGACTCCTGGAAAGAAATTAACAAATGCTGGACTGCAAAGCCAGGAAAAGCAATGCTTTACAGCAGTGAAAAAAGAATCGTATTTTACTCGATGAACAGCCCGAGAGAAAATATGTATTTGGTAACTCCAAAAATCAAAGCCGGGAAATATACATTAACGCTTGATGCTTCAGACAACGGCGGAGAAACTACAATAGAATTGTTCTCAATCAACAATGCATCTGATGCTAAATCGTACGTTTCAATAGCTAAATCTTCAAAAATAACGGGAGCTAAAAAAACATTTGATATTTCTTTAAAGAAAGATTCAAACTTGGGAGTGAAAGTTATGTTGAATGGAATACATCAAGCGGTGTATGTAGATAATTTTTCTTTGACACCAAAAAAATAGTCGATTAAGACAAATTGATTAGAGATAAAAGAATATTTCCAGAAAGGTTTAGATTCTTTTTTTCCAGCTTATCATCACAATTCTGCTACATCTTAAACATAAAACTGAGCGCTTTATTCTTTGTTTTATGTCCTTTTATATCTGTCATTTTGGTCAACAGCACTTGTTGGCCAAAGTGACTTTTTATATTCTTTTAATTGACAAGTTTTTCATATCGGTTACACGTTGTCGATACATTTTAATACCTTTGCATGAAAGTATTTAAATAATTACTTCATTTTTTATTTCAAAGTGAATTTCCACAACAAAAAAAAATTCGTAAGTTTTCTTAAGTTTAGAAGAGATTTTCAGCAATACGGCCTCAAAAAAGCACGCAGCTACGAAATCATTCTTCATTGGCTCAAGAATCATCTAAGCAGAAATCAGTTTCTCATCCTGTCAGGTATCTTGGTAGGATGTACCGCAGGCTTGGCTGGGGTTATTTTAAAAACATTTGTACACAATATTCATCATTTTATCACCCACAGGGTACATTTTGAATATCAGATTATCTTTTATATTGTCTTTCCGTTTCTTGGGATTGTCTTAACTGCTGCTATTGTAATTGCATTATTCAAAGGACAAGATAAGAAAGGAATTGGGGCTATATTATACGAAATTGCGCAAAACTCCAGCATTGTATCTAATGTAAAGATGTATTCGCAAGTCATACAAAGTGCCGTTACTGTGGGGCTTGGTGGCTCTGCAGGGATCGAAAGTCCTATTGCAGTTACCGGTGCAGCGATCGGGTCAAACTATGCGCGTACCTACCGATTAAGCTACAAAGAAAGAACGCTTTTGCTGGCTGCAGGCGCCACTGCCGGAATTGCATCAGCATTCAACGCTCCGATTGCAGGCATCATGTTTGCCTTTGAGATTTTGCTTACAGGAGTTGTCTTTACAGATTTTATTCCTTTGGTGGTTGCAGCGGTATGCGGAAGTTTACTGTCAAGAATATTACTTCAGGAAGATGTCTTATTCAGGTTTTATACCCGAGAAGCCTTTAATTATTATAACGTTCCTTATTATCTGATTCTTGGTCTAATTACAGGTCTTTATGCAAGATATTTTGTTGTTGTATCTCAAAAGGTAGAGCATTTTATCAATGGTTTACAGCTTTCACGACTTCGGAAAGCAATGTTTGGTGGTGCTGTACTTTCTTTATTATGTGTGCTTTTTCCTCCATTATTTGGTGAAGGATATGATACGGTGAAAGATTTTACCAACGGAAATATCAATTCGGTAATCAATAACAGTCTTTTCAGATATTTTGAAATAAAAGAATGGACGGTTATTCTATTTCTCGTTTTAGTTTGCCTTTTAAAAGCTTTTGCCACCTCATTTACCATTTTTAGCGGTGGAAATGGCGGAAACTTTGCTCCTTCACTTTTTGCAGGAGGCTCTGTAGGGTTTTTATTTGCAATTATCTGTCAAAATTTAGGCTTCACTGATGTTCCGGTAACGAATCTAATTCTGGTAGGAATGGCCGGTGCGATGAGCGGCGTACTGTATGCTCCTCTTACTGCGATTTTCCTGATTGCAGAGTCTAGCTTTGGTTATGATCTTTTTATTCCTCTGATGATTGTTGCGGTAATGTCTTATCTTATCGCTAAATGGTTTGCTCCTATTTCTCCTGAATTAAAAAATCTGGCAGACCAAGGAAAGATATTTACACACAAACACGATAATAATCTTCTGTCTTCGCTTCAAACCAAAGACTTTATTGATTTTAATTCTCAAATAATTAATGAAAATTCATCATTAAAAGAACTTTATTACCTCATAAGCAATGGACGGAAGAATAATTTTGCAGTGGTAAATGATGAGTATAAACTTAAAGGAATTGTTACATTGGATGATATCCGTCCTTACTTATTTAATGAAGATCAACAACTGAATATTTCTAAGTTGATAAAAATTCCTGAAAGTCTTGTTCATTTAAATGATAAACCGGTAACAATTATCCAGATGTTTGACGATACAGACACGTGGCACCTTCCGGTTGTTGACGATGAAAAC
Source organism: Chryseobacterium sp. CFS15 (assembly GCF_031118795.1). NCBI lineage: Bacteria > Pseudomonadati > Bacteroidota > Flavobacteriia > Flavobacteriales > Weeksellaceae > Chryseobacterium > Chryseobacterium sp. CFS15. The sequence continues at coordinate 146,510 of NZ_JAVHYL010000009.1, read as the reverse complement.
AGATTTATCGGTTTTATTTCAAAATCTGCAATTCTTACCAGCTACAGACAATTATTGAAAGATTATTCTTAATAAAGCTATATTTTTTCTAGATTCTCATCTACAATACTACCCTATTTTTAAGACGTAGATATCTACTTATTTTCTATTACTAATTCATTATTGAAAGATAAATTATACCATAACCGCATTCATTCTTAACATGAATTAAAACCGCTGCTCTTTACCTTTGTATATTAATTTTTGAACTAATATTCCTAAACTATCATGCAAAATTTAATCAGTACACTTTTAGTGGCGGTCGATTTCACCGAGAAATCAAATAATGCAGTCAGAATGTCTGTACACATTGCCGCACGTCATGAAGCGAGAGTTATATTATTCCATAATATTACAAATCACACCATCATCGACAGAACCGGAAAACAGGTTATCGGTGCAGATATAATCGATGAAAATTATAAGAAAACCGAGCAGGCTTTAGCAGATATTGAAACATCTTTACAAACACAATATCCTGATCTCGAATTTAAAACAATTATAAAAAATGACAGTCTGGTTCATGGCATCAACAATATTATTGGTAATGAAGATGTAGATCTTGTGATATGTGGAAGCTCGGGACAACAAAATTTCGCACAGTTACTTTTAGGCTCCTTATCCTATCAGATTTTAACCGAAGTAAATTGCTCTGTTTTACTGGTACCCGAAAAATGCAGTAAATATTCATTCGACAAAATACTAGTTCCGGTAAGGGTTTTGGAGGATTTAACTGATAAAATTGAACTTTCAGTTGCAATTGCCAAAAAAAACAAAGGCATCATCAGCCTGCTTGGGATAAGCAATGAGGATGATATACTGAAGATCAGAGAGGCATATCAAAGAATCAAGAAAAATCTTGCCATAAGATCACAGGAATATGACTCGCAGTTTTTACTGACTCATGACAAAGCAACGCAAATTTCGAAGTTTTCGCAGGATGATAATGCCGATATTATTATTCTGAATTATAAAGATGAAGACAGCTGGAAGTCTTTTTTCTTAGAAAATTTTTTCAAACAAATTATTAACTATACCGATATTCCTTTGCTTTTCTTAAAGAACAGGCAAATGGTGAGCAATATAAATTCAGACGACAGTACTGCTTTTGATATCACTCTTCCATGTCCGGGATAAAATAAAATTTATGATAACAATACAAAAATATTCAGATAAAAACAGAACCAATGCAAACCAAAAACAGGAAATCGTTCAGTTCCTTTTTACCCATTTGGAACAATACGGTGATCCGGAAAAAGATATTTCTGATGCCATAGACTACGCATTAGGATTAGACAATAAACCAGGCGGTCACATCATAACAGCAAGAGACAAAGAAACCCAACATTTGGTTGGTGCTGTAGTCGTCAATAAAACCGGAATGAGTGGATATATTCCTGAAAATATACTTGTCTATATTGCTACCGACAAAGAGGTGCGAGGAAAAGGAATAGGAAAAAGCCTCATGCAAGAAGCTATTGATTCGTCACAGGGAGACATCGCACTCCATTGTGAACCGGAAAATCCGGCATTCCATTTATACAAAAAACTGGGATTTACCAGTAAATATCTCGAAATGCGATTAAAAAAATAAAATGTCACATATTACTTTAAACACCAATAAATTACTTCACAATTACAATTATCTAAATCAGCTTTTTGAAGAAAATCATATCGAATGGGCTGTCGTAGCAAAACTGCTCTGCGGAAATGAAAAGTTTCTGAAATGTCTGTTAGATATTTCTGACAAAGAAGTCTGCGATTCGCGTTTAACGAATTTACGACACATCAAAGAACTGTCGCCCAAAACACAAACGGTTTACATTAAGCCTCCTGCAAAAAGATTAGCCCGAAGCATTGTAAAATATGCAGACGTAAGTTTTAATACAGAGCTTGAAACAATTAAAGCGCTTTCCGATGAAGCCATACAACAAAATAAGATACATAAAATTGTAATTATGGTTGAGATGGGAGAATTACGGGAAGGCATTATGGTAAAAAATCTATCCCACTTTTATGGTGAAGTTATGAATATACCAAACATCGAAATTGTAGGAATAGGAACCAACCTAAAATGCCTAAACGGTATACTTCCTGATGAGAAAAAACTGGTTAAACTCAATCGTTTTAAAGAGATTGTTGAAGAATCTTATCATACTGCAATCCCTTTTATATCAGCAGGTTCATCAGTTACCATCCCTCTACTTCTTAAAAATGAAATACCTTCAGGAATTAATCATTTCAGAGTGGGAGAAACATTGTTTTTTGGCACCGATGTTTATAATGATTCGACGATCAAAGGTATGCATCAAAATGTCTTTCAACTCACTGCAGAGATTATAGAAATTGCAGAAAAACCAATGATTCCTGCAGGAGATGCTGGAACTAATTTGACTGGTGAAACTCCTATTCATGATGAAAAAAACATCGGTAAGACATCTGTAAGAGCAATCGTTGATATTGGCGTTCTTGATATTGATCCTAAAAATATAAATCCACTTTCCTTAGGAATTGAGATTATAGGAGCGAGCTCAGATATGATGATTCTCGATCTTGGCGATAACGTACATGATTATCATGTGGGAGATACCGTTGATTTCAGTATGAATTATATGGCTGTTCTTCGTGCAATGAGCTCTGAATATGTCGATAAAATAGTCGATAATAAAATTAAGGTTCAGCATCATAAAGTATTAGAATATATTAACTAATCTTTTCTTTAATAAAATAGAAATACTGCAATAAAAATTGTGGTATTTTTTTATATTTATATCTGCTCAAAAACGTACAATCTTGAATCATAAAATTCAGTCTATTACCTTAAGTAAACTTAAAAATCATTCTGCTCTGAGAAATGAGTTTGTCATTATGCCGTTTGACGAATTCACCACAAAAATGCAGTGTGATTCAGATTCACATTTTAAGAATAAATTTTATACGGTTTTCCTATTTAAAAACGCAGAAGGCTCATTGGTTATAGATGATCAGGAATTTGACATGAAGCCTTTGAAGTTTTTCTTTATTAATTACAATCAGGTGTATCATTTTAAAGATTTTCTGTCAAGCAAAGGGGATGTTCTCATGTTTACCAAATCATTTTACAACTATGTGTATACCGGGAATAAAATGATAAAAAGCGATACCGCGCTTAATGATGTTGCTCCTTATCTTTTGCTTTCAAAGGAAAGCACCACAGATCTTTTTCAGACTTTTGAAGAACTGAAACATGAATATTCTAAAAATAAATTACTTCGAAAAGAAATTATCTGTCTTTTGTTAAAAGTTTTTGTGCTAAAATATATTCGGAATTCAAATAAAAAGAATCGTATCGATCGGTCTGTTGATCATAAAAAAGAAATTGTAGAGAAATTTAGTTACTTGGTCAATCAGCATTATAAAGATTTAAAAACAACGTCAAAATATGCAGAAAAACTGAATCTAAGCGCAAATTATCTGAATGCACTGATTAAAGAAAGCCTCGATATTTCTGCCGGTCAGATGATTAAAAATCGGGTTATCCTTGAGGCTCAGCGCCTGCTTCTGCATACTACTTTAACGGTTACCGAAATTTCTTACGAATTGGGTTTTAATGATAATTCTCATTTCGGAAAATATTTTAAATCGGCCACGAAATATTCTCCTAATGAATATAGAATACTGAAAACGAAAGATTCTTATAATGATATATGAAGCCTGTTTAATTCTTAATTTTAAAAGCTAAAATGTCTGCTTAATGGCTTACTATTTGTAAAATATTTTACACAATAATAAATCAGCAAAGCATGGATATTACTAGCGATTTGAAGGACGACATCTTGAATCATACAAAATCTATAGAAAATATTGAGGTCGTTTATAAAAAGAAAAATAAATACAGCGGAACACTGGCAAGGATGCAACAAACGCCATTTGAGATTACCATTTTCGATAATAATCATACAGAGGAAACAGAGCACACAGTTGATTTTGATCTTGCTCAGGAAATTACAATTAAACTTTTTGATGGTACAATAAAAACCTTCAAAGATGTTGTTTTATAAATATTTTGGCAATAATATTTGCTTTAATTACTAAATGTTATTCTAAATTAAAATTGATATTAATAAACTTTATTAAATATTTTTTTATTTTTTTTAATAATTGAAATTAATATAATCGCAAACACATTCTTGTAAGTTACTGTATTTCAATTAATTAATTCAGTCATTTGTTTTTAACAATAATATTTTCATATTACGTATCTTCTTGTAAATTGAAAATTTTTGATGATAAATATCATTAAAACCATTTATTTATAGAAAAATATATAGTTTTGCATTTATTAAGTGGTATTCTAATTACTGCTGAAAACTGAAAACGAATGAAAAACCTATTTATTTGCTCCTGCTTATTGCTGGGGAGCGCTTCCCTCTACTCCCAACACGGCAAGGTAGGGATTAACACCGTAACGCCAAGAGTTGAATTGGATGTAAACGGTTCTTACAAATCTTCCAAGATCATCACCGGAACGCTACCTTTCATCACTTCGAATGAAAAAGACCGCTATCTACTTCTGAATCAGAGTACTGTAGACAACCGTGTAAGGAAAATTGATCCTACTCAGCCTGCATCGCCCGGTTTGGCAAGTATAATTACCTACAAACTTACTAATGCAAAGTTAGATTGGGTTGAAAGCTTCAATACCAAGATCAATTCGCAAGATTATTCTGTAATGGTACTGTCTGCTTATTTTGACAGAGATGTAAAAGGCAACACAACCGCAATACCTTCTTACGGAGTAAAAAGCTTTAATAATGAATGGATACTATACGCAGATTATTCTGAAGTAGCTGCCGATACCAACGGAACATGGACTCTAGTGTGTGCTATTTATCCTAAAACCTACGTTAAAATTTTTCCCGAACGCGGTCCTTTTGATGTAAATTCGACCTCTTCCGGTAGTGATAACAACCCAATACTTCAATAAACACATGATAAAAAAGTTATTATTAATAAGCATTTTTTCCACTGCTGTTCAAGTACGTGCGCAAGTTGGGATAGGTACAACCACTCCTACAGAAAAATTAGAAGTTGTAGGATCTACTTCAATAGGTACATCTGTCACCATAGATCCGACTAATTACGTCAACAACCCTTCAGGTTTTACCATTGTAGGTACAGATCCTCAATCTGCGACTGTCAATGGACAAGTAGTGGCTCTTGAGAATCTTTACACTCCTGTAACCATACAACCATACAACATCACAAATGTATATAGAGATGATCTTAATGATCTTAATCTAAATATCCCTACCGACAAATATTTTATTACTATTGCTAATTTCGAAGCAATTCCAAGTTCAGGAAATAAAGGCATTTATACAAGTAATGACAATAAGGGACATTTTGTATTTGATGCTTTCCAATCAGGAGCAACCTGGCATGTAAAAATAGGCTATCCTACATTAAATACAGAAAATACAACCGATAAATACACTTACAAATTTGATGTTATCTTATATTCTAGGAGATTTTTTAAAAATCTGGGTGAAGTAACGTATAATTTGAATGGAAGTAACTCAGGAAGTGCTGGTACAGCTCCTATAGGAATATAACAATTATGAAAAATATACTATTTTTAGCTGTACTGTTAATAAGCACAGCAATCTATAAAGCACAAGGCGTAGGAATAGGAAACACCAATCCTACGCAGACACTCGACGTAACAGGTAATACAAAACTAAGCGGAGATTTGTATTTTGAAAATCCCGGAACATTTACAGGACCTTCCACAAACTCCTATTTAATTGTAAGAGACAACAGTGATAAAGCGCTTAAAAGATATGTACCGGCTACATCAGACTACAGTGCCATTAACAGTACAGTGTATCATATTACCAACATTACACCCGGTGGAATTTCAAATTTCGATACTAAAATCCCTACAAGCAAATACTATCTTGTAATCGGAGGCTTTATCGTAAGAGGAGTAAATGATAATTCTAACATCAGAATTACGCAAGATACTACTACACAGAACTATATTCCTCAATATTCTGCGCGATCTTTCGAGCTGAATGGGACATGGCGTATACAATTTGTACCAAATAATAATCGAGTATTTTTCCAAAACCCTGAGATAAGACTGAGTGTAAGTGTATACCGAAAAGATATGCTTACTACAGTAAATCCGACTATTACTTATGATATGAGCCCTACCGGAACTACAGGAATAGGAAACGCACCGACGCCTGCACTTCCGTAAGTAGTTTTTTGTATAAATTTATGTATAGGAATATATAAAATAAGGCTCAGATAGTTGTATCTGAGCCTGTTTTTAATAAAATATTTTGCCGTTTTTAATCATTAGAATTTCATTCTTTTCCATTCTTTTGATCACTCTGATGGTAGTTTCCAGAGACAAGCCTGTTAATGAAGCCAATTGTTGTCTCGTATGAGGAATTTCAAATGAATATTTATCTTTATTTTCTTTTGAATCTTTCATTTGATTCATCAGTTCTACCAAACGTTCTTCAGCATTTTGGCTCGATATTTTTTGCATCAATACCAATTTCTCAGAAGTTTTTTCTGAAAGTGTAGTGTACATATCAATAAAAATATCAGGATTTTCCTGCAACAGCTGAAAAAACTGTTCTCTGCCGATTTTTAGAACAATACATTTGGAAAGAGAAATAGCATTTACCGTATAAGGTTTACCGAGAATAAGCATCGACTCTCCGAAGCAAGAATTCTCCGAAAGAATATCCTGTATAAATTCTTTACCATCTTCTTTATAACTGTTAAGCTTTACTTCGCCTGTAACTATCTGATAATAAAACTGCGGTGTAGCCCCTTCACGAAAAATATAATCACCAGCATTGTAATGCTCTTCAATTGCTTGTACGGAATGCAAAAGACTTTCCTGGATCGACATAATGTAATTTTTAAAGTTTGCTTTATTCTGCGTTATTGCAGTAGAAGGCTTATGAAATTTTCGGAACGTACTTATTTTACTTGCAACTATTGCCGGTACTACCTATTACTATAACAATTTATGATTCAAAATAAAATTGTTCCTGTTATCTGCCTTCCAAATAATTAACAATCGATGGAAGGATTTACTTTAAAAGGAAACTTCATATTCAAAACTTTAGATTTCTCAACTTGCCTAAGTATTGCATTCATATTTTTCTTAAATAGTATAGTTCAAAGGTAGCCTATCAATAAAGTATAAAATATGACATAGGTCATATTTGAAAATCTTTGAACAAAAACTGAATGTACGAGACCCAAATACAATTTAATATTTGATTTTCAATAACTTAAAGTTACGCATAAAAAGATTGGCAGTTGCTCACTTTAAAAAATTCTGTAATAATAACATGCCGCTACCATGATCGCAATAATTTTATGACAAGTACAATGCTTCTGTAAAAGGATAAGTGTAAAAATATTTTGATCCAAATCATATCCAAAGAAATTTTAAATTGATATATTTGTGGTAAGTCTATTCACAAACAAGCTATGTGAAAGTCGTATAATTAGGAGTTATGGTCATACAAGAAGACTTGCTCATTACTTTTGGAGCAGACATTATTCAACTACAAAAATCTCAACTGCTCTTTGAAGAGAATAACTCGCCTACTTATTATTTTCAGATTAAAACAGGTAAAATAAAACTCACAAATTTTCAGACAGAAAATAGAGAGTTTATTCAGAGTATTCACGGAGATGGTGATTCTATAGGAGAGATATTTTTATTTTCTAAATACAAATATCCCGTTAATGCTGTTTTGATGGAAGATTGTACGATATTCAGACTTGAGCACTCCCAACTTTTAAAATTGCTGGCCTCTGATTTTGAAATTCAGATGAAATTTCTTCATTACTTGGCAGAAAGATCCTATCACAGCTGTATTTTTCTCAATAGTTTAACATCAGAAGATGCAACTCATCAACTGCTTACGGTGCTCAATCATCTCAAAGGCAGTCAGAATAAGGAACAATATTCCTATAAAATACCTTACACAAGAAAAGAACTTGCTTTTTTAACAGGCTTAAGAATTGAAACCGTGATCAGAACTTTTAAGAAAATGGAAAACGAAAGCCTTATCAAAATAGTTAAGGGAAGAGTGTATTATTAAAGGAAAACTATTGATACATTTAATTTTCAGATTCAATAACCATAAAAAAATTCTTTTAATTATAAAAACAACGCCAATGAAATCATTAGCGTTGCTTATTAATGTAATGTAGTTATCTACTTTAATTTATACAATCGATTTTAAATAAATTATGACCAAGGATCTAGTACTACTTTCACGCAGCCATCTTCTTTTTTATCAAAAATTTCATACCCTTTTGCAACATCATTTAGTGATAATCGATGGGTGATAATATCATCAAGACGCACCTGCCCGGTCTCTACATATTTTAATAATTTATCGATAATTGCATGAACAGGAGATTGTCCGGCTCTTAGAATTATGCCTTTATCAAAAATTTGTCCGAGCCTGAAATTATCATAATTCACGGCATAAACTCCTAAAACAGAAACCGTTCCGCCTCTTCTTACGCCACTCATACATGCTTCAAGAACCTTCATAGAGCCTTTTTCAAAATTAATTACCGCTTTTGCTCTATCAAGCAAAGACCGTTCAGGTTCAAAACCGACAGCGTCAATACAAAGATCGGCGCCTCTTCCGTGTGTAAGTGCTCTGATTTTCTCAACCGTACTTTCGGCATCTTCCCAAAGAATGGTTTCGCAGCCTGTAAGATTCTTGATCTGATCTAGTCTGTATTGTAACGTATCAATAACGATTACCTTTCCGGCATTATGAAGAATTGCACTTTTTACTGCCATCGAACCAACAGGGCCTGCTCCGAAAATTGCGACTGATTCGCCGCCTTTAAGGTCTCCCCACATTACCCCCGTATATCCGGTTGGGAATATATCGGTAAGAAATAATGCCTGTTCGTCTGTAAGCAGATCCGGAACTTTTCGCGGTCCAAAATTGGCGTAAGGAACTCTTACATACTGAGCCTGGCCGCCGTTATAGCCTCCATATAAATCTGTATATCCAAACATTCCGCCCCCTTTTTCGGTCATTATTCCTCCTTCTGGACCGTAATTTTCAGGATTTGATTTTTCGCATCCGCTGGGAAGATCATTTTCACAAAAATAACAACATCCACAGGCAATTGGGAATGGTACCACTACCCGATCGCCTTGGTGTAAATGGGTAATATTTTTACCTTTTTCTACGACTTCACCCATGAATTCATGACCCATTACCATTGGTCTTGGTTGCGGAATACCTCCGGAATACATGTGTAAATCGCTCCCACAGATTGCTGTAGAGGTTACTTTAAGGATAATATCGTTTTCATCTTCAATAGTCGGATCTGGAACTGTATCACAGGTTATTTTTCCAGGTGCGTGAAAAACTGCTGCTTTCATATTTCAAATTTTTATGATTGGTGTTCTTTTTTGGTTATTCCGTTTCTCTCAAGTTCGAGGTGCCAAACTCTGTGCGATGCGATAGCTTTTACAAAGTTGTCATCACCTTTTTCGTTTTCAGCTAAAATCACCGCAGGATCTTTATGTTTCTTTTGATACATATCGGTACGGTCATAGATGATCTCTGTATTTTTACCAAAATAAATGGCTTTGCAATGTCTGTAAGCTTCATTTAAGAAATCAACAATTCCATTTTTGTAATCCGGTTGCATCCAATTATGGCTTGATTTTTCTCCTGACGCTACATAAACAGCATCAAAACAGACACTTGACGTACTGCTTATTGAATGTTTTGGAGTAAATAAAGTTCCATCTTCGGATTTTACAGGAGCCATCTCGGGAGCGACAACCTGTACGACAGCGCCTTCACTTTCCAGCTTGTCCTGTATTTGTTTTACCGCATCAGTATTGCATCCGTCTGCAAGTAAAAATGCAATAACTCTGCTTTTAATAGAATCTTTTACGGTATTTTCCATACTTAAAGCTTCAGATCTTTTTTGGCTTGGCTCACGCTCTGCACTTTGTAATGATAAACCATCATGATCAGCAGGAATACTTCCATTCGGTCGTTCTAAAACTTTTACTTCAACTCCCAGTTTATCAGCCACTTTTTTAGCAAGATCTTTATTAATAAAATTAAGCTGACCCACCATTCTTTCTCTAATTGCAGGAATAGTCACTTTAGAAAGTTCGAAAATAAGAGCCTTTTGCAAATGTCTTTTTTCTGCTTCAGACTGGCTGTTATAAAATAATTTGGCCTGCGAATAGTGATCTACAAAAGATTCGCTTCTTGCTCTGATCTTAGCACCACTTACTCTTTCACCGTACGATGCAAAACCTCCTTCCTTCATCATCGCCTGAAAAGGACACCCGCCTCCGATTGAATTTGGCTCATAACTTACTTTTCCTTTTACTATTTGCTGTCTCATATGGCCATCTCTTTGGTTATTATGTACAGTCTGAGTCGATCTGTTAATAGGAATTTCGTGAAAATTCGGCGATCCTAATCTTGAGAGCTGGGTATCTGTGTACGAAAATAATCTTCCTTGTAAAAGCGGATCGTTGGTAAAATCAATACCCGGAACCAAGTGTCCCGGATGGAATGCAATCTGCTCAGTTTCTGCAAAAAAGTTGTCCGGGTTTCTATTTAAAGTAAGCGTACCGATGATCTCAACCGGTACCAATTCTTCAGGTACAATTTTAGTAGGATCTAAAAGGTCAAAATCAAAATCGTGCTCATTTTCTTCAGGAATCAACTGAACCCCAAAATCCCATTCCGGAAAGGCACCATTTTCTATAGCTTCCCAAAGATCACGGCGGTGAAAATCGGGATCGTTACCGGATATTTTCTGAGCTTCCGGCCAGGCTACAGAATGAACTCCTAATTTGGGTTTCAAATGAAACTTTACAAAAAACGCATTCCCTTCACTGTTGATAAATCTAAATGAATGAACTCCAAACCCTTCCATCATTCTAAAGCTTCTTGGAATTGCCCGATCACTCATCAGCCACATAATCATGTGCATACTTTCCGGCATCAAAGAAATAAAATCCCAAAAAGTATCATGTGCGGATGCAGCCTGCGGAATTTCATTATCCGGCTCAGGTTTTACAGCATGTACAAGATCCGGGAATTTTATGGCATCCTGTATAAAGAAGACCGGCATGTTGTTGGCCACAAGATCATAATTGCCTTCTTCCGTATAAAATTTAATTGCAAAACCTCTCACATCACGAGCTAAATCTGTACTACCTCTACTTCCTGCAACTGTAGAAAATCTCACAAAGACCGGGGTTTCTTTTCCAATACCTGACAAGAATTTTGCTTGAGTATATTTTTCCATGCTTTTTGACAGCTTAAATACTCCATGAGCACCAGATCCTCTTGCATGAACAATACGTTCAGGAATTCTTTCATGATCAAAATGTGTAATTTTTTCTCGAAGTATAAAATCTTCTAATAAACTTGCGCCTCGCTCACCAGCCTTAAGAGAATCTTGGTTATTGTTGATCTTTAAGCCCTGATTAGTGGTCAATTTTTCATTAGAATTATCTGTGGTGTGATCTTTTAGCTGATCTAGCTTTTCATTTTTTTGAATGTTCTTATCCATAATAATTTTGTAATTTTTAGTGTTTAGATTGATTTGGTATTTATTGTTTTGATGTAAAATTCTAATGCTTTAAATAAAAAAGCATACCATTTTATTCAGATAACAGCATTAATTTAAAAATTAACGAATTATAATGCATGTAAGACTCCTCTGAAAAAATCTATCGCTGTGTTGATGTGGTATCAGAATCATTTGTATTTGCAGATTCGGCGTTTAGCGGAGCATTCAATGCAGTTGAATCTGATGGAGGAAGTGCCATTGAAGTATCAGAGGGTAATGTTCCAGTCGACATACTGTCATTTTGATTTACCTCTTTTTTCTCTTTTGCACAACTAATGAATGTAGCGCCTAAAAATAGGGCTGAAAGAAAATAAGTTTTCATAAAAGTAATTTTGTAATGTTTGGTAAAACCAAATTTAGTTTAATAATTCCCTAATGATTATGACCTCAATCATACTATTGAAGATAAATTATAAAAAGTACCACACCTTATTTTTTCTGTGACATTGGTCTTATTCTTGGATACGACTTAACGCACCAAATCAAAATATCCTGTTATGAAAAAACATATCGTTGTCGTAGGAGGAGGCTTTGCCGGTATTAATTTCATTAAAACAATTGCTAAATCAAATGATTTCATCGTTACATTGGTTGACCGAAATAATTACCACTTCTTCCCTCCCCTAATTTACCAGGTTGCGACTGCATTTATTGAACCGTCACACATTAGTTATCCCTTTAGAAAGCTATTTTCAAATTATGATAATGTGCATTATCACATGGGAAGTTTTCTTAGCATTGATACAGAACTACAAATCATTGAGACCGACACCGGTACCATAGGATACGATCATGCAATTCTTGCTTTGGGAACAGAAACCAATTTTTTTGGCTTAGAAAATGTTCAGCAGTGTGCGCTTCCAATGAAGACTATTCACCAGGCATTATACATTAAAAATCACTTGCTTTTAAACCTTGAAAAGGCATCAAGAAATGAAGACGAAAAAAAAGCAGAAAGATTACAGAATATTGTAATTGCAGGTGGTGGCCCTACCGGAGTGGAGCTTGCAGGTATGATTGCCGAGATGGGTGGTTATGTAGCAGAAAAAGAATATCCTGAAATAGAGCTTAACCTTTCTCATCTCTATCTTATAGATGCGCTGCCATCATTGCTGGCTCCGATGAGTGACGCAGCCAAAAAAACGGCATACGATAATTTAAAAAGATTGGGAGTAAATATTCTTTTGAATGTATCTGTAAAAGATTATGTGGAAGGAAATGTAATATTATCAGATGGAAGAAAAATAAAAACAGAAACACTGATCTGGACCTCCGGAGTTATAGGTCGCGAAATAAAGGGAATTCCCGAAACCAGTGTAGGAAAAGGCCGAAGATTATTAGTAGATGAATACAACCGGGTTTTAGGTTTTAATAATGTCTGGGCATTGGGTGATCTATGTTTACAGTTAACTGATAAAAATTTTCCCAAAGGGCATCCTCAGCTTGCGCAGGTTGCTATTCAACAGTCTAAATTAGCCGCAAAAAACGTTAGAAAACTTTATAATCAACAACCTTTGCAACCATTTGTATACAACGATAAAGGAAGCATGGCAATTATTTCAAAATATAAAGCCGTCGTTGATCTTCCACAGTTCTCGTACACGGGCTTTTTTGCATGGCTTACGTGGCTTTTTATACACATTATCCCGTTAACAGGGTTTAGAAACAGAATAAGGCTGGCATTGGAATGGTTTAGATTATTTATTACCAATAATCCTTCGATACGAATGATTTTGCAGCCTAAAAAGAATGAACAAAAAGATAAAAATTAACTTTAAAAATAAAATAATATGCTTAAAAAAATGTTAGCCGGATTAGGAGGAGCAATCGCGCTCAATCTACTCCATGAAGTTGTCAGAAAAAATTTTGATAATGTCCCGCACATTAATGAAGTTGGAGAAGAGGCTTTAAAAAAAGTAACCGATTCTACAGCTCTTGAAATCTCTGATCCCGATAAACTGTACGCTGCAACTTTGGCAGGCGATATTGTGAGCAATGCCATTTATTACGGAACTACAGCAACCAATTATAATCTCACAAGCGGAATTGCTGCCGGAATTGGTGCCATTGTTCTTCCTCAAAAGATGGGCTTAAATGATCAGCCGGTTGCCGAGAATAATAAAAAGAAACTTATGACCGTTGGCTACTATATTTTTGGTGCAATGGTTACCAAATTGATTTATGACAAAATTAAATAAAAATTTACCCCTGCAATGCGGGGGTATTTTTTTATACTACAAACATATTCTACCATTTGAAATGCATACCAGATTTTCCTGTTCCAGTTTTTTTACGGTTCGGATAACCGTTTCAACCCGGAGTCCGGTGATATTTGCAATTTGCTGCCTTGAAAGAGGAACTTCAAATTTGAAAGGTTCATTTACCTGATAATGCGTTTTTAAATATTCTAGAACTTTATAAATACGATGTGAAGGATTATTGATTGATAATGTAGTCAACATTTTATGTCGATAAAGCATTCTTTCAGCATTATGTCGTAAAAGATTTTGCATCAGATCTTTATTTTCATCAATCATTTTCATAAATTCCGGCTTCAGTAATTTAATAATTACGGAGTCATGAAGCGCTTCAGCATTGATGCAGTAAGAGGCATCACACCATAAGAATGTTTCGGCAAAACAATGACCTTCTGAAGGAAGACTATGAATGAATTCGGAACCATCGTCTCGATACGTATTCAATTTAACAAGTCCCGACCGTATCTGAAAGTAATATCTTGGGAGTGAATTTTCTAAAAAAATTGTTTCACCAGCTTGGTATTCCTGAATGACAGCACCATTTTTAAGAAGAATTTCTTCATTAATAACCATAAAATAAATAAAATATAAAAGATTATAAGCAGCCTGAATCTAAATTCTACTCTTGTGAATCATGTACAAAAATATAGATATTCGATCCCAAAGTTTATGATTAGTCGCATAAACGTAAGATTTAGTTGAGCTAGAGACCCCTACATTTTTTAGTTTATCCGTGAATCACACATTGTTACTTCTAAAATTATAAGTGTAATTAAGATCATTTTTAAATTAAATTAAATAAAAAATCGTATACATACCACAAAGCACTATTTGAAGGCATATTTATTGTTTAATCTTCCAAAAATATTAGTATGGAAAATTCAAAAACAATCTCGGTACTCAACGATTTGCTGCACATTACCAATGACAGAATTAAAGGTTTTGAAAGAGTGGAAGGAAAAGTTTGGGAAAGCTATTCTGATCTTAAAGGTGAATACGATAAAATGATTTCCCAATCAAAAATAATGAAAAATGAGATCATCAATCTGATTACGGAAAGAGGTGGAAAACCACACGAAGATACTTCATCATTAGCAGGAAACCTGCACCGTACCTGGATCGATATCAAAAATTCGCTACCGGTTACCAACAATGATCAGGAAACTCTTGAAAATGTAGTTTTTGGTGAGAAACATGCTATTGAAGCGTATGATAATGCCCTGAAAAGCGGTGATCTTTGTGCGGAGAGTTCAGAAGTAATTGCAGATCAACTGAAACAGTTGCGTGTCTCGTACAGCCAGTTCAGGAATATTGAGCGATATAAAAGTAAAGAAGATTAAATTTAAACAAATAAAAAATGAACTATAAAGAAGCTTTGGAGCACAAAAAAGAATCTCTGAAAACCGCAGACGAGTCGGTTCTAAAACAATATCATCTGGTGATTTCTCCTGCCAATAAAGATGAAAGTAAAGAATTCATCGATGCTTTTCTCGAAAACCCTGATCAGTTTGATGATGAAAGCTGTAAAAAATATTCATCCGACGGTCTGTATGAAGTGATCAGTTTTAAGAAAGAGGAAGAATAATATTGAATAAAAAGCTCAATATTGAGAGTTTTAATTCGGTAATTCCTACAACCTTTGAATACATCTTAATAATGGTCTGAAAATTGTAATTTTTAAACCTGAACCAATCAACAAAAAATATTTATGGAAACTAAAAATGCTAAAAAAAGCACAACAAAAAAAACAAGTACCACATCGTCAAAATCAACTCCTAAGACTCCTGCCAAAAAAGATGCAGCAAAAGATTTAAAGGATCTGTTTGAAGATTCTCTGAAAGACATCTACTGGGCAGAAAAAGCCCTGGCTAAAGCATTACCCAAAATGCAAAAAAACGCCACTCACCCAAAGTTGAAAAAAGCAATAGGTGATCATTTGGAAGAGACAAAAGAGCATGTAAAGAGACTTGAAGAATGTTTTAAATTATTAAAGAAAAAAGCACAGGCAAAAAAATGCGATGCGATGCAGGGACTTTTAGATGAGGGCAAAAGCATTATGGAAGAAACCGAACCGGGTGCTATCCGTGATGCAGGTATTATTGCAGCCGCTCAGAAAGTGGAACATTACGAAATCGCGACATATGGTACTTTAGCAGCTTTTGCAAAAGTTCTTAAAGAAAAAGATTGTCTTAAGCACTTAATTTCGACATTAGACGAAGAAAAAAACTGTGACAATTTACTGACGAGAATTGCAGATACCAATCTTAATTCAAAAGCAATAAACAGCTAAATTATTATTCTTATCAATAAAATAGATCCGATATTCTACATATCGGATCTATTTTTTTAGTATGCACTAGCACTTAAAACAACTTACAAAATGCAAGATTATTCAAAGTTTGTAAGTCCTTCTGTAAGGCATTTCCACTGTATTTTTGAAAATCCGAGCATACCGCCGATGGCAATCATAAGATTTCTGATGCAGTTAAAAAATCCTGATTTTAAATTTGGATATTCATTTCTACCATAAATTCCTGCCTTTACCAAATTCTTCTCTTTTGAAATTACAAAAGTTGATGTAGCGGCATTAGAATAGAAATGGGCAATTTTCCGACTGTTTTTTTTTATGGGATCTTTTGATGGTCTGCATTGAATCATGATGCGATCGTTAACATCCATATCGATCATAATAATCTGTACCCAATCATAAGACCGTCCTTCGCTTCCACCCGGACCCGGAATATCAATTCTGATGTAGTCTGAAATCTTTGGTAAGCGGTCTACAATTTCTCCTGAAGAATCACAAAGTTTAAATTCTGTAGTACTTTCGGGGCAATATTTCCGCCAGTTATTAATCGATAAAAATCGCTGTTTGAGTTGATCAAATTTGATGTCGACATCTTCATTATTTGTAATTTCTTTACTACTTTCTGTATCGTGAAAACTGCCTTTATAATGTTGCGGAACTCCGGGAATATTTTTTGGTTTCATAGTAATTAGCTTAAATTTAAATAAATTATGGTGTTTCATCATGCGCCATATCTACAGGTTTAGATTCAGGTGAGCCTTTTTCCCGAAGCCAAATCGATAAGATTACCAACGAGAAAACTGCCAGAAACTCGCTTTGCCAGTTTTGTAAAGATTCAAACCAGAATCTGGATTCTGAAAGATATTCATACCAGCGAATAGGTGGCAGACCTTTCATTGATTCTTCGAAATTGTGATCTTTAAAACTACCATAAAAGTGCAGTATAAAGCTGATCAGAAATAATATAGCAAATGCGAGAGATAACGAATGATTGTATATTTTCAGATAAATCCCACCCTTTTTTACCGGCCACGGAGCATCACGGTGAGGTTGCGGTTCTTTGTCTACATCTTCAGCTTCAGTTAAAGATTTAGATTCGCTTGATCCTTTTTGTCTTAGCGAAATGGTCAACAGAACATACAGCATCATTTGAAGAAATTCACTTTCCCAGTTTTCAAATGTTGCCTGAATAAAATGTCCGCTGTTAAAATATTCTGTAAAAGTCAATGGAGTCAATCCTTCTTCCGCAAGTTCTTTATTTTCAGTAGTAAAACCGGTGAAAAACTGACCAATAAGACAGATTATCATCAGGAATAAGAGAACGAGACTTAAGCTGTTTTTATAGAAAAAACTGTTTTTAAATTTCTTCTTCATTTTTATTAAATATAATCTTGAAACCTAAATAAAATACTCTTAAAAAAATATGTTATGCTTAAACAAGAATAGTTTATGGCAATGGAATATATGCTGAATTGAACTTTTAAAACCTATATTTAAATATTTTATAAAAATTCAAAAATACAATAAGCTTATTTTGGAAATAGCCTGTTATTTACTTACAGCTTTTCCCCACAAACGGGCATGCTGAAAGTACAGCGAGATTTCAAACTATATTCTTGTTTGGCGTTAACTAATTTAATGCTAAATCAAGACAATCATTATGACTTGAATCATAGCAATGCATATTTATGTAAATCCAAAAAATGCAGGCATTTGCATTCAGAATTACAGATCCTAATATATTATAGTATTTTGAGGAATAAAATTTCTAATAATTTGCTCCTAAAAATTTTTCAACCTTTTTCTCTAGAATTTGCAACTCAAATGGTTTTGCAAGATAATCATCTGCCTCGGCTTTTTTTGCCAAAGTATTGATGTCACTATTGGCACTGATATAAATTACCGGTATATCTTTAAACTCACGATGATTTCGCAGCAACTTTACGGCCTCTATCCCACCGATATCCGGAATCCAGTTATCCATTAAAATTAAATGCGGTCTGAAGTCGGCAACCCGTTCGATAATATTGTGTGAAGTTTCTGAAACCTCCACTTCATATCCATTTTCGCTAAAAATGATAGTAAAAACATCTAATATAGATTTATCATCATCAAAAATTAAGATTCTTTTGGTATTCATAAGTCTCTTTGTGATTAATCAATATCAAATATAACACAAAAAGATCTTAAGGTTTTATGATCACAGTAGACTACGTATCTACTTTTCCTTTTTATTTGCTGGAAAAACGATTGTACTATAAAAAACAAATAACAATAAAAAATCCCGGAAATTTCTTTCCGGGACTTATAATTTTACGATAATCAATTTTTCAGATGAATGAATTATTACTTTATCTGAAATTAATTTTTTAATTCGTTTAAGTTATTAAACTTATTGTACGATGACTTTAAATGATGTAGCTGATCGCTCACAACTCTTGAACTTTCCGGACAAAGATCTCCGCTGTCTAATGCATCCTGATAGGCATCAATAGCTGCTTCTTCTCCAAAAACTACATTTTCTAATGTTGCCTCTGTTTTATCTCCTGAGAAAGAATTTTTTACGTCAATCCATCCTCTATGAATAGCGCCTGCAGTAGTTCCTGAATCATCAGGATTACCTCCTCTTTCTGTAATTAATTTTACCAGCTCAGCTTTCATTACCTGAGACTGAGCGACCATTTGATCATAATCACCTTTCAATGGCGAATAAGTGTCCCAAACTTTGTCTTCAACCGTTGCAAATCCTTTAATTCTGTCATTTGTAATGTTTAGCAGATCGTTTAAAACTGCTACTGTTCTTTCGTTGTGCATAATAATATTTTTTGTGATGAGTCTAGTTTCTTACAACCACCATACCATTGATGGCCTTTAGGTAAACAATCGTTATAACTGTGGTACCTTTTTATTTTCTGTACTATATATTGACATAATTAAGGTTGACCACTTCCTCCCGCCGAACCATAAATCTGTCCTGTTGCAAAACTTGCATCTTCAGCAGCAAGCTGTACAAAAATAGAAGCCAGCTCTGCGGGTTGGCCCGGTCTTCCAAATGCTGTGTCCTGACCGAAAACTTCAATATTTTCCTGAGTCTGGCCACCACTGATTTCAAGAGCCGTCCATACAGGTCCCGGAGCAACGCCGTTTACCCTGATCCCTTTCGGACCCAACTGTTTGGCAAGTGATTTTACATAACTCGTTGTTGCCGCTTTTGTCTGAGCATAATCATAAAGATCAGCGGAAGGATCATACGCCTGAACTGATGATAAACCTATAATACTGGAGCCTGGTTTTAGAAAAGGTAACGCCGCCTTTATGATCCAGAACGGAGCATAGATATTGGTTTTCATTGTCCTGTCAAACGCTTCGGTACTGATGTCCAAAATTGATTCATTGGTTTTCTGATGTCCCGCATTATTGATCAGAATATCTAATCCTCCTAATTTCTCTGCAGCTTGCTCAACCAATTTTTTGCAAAATGATTCTTCCCGAAGATCACCGGGTATTCCAAATCCTTTAGTGCCTGCTTTTTCAATTAATGCAAGAACCTGATCAGCATCAGATTGTTCTTCGGGCAGATAATTGATGACAACATCTGCTCCTTCCCGTGCATATGCAATGGCAGCCGCTCTTCCTATTCCCGAATCTCCACCGGTAATCAAAGCTTTTCGACCTTTAAGCCTGCCCGAGCCCACGTAAGATTCCTCGCCATGATCAGGAACTGGATTCATCTTATGCGCCAAACCCGGAAAGGGCTGAAATTGTCTTTCAAATGGAGGTTTAGGGTATTTTTTTGTAGGATCATTGAGTCCTTTCGCATTTTGAGAACCTGATTTTTCATTTCCTGTAGAACCTTGTGTGCCTGATAAGGATGCAGCATCGGATGATGTTAATTTTTCCATAATAAATATTTTAAGTTTAGGTGTATTTAATAGTAACAGAAGTTACCTCTTGCCTGAAATCGGCTTTCTATGTTACGTGTTGATACAAGGACTATTCCATTTTAGGTTTAAATAATTCAATATTGAGTTGTTTTACATTTAAAATTTGGTCAACAAGCACTATTTACATGTATATTATTGAGGTTTACAGTTGCATTTTACATTTTCAGAATGCTGAGGAACGCTTTTTGAATATCCAATTCAACGGGAGTTTTTCTATAAATCATCACCATAACGTATGAAAAAATTATTAACGGGATTAACAGTTGGAATTTCAGCAATAACTGCACTTATTTACTTATCAGGTTATGGATATATTTTTAAAGCCATTGGTATTAACTTAAAAACAGGCCCACTTACCCCATCCATTGATGATGAAAAAAAATTCCCTTCCCGTATCATTTCGAGCTCAAAACCTAAAGCCTGGAAGAAAAGCGATGAGTATAATAAACATCAGTTATCAAAAAGGCTTACCGATGAATTGAAAAAGACCCGGGCGTCATCACTTTTAGTTATTAAAGACAATCAATTACTTTATGAAAAATATTGGAAAGACCATCAACCTTCTTCGTTGATGAATTCTTTTTCTATGGCTAAAGGATTTCTATCTATTCTAACAGGATGTGCAATTGATGACGGTTACCTGGAATCAGAAGATCAGTTGGTTTCAACTGTATTTCCTTGCTATAAAAAAAGTAGGTACGGAAAATATCTCACCTTTCGCCACCTGATGACCATGCAGGCCGGGTTTGACTGGGATGAAGAATATCGTCATCCCTTTGCCGAAAATTCAAAACAGTATTTTGTTGGTGATCTTGCCGAACAAACCTTTGGCATTACAATAAAAAAGATGCCTGGACAAAAATACGAGTACCAAAGTGTTTCGGCGCAGCTTTTAGGATTGGCTTTAACCCGCATAACAGGAAAAAGCTTATCAAATTATCTGTCAGAAAAAATATGGGAACCTTTAGGCATGGAATTCTCCGGTAAATGGAGCACCGATGAAAAAGGAATGGAAAAAGCATTTTGTTGCGTACATGCTACAGCCGGAGATCTCGCAAAAATAGGACAAATGGTTATGCAAAACGGAATGTGGGAAGGAAAGCAACTACTTAGTGCCGAATATTGCGAAAGAATGCTGAAACCAACTATTCAAAACGATGCGTTTTGCTACACTATTTGGGCTGGTGACAGTAATAATAATGATATAGAATGCCGTTTCTTCTATGGTTTTTTAGGTCAATTCATTATCATGATTCCAGAAAAAAACATGGTAATCGTTAAAACCGGATTGTACAACAGACTTGAAGTTGATCAAAAGAAAAGACCTTTACAGGTAAAAATTCTGATCGAAGAAGTTATGGGGATGCTTTAAATTGAGTTTAATACTCATTTTCTTACTCAGAAATCAGTTGATCCTCTTTTTTGAATTTTAGAAATAAATAAATATTCCATAAAATCATTTCGTATCCGTAAACGGTATCTTCTATCGGAATGGTAAGCATTCTTATTCCTAAAAAATTCTCGGGATTATAGTTTACAATTGGTGACTCCAGACCTGTACCGGTGAGAATTCCATTTACACCCAAAAAGCCAGGCATCAATATAAAATAAATAAATGATGCTTTGCCTATCCACCGTGATTTTAGCATAAAATAAAGAATAAACATGCTTATCGCTGTCGTTAAAAACGTGATGAAAGTATAGATTTTATCATGAAAGCAAACCGCAATTCCTAATGCAGAAACAATAGAGATGATTACAAATACTTTTTCAGGAAACGGTTTCCAGTCGAGTTTAAAAAATTTATCTAAACAGAAATAGGTAAAAATACATGAAAACGGAATGCAGAAGAAAAACAGTATTTCCTCAATCGGAAGGTTGTAAATCCGTATTCCTAAAAGGTACATATCATTGAACCACCACACCCCTCTTTTGGTAAACCAGATATCCCAAATAATAAATACAAGCGCTACAATGAATGATGCTTTAAAAAAAGCAGCAAAATGTCTGTTGAATTTTATTTTTGGATGAAATGAAAAAACAAAACAGATGATTACCGTGAAAAAATTAATCAATAGATAAGTATAATGCAGCATTTATCCGGTTTTATGTTTATTAAAATACATTTTAAAATATTTGATAGGCACCCAAAGAAAGCCAAAGCACTCGCCTCTTTCTTTCCCTGTATGTTTATGATGCTGCTTATGAGCACGTCTTATAGCCAGTAAGTAAGGATTTTCTGTATTGCGTAAAAACTTAAATCTTTGATGTATAAAAATGTCGTGCACAAAGAAATACGCCATCCCGTAAAGTGCTATTCCGATGGCAATATAAAACCAATGATTAAAATTCTGCATTGTTCCGTAATACATTAAGAGTATCGTTGGCAAGGCAAAAATGAGGAAAAAGTAATCATTCTTCTCCATCACTCCTTCATTGCTGTGATCATGATGATCCTTATGAAGCATCCAGAGAAAACCATGCATAATATATTTATGAATGAGCCACGTCATCCCTTCCATGATGAAAAATGTAGCTACTACAATCAGAAAATTCATTATTTTATTTTTTTATTGAAACGTTCTTCTAAAACCTTATACCTGTAGCTGAATACATGCTCAAGTTTTTTCTTGACAAATAATTTATGGGCTATTTCACCCAAGAAACCTAAAGGAAGTTCATAATCTACCGAATCTTTCATCAAAACCCCTTTATCATTGATAATAAATTCATGGTGATGATTCCAGAGTTTGTAAGGTCCTTTTTTTTGAAAATCTGTAAAACTTTTTTGAAAATCAACCTGAGTGATTTCTGTTTTCCATTTCATTTTTATGCCAAAAACAGGCGAAACATAGTAGTCAATAATCATCCCCTCA
The DNA here is from genome assembly GCF_031118795.1 of Chryseobacterium sp. CFS15. Classification (NCBI taxonomy): domain Bacteria; kingdom Pseudomonadati; phylum Bacteroidota; class Flavobacteriia; order Flavobacteriales; family Weeksellaceae; genus Chryseobacterium; species Chryseobacterium sp. CFS15. The sequence goes on along the minus strand of NZ_JAVHYL010000009.1, from coordinate 123,415 downwards.
AAAATCTCATCCTCCGTCATTTCGGTAAGGACGATAAAATTCATTTCTTTCGGTGTAATCTTAGAAAGATTATTGGCAGAAGAAAAAAACTCCCATGCCGTTTGTATATCACAGTTTAGCTGTTGTTCTCTGTAAAGCTTGTGTATCATATTGTATGATTTATATTGTACTCTTTATAAAAGAGAAGTTTTGTATTGTAAATAGCTGCTCATCATTAACGATATTTTTCTGCCGTTTGAGATTCTTATTCTCTGATTAATGATTTTACTGGCCGACGTTCTTTTTATTTTTCTAAAGAGTGAAATATAATAGCGGTAAGCCAGATATACACCAAATCTAGCAGAAGGCGGTAATTTTTTAATTCCTTCTAAAGCAATTTTAAATTCTTCTTCTATTTCTTTTTCTATGTGAGATTTCACGGTATTGTCAAAATACGAAATATCAACATTCGGGAAATAACAGCGTCCTAAAATCTGATAGTCATCCTTCATGTCCCGAAGAAAATTAACCTTCTGAAATGCAGATCCCAGAATCATCGCATAAGGCTTCAGCTTTTCAAATTCTGTTATATTACCTTCTGTAAAGATATGAAGACACATTAAACCCACTACTTCTGCAGATCCCACAATATATTCTTTGTATAGATCTGAATTGTAATCTATTTTCTGCAGATCCATTTCCATACTTTTCAGAAATTGATGAATAAGGCTGTGATCGATTTTGTATCGGTGCACCGTTTCCTGAAATGACTGCAAAATAGGATTTAGAGAAATTCTATCTTCCAGCGCTTCGAAAGTTTCAGCTTTGTATCTTGATAAAAGCTTATGCTTATCATAGTCATGAAAACTGTCCACGATCTCATCAGCAAGACGTACATATCCGTATATCGCGTATATGGGATTTCTGATTTTCGGGGAAAGTGCTATGATTCCCAGAGAAAAACTCGTACTGTATTGCTTTGTGGTTTCTCTGCTTATTTTATAAGAAAGGTCGTCAAACAATTTTTTCATATTAATTTATTTTACTGGCTTCGTTTGCTGCTATTTTTCCTGAAATGATGGATGGCGGAACTCCCGGACCGGGAACAGTAAGCTGGCCCGTATACAGCAGATTTTTAATCTTTTTATTTCGGATAGAAGGCTTCAAAACAGCCGTTTGTGATAAGGTGTTGGCGAGACCATATGCATTTCCTTTATAGGCATTATAATCTTCTTTAAAATCATTAATGCAATAGCCTTTTTTATATTCAATTTTTGATATAAGATCTGAACTTCCTGTATGTTTTTCTAATCTTGCGATCATTTGTTTAAAGTACTTTTCCCTCATTTCCTCAGAATCTTCTATTCCTGGTGCAACAGGCATTAAGAGAAATATATTTTCACAGTTTTCGGGAGCAGTGCCTTTATCTGTTTTGGACGGGCAACATGTATAAAACAAAGGTTTTGTAGGCCATTTTTTATTTTCGTAGATCTCGTGGGTATGAAGTTCCAGATCATTTTCAAAGAAAAGAGTGTGATGTTTCAGGTTCGGTATTTTTTCTTTAATTCCAAGATAATAAATAAGACATGATGGAGCAAATGTCTTTTTCTCCCAATACGATGATTTGTAGTTTTTGTACTCTGCAGGAAGAAGCTTATCTTCTGTATGATGATAATCTGAAGAAGCAATTACTAAATCAAATTCTACAATTTCTCCATTTACCACCAAAGCGCGGGCTTTATCATTTTCAACCTTAATCTTTTCTACATTTGAATTAAAGTGAAATTGAGCTCCGTTTTCCACAGCAATCTGCATCATCGCATCGGTCACTTTTGAAAAACCGCCCATCGGATACCATGTCCCCAATTTATAACCACCATAATTCATGAGGCTGTATAATGCAGGGATATTTTTGGGTGCAGCACCAAGAAAGATCACCGGAAATTCCATCAGCATAATCAGCTTAGGATGCTTAAAGTAATTTCTTACAAATTTGCTGAAATTGGTAAGCAAATCTAGTTTTAGAGCGTTTTTTGCCATTTTAGGTGAAATAAACTCAAACCAAGAATGACAAGGTTTATTTACAAATTCTTTCATCCCAATTTCGTATTTGATCTGAGCATCTTTCATGAATTCTTCCAGCTTTTTGCCGGCTCCCTTTTCCATGCTTTCAAATAGAAGAATCATCTCATCATAGCTCTCGGGAATATTCATCACGCCATCCGAAAATACCATTTCAAACTGAGGATCAAGAGGAATAAGCTCATAAAAATCAGACGATTTTCTGCCAAAATCTTCAAAAAAAGATTCGATAATATCTGGCATCCAATACCAACTTGGCCCCATATCAAAAGTATAACCCTCATCGGTGCTAAATTTTCTTGCTCTGCCGCCTACCGAATTATTTTTTTCAAATACGTAGACTTCATTTCCTTCCTTTGCTAAATAGGAAGCTGCAGACAGACCCGAAAAACCAGACCCTATAATGGCTATTTTTTTACTCATAATTAATTTTTCATGAATGAATATTCTTTACTGACAACATCGATAAGTTTTTTAGAATCGATATTTCGGCTGAATATGGGATGGTGAAATTTTTCTAACTTGTCTAAAATACGTATTAATTCTATCTTTTCAGAATAATTAAGATCACCCGCTACAATATTTGTTGCTGTTCTTATCTTTTGCATCTGATTTTCTAAAGATAGCAATCCTGAATGGGTAATATTTATGACTTTGGTTCTTTTATCAATCTCCGAATCTGTCTGCTCAACCCATCCAAGCTTTATCAATCTGTTAATAATCAACATTCCGACAGGTTTTTCGTGAACATTTTTTTTGATAAGTTCCATCTTAGTCATTGCACCAAATGCCTTTAGATTGATGAGATAGATAAAATCTTCCTGTGTCGCAAAGTCTGACTCTGAAATCGCAGATTTTGAGTAGGATTTGGCATATCTGTTAAGATGCACCAACGATGTACTTATAGCACTTTCCAGACTTCTACCCTCTTCTTTGCCTTCCCAATAAGGTTCAGTACCTACGCTATTTAGTCGACCAGACTCTTTTATGCACAGCCAAGCTTTAAAACCATCAACATCTGAGGAGTACGTATTACTTTTATTTTCTGCATCAAATTCTTCAAGTAATTTGATGACATCTTTTACAATAGCATATTTCATTTGGTAAAAATAGTACACAAATATACTAAATTATTTAAATTAAATATATTTATAAACTATTAATTTGTTTTAAATTAAAGCTATATCATAAAGTCAAGAATTACCCAAAAATAAGTTTGGAAGAAAAAATTAATGAGCTACAAAATCAAAAGAAACAAAATATTGATAATCTTGCATTTAACTTTCCGAAAAAGAGGAATACAAAACTTTATGTTTTCTGAAGTGATCTGAATCATAAAGATTCACATTTAAAATTCGTTATTTCATATTGTTTTTAGCGGACTCATTAATTACCCGCTATCATAACAAACCACCATAATTACAATTTATATGAAAAAAAACTTTTTTGAAAGGTTTTCAGATCATTCTGTATGCTTTACCTTGACAATTCTTCTGGTCACAATCTCGGTATGTTTTTATTTCTTAGAAACATGGCAGCTCTTTATCAATACAATCTTAATGCTTGTAATGGTATTCATCATTCAGAAAACACAAAATAAATATCCGAAAGAAATTTAAATAAAACTCACTAATTTTTTATATCCAGTAAAAGAGCCACAAATAGTTTGGATAATATCAAAAATTTAACATCAAAAAAATTCAAGCTTCATAAGTTTTACGAAAGAATAAGTATGATTTCATAAAGAAGTGCTCTCACATTCCTTTCCATTGATAAATAACCTAATAACAAAGTACATATATACATGATAACGTCTTCAAATATCGATTTGTCTCCTGATCAATTATCAGTTAGATCTTTGATTCAGTTTTTAAAAGAATTAGAAAATTTGTATAACCACATCGGAGAATACCTGCTATCAGCTAACGAAACTGTCTCGACTGCCGAAAGTGTTACTTCAGGATTGTTACAGTTTTCTTTTTCGCAAATGAAAGATGCTTCAAAGTTTTTTAAGGGCGGGCTTACTGCATATACCCTTGAGGAAAAAGTAAGTCTTTTAAAAGTAGATCAGGCAGAAGCCTGGTACTGCGATTGTGTTTCACCCAATATTGCCGACAGCATGGCGGTTAATGTCTCCAAATTATTCAAAACAGACTGGTCGATTGCCGTTACGGGTTACGCAACTCCCGTGGAAGAATCTAAAGAAGAATTGTATGCCTTCTTTTCTATTGCATACAAAGGCGATATTGTTCTTTCACAAAAATTGGAGCTGCACTCCAGAACTCAATCAATAAATGCACAATTATATTACAGCGAATTTATTTTAAGCTGCTTCAAACTTGAATTAGAAAAGCAAAAAGAAAAAAAATCAGGCTATTAAACTATTACACCAAATATATATTTTATGGAAAGCTTACAATTATCAGGAAAGACTGTCCTAATAACAGGTGCAGACAGCGGAATTGGAAAGGCTGTTGCGCTATTGTTTGCCAAAGAAGGGGCAAACATATCTTTCATTCATTACAAAGACTATAAGGATGCAGAAAAAACCGAAAAGGAAATTACAGAATTAGGACGAAAAGCCATTTCATTTGGCGGAGATATTAATGATTCTAAATTTTGTAATGAAGCCGTATCAAAAACAATTGCAGAATTTGGAGCGATTGATATTTTAATAAATAACGCCGGAACACAGATTCCATGCGGTTATATTGCTGATCTGAAAGAAGAAGATATCAGAAAAACTTTCAACTCAAATATTATTGGGCTCATTTTATTGACAAAAGCGGCATTTCCACACCTGAAACAGGGAAGTTCAATCATTAACACCACTTCGGCAGTTGCTTATATGGGCCATGAAGAGTTGCTCGATTATTCTGCAACAAAAGGAGCCATTGTCTCATTCACTCGCTCGCTCGCTTTACAGTCAAAACCAAAAGGAATACGTGTAAATGCCGTAGCGCCGGGACCGGTAGCAACACCGCTTACAGAGAAAACTTTTGGAGAAGAAGAGGATGACCAGGACAAACCACCTCTTGAACGAAAAGCATCTACTGAAGAAGTCGCTGCCAGCTTTTTGTTTTTAGCAACTGAAGCTTCAGCACAGATTACTGGCCAGGTTTTACATCCAAACGGAGGATTAATTGTTAACGGATAAGATATGAACGGAGTGATGATTCAATTTTTCCATTGGTACCATCCGGGTGCTATCTGGAAAGAATTTGCAGAAAAAGCAGAACATTTGAAAGATTTGGGATTTACCGCTGCATGGCTTCCTCCCGCTACTAAATCCAGTATTGGTAAAAAAGGCAGAGGATATGAAGTCTATGATCCTTACGATCTAGGAGAATTTGACCAGAAAGGTGGTATTTCTACACGATATGGTACAAAAGATGAATACCTGAAAGCCATTAAAAAAGCTCACGATTTTGGGATCTCAGTATATGCAGATATAGTCTTGAATCACCGAATGGGTGGCGATGAAGAAGAAAATATAACCGTACATAAAGTAAATGATGAAGACCGTAATGAAATAATCAGTAAACCGATGGAAGTTTCAGCATTTACTAAGTTTACGTTTCCCGGAAGAAATAAAAAATACTCCAACTTCGTGTGGGATTACCATTGTTTCAGTGGAATTGATCATGTAAGAAAAAACGGAGAAAAACTGCAGGGAATTTTTAAAATTCATAATGAATACGGAAATGAATGGACGGAATCTGTAAGCCATCAATTCGGAAATTACGATTATTTAATGGGTGCAGACATCGAATATCGTAATCCAAACGTGGTTCAGGAGATGAAAGACTGGATAAAATGGTATGCAGAAACCACTCAGATTGACGGAATGAGACTTGATGCATTAAAACATATTTCATCCGACTTTTTAAAAGAATGGATCAATTACATTAAAAAAGAAATCAATCCTGATTGCTATATTCTGGGAGAATTCTGGAAGGATGAAGCAGAGAAGATTGTACATTTTTCTGATGAAATGAATGATCTTATTTCCTGTTTTGATGCACCGCTGCATTATAATTTCTTTAAAGCATCAACAGAAGGCAGCAGATATGATCTTACAAAAATTTTAGAAGGCAGCTTTCTGGAAAAGAAACCTATGTTCTCTGTCTCTTTTGTTGAAAATCATGATACGCAGAAATTACAGGCGCTCGAATCAGCCGTTGAAGATTGGTTTAAACCATTAGCTTATGCAGTGATATTGCTTATTGACAAAGGTTACCCGTGTGTTTTTTATCCCGATGTTTTTGGTGCAGAATACACCGATATTAAAGATGAGAAAGAAGTAAGGACTGTCATGCCCAAGATAGAAATTTTGCCTAAACTGCTAAAAGCAAGACAGCAATTTGCGTATGGCGAACAAATTAATTATTTCGATCACCAAAATTGTATTGCCTGGGTAAGAAAAGGCGATCAAAAGCATGCAGGATGTTTGGTTATGATTTCAAACCATGATGAAAATTCTAAAGAAATTGACTTTGGCAAAGAAAATGCAAATTCGATCTATATAGATTTTCTTGAACAAAGAAATGATATTATTCAAACAGATGAAAACGGAAAAGCCATTTTTCATGTAAATGCGCAATCTGTAAGTGTTTGGGTGAAAAAGTAATTATTAAAAATTAGAAATAAAGCGTTGCCAGATTATAGACGAATCATTGAATAGGAAATTTTCTGGCATTTTCCTTGAAGACCAATTACAAAACAATTATTATGAAAAGAGACGGAAAAAATGTAAGCTTTTGGGAAAGCCAAGCCCAGCAGGAAGTAATACAAAATTATAATGAGACGCACTTTGAGACCATCATCGTCGGCGCAGGAATTACCGGCGTAACATTGGCCAAAGAACTTCAGAACCGCGGTCACAATTGCCTTCTGATAGAAAAAGAAAATCCGGGTTTCGGAACGACAGGCGGAACTACGGCACATATTAACAATTTTTTTGATTCTTCCTATGATGAGATCGTTAAAAACTTCGGTGAAGAATCGGCTGTTTTGTTGGCTGATGCAGCAAAAGATACAATTCGTTACATTAAGCAAAATATTGTGCATCATCATATTTCGTGTGACTTTAACGAATGCAATTATTATCTATTTAGCGCTGATGAAAAACAGTCTAAAAAGCTTGATGACATCTTGGAGGCTCATCATAAAGTAGGAATTGATACAGAACAGACTTTCAGTATTCCATTTTCTCTGGAATTTAAAAAAGCAATAGAAATAAAAGGCCAGGCACAATTTCATCCGCTGCGTTACATCAACAAATTATTGAAAGAATATATTAAAAACGGCGGTGCAATCGCGACAGAAACGCACATTAAAGATTTTGAAAATAAAGACGGCATTGTTACTCTTACAACCGATAATGATTCTGTTTTTACTGCTAAAAATTTGGTCTGGGCGACGCATATTCCACCCGGAAACAACCGTTTCAGCGTACTTTTGGCACCTTACAGAAGTTATGCAGTGACCTTAAAACTGGCTAATCCAGTAAAATCAATGGCTCAGACTGCTGATTTATATGATCCTTATCACTATGCACGATACCATAAATCTGGCAATGATTACTTTTTAATTGTCGGTGGATTTGACCATAAAACCGGAGACGAAGACGATACCGAAAAACACTTTGATGAGCTCATGAAATATGTAGACGACAATTTTAAATACAAAGAAGTTGTTGCCAAATGGTCGTCGCAATTCTATCAATCGGCAGACGGTTTACCATACATCGGCAAGATGCCGGGTGAAGACAATATCTACATTTCTACAGGCTTCACCGGAAACGGAATGACTTTCGGGTCGATGACGTCATTAGTCATCCCGGATTTGCTTGAAGGCAAAGAGACTGAGCTCTCAAAATTACTTGAGCCAAGCCGTATAAAACCTTTAGCGAGTGCAAGAAATGTTTTCGACGAAGTAGTCAATGCGTCAGTACATTTTGTGAAAGATAAATTTACGGCAGATAAAATAGATGAACTTAATGAGCTCAATAAAGGTGAAGGCAGAATCATCAAGTATGACGGTAAAACCTACGCTGCTTACAGAGACGAAAAATCTGAGATTCACCTTTTAAGTCCAGTTTGCCCGCATACCGGCTGTACTGTAGCTTGGAATCCTTCGGAAGTTTCTTGGGATTGCCCTTGTCACGGTTCAAGATTTGATATTGAGGGAAAATTGCTGAATGGTCCTGCCATGACAGATTTAAGCAAAATAGAAGATTAGTACAAGTCCTTCAATGAGAATTACATGATGACAGTCATCTGAATTTCAATTTTAAATACAGTGAAATGCAAGATCAAAACAATCCTGAGTTTAAAGGCGGCCAAGGCCAAGTTTTAGAACCTGAAACGTATAGAGATTCCATTGGTACAATGGAGCAATCCGGTAAAAGAAAATGGGTGTTTCCCAAAAAACCGAAAGGAAGATATACCAACTACAGAAATATTGTAGCATATACATTGCTGGTCTTTTATTTTGCGCTGCCCTTTATACAGGTTAATGGTAATCCTGCCCTGTTATTAGATATTATCAACCGTCAGTTTTTTATTGCCGGGCAGCCTTTTTATCCTCAGGATTTTTTCATTCTCACATTCGGTGCTATCGTTTCGTTGGTTTGCATAATCATTTTTACAATTGCTTTCGGGAGAATTTTTTGCGGGTGGATCTGTCCTCAGACGATTTTCCTTGAAAATGTTTTCAGAAAGATAGAATATGCCATTGAAGGAGACAGAAACAAACAGATGAAATTGGATCGGCAAGAATGGAACACCGAGAAAATATGGAAAAGAAGCCTTAAATGGTCGATCTACATTATACTTTCATTGATTTTCACCCATTTCATGTTTATGTATATCGTTGGCTACAAAGAAGTTTTCAGAATTATTTCTGAAGGGCCATTTGAGCACTTTACAAATTTCATTGTCATGATTCTTTTAAGCGCCGCATTTTACTTTGTATTTGCGTGGTTCCGCGAACAGGTCTGTACATTGGTCTGTCCGTACGGAAGACTTCAGGGCGTACTTATTGATAAAGAAACCATTAATGTTTTCTATGATTTTAACAGGGGAGAAAACCGTTCAAAATGGAGAAAAGGAGAAGATCGGAAAGCCGCAGGAAAAGGAGACTGTATCGATTGTTACCAATGCGTTGTGGTCTGCCCTACCGGAATTGATATCCGAGATGGGCAACAGTTGGAATGTGTGAATTGTACCGCATGTATTGATGCCTGTGATGAGGTGATGGATAAAGTAGGTTTGCCAAAAGGGTTAATAAGATATGCCTCAGAAAAGGAAATCGAAACGGGACAGCCTACCGGGTTTAATGCAAGAATGAAAGGCTTTCTTATTTTACTGGTCGGTCTTCAGCTGCTGCTTGGCTATCTTCTTTACAGCCGTGCTGATATGGAAGTTAAATTTATAAAGCCCGCCGGAAGCACATTTTTTGTGAGCGAAGGAAAAATTACCAATACATATAATTTTACTTTCCTTAATAAAACCAATGAGAACAAAATCGTTACCATTAAAATTCTGGAACCTCAGCATGGTGAAATTTCTTACAGTGCATCAAGCAAAATAAAAGTAGAAAGAGACAAAATTACAAAAGGAACGATCAGCATAAGTTTCCCCGAAAAAGAGATAAAGCTATCCAAACAAAATATAAAATTAGGAGTTTACGATCAAGATGGTGAACTTCTGGATTCTTATGATTCTTATTTTGAAGGACCATTTAAGATACAGTTTTAACGATTTTCATCTTACTATTTATAGATTTTTCAGTATGGTAACCACTTGATTGATTGCTTCTTTGCGTAATTTTGGCAAACCTTTATCGAGTGCTAAAAGTATATCATTACATTCCTTCAAATACCGCTTCGCAAAAGAAGGATCGTGTTGTGGGATCTCTTTAGAATTGTCTATAATATCTGCATATTTTATAGTTTGTGCGCGTGCACTTATTTTCCGGAGTCTCTCCAACTCCATCCTTTTACGGGTGTCTCTGTTGAGCTTCGGAAAATCTTTTTTCACATACACATCGGTGAGTTCATTCACCAATTTAATAGTCAGGTTCCGGTCGTTTTCGTTCATTATATCTTTAAGAAAATGCAGAATATGATCTTCAGATGTTGCAGTATCTTCTAATACGTCATGCAGTATTGCCGTTGCCAAAACCGGAAGCTCTTCCGTATACTCTTTGCAAGTTTCCATAACCCGGATGGGATGTACAATATATTTATCAGCCGTATATTTTCTTGTCTGGTCGCCATGTGCATTATCAGCAAATTCAATGATTTTATTTATAATTTCTGAATGATTCATTGATGATATAATTAAGAATAATTGATGTAAAAACAGCAAGCCGCTTGCCACCTGATTGATTTGTTCCTCTTATTCCTATTTATTATAATATTGTGAGGCAAAAATCTGTGTTAAAGTGAATTATTTTATAATAAGACTATTTGTATTGAAATAAAAAAATCAAAAAAAAAGCTAATAAATAATAAATTTTATATTGTAATACGCATTTAAGCACATTTTAAAGCATTAATAAAATATTTTCTTTGCAAATGTGATCTAGATCATATATGAATGAACGGTGATATATATATCTTTGATATACCTTAAAACAAATATTTTATGATTACGCAAAAACACAATCCTAAACGATATGATGTTCTAAAAACATAGTGTTTTAGAAACACTTCATTGACAGATCAAGATTTTACTTTTCAGCAAAGCAGCCGCAAATAAAACGGTGAAATTTGCCCGTATCTCAAACTGCTTTATAAGCCTTTGCTTTTGTGATTTTTTGATCTTAGCACGAACTCCATCCACTTGGAGGTAAATAAATAAACCAAACCATAAAAATTATATTATGTCTATTACACCACGACTCCTGCATTCTGTAGGAGCAACTGAAGAATGCTTTAATGTCGGAGATTATATTTTTCGTGAAGACGGAACCCCACTCTTCTACTATCAGATTGAGGAAGGTGAGATCAAGCTCAACAGTTATAATGATGACGGTAAAGAATTTATCCAGAATATCCTGTCTCCCGGACAATGTTTTGGAGAATCAATGCTTTTTCTTGAAAAACCTTATCCCATCAACGCTATTGCACTTACCGAATGCAAAGTACTGAAAGTTTGCAGAGAAAAGTTTTTGACGCTCTTAGATATATATCCCAACATTGCCCTTGATATTTGTAATGCCTTATCGGAAACCACTTATAATAAGTTTGTGCTGATGAGGAAGATTTCAAGTAAGAATGCCGTAGAAAGGCTTACTGAAATTATGGATCTCATGAAAGAGCCACAACAAAACAAAGATAAATATACCTTCGAGATCAAGCACACCCGCCAGCAATTGGCTTCATTAACGGGCCTTTGCGTAGAGACTGCAATAAGAGCCATAAAAAAAATGGAGGGAAACAAAATGCTGAAAATCAGAAACAGAAAAATTTATTATTAACAATCACACACCTCATGGTATGCTATTATTTCGTGCGGTCATTCTTCTGAATTGAGCAATTCTGGCTCAAGGTAATTCTCATCTAAAAATATTCTTATGGTTTTAGTTACAGGTGCTACAGGACTTCTCGGAAGGTTGATTGTTCTGGAGCTTATCAAAAAAGGTGAAAAAGTAAGAGCCTGTAAAAGATCCGGAAGCAATCTTGCAGATGTAAAAAATTCGTATCGGTATTACAGTTCAAAAGCAGACGTCTATTTTGACCTTATCGATTGGGTAGATCTTGATTTCAGTAATCATCAGTCTCTTTACGATGCTTTAAAAGACATTACCGAGGTGTATCACTGCGCGGCAAAAATAAGTTTTGACCCGAAAGATTGGGAAGAAGTTTTGGAAACCGGAATTGTATACACGAGAAATCTTCTCCGTGCATGCCTGCAAATGCGTATAAAAAAATTTCTTTTTGTAAGCTCTGCAGCTACACTTCATATCGATAAAAAAGATATGGAATTACGGATCAATGAAAATCAATCGAAGAAGAAGTATTCGCCGTATGTTATTTCAAAATATTTTTGCGAAAAAATGGTTTGGAGCGCCCACAAGGATGGTCTTAATGCTGTTATTATTAATCCCGGGATGATTATTGGAAGCGGCAATTGGGAAAAGGAAAACAGCCAGTTGCTTGATGTTTTTCTGAAAAGCAGAATTACATTTCCCGGCGGCACTTCATGTGTTGATGTCCGGGACGTTTCTACTTTAGCCGTACGCCTTATGGAAGAAAATATTTTTGGAGAGCAGTTTTATATCTCGGCAGAAAATGCTCTTTACAAAGATTTAGCGTATGAACTCAGAAAAACAGCAGGTCTTTCAAAACCAATAATTATCAACAGAAAAATTCTTAACATCCTCAAATATCTTAGGCCAATTTTAAAAATAGTAGATAGAAAAGCAAGATTTCTTACTGATGAAAATATAGAATTTGTATGCGACCATCAATATCATTCTGGCAAGAAGATCAAAAGTAAAATGCAATATCATTTTTATTCGGCTTCAGAATCTATTCATTTTCATTATGGCAATTATCTGAATAAAAAATTTAATGAGAAAAATAGTATTAAAACTTTAAATAAAAACAAAATATACCGACAATATGACTCAAAGCATATGATATGATATTTTGATTTAATACTTTTGATTGTCCGTACAAACGGAACATTTTTTTTCATCATTTGTGTTTTTAGCCTTCTCATTGAGAGGGCTTTTTCGTATCTTAAATTTTAAGCTAAATATTATTAAGCTTTCTCTATAAAACCAGCAATATCTCGTTGAAATGATTTCGGCAAAAAAAAGAGTGCCAAATAAGCACTCTCTTCTCAAATAAATAACACTTGGGATGACCACATTTGCAATCAATTATAAAAACACTTTGGAAAACATTATGAGTCTGTTTAAATTTATCAAAACATCTTTTTGCCCTTTAGGGTTAGGGAAAAGGAAGAATGTATAAAATTTATTCTGAATAATTTTTAAGCAGACTCTAAGTAATTATTCTATCTGAGCTGTATCTTTTGCTGAAGGGCGTGTAACTTCAGGAAGTGTTTCAATGGTATCAGATTTTTTATCGTTAACCGTTGATCTCTTGTTGTCGTTATCAATATACTGGGTTTCAGATTTCTTGCAACCCATCAAAAACATAATGCTACATACGAATACATATTTCATGATATAAAAATTTAGATTAAAATTTAGAATGATCAATATACAATCGACAAGTAAAAAAGTCTAAAGTTTACTTATCAACCCAGGCTTTTATATATTCTCTGTTTAATCGGCCAATGGTATCCAGCGAAATATGTTTTGGGCACTCAACTTCGCATGCACCGATAACCGAGCAGTTACCAAACCCTTCATCATCCATTGCTTTTACCATATTCAGCACTCTTCTTTTCCGCTCTACCTGCCCTTGCGGCAAAAGTGCAAGATGAGAAACTTTTGCACCCACAAAAAGCATCGCAGCACCATTGGGACACGTCGCCACACAAGCGCCACAACTTATACACGCTGCAGCATCCATCGCTTCTTCGGCAGCTTCTTTATCAATGAGAATAGCATTTGCATCCAGAGGATTACCGGATGTATTTACAGAGATAAAACCACCCGCTGCCATAATTCTGTCGAAAGAGCTCCGGTCAACAATCAGATCTTTTATCACCGGAAAAGCAACACTGCGCCAAGGTTCTATAACGATTGTTTGATTGTTGGTAAACATCCGCATATGAAGCTGGCAGGTGGCAATTCCTGTATCGGGACCATGCGCCCGACCATTGATGTACAAAGAGCACATACCGCAAATACCTTCCCGGCAGTCGTGGTCAAAAGCGACAGGTTCTTTATTTTGTTCAATAAGCTGGGCATTAAGAATATCAAGCATTTCCAGGAATGAAGAGTCTGTGGATACATCTGATATTTTATAAATTTCGAAGCGTCCCTTTGTACGATTATTTTTTTGCCGCCATATTTTAAGGGTAAGATTTAAATTGCTTTTTGTACTCATATCTTTTATTTTTTTGAGTAGTTATGTATTGCTAATTTTTTAGTTCAGTTGTTGTTATTATTAATAACGGATTTGCATGGTTTCCGTTTCTAAATTTCACTTAATTAAGTCTAATTATTAATGAGTTTATTCATTAGTGTTTAATTCGGTTATTGAAAGCTGGTGAAGTCTCAGCTGATCAATAAATTTCTGAAGGATCTGGTCGGTATAAAACATTTTGATCTGTAAAGATTCTGTGCTGCTGTTTAATTCAAGCTTGTCTGAAAAGACCACTTTTCCTCTGTATGTAATCGAATAATAGGCAAAAACTTCGTAGGCCGAATGCCGTTCCGGAATGCAATATCCGGATGTAGCAATGCACCAGTCACTTTCAAAAAGTTCAGCGGCATGGCGCCCCATCGTATCTGCAACAAAGCTAGATACACAGTTACAGTTTTTTATCTCATCATGATCAACGTTAAGCAATTTCACTATCTTTTCGGGGGTATGCAATGTAATACCGCCTTTGTAAAACAACCTTGAATTGCTCATTTCCGAAAAAGCGACCTGAAGTAAACCTCCGGTTACACTTTCAGCAATCGAAATCGTTTCGTTGCAACTCATAAAGCTTTCGCTGATTTCCTGGAGCAGTGTTGTATTGAATATCATAGTATTGTATTTGGCGTTATTAATCATAATGTTGATCTTGACAATTCAGACAATCCAATCCCAGATAAATGTAGGATCAGAAACTACATCTTTGCCTGCAATGGCAGCAAAAATCAGGTAAAGCAGGTAAAGAGAACTTATACTAATCCCGATAATACTTAGGGTTTTGCCTGTTTTTAGATTTTCAAAATTATCATATCGCTGCCTATCTTTATCGTAGATCTTCTTATCTCTCCGATAAAGTATGAGCGCAATGGTGCCGGTCATGATCCCGGGCAGACCGTAACAACAGCATAATGCAATTGATGATATACCCAATACAAGAACTGCAGTACCATATGGTAATCTAGATTTTCGTACTTTTTCTTTAGTTAAAAATTTCATAGGACGATTATATAAAACGATAAGCATCAGCAATTTTAATCTCGACTTTATATCTCAATAAATTTCTTTCTCTGCTGCGGATCGGGAAGAAAACATTTTTGTGCAGAAATCTTCATTCGGTTACGCGAAACAATATCATATAATTTATCACTCAGCGAGGTTGGTAATAGGTTTCCTATTTTTAAAAGAGAGTATATTCCTCCCAAAAGTTGAGCTATTTTCATCACCGCCCGAGATTTCATTAAATATTGACCGTCAGATTTAAGGAGATACAGTGTATTAAACTCTTTCGTCTCAAGCCCTCTTTCTGAAAGAAATTTTTGCCCAAAATCAGATTGTAAAGAAGCAAATAAGAATTTATTTTTTCGGTCGCGTTCTAAGATCCATTGTACCCAGAAATTGCAAAAACCACATTCGCCATCAAAAAACACGACGTTTTTATCTTTCAATTTTTCATCCATCTTATTTAATTTTATGAATTGGTGAATTAGCTGCCCTATTTTGCCACTGAAAAAATCTTATACTTCTTAAAACTTTATTTGTATAAGTAAAAAGCATTGTAAAAGATTAGTTTATTTTCAAACTGTCGTTTTCATGCTTCACAGCTGATGTATTTACTTCTTTCTTTTCACTTTCATCGTCATCAAGATCACATTTACAAGAAACACTAGTGAGAAGTAACCCTAATGAAATACCCAGAATTGTAAAATTGAGTTTATGCTTAATTAATTTTTTCATGAAGATTATCTTTAAGTTATTGTTTTTAAAATTCTTTCTTTTTATAACGCTTATACGTCTCTAACAAATTTATTGTTGACTGCTGTTTTTTCCTATGATCATAGTCATAGACGCTGTTTTTCGTAAAATTTTATTGTGAATTTTAGTCAATTATGATTCGTGACTGATTATCTTAGAATAAAAACATACAAATAGAAAGTCCCACCTTTTAGTGGGACATTATCTTTAACTATTTTACTGCTTTCTGTGCTTTTTGAGATTCCATCAAATGATGTTCCAATGCAGGAAGCGTTTTTGAGGCGAAACTTTTTAAAGTACTTTCAGAGCCTTCAGCAGATTCTTTTTTAAAGTCAGTAATTGTTTTTTGATGATCAGCTACCATAAGATCTGTATACATTCGATCAAACTCAGCACCTTTTTTTGCTTTTAGTTCATCATATTTTTTCTGCTGATCGGCGTCTAATTTTGCCGGCAATGTGTATGCATTTTTTGATGCCCATTGTTTCAGCTCATCATTCGCTTTGGTGTGATCTTTCACCATCATTTCGCCAAGCGTCTTAACGGTTGTATTTGTAGAAAGATCAGCAGCTAACTTTCCTGCCATTACTTCCATCATTCCGCCTTTTGCAGCAGCATCGGCAAATTTCTTATCCTGGTCACTTAGCTGAGCAACTGATGTAGAATTATCAATGCTTGTAAGAGAATCTGTACCTGTTGTGGCAGATTCATCCTGAGCAGATGTTTCCATGTGATCGCTGGAATGATCTACAGTAGCTGACGTTTCTTTTTTGTTGCAGGCAACCAATAAGGCGGCTGCAAAAAGTGTTACAATTGTCTTTTTCATAATAAAAATTTAAGTGTTAGTATGTGATAAAATTTTGTTTGCTTATATAGATATGTTTCAAAGCGATCTATCAGAAGAATTTGTGAATTTAAGTTCTACAACAATATTCTTTACTTACATTTTAGCTGTAAGTTTCAGATTTTGGTTTTTGCATGTTACCCATTCTATACGCAGCCATGCTGTCGGTCGCAAGATTACTCATCGCAACGGTAAGCTTATTTTTTAGACCTGAGATTACGCTGTCTTTACCACTCATTAAAGCTTCATATCCGTCGATTGCTACTTCTTCGGCAGTAGAGAAACTATCTCTATCTTCCATAATCTTGCTGTCATTCATCATCGCCTTATTAAAGAAATCTGTGTCTGTAGGGCCGGGAAGCAATGCCGTAACGGTAATCCCTGAATCTTTAAGCTCTTCACGAATTGCTTCGGACCAGGAAAGTACAAAAGCTTTCGTGCCATGATATACAGAATGCCAAGGTCCTGGTGCTTTACTGGCAATCGATGCCAGGTTTAGAATTTTCCCTGAGCCTTTTTCAATTCTGTCTTTTAAAAACAGCTTGGTGATGAGTATTACCGAGGTGATGTTTAGATTAATTATATCGAGCTCTTTGTACAAATCTGTATTCTGAAATTCTCCATAACATCCCTGTCCTGCCGCATTGATCAAAATAGAAGGACTAATGCTCTGTTGCTGTAGTTCTGTATACACCGATAAGGCATCGTTAAGATAAAATAAATTCTTATTCATGGTGATTATCTTAACTCCATAGCTTATCAGTTTACATGCGGTTTGTGTGAGCGTTGCCTGGTTACGACCGATTATAACAAGGTTGTAGCCATCTTTTGCTAAAAGCTTTGCGAGCTCAAAACCTATTCCGCTTGTTGCTCCGGTAACGATTGCATATTCTTTATTCTGTTCCATAATGATATTGTTTTAATTTTTTTAAAAGCCGTCTGAACTGATAAAGAAATCGTGATTTCCTTATTTAAGTTTACGACAGATACCATATCCTTAGGTAAACAATAGATTAGAGTAAGAGCAATTGATAAATTGGCGATTTTTAACAGAAATAGAATCCTCGGCTGCATATTTATTATAGGTCCTTATACAGCAGATTGCCTCTTGCGACAGAAGTGTCGCCTTGTTAATCATTGTTTTCATACAACTAATTGGTTTGGTGTGTTTCAAAAATAACATAGTAAATAAATATTTCCTATGATCTGAATCATAATAGCTTATTTTACTGTCATTCAATTTATTAATGCTAATTATAGGAATTCAAGTAGCTATTAAATCTATTTTTAGAATACGAATTATTACGTTAAGATTATTTTGCGTGTCCAGTTCAGAGGGAAAAAAGTAGTTTTAAACACTTTTAAACATAGTGATTAAAGGTATTATTAAGATTAGGTGGCGGATGAAATAATCAAACCAATTCAGTAAAATATTTTTTTATCTTTAATCTTAACTACGTTATTTTCTTCCATCTTTTGAAGGGCTGCAGCTGTACTTTCGATTGAAAGCCCGGTAAGTGAAGCCAAAAGCTGTTTATTGTAAGGTATTTCTAATGAAAATTTGTCTCTGTTCGCATGCGATTCTTTCATCAGATCCATAATTTCAGTTAATCTTCCTTCAATATTTTCGGTGGTTATCGTACGCATTAATGCCTGTTTTTCAAAAGTATTATCTGCAAGTGCTGTATAAATTTCTGCAAAAAGATCGGGATGCTTCTGAAGTAACTGAAAGAACTGTGAACGGCTGACTTTAAGAATGGTACATTTTGATAAAGCTACGGCATTTACAGGATATGGTTTCCCCAATACAAGCATAGATTCGCCAAAACATGAGCCGTCAGTAAAAATATTCTGTATAAATTCTTTACCTTCATTGTTATAACTATTGAGCTTTAGCGTGCCTTCAATTATTTGATAATAATATTCAGGAATAGCGCCTTCACGGAACACATATTCTCCGGCATTATACTGCTCTTCTATTGCTTCTGCCGAATGCAAAAGTATCTCTTTTATAGCCATGATGAATTTTTATAAATAATTTTTCTTTTAAATAATCAATAAAATATCTAACAATTTAGTCAGTAAATAGTAATCTTTAGTACCATTTAAGCTTTAGCATTACCAAAGATAAAGATTGTAAAACACACAAAAATATGACCCATATCATAATTGAAAATTCATTTTACCCCTTTTTTTTAAATTATTTCATGGTTACAATTTATTTTAATGCTTAATGGAGCTGTGACTTAAATCATAAAATCTAATCTTTTTTGCTATTATATTTGTAATTAGTCCGTAGTATATTCACAAAGGATTCGCATTGTGAAATTTGATTAAATACAGAATTATGGCTATTAAAGAAGAATTGCTTATTACATTTGGAGCAGAAATTATCCACCTGCCACAATCTGAATTTCTTTTTAAAGAAAACACTGCTCCCGCCTATTATTTTCAGATAAAAGAAGGTAAAATAAAACTTACAAATATAAAACCGGGTGACGGTGAATTTATTCAGAATATTCATGAGAAAGGTGAATCTGTGGGCGAAGTTTTTTTATTCTGCAAACACCACAGATATCCGGTAAATGCTGTTGCATCAGATAATTGCACAATCTTTAAGCTAGAAAAATCTAAACTTTTAGAATTATTAAAATCAGATTTTAGTACCCAGTTAGAATTTCTTAACAGTTGCGCAAAAAGAACATATTACAGTTATGTATTTTTAAACAGCCTTACGCTTGAAGATGCTACGCACCAGTTACTTACCATTCTTGATCAGCTTAAAGAAAGCGAAAATAAAACAGAAAAATTCTCTTATAAAATACCTTATACCCGAAAAGAACTTTCTTCCTTAACAGGTTTGCGAATAGAAACCGTAATCAGGATTCTGAAGAGACTTCAAAGCGAAGAAGTTGTGAAGATTCTGAAAGGTCGAGTGTTTTATTAATAAAATGAATTATTACTTATTCTGAACCAAATTATATATTATTATGCAATTTATTGATTTTAAAAAAGAACATTTTACAAAAGATGAAGACGCTGACTTTTACTTTATAGATCTCTTCAAAGAGGAAATAGGATTTGGAGAAATAAAAGTGGAAGAAAAGAAAAGTGACGGGAATTCCGGCGATATGAAGTATGAGCTTGATGATGAAATCGATAAGATTACCATCAAAATACAAAAACCTTGCGATATAAGAGTTTATTTTTAAACAATTGCTGTAAACGTCAATACACAATATTTTCATCAACAATTTTAGGAGGCTGTCTCAAAAGTGAGACAGCCTCTTTCGCATGTTGGTTCTTATAAATAATTCATATTAAATTTTTAATCTTGTTCATAAAAAATCAATTATGACTTAATGAATGACATTAAAATATGATCTAAGTCATAAAAAATGAAATTTTCTTGCAATATCTTTAAAATGTTGAACATACTGTTTAATACACACTATCATCACTAAATCAAAACATTATGAAAATTACTGAGCTGAAAATAGAAAATTTAGTGCGATATAAAGATCAGGTTTATTCTCTTACAGAAGTTTATCAGCAAGAAAATGCAGAGTATTATGTTAAAATAAAAAATAGAAAAGAATCTTTATCCGTTTCTGCAAAGTTGATCAAGCCATTAAAAATAAACGAATTCTGGCTTCTGAAATTTGGCTTTATTAAAACGTTTGCTTCAAATCATATTGTACGGTTTGAAAGACCCAAAGAGTCTCTAAAATTTGACATCGATCACGATAATCTACATTCTATGAGCGGACTAAAACTTTATGGTAATAGTGTAAATTGTAAGTATGTACATCAGTTTCAAAATCTTTTTTGCTTTTTATTCGGAAGAGATATTATTTAAACGCCGAAATATTGAAAATCAATATTTTATGTAACCTTAAAACTAATCATCCTTTATAATAAAAGGATTAACTTAAAATAAATTGTATGCTTGTTGACACCCATTTACTGAAATCATACGGCGGAATCACAGAAACATTTTCTTCTTCTGACATCATTTTTGAAGAAGGGGAAACTCCCAAATATTACTTTCAGATCATCAGCGGTTCTGTGAAGCTCAATCATGTAGATGAAGATGCCAAAGAGCTTATTCAGAGTATTTTGTATAAAGGACAAAGCGTTTGTGAGCTTCTGCTTTTCATTGATGAAAGTTATCCGGTAAATGCTGTTGCTATTTCAGAATGTACGATCATGAAAATCCCTAAACCTAAATTTCTATTACTTTTGGATGAGCATCATCAGTCTGCAACAGATGTTCGGAAGTTTATTTCAGAAAGACTGTATCATAAATTTATTATGATGCAGAATAATGCATCAAAACATTCTCATGTAAGAATTAAAGGTATTCTGCTGTATTTTAAGAGTTTCAGCGATGACCAGACTCCATATTCTTACGAAGTACCGCTTACCCGCCAACAATTGGCCTCAATAACGGGACTGCGGATAGAAACCGTAATAAGAGCCGTAAAAAAAATGGAAAGCGAAAAATTTCTAAAAATTGAAAACAGAAAGATTTACTTTTAATATTGTTCAACTAAAAAGGAATAGAATTTAATTTTTTGGTAAGCGCAACCATAAATTATTATTAATAAAAAGAGACTGCCAAAAAACAGTCTCTTCCTCAAATAATCAATGGCATTACGGTTGACCGCTTCCTCCTGCAGCGCCGTAAATTTGTCCTGTTGCAAAACTTGCATCGTTAGCAGCCAGCTGCACAAAAATAGAGGCAAGCTCAGCCGGCTGACCCGGTCTTCCCAATGGAGTGTCGCCTCCGAATTTAACCAGATTCTCCTGTGTTTGCCCGCCACTTACCTGCAATGGCGTCCAGACGGGTCCCGGTGCTACTCCATTCACTCTTATGCCTTTCGGGCCAAGCTGTTTGGCAAGAGATTTTACATAATTTGTAGTTGCTGCTTTCGTTTGCGCATAATCATAAAGATCAGCAGACGGATCATAAGCCTGAACTGATGACAGACCAATGATGCTTGATCCTGGCTTCATGTGTGGCAAAGCAGCTTTTGTGATCCAAAAAGGAGCATATATATTTGTTTTGATCGTCCAGTCAAAATCTTCTGTACTGATGTCGAGTATAGATTCATTACTTTTCTGATGACCTGCATTGTTTACTAAAATGTCTAAACCTCCCAGCTGCTGTACTGCCTGGTCAACGAGTTTTTTACAGAATGCTTCGTTGCGGATATCTCCGGGAATAGCAATTGCTTTTCGGCCTTCTTTCTTCATAAGATCTATAACCTGCTGAGCATCTTCCTCCTCGGCCGGAAGATAATTGATCGCAACATCGGCACCTTCTCTTGCATAAGCAATCGCTGCTGCACGACCAATACCTGAATCTCCTCCTGTAATCAATGCCTTTCTTCCTGCTAATCTTCCTGAGCCTACATAACTTTTCTCTCCATGATCCGGAACGGGTGTCATTTTACTTGCTAATCCCGGAAATGGCTGAGACTGGCTCTTGAAAGGAGGTTTCGGGTATTTGGTTCTGGGATCAGTAAGATCCGGCGTTTTGGTATTTCTTGTTTTACTGCTTGATGACTGTGCCAAAGCAGCAGGAGCCACTGCAGCTACAGCGATTGTTGCGGCTATTTTACCGATCGCTTTTCTTCTTGTCATGTGATCTTCCATAGAATAAATATTTGGTGTTTATATAGTGTCTTTAAATTATTTCTACATTGAAATTTTGGTAAAAAACTATCTGTATCGATCAAAATCCCGATAAAGGACTAAAAATAAAACGGCTCCTGAAATAGGGGCAACAATGGTAAGAGAACTTCCTACATTTTCGTAATAAATAGCTGTTATGTTTAATAAAACTCCGGCAACAACGGCTCCGATAATCCCAAAAATTATGGTGAAATTATCATTGTTTTTTACAGCATTATTAGAAGTTAATTTTGCAATAATTCCTACAATTAAGCCAACAAAAATCCATGCTAAAATTTCCATATTAAATTATTTAAGAGATTGATATATTTTTAGATAAAGGCAATTATCTGCAAGTCAGTAATATTTGGTAAGCTCCGATTGCTGTTACATGATCTGTCACCGAAACCATCATATTTTCTTTCCTGAACTGAGAAACCAATATTTCTTCAGACATTTTCTTTTTGCCAATATACTGGTAGCCTTGTGTAGGCAATTCTTCCTTCAGTTTTGCAACGCTGTCTGCGGATCGGTTAACAATACTCAGAACATTTGAGCAGTTTTTGGGATGTTTAATCACCGTGATAACCACTAATTTTTCAGCATCATCACTGTCGCTGCTATACACTTTCTGGTTGATGTCTTCAACATCTTTTATCCTTTCAAATCCCAATTTAGAAACCATCACATGATCAAGCTCGGCAAATTCGTGCTTTGCAATTTCCGTTATGTGTGATACTTTCAGCTCCTGAGATTTGCTAAAATGTATAAAAAACAAAAAAAGGAGTATAACTAATTTCATATTTTAAAATTATTATGATCTGCAATTACCATTAAAAGCATTTAATAATATGCTGTTATTAAGGTTCTTGTATGATGAGATTTGAAGTAACTTCAGAACAGATTCTTTTTAAAAACAAGTCATACATTTTCTGTATGACTTGTTTGTATAAATTTGATTTTTAATCTTCCTGCTGTGCATCAAAATTGATGTGTGTCTCAGCAATTTCAGTAAGATTGTAATCTGTATCTTCTTCTTCCTGTAATGTTTTATCTAAAAGATCAGCCGCCTTGTCGTGTCCCATTGTGATGGCAAGCTGCACAAGACCACCATATGTTGCGATCTCATAATGTTCTACTTTCTGAGCCGCGATAATAAGTGCTGCATCTCTTGTCATAGAACCTTCTTCAGTTGATTTGATAATTTCTTCACCTTCTTTGATCAAACCATCCATCGCTGCACAGGTTTTTTGCTCCGGCGTTTCATCGATTGATTTGAAGACTTTATCAAGTCGACTGATGTGCTTTTTGGTCTGAAGCTGATGATCTTCAAAGGCATCTTTTAGCTCTTCTGTAGTGGCAGCATCGCACATTTTCTGCAATGCGTCAACCAGTTTGTGCTCGGCATAATAAATATCCTTTAGAGCGTCAACAAAGAACTTATGAAGAGGTGCATTTTTCATTTCACTTTCATTCACTTTTGCATTCTCTACCTGCATTTTTTTTTCTGTAGAAGCTGCTGTACTATTTTCTGTTGTTTTTGTAGCCATGCTGTGATTATTTTAATGTTAGTTAAAAGATTGCCTCTTAAAGATCTAAGAGGCAATCGAAAAAAAAGAATTATGAATTACGTCTACCTCCGAATCCTGATCTGCCCGATCCGGATGATCTGCCACCTCCGTGAGAAGCCTGACCGCCCATACGAGCTATTCTTGTACGTTCAGATTTACTCATTGAAGCAAAACCTCTTCTTGAAGTATCTCCTCCGCCTCTGTTGTTACCACCTGAGCCTGAGCCGGAACCAGAGTTTCTTCCTCTTCCTGAGCTGCTGTTTCCACCTCCTGAACGTGAACTATTGCTATTGTTAGAACCAGAAGATCTACCTCCTCCATGAGAAGCCTGGCCTCCCATACGAGCTATTCTGGTACGCTCAGACTGGCTCATCGAAGCAAAACCTCTTCTTGAAGTATCACCACCAGATGATCTGCCTCTTCCCTGTCCGGAAGAAGATCCACGGCCGCCTCCTCTTGATGAAGAACCGCCACGAGATCCTGAACTTGATCCTGATCCTGAACCGCCTGATCTGCCGCGACCGCCTGAAGTAAATCTTCCCTGGCTATCGCGCTGCTGATTGCCGTTACCTGAGCTTCTTCGGCCACGGCCACGGTTGTCGTCATCATCATCGTCATCATCATCATCATCGTCGTCGTCATAATCGTCGTCATCGTAATCGTCATCATCATAATCGTCGTCATAGTCATAGCTATTCTCATACGAATCGTCATCATTATCAAAATCATCCTCAAAATCTGAGAAATCATCATCGTAATCTTCGTCTTCGTTTGCATCGCTATAACCATGCTCGTAGCCTAGTTGATAAGCTTCTTCAAGATCATTGCTTGATGAATTTCTTCCTGAGTTTCTTCCTGAATTTCTGTTGTTTGAATTTCTAGTGTTCATAACATTTACTTTTTTGAAATTAATATTGAGTGAATTACCATAATCCGTGACTAGTATTGGATTATGGCAGGTTTGGTTTAAAAAATTAGGCACTAAAATACCGTCACGCCATCCATATGGCATGCACATAATTCAATCGATCGTAATCGATTTTAAGAATAGTGGATTTTTACTACTTAGGTGTAGTCATTGCAGAATCTCGGTTTCGAGTATTCATGGTATCCCCTGTTGCAGGTGGAACGGTGGTCATGGTATCTGATGGCATAGGTGTGGGATTCGTATTCATAGAATCCGTCGCAGGAAAAGTGGTGTCTGCATCAGATGGATTTGTTGTTTGTACTTCTTTTTTACAACTGATAACAGTAAGCCCCAACACAAGAGCTGTTGTGATAATTGATTTCATATAAAGTTTTTTAATTTGGTATTTCAAAGCTAAAAAATGCTCGAGAGCGATCCTATGATCATAATCATATTCAAAAAAAAATTGATAATTCTATTATTTTTAAGTGTTTTTTTACGAAAAAAAAAACTCAGTTAGCCTCCGTTAAAGCGATGATAAACTGGCAATATTAAAAACTTCTTTGGTAGGTTTTATTATTTCTCATTTATTTATTAGAATAATTTCATTGACATTTAATTTTTTTATTTTGGAAATTGTAGGCATTAAGTCAGATTAAAATTTCATCATTACTGAATTTATAATTTTGAATATCAATTTTGAATCATTGTTTTTCGAAAATAAGTAAACGGCTTTGTTTACCTTCATTCATCATTTTTTATTAAACTCTTTTTATATCCTGGCGTCTCTTATCGCAAGGAAATACAAATTTTTTATAAGAGATGTATTTTTCTAAGATAAACAAAGGCATTTGACTTCGTCGAATCTTCGATTTCATTTAGCAAAGTACTACAAAGGTTTAGTGATCAGTAATTTGATGCTATTTATAAAATGCCCAACGGGGAATTATAAAGTAAAATAATACAGCTTTACATTGTCAACAATGAATTGACGATTAAAAATACGCCAATGGCTATAAGCCCGAAATACACATATTTAAAAAAGGAATTATCTTTAATTTTATGGTTAAGATATCTACCCAGAAATATGGCAGGAAATACGGCAGGCAACGAGACTAAAAAGTACATTAAAACATCTGAAGTAATTAATCCTTTTGCAAAATATCCAGTCGCACCAATAAAGCTAGCCGGTAAAAAATAGGCCTGAAGCGTTGCTCTGAAATGCTTTGCACTCCAGTTTCTCATGTTACCGTAAACAACAAGAGGCGGCCCGTTTACACCATATGCACCGCCGAGTATACCAGACATGAAGCCGCAGACAAAAAGCCAGGCCATGTTATCAGTTTTTAGAGAAAGACGATTTTTCCCGGCAATTGCATACAATGAATATAAAATGATTAGGACTCCTAAACCGATTTTTACCCAAAATTCGTTTCCATAAATTAAAATTAATAACCCAATAGGTATTCCTAGAACAGCAAATATGATAAGCCACTTTGCACTATTAAAGTGAATTTGCTGATGATCCTGAACAACGACAACCAAGGCAACCAAAATTGAAATCAAAACAGAAAGCGGAACAGCGATCTCCAGCGGAATAAAAAGGATAAATAAAGGAACTGCAATTAATGATTCTCCAAAACCAAACGTTGAACGAACGAGTGTGGCAACGAAACTGACAACGAAAATGTATATATAAATTGACTCCATATCTACTTTAAATATACTGTATTTTATTGAAATAAAACCGCAATTACACTAGAAAAAATCAAAAAATGAAAGGCGCACTTTTTGATTATTGGCAAAGGGAAACTTTCTAATTCATTCTCCGAAAAAAACGTAAAAAAAGGTCTTTTTCAGATATAGATTTAGAAAAAATTCCAAGTATTATATTTTATACAAAAAAATGTAATTTAAACACTTATCTTATGTACTGCAAAATTTTAAACATGCCCAACAATGTATTCACTTCTTGAAAAATTTATCCGGAGTAAAAGTGATATTTCTACTGAAAAACTCGAGAAAATAAAATCTTATTTTTCATTAGTAACAACAAACCGAAATGAAATACTTGTACAGTATGATCAGGTATGCAAATATTATTATTTTATTAATAAAGGGTGTATTCGCTTATTTACAACAACTAAGGAAGGTGCAGACAGCTCCCGGTACTTTGCATTTGAAGGAAATTTTGCCACAGCTTTGCCTAGTTTTATAGATCAGAAGCCGGCTAACGAGTATCTTCAGACAATTGAGAAATCTGAACTGCTTTGTATTCACAGAAGAGATTTTTATCACCTCACCGAAACAATACCTGAATTTGCAAAAATATATACTGAAATTCTGGAGCTTGGGTTTATCATTGCACAAAAGAGAATTTATGGTTTTCAGGGGTTTGATGCGCTAGAAAAAGTAAAATGGTTGATTGAATATCAGCCAAAACTTTTACTTCGGGTCTCCAATAAAATGGTTGCTTCTTACTTGGGTGTTTCACCTTCCACCTTAAGCAGAATAAAATCAAAATTATAAAAACGTTGACATAGCACAACGTTTTTGATTTTTCATCCATCTAAATTTGTATGAAAATAAAGGATATGAAAATGAAATTTTTATTTGTACTTTTTAGTTCATGCTTGTGTTTCGGACAAAGCAAGCCGGAGCAAACACTACCACTCTATCCTGTTGATCACTATATAAAATCGGTCAGCAATTTAAATACTGCAGCAGCATTAGAATTGGCAAACCGGATGACAAAAGCAGCTTCTGTAAAAGATAAAAAAGTTTCTCTTGCAATACTAGACGCTTCGGGAAATACAATATTAATGCTTAGTGGTGATGGTGTCGGTCCGCACAATACAGAGGCAGCCCGTAGAAAAGCATATACAGCATTATCTACAAAGACACCCACACTTTTATTACTGCGAAATGCAGACAGCAACCCTGATACAAAAAATCTGAATTCACTTCCTGAGTTACTTTTATTAAGCGGCGGCGTACCCATTTGGTACAAAGGCAATATCATTGGCAGTGTGGGAGTTGCGGGCGGAGGCAGTCCCGAAAATGATGATTGGATTGCTAAGTCTGCATCAATACCAGAAATCGGAATCTCAACAACAAAATAATTTATAATTTAATAAAAAATGAAAAAATTTATCTTCACTACCCTTTTCACTCTTCTGTCAATAGTGACTTTTGCTCAAAAAAACACTTTTCAGCTGTCCAGCCATATCCTTGATGTGTCTAAAGGTCTGCCGGCCGCAGGAGTAAAAATAAAATTAGAAAAATATAATGATCAAACAAAAACCTGGTCTTTTGTTGATGAAAAAAATACAGATGCAAACGGCAGAATAGGAGATTTTTTACCTTCAGAAAAAAATAATTTGGGCACTTATAAACTTACTTTCTATACAAGCGATTACTTCAAAAAAAGCAATACTGAGAGTTTTTATCCTTTCATTGAAGTAGTATTTATAATTAAAGACAAAAATCATTATCATGTTCCTATAACACTCTCTGCGTATGGATACTCTACTTATCGAGGAAACTAAAACGCCTGATGTGCATTAATTTAGCAATAAATGAATTGATGCAACTTAAAATAAAACTCCAAAATCGGCGACTTTGGAGTTTTATTGTTTAAAATTGATGATCAGATTTCACTATAAATTCTTCGACATTTCAAATTGATTGATATTATTGGCTAAGCCAAGTTTCTCTAAAAATGATTTTAAATTCTCGGCAGCTTCATCGATGTTGTTAAATTGCAATTTCTCGTTCGGTAATTGCTTCTGTACTTCTGCGAGCAATTGTGTACCAATACCTTTTCGCCTGTATTGTGCAGCTACTGCAATGTGGCAGATGCGGTTGTTAACAGGATTAAAAAGAACGTAGCCAACCAATTCTGAATCTATAAATGCTCCGAAGGCAGTTGGCTGAGTAACATCCATACTTGGGATCGCAGTTTGCCAGCTTGGAGAAATATCCCAAAACAACTGAAGATCTTCCCACAAAAGTTCATGCAAAGCTTCAATAGATGCCGCATTTTGATGAGATATTGGTTTTAATTCGCCACCAAAACACAATAACTTGCGACGAATAGCAAATCCGTTTTTCTCATAAGCACGAATGGCAGATTGGTTTTTTTCTATTACTTCCAAAACAAGCTCGTTAACTTTATTTTCTTCAAAGAATGGCTGGATAAAATCGTACATTTTTCCCACCAAACCTTGTACGCGATACTCGGGCAGCACACCTGTTCCAGCGTTGTAGACTACGGTTTTACCGTTTTCTTTTCTTACGCCATGCATGATAAAAGCCACCAACCGTTCAGAATCAAAAACGCCTAACGACCAATGAGATACAATGTTTTCAGACTTTATTTTAAATTGCAGCTGTTCTGCATTCAGTTGAAAGGGTACAATATAATCTGCAAAAGCATGGTTGAGGGTATTTAATAAATCGGGAGTGTCCTGTTCTGTCAAATGACGTATAAGCATATCTGTTTCTTTAAAATCATAAAAATACTTATAATAATCGTTCTATATTCTACAATTCCTAACTGTTTTTCCAGTTGACTCACTTCAATTTTCTGAGCATGTACAAGCACTATCCGAAGCTATCATTTTTCCCTTAGACTTAGTAACTGGTTTTTAGAAATAAGGTCTTGCCATTTCGTCTGCAGCAGCGAGGTTTTCGGCACGTTTGCTGATATCTGCTTTCTGCAATGCATCGTTTAGTTTTTCTTTGTTCAAATCCTGACAATAAGCAGGTTCTCCCGGTTGCTGTCTCCACGATTCTGAAAGCAAGCCTCCGTCAATAGCGTCGAAGCCAATTTCATCAACAAGCTTCATTACTATCTTTTTTTGCTCGGCATCATCACCTGCAACTGATAGCGAAATTCTATCTGTATCACCTGCAGGAACTGCTTTTGAGGCTAAACTTGAAGCTACAATATTATTAAATGCTTTTATCACCGGATGGCCGATTACTTTTGAAACCCATTCGCTGTCTGTGGCTCCATTTTCAATCTCAGTAACGCTACCGTCACGGGATGGATAATAATTTCCTGCATCAACAATAATTGCTTTTGAAGAAGACAAAATATCGATCGGTAAATTGACCATTGCCTTTTGCGGAATGGCAATAATGACAAGATCTTTAGCACCTGCCGCTTGTTCTGATGTTGTTGCTGTTGCGCCAGTGTTTGCAGCAATATCGCTTAATGTTTCAGGGCCACGAGAGTTTGCAATCGACACATGATGCCCTAATGCTATTAAATATCCGGCAAGTGTACTTCCTATATTTCCGGATCCTATAATTCCTATTTCCATTGTATGTAGACTTATTTGTTGTATTTAATTGATATTATTTTTTAAAATAAATGTAATCTTTATTTATATCTGATTAATTGCTGACAACATGCAGACTGATAGACATCTGAAATTTTCCAATCAATAATATTTTAAAAGATTGTCTTACAAAATTAAATTAAAATTACTTTCCTTTGTATAGTAGTTTCCTAAAGGAAAGTGCATTTGTTTAAAAAGAACTTATTATGGCAACAAAAAAACCTTACTTATCTTGTCTGGATACCGTAAAACCAGTACGAGATGCATTGGATGTTATTAATGGAAAATGGAAATTACCAATTATTATTTCAGTTGGCGTAGGCAATGAGCGTTTTAGTGATATTCAGGAAAGTATTCCCGGCATTACACCAAAGGCGTTGGCAAAAGAATTAAAAGATTTGGAACAGCATAAATTAATAAAACGGACTGTTACCAATGATTATCCTGTGAAAATCACCTATAAATGGACACCATATGCTGATACATTAACACCCGTAATCGAGGCATTGAAACATTGGGGAATAAAACATCGTGAAGAAATAACAAAGAAGTAGACATCTATTGTAGAAGTCCACGTTTAGACTTTTATATTTAACTGCCATAATGGAATATATATGAGAATACTCAAATTTCACAAAACAGAATGTGGTGTAGATTTTCTACTGAATGTTTTGACATCAGAAGAAGTAAAAGGAAATTACATCAATTCTGGTGCGTACAATACAGACTTTTTCGAAATTATATTTTTTAAAAAAGGGAATGGAGCGTTGCTGCTAAACCAAGAGAAAATAACGATCTCGGATAACCAAATTCTTTTTATTTCACCTTTTCAAAAAAGACAATGGATCTTAGAAGCAGATCATTTGGACTTTACTGTTCTGGCTTTTCAGGAAGATTTTTTAAATGATTTTTTCACCGACAAATTATTCACTTTTCGTCTACTCTATTTCTACCAGTTATCTTATCCCCTACATCTTCCAGAAACAAAGGAAAGCATTGCCAAATTCTGCGAATTGCTTACGGAAATAAAAACAGAATTAATCGCTAAAAAAACAGATAGCGTACATATTATTCGGTCCTTACTCTACTACTTACTGCAGAAACTAAACCGTCGGTATGCAGAAATAAATGATTTGTCACTGAATAGAAGCGACAACAATTATGCTTTTCAATACAAAGAATTATTAGAAAAGCACATCAAAGAACAACAGCGTATCGACTATTATGCATCGTTACTAAATATCAGCAGGATATCATTAAATAAAGCTGTAAAAACCTATTTCAATGTAACAGCAACTCAATTACTAAAACATCGCTTGCTCTTCGAAATTAAAAATTATTTGATTTATTCCGGGCTTACTGTTTCAGAGATTGCCAGCGAATTGCACTTTTCAGAACCTAATCATTTAATGCGTTTCTTTAAGACACAAACAGGAATGACCACCGGCGAATTTCTGATTGATTATCAAAATGGTAGTAAATAAGCGCCAAGTGGTAGAGAAAAAAATACTGCTCAAGCCTAATTTTGTAATCATATTAAATATACATTTATGAGTAAAGCATTAATAATAGTAGACATTCAAAACGATTATTTTGAAAATGGAGCAATGGAGTTGGTTGGTTCTCTGCAAGCAAGCGAAAATGCAAAAAAGATTTTATCAAAATTCAGAAATGAAAAGTTGCCGATAGTACATATTCAGCACCTTTCAGTTGCACCGGGCTCCTTCTTTTTTTTGCCTGAAACAGAAGGTCAAAAAATACATGATCATGTAAAACCTTTGGAAAACGAAAAGGTAATTGAAAAATATTATCCGAATAGTTTCAGAGAAACAGAACTATTAGAATATCTACAATCGCATCAGGTTACCGACCTTGTTTTTGTTGGTATGATGACCCACATGTGCATCGATGCTACCGTAAGAGCAGCTAAAGATCTAGGCTTCAACTGCACTGTGATTGGCGATGCTACTGCAACTAAAGACTTAGAAATAAACGGATCAAACGCTATGGCTGCAGATGTACAAACTGCATTTTTAGCCGGATTGAATTTCTTTTATGCGGAAGTAAAAATGACGAAAGATTATATAGTCATATAAAATTCTATATTAGTAAAAAATAACAGGTTTAATCATTGGCTGAAGTATAGCGCTTCAGCCAATGTCGTTTAATTATTAGACTATAAATTCCAAGAGTTTAACAACTATTTTTTAACGTTATAAAATATTACTTTTTGTAACAAATATTGTATATTTGTTGCTATAATTTATAGCAATGTCCATTTTTTCAGAAAACATTAGGTTTTTAAGAGACAAAACGAAAGCTTCTCAGCAGAAAGTTGCAGATGATATTTCTATTACACGGGGAAGGTATGCGACCTATGAAGACGGAAGATCAGAACCTCCTATTGAGCTTCTGATAAAGCTATCAAACCATTATAAAGTAAGTATCGATCTGCTGGTTGGTGTCGACTTGCAGAAATATCCGTTGGATAATATGATTAATCTACCGAATAATAGAATATTGCTGCCGATGAAAGTTGATGAAGCCGGAGAAAATAAAATCGAAATCGTTCCGCAAAAAGCAAGTATGGGATACCTTAGCGGGTACAACGATCCTGAATTTGTGGAAGGCTTGCAACACCTCTCTCTTCCTTTTTTACGAAACGGAAAATTCCGTGCTTTTCCTGCAGATGGAGACTCTATGCCGCCTTACAATGACGGAACTTACATTGTAGGAAAATATCTGGAAGATAAAAAAGACCTAAAAAAAGGGAAAACATATATTTTCATCACCAAAGATGGCATCGTTTATAAAAGATATTCTAAGCAAAATGATTCCGGAAGTTTCGTGAGTTCTGATAATTCATTTTATGAGCCTTATGAAATCAAATGGTCAGAAGTGTATGAAATCTGGGAATTTGCATGCAGCATCAATACTCAGGAACTGAGAATAGAAAATTTGGAATATCAGGAGATTAAAAGCATGTTTGAAACGCTGCGATCTGAAATTCGGAGTTCAAAAAACAAAAGCGAGATATAATTATAATCCAGGCTTGAAAGAGGAAATTTTAAATATAATTTTAGTACAATATTAAAGATAATGGGACAACTCAGTTTATTTAGCGCAGAAGAATTCTACGATTTCCCAAAAAACATGTTAGAGTTTAGAGAACATTTCCTGACGTTGGAAGAGTCAGATTTACTGTTGTCTCAACTGCTCACAAACACTCCATGGAAACAGAGAACTCAGACCATGTATGATAAAAAAGTTTTAACTCCCCGTCTTACTGCCTGGTACGGCGATGCCGAAAAGTCTTACCGCTTGGGAGGAAGTGAGTTTGAAGTAAACGAATGGACTCCTGAACTCCTTTCTTTAAAAAATAGAATAGAAGAAGCTTTTGGGTACGAGTTTAATTCTGTTTTACTCAACCTTTATAGAGACAATAATGATTCGGTTGCATGGCACAGAGATAAGGAAAGCAGATATGGTGACCGCCCTGTAATTGCTTCGCTAAGTTTAGGACAAACCAGAAAATTTGATTTTCGAAGACTAGATCATCATCAGAGCAAACACAGTATACCACTTCCCCATGGGTCTTTGCTGATAATGAAAGGAGACCTTCAGACAAATTGGGAGCACCGTATTGCTAAATCCACAATGCACATGAAAGAACGTATCAATCTTACTTTTAGATTGGTGAATGAAATCTAGACGCATTTATATTTTTAGAACAGAAAATTCTTCTGATATGACAACCTAATTTTCAATAAAAATGTTGTTTTTCAACCTATCATCTTCAAAAAGGCACAAAAACTGTATATATAATATTACCAATCAAAAATTTTAATATTATGAGAAATATTTTGTGGCTCGTAGCAGTGATCTGTATCGTTGTGTGGCTGTTAGGATTATTAGGAATAATTCCGGGTATGGATACCGGAAATCTTGTACATACATTACTGGTTATTGCCATTATAGTGGTTATAATTAATCTGGTAATGGGAAGAAAACCTTTGAATTAATAAACTTTAAAGAATGTAAATAGCTGAAAATAACTTTCAGCTATTTTCTTTGTACCCTATCTCAAACACCACTTTATGAAAATTGCAACTTACAACGTAAATGGTATCAATGGCCGACTTCCTGTGCTTCTTAAATGGCTTTCACAAGCAAAACCTGATATTGTATGCCTGCAGGAATTAAAAGCGCCTCAGGAAAAATTTCCCATCGAAGAGATTAATGCTGCCGGATATCAGGCCATTTGGAAAGGACAAAAAAGTTGGAATGGCGTTGCCATACTTTCAAAAGGTCATGAAATTACAGAAGTTCAAAATTCACTTCCCGGAAATAAGGATGATGTACAAAGCAGATATATTGAGGCTATCGTCAATAAAATAGTTATATGCTGCCTGTATCTCCCAAACGGTAATCCTTACCCTGGTGAAAAATTTGAATATAAACTTGAATGGATCAAAAGGTTAAAGAAACGGGCGAACGAATTAATCAAAATGGAATTACCGGCAATCCTAATCGGAGATTTTAATATTATTCCTGAAGAGATTGATGTGTACAAACCGGAAAAATGGATTGATGACGCTTTGTTCCGAAAGGAAGTAAGAAAATCATTTGCCGACCTTCAGAAAAAAGGATGGATAGATTCTTTACGAATTCTTAATCCTGAGAAACAGGTTTTTACTTTTTGGGATTATATGTATCATTCATACGACAGAAATGCAGGAATGAGGCTTGACCATATTCTTATCAGTCCATATCTTGCTTCTTCACTTGAAAATAGCGGAGTCGACTCGTCAGTTCGAGGCTGGGGAAAAAGCAGTGACCATGCGCCGGTCTGGATTACATTAAAAGATTAAATTAATGTAATAATCACATCAATCAGCAGAAGAAAAATAAGCATGTATTATGAATTTAAATTGGAATGAAATTTTTATTGGAGACCTAAACATCAGCTATATCATTGAAATTTTTGTGCGTACGATCATTATGTTTCTTATGGTTTTACTCATCCTGAGACTTTCCGGTAAAAAAGGAGTAAGACAGCTTTCACTATTTGAAGTAGCGATCATAATCGCTCTTGGTTCGGCGGCAGGTGATCCTATGTTTAGTAAAGACATCTCAATTCTGCCTTCAGTTATTGTTTTTGCAGTTATTATCGCAGTATACAGAACGATCACTTATTTTGCCAGTAAGAGCGAAAAGTTTGAAAATGTAATCGAAGGCGAGCCGCTTTACGTTATTGAAAACGGACAGTTTGTTTTAGGAGTTAAAAATGATCATACTTTTGCTAAGGATGAATTTTTTGCAGAAATGCGTCAGGAATCTATTGAGCATGTAGGTCAGGTAAAAACAGCTATTCTGGAAACAACCGGAAATATAAGTTTCTACTATTTTACAAATAAGGAAGTCATGTACGGATTGCCCGTTCTACCAAAGCCGTACAGCAAGAAACTGCAAACAATTACAAATGAAGATGTCTATGCATGTACTTACTGTGGATATTCAGTGCTTCTGCAAACTAGGATCATTAAGTGCAAAAGGTGCGGCTACAGCGAATGGGTAAAGGCGATCAATACACTGAGGCTTACTTAATTTCGCATCCTGTATTACATTTACCATTTAATTAACAATAAGAGATTATGAATTAGCATTTAATGATGCTGTTTTTCAGCTATGGCAACCTCGGAGGTGGCGGCACATTGTTCTCATCTATTTCTTCTAATGTTGGAGGGATTACATGCTCAAATACTACCGTTTTCTTGAAAGGAATCTGTTTTTTTGAAATTTCTTCATAATAGCTCAGGTAATAGACATCTTTTTCATCATAAAAAGCCTGTATACCTAGCCAACCGTTTTTATCAAAGTATTTATCTGAAAGTTTTAGATTTAATACACCTTTACTGTCAGAAACTACCTCATCGATTACAACAGCGCCAGATTCTGTATTGATGTTTTTCAAGAAAGTGACTTTTACATTTGGAGCAATTGTTTTTTTATCAGTTATAAAACGTAGCTGCAAATCATACTTCTTCTGTGCCATGACAGTCGAAATACAGAAGAAAAATAATACAAAGTGAAAGTATTTCATAACAAGCATTTAGGATTAAAGATATAAAATTAAGATATTAAAGGCTAAATGATCTAAATATGATCGTTATTTCTTCCACTTTCCTTCAAACCATAATTCTTTCTGACCCGGGATAACTTTTACGTTAAAAACATTTGATATTTTTTTATAATGAAGTCACTAAAATTTTTAAACTATATGTTTACAATCATAATTGTATAATTTATTTTAGTTGTATAAAGAATATGATGAGGAACACTTTTTGAATATTCGCCTTGACCATACAATATAATATGAAATCAAATATAAAAGGTATTGCCCTTATCGGTGGTGGACCCGCTGCTCTACTTTCACTAAAACATATTTTAAAGTCTAACCTTTCAGTACATTCTATTTTCATTTTTGAGAAAAATGATAGACTTGGTGTTGGTATGCCGTATGGTGAAAAGGGTTCTTGTAAGGAACATGTTGCTAACGTATCGGCCAACGAACTTCCTGATCTTGCGAGCAGGTTTCAGGATTATCTACACAGGTTTCCTAGCAAGCAGTTTCCTGATTTTGCGGATGCAGAAAACTTTAACCCATATTTGGTGATTCCCAGACTGCTTCTTGGGGATTATCTTGAAGATCAGTTTGACCAATTGATGAATCTTGCCATAAAAAAAGGTATTCAAATCAATGTACTTAAAAATACGGCTGTAAAAGATATTATACCCGAAAATGGTAAAAATGCAAGGTTTAAAATAAAAGCAGATAATGAGAATGAATATCCTGTAGATCAGGTTATTTTGTGTACAGGTCACGTTTGGCCCATAAAATATGAAGGAACAGTAAAGGGATGGTACGATTCACCTTACCCGCCGTCAAAATTTAAGCAGTCTACAAACTTTCCGGTCGCTGTACGAGGAACATCACTCACCGCAATAGATGCTGTAAAAACTCTTGCCCGTCTGAATGGGAAATTCACAGAAATTGATGATAAAATAACATATGAACTAGATCCATCTTCTCAAGATTTCAGATTAGATTTGTTTTCTACAGGCGGTTTTCTCCCTGCTTTACGTTTTCATTCTGAGGATGATGCTTATTCTGAAGAATGGACGATGAGTCCTCAGGAGATATCCGAATATAAAAAAAACAACAATGGTTTTGTAGATCTTGACCATGTATTTGAAATCAACTTTAAACTTCCTTTACAAAAGAAAGATCCTGAATTTTATTCGTCCATAAAAGATTTGAGCATTGAAGCTTTTGTTGAAAAAATGATGGGTTCAAGAGAACGTGCAGATAGCTTTAAACTTTTCAAAGCCGAATACGAAGAAGCTGAAAAATCTATCGACCGTAGAAAATCTATAACCTGGAAAGAAAAACTTGCGGCATTCAGCTATGCAATGAATTATCCTGCGAAACATTTTTCGGCAGAAGACATGTTACGATTAAA
This sequence comes from Chryseobacterium sp. CFS15, assembly GCF_031118795.1. NCBI lineage: Bacteria > Pseudomonadati > Bacteroidota > Flavobacteriia > Flavobacteriales > Weeksellaceae > Chryseobacterium > Chryseobacterium sp. CFS15. Next base: position 85,654 of record NZ_JAVHYL010000009.1, on the reverse strand, counting down.
AACCACATTACTCCCACTAATTTCCATTATCATAGCATCACTTCCGCAATCATCCTATAAGGAAATAATGGCTTTGCACGACGCCGGGCTTATTTCGCTCATTGAGGTCGATAAAGAAAGTACTGTTGAGCCCACTTTAGAAGGAGGAGGCAATTATTTTTATAAAGACAATAATGGTAAAGAGGTCAAAAAGTTTTATCAAGTTTTTGTCGATGCGATAGGTCAACAGCAAATGAATCCCGAAGATTTTCCTTTTAAAAGTCTGATTTTCGAAGAAATGGTTAGTCCGGCTTATCTTAAATTCAAGGATCAGGAAAAAGGAAAGGAATTGTATGCTAAAAGGGAAGAAAATGTAATAAAATCATCAGATGGAAATTATTACCTAAATGTACCTGGATTAAACATTAATGATTATTTTCAATCGATCAACAGTATGAATAAAAATATGGAAGGGCTATATATTATGGCTGTCCCATTCATAGGCGGATTAAACCCTGATTACTCAGGTCTTGATTTTTGTGATACTGCTGCGGCAAAGATTGTTGAATCTCTTGCTAATTGTGAATTTCCAATTAATAATGCAGAAACTGTAGATAAAGTTGAACAGAGCAAAATAAATATTTTATAATAACTATTTAATGGATATCAAATAACTTACATCATAGTAAATCACTATTTGTCAAATATTTAGAACCTCAAAAAACGACATAAACAAAACATTTAGTCAAGTTATAATCACATTAAATATTCGATTATAATTTTTCTTACCTTTGCATAAAATTTTATTACTTAATGAAGAAAAAGGTTGTTCTTATTCAGGATAATGAAGAAATTCTGGATATAATGGATGAGGTATTGAAAGACGAAGGTTTTGAAGTTACAGCATCATTAACAACGGAGCCTATTGAACAAATTGAGGATATCGACCCCGATGTGCTTATTGTAGATGATTATATCAAGGGCGACAAAAGAGGATCAGAAGTTATTGCAGAATTAAAATCTGAGCCTGAAACAGAAGACATACCTGCTGTTTTAACTTCTACATCAAGTGATCTACCCAATTTATCCAAAGATTGTAAAGCTGATGATTATATCGAAAAACCATTTGATATCGATCATATGATTGATGTGGTTAAGAATAATTCTTAGTGATACATTTTTGATAATTCTGTCATAAGATATAGTAAAGATAAAATTTTATAGTTGCTTTATCAATATTGCATTTGTCAGCAAAGCTAAATCTCGCTCTCTCCTATTTTCCATTTACTGGATACTAAAGAAATTTAATTGTTTAGGTTAAAGTCCATGAGCATCGTTAGCAACTGATTATCAAAATCAGTTTTTGCACGTTATAATTGATCTAAAGAATTTTCTATCGCTATAAAAATAAATATCCCCAAATAATATGGGGATATTTCTTATTTATATCAAGTTTTTTATTTAAAATATTCTATAGCAATTTCAATAACTCCTCTGCTACTTTCTCAGATGAGGCAGGGTTTTGTCCTGTAATCAGTCTTCCATCAACTACCGCATACGGCGACCAGTCTTCAATTTTTGTGTAAACTCCACCATTCTTTTTTAACATGTCTTCTACCAAAAACGGAACAATGTCAGTAAGCTGTACAGCTTCTTCCTCCGTATTTGTAAATCCTGTAACATTCTTATCCTTTACCAAATATTCACCTTCTATTTTCACGTCTTTCAAAACTCCGGGTGCGTGACAAACGAATGCTACAGGTTTTCCATCGGTATAGAAATCAACGATAAGCTGTTGTGACACCTTATCTTCAGCCAAGTCCCATAAAGGACCGTGACCACCCGGATAGAATACCGCATCAAAATCGTAACTTTTCACTTCTGAAAGCTGATGTGTGCTTTTTAATTTATTTTTTAAGGTTTCGTCCTCATCCATCCTGCGTGTGGCATCGGTTTGAGAAGATGGATCTTCACTTTTGGGGTCAATTGGCGGCAGACCACCTTTCGGAGAGGCAAGGGTTACCTCAACACCTTTATCAGATAAAGCATAATATGGAGCAGCTAATTCTTCTGTCCAGAAACCAGTCTTTAAACCGGTATCCCCTAACTCGTCGTGACTCGTAAGCACGAATAATACTTTTTTACTCATTTTGATATTTGTTAATTTAATAGTACAAAGTTGGATGTATAATTTTTTTTGAGGAAGGATCTAAATCACTATTTTAATGTGATCAAAATCACACTGAATTTTCACCTTACATTTATATGCATAAACTAAGCCACTAAAAATTTTTAAATCATCTGAGATCAACCAAGTCTAAATCAGTAATCAGAGACCAAATGTCTGAATTTATTTATGAAGGCAGTTTATCTTTAATAAAGACAGTCTTCACCTTAGTACAGATTTTTTTTGATCGCACAATTGCAATTTTCTCTGCATTTATAAACTTACTTACTTTTGATGCTTCCGATAAAACATATTGATTTTTAATAGTATACTTTTATTTCAGGATGATGATTTAATTAAGTTTACCTACAAAAGTATCAGGAGTAAATTCTGCATCACAAATAAACTTCAACAAAGTTGAGTAAATGGAATTATTTTTGCTGTGACAATTCGCATGTTGAATTGCAACACGAAAACTGATGATATGAATAATAAGCAAATCCTAATCTGTGATGATAATCAGGAAATATTGGATGTAATTGAGATGATGTTAACCATGCACGATTTCAGCGCAATCACTGAAATTGACAGTACAAAACTTATTGGTAAAATTCGGGAAAACAAGCCCGATCTTATCTTACTAGACCTCTGGATGCCCCTTCTTTCAGGCGAACAGATTCTTAGAACAATAAGATCTACAGATAGTATGAAAGATATTCCGGTCATCGTTTTCTCAGCCAGTGTACATGGAGATGACATTGCTTTTGAAGCCGGCGCTGATGATTTTATTGCTAAGCCTTTCGATATGAACGATCTTCTATTTAAAATCAATACTCATTTACAAATTTCTGAAGGTGACATTCTTACAAATTAACAGCAAAGCAATTTATGAATAGTAAATTTATTTTTCTTAATGCCAAAAGACTGCTTTTATCAGTCTATATCATTCGAAAGGAATTCATAGTTTAACCTAATTTATCATGAATCACTGAAGTTTTTATTATTTCACATACCACTAATTAGGCACAATAAAAACACTTTTATATATCTTTGTGACATTTATGAATACCCCAGAAACCCCCTCAGACAAAAGCTTCAGCATTGACTTAATCTTTCAGGCATTAGTTTCATCTCCGGCACCGACGTCTATTTACTCAGGCGAAGATATGATCATACGTTTTGCAAACGAAGGCATGCTAGCTCTATGGGGTAAAGACTCTTCGGTAATTGGTAAAACGTTAATGGAAGCAATTCCAGAACTGGAAGGTCAACCGTTTTTGGAGCTGTTGCGTGAAGTTTGGCGTTCCGGAAAGACGTATTCTGTATCTGAAGCCCCTGCAAAACTCATACGAAACGGACAAGAAGTACTTGATTACTTTGACTATGAATATAAAGCTCTCACTGATCACAACAATAAAACATGGTGCATACTCAATACAGCACTTAATGTAACTTCACGCCTAGAATTTTTAAGGCAAATAGAGCAAAAAGAAGCAAGGGAACAGGCTTTAAATGAGGAAATGGCCGCAACTCTCGAAGAACTCACCTGCACAAACGAAGAACTCAGCAATTCTATTAAACAGCTAGCAGACAGCAGGGAGTACATCAGGATGATTATTGAACAGGCTCCGGTTGGAATTGCTATGCTGAAAGGGTCTGAACATATTGTTGAAATCGCAAATCCAGCTATACTTACTATTTGGGGTCGTACAGAATCCGAAATAATTGGTTATCCACATGAAAAAGCCCGCCCGGAATTGAAGGGCCAGCCGGTAAATAAATGGATTAAAGAAGTCTACCAAAGCGGAAAACCCAAAATAAACACTGAATTTACAGTCAAACTGCGTCACAATGACGGACTACGAGAGGCTATCGTAAACTCCATCTATCAGCCTATATTTTCTGATGACGGAGATATTTCAGGTGTCCTGGTAATTCTTGAAGAGATCACACAGCAGGTTTTAGAGCGACGTAAGAATGAAAATGATCAGCAAATGTTAGCACTCGCCATCGACGCAGGTGAACTTGCAACTTTCTATTACCAGCCAGCGACAAATCTCTTCTCCGGAAACTCACTATTGAGGAATTGGTTTGGCCTGTCTTCCGACGAAAATCTAGATCTGTCTCTTGCATTAGCGGTTATCTTGCCTGAAGATCGTGACCGTGTAATAGATGCTATTACACATTCCTTAAGTAACAATTCTGACGGTCATTATTTTATAGAATACCGAATTAAAAATAATGTAGACAAAAAGATAAGGCTCCTACAGGCAAATGGTAGAGTTTTCTATGATCGTAAAGGAAATCCTCTTAGTTTAAATGGTACTTTAAGAGATATTACAGAACAAAAAAAAGAGGAACAGCGAAAAGATGATTTTATGGGAATGGTAAGCCATGAGCTTAAAACACCGCTCACATCACTGAAGGCATATCTCCAGATGCTGCAACGGATAGGACTGAAAACAGAAAGTCCGATGCCGCAAAACATGCTAGAGAAATCTTTGAAACAGGTAGATTATATGAACGGTATGATCAATGGTTTCCTTAATGTTTCAAGACTTGATTCGGGGCAAATGCATATTGATAAAACAGCCTTCGATTTCCAAGTATTATTCTCTGAAATTGAGGATGAAGTTCTTTCAACGATCTCAACACATAATTTTGTTTTCAAGCATTCGGGGCCAATAGAAATACTTGCAGACCGCGAAAAGATTTCGCAGGTACTCCATAACCTTATCGGAAATGCCATCAAGTACTCCCCTCTTAAAATGTCAATTATCATTGAGTATATAACAGTTGGCAACAACAGTTTAAAAGTTAGTGTGCATGATTATGGAATAGGAATATCCAATGATGATCAGCAACGCATATTTGAGCGCTATTACCGAGTAAAAGACATTAATAGTAAATCTATAGCCGGATTTGGGATAGGTCTTTATCTTTGTAAAGAAATTATTGAGCTTCACGGTGGTACCATCGAGGTCAATAGTTCTCAAAACGAAGGCACAATCTTCTCATTCGTGTTACCGATTAAAGGAGATAAACTTTCTTGATCAGTTATAGACAAGAACGTTCAGAAATTGTAATTAAACCTCACTTCGGGATAAGAGATTCTGATAATAGATCATTAGACGCTAAGATTTATAATCAAACTTTCTATTTTAGAAAGCAAAGGCAATAAATTTGCTTCGCAAAGCTTGAGCAAAAGATTTATAAAATCACCTTGTTGATTCTTCTTTATTATTAAAAAATAATTCGCCTTTGCATTAAATACATAATATCATAAAAGCTAGTGTTTTACAATTTTTGCTTAACCCAAACTCAGGTTAATCAAAGTTTTCGAAATATTAAATGACAATGGTTTTATCATCAAATAAAATCGAAAAACTATTGACTGCATTTAATACAATAGAGACTGGCTTATTGATATAAACCAGCCTCCAGATAAATATTGAGTCCAGATAACAGTAATACAGAAGAATTATCTTGGCGTTGATGCAGGATCAACATTTTGATTGTTGATTGTATCAGCGGTATTAGATCTTGCAGTATTTAAAGTGTCAGACGTATCTGATTCCGAGGTCATATCTGTTGAATTGATCGATGGTTTAGAGTCGGGGCCAGTCCCATCTTCTTTTTGGTTGTTTTTTCCACAGCTGATCATTGTAAGCCCAACAATAAGGCTCATTGTAATAAATAGTTTCATATCGTATATTTTAAAATGTTTTTCAAAACTATAATATGCTTTATATCCGTCCTATGATAATGATCATAATCTTATGGTAACACTATTTTTTAATCATTAATACGATAATGATAAAGATTCAAAATGCACAACGGTTTATTCAAATATTTTTTTTAGATGCTAATTACAGTTCATAACTATAAATATGATTACTATCATAAGAAGGATATGACCAGAGCTGTAAATTTGTTATAGAAATCCTATGATTTTGATTTAATGTATTTGCCTTCCCATAGTGGAAGGTTTTTAGTATCAGTCTATTTCTTTTATAATATTATTTCATCATCTGTTTAATATAATAACAGAAGATCTGAAGCTTATTTACGTCAGAATCAATACACAGCATGTAAGAAACAAAACAGTTTACCTATTTTAAAACCAGCAATGATATCATTGGAGATCTTAAATTATAAACAATTTTAGAATAAATAAAATATGGAATTAAAATCAAATGATGCCACTCCTCTTCGTCCGGAAGGCGATCGTATATTAGACTGTAAAGTTGTTGAAATGAATTTGAACGATTTTATTGAACAAATTAAAAGCGAAGTAACATGGAAAGAAAGTGACCGAAATTCTATCACGATCTACAAATCACAAGTGATGACTATTGTACTGGTCGGTCTTCACGAAAAAGCAGAACTAAAGCCTCATAAAGCTAATGGCTTAGCAACGATTCAGGTTCTGGAAGGTCGTATTGACTTTATGAGTGAACAGCAAAGTTTAAAAATGGAAAAAGGACAAGTAATTGCGCTAAAAGAAGATATTAAACACAGTGTCTTGGCATTGACGGATAGCTTTTTTTTATTAACACTTATAAATGATAACAACTCAGCGCAGAATTATTAAACATGGAATATCAGAAAAGGCTATTCGGATTTAAATTTCCAGATGCGCCTTTCGCCAAAAACACAACTTTTCTATTCAACAATTTTGCTTTTTCTAATGCTTTAAGAGCCTTTTGACGTTCTATTTCTTTATTGATGCCTGACACATTTTCTGGATTGTTCGAGTTTTTCATAATAGTAGATTATAATGTACTGTTTTGTACAGAGTTTGACAACATTCTAGCATAAAGTAGACCACTTATTTAAAATTAGAAATTACTTTCGCAGGTAAGATTTAATACAAAAACGCAACTGCTTGAATTAAAACTATTTATTGTCAATTTACAGCTGAAAAACTTGTTATTATTTAAAAATAATTTCTGAGATTTTTGAGATTCTACTGTTAAAAAAAACTTAGATCATTGTATTTAACCCATTGTGCATTTTGTGAATTGCATCAAGTTACTGACAATTAAAGCTTTGTATTTCTTTGCTAAATGAAATGCCTTCGTTTGGCAAAGAAAAAATACATTTTTTATAAAAACTTTGTCTTTCCTTGCGTTTTTTTATCGCAAGGAAAGACAAAGAATTGTAAATAAATACTCAGATTAAGCTAAACAAAGCCGTTTCACTTATTTTCGAAACACAATGATTTAAAATGCACAACGAGTAAATTAGTTTTTTATTATACCTTTATGACATCACATTTCGATGGGTTATTCTTCGTCATTTGTGTTTACCCAATAATATCAAGTATAAAATTTAGTATTATGAAAGATCAAGCTAAAAATAAGGTTCAAAAAGAATCTACCAATACATCATTATCCGAATCGCAAAAAGTGATTAAAAAAGATATGTCTGAAGTACAATTAATAGCAGGTGAAGATGACAAGCCTTCAAATATACGTACAATGGTAAGTGGCAGTGGGCGCAAAGGAGGTTAATTTATTTAGAATTCAATCAAAGAGCATTTTCTCTCACTTCAATTTTTTCTGTACAAATCAATCTATAGATCTCATTTTTCTTGATATTGAGATGCCGTACATGACAGGACTGGAATTTTTAAGTTCTATTGACAATTTCCAAAAGGTTATCATTGTCTCTGCTTATGAGCAATATGCGCTTAAAGGCTACGAATTTAATGTAGTAGAAAGTATGGAAAATTACGTCATCATTCATACATCAAATTCTAAAGAAATTGTAAATATTACTCTAAAAAAAATGATGGATAAGCTACCCGAGGATATTTTCCTACAGGTTCACCGATGCTACATTGGTAATTTAGATCATGTCGTTGCTATTGACGGGAATATTCTCAAAGTTAATTCTCATCAAATACCAATATCAAGAAATTTAAGGGAGATGGTGATTGATCGTTTTGTTTAAATTTGATTATAGATTACTAAATTTAATGTACTAAGGATAATTACATCTGTTGATAATGTCAAGTATTTGAAAAATAAAGATATTTTTAAGGATATTGTCAAATCAAAATTCATTTTAATCACAAGACCGTAGCAATTCAATTAATCTACCTGCATGAGTCTTTGCTTTGTTTCTAATCTCTTCTTCGGTATACCCTGCCGCTAATGAAGTTCCATGAAAATAAATGGGATCAACGTATTTCATCTGTGAATGATATGCAGTTTGCTCCAATGATTTGCAGAATTCTAAAACACGGAAGTGTTGAAATCCCAGTGCAGTATAGCTTTCTTCTGATGAGCCTACCGTAAAACTTGGTACAAAATTCTTGCCTTTTAGTTTATCACCTTTAGAACCGTACGCAAATTGATACAGAAAAACCTCGTCAAACCAATGTTTTAATATAGCTGGCAAACTATACCAGTAAAAAGGATATTGAAAAACTACAGTCTGATGCCTTAATAATGCCTGTTGCTCTTCTCGAACATCAATATTGAAATCAGGGTACATTTTTGCGATATTCCTCACTTCAATATTTAGATTTTTTTCCTTCTGCAATTCTTCAATAATAGTCTTGTTTGCTAAAGAAACTTCAATGTTCGGATGTGCTAAAATAATCAATGCCATATTTATTTTTTATACTATAATAATTATAGTTGCAAAACTAAGTTGAGTACGCTACATTTGCAATAACTATCTATAATGATAGGTTAAAATAGAGAATGAAATCAGAATGTAATGGAGAATATGTCAAACTGAAGGGAAAAGTATATCCCTGTACTGTAAGCCTGACAATGGATCTGGTAGGTGGAAAATGGAAAGCAGTTATACTCTATCATTTAAAAGATGAACCAAAAAGATACAGTGAGCTCCGGAGAGAAATGCCTGCTGTAACAGAGATGACATTGAGCCTGCAATTAAAGCAACTGGAAAAGGATGGTTTACTATCAAGAACGGTTTATGGTAAAAAACCGCCTGTAAAAGTTATTTATAGCCTGACTGAATTCGGCAAAAGTTTTGTTCCCGTGCTGGAAGCAATTACCAAATGGGGCAATCAGGTTGCCATCGAACAAGGTGAATTTTTGGATACTATTCTCTAAAATTTTAATAATTAAATATCGTAAAAAAGACAAGTCCGGCAATGTAATCAATGAAGAATTTTCTTTTTCAGATTACTGAATTAAATTTGTCGATTGCAATCATTATCGATCGTTTTATCTTACTTTATATACCGAAATTATTATAAGGAATTAAAATAATTATTTAAGTATCACCTATTAAACTAATTTTTTGAAATCCATTACTTGTAGATCAACTTCCGGATAAATATAACTTTTTTGTCTGCTAAATTCCAATTTGCAACTTCATTATCTACCAAAACTTTATGTTTTTTACTGATATCCCGCAATGAATTGCCGATAGACTTTCTCAAATATTCGCTGTCATCTGATCTGAATTTTGCAATCAGTCTAATTGCAACTTCGGGATTTTCTTTGAAATAAGGCCGGCTTGTCCAGATTCTTAATCCTTCAATAACAGCTCTTTTTACATTGGGGTTTTCATGATTGATCCATTTCTGAATGATAGGTAAACATTTTTCGTAACCAATTGCCTGACAATGATAGTCGAAAGCTTTAGCCAACATTTCCTGTACCCTCCAATTTCCATCTTTAGCAACTTTATTTTCCAGTATTTCAAGCGCATCTTTGTTTTCAAGTGATAATTGTCCTAAAAGATAGGTCGCTAACATTCTTACCTGATAACTCTCATCACCGAGCAGTGATTCTGCATATTCTAAATGATCGATCGAAGGATCTTTGATAATAATATTACCTGCTTCAATGATATGTCTGAAACCGTGTTCAATATTCTTGATTTTTTCTAATAATTTATTCATAAATTACTGATCACTGCGATTTATTGAGATAAATTCAAAATATGTTTCCCAATCCGCAAAATTATCATTATTATTTCTAAAACTTTCGTGGCTGATCGTCCGGACTGTAACAACCCTTTCCGTGGGATCGACAATAATAAAGTTGCCTAGATATCCATCGGTTCTATAAGTAACATTACCACTGGCGCAATCGAAAGCCAGATGCAAGATATGGATTAATATATTCATAGGGTTTGTTGCCAAAAACAGTTAGCACATTAGCTTTTTAAATTCGCTGATAATCTTATTATCAACAATTGAAATTTATTTTCAGAATCCAGCCACCATAACATTCTATAGCCTTTAAACTGCGGAGATGACTTGATAACATCAGCAATATGTTCTGATGTGATAATGTGATCATCATTAAATTTTCCGTGATTAGTAATAAAATACCAATTTAATAAGAAAACTTGGTTTTAGATAAACAAATACCACATATCAAAAATTTAACATGCAATGGTTTATTATTTGATTCTCTATCAACTTTTTAATTGTTTAATCATAAAACATAAGATTATGCTGACAAAGGAAGAACTTTTACCTATTCATGTTGGTTTATTGTTAAATATCAAGATATTAAGACTAACAAATGACTGAAAAGCAATTGAAAATTAGGCAGCAGGCATTTGCATTAACGCTCTGTACCATTGTATTCATGGCTGTTTACAATCTTTGCACATGGTATGCCTCTTCGTTAGATGAGGTGCCATCATTTACTTTTGACTTTGAAAGAATGATTCCATTCATACCCTTGTCGATCATTCCTTACATGGCGAGCGGTATTTTTTTCTGCGTTGTATTTTTCTCGTGTAAAAATAAACACCAACTAAAAATACTAACCTGGAGAATGCTTTTTGTAATTATTACGGCAGGCATATTTTTCATTATGGTTCCCTTACGATTTTCATTTCCAAAACCGGAAGTTTCAAATATTATTTTGAGACTGCCATTTTCGTTTTTAAAAAGATTTGATTCACCTTTCAATCAATCCCCTTCGTTGCATATTGCTTTTGCCTTTATATTCTGGTCTGTGTTTAAAGATCTTAGCAGGTGGCGGTTTTTTTATATGATCTGGTTGATTTTTTTAGGAATTTCTACCTTGACCACCTACCAACATCATCTAATTGATATTTTAACAGGAGCCATTCTTGCACATATTAGTTTTATAATCATTCCTTACCGCAAAAATGATCTTAAATATAAAAATCTCCGTTCTGCAAATTATTATTATCTGTCTGGTTGGATCTTAATTTCAGCTGCTTTATTGCTATATCACTATGTTGGTAATGAAGGATTAATACTTTTATTAGCTGCATTAGTAATGATTATTGTTGGTTTTGATCATCAAAAAAATAAAGCACTCATTTACTTGATTTTGCCGAATAAAAAAAACTAAATATTTTTGGTTTTATAATATCATTTTAGTTGCTCAATTATATATTTTTTTATGTAAAAGGTAAAATCTGATACATTTAAATATATTAGCATCTGACTTTACCACTGTCTGAATTTTTTGGTTTGATAATTGCTAAATTCTTTTCACACCAAAAATAAATCATATGATAACTTTACTCAACGATGCTCCGGAAAATGTTGCGGCATTTAACGCCAGTGGCGAAATCGATCAACAAGATTTTAAAAATATCATCATTCCCCATGTAAACAATAAGCTGGCAAGGTTTGATGAGCTTAATTATCTACTGTATTTGAATACAGATGTAGAACAAACTGACATAGCTTGGCTTACAACATTAGTTTCAGACCTTGAAAAAACAAAACAGTGTAATCGTGCTGCTATTGTAATCGACGATGCAGGGCTGCAAAAAATCAATAGTTTCAAAACTAAAGAAAATTTCAAGATATTTTCAAAAGACAATGTCTACAGTGCCATGTATTGGTGCAATAACGGCAATGAGCCCGAATATTCTGAAAAATAATTTCTACTGCTCAATACATCGTTTTGATAGCCAACATAAACACTTAATATATAATAAAACAGGTAATTACGTAATAACCATCACTTCATCAAACCAAAGCATATACATTTGTTTTGGTTTTTTTTTTAGTAATTCAAAGTTATGTATGTGTCCAGTCGAGAAATAATAACTTGCATCAATTAGATATGAGTTTACCATGAATGATAGGCTTACTTTCTATTTCCAAAAGATATTAAATGGTTATTTTTCAGTATTGACAGATAGTTCCCGAGCTTATACATTTGTTATTATAAAATAAAGGATAATGATTTACGACAACGAAAAAGAAAAAATGCTTGCTGGAAAATTATATAATGCAAATGATGAAAATTTAATCGTTGAAAGGCAGGCGGTTAAAGATCTCTGCTTTCAACACAATCAATTATTACCTTCAAAGATTACTGAGAGAAAAAATCTGATAAAAAAACTGTTTCATAAAACGGGTGAAAATTTTCACATCGAACAACCATTTTACTGTGACTACGGTTACAATATAGAGGTTGGTGAGAATTTCTATACCAATATGAATGTTGTTATTTTAGATTGTGCAAAAGTAACCTTTGGTGATAACGTTCTCATTGCTCCTAACTGTGGTTTTTATACAGCCGGACATCCCTTTGATATTGAGAAAAGAAATAATGCCTTAGAATATGCCTACCCTATTTCCATAGGGAATAATGTTTGGATCGGCGCCGGATGCACTATCTTACCGGGCGTAAATATCGGTGACAATACTGTTATTGGCGCAGGTAGCGTTGTTACCAAAGATATCCCTTCCAATGTTTTAGCATTTGGTAATCCTTGTCGTGTGATACGCAGTATTTAAAATAATACTTATTAAATGATATTTTTCTCGAAAATTAAACTTGATCAAGTCAACTTCACGAGAAATTAGTGGGATACTAATACATAAATTTTAAAGAAATTAAAAAATTGCTTATTCTTTGGTTTTAAGCTCTTTGTCTGCTCTATTTTTTTTACCAGAATAAAGCATGTTCAGAATTTCTGCTAACGGATAACAATTATAATGTTGTCTTCTTCAATGAAAATTGGAAAACATTGCTAAGAATGATTTTTATCAATAATTAGTTCAAAAAGCGTCCTAATATGGGGTCTTTATCAGGCACATGATAACCGAATATAATTCTGTCCTTAAATGCTTTAATATCAATCGCAACAATTTTACTGCTAACAACTTCACTTCCCTGTAAGAGTGTGAATTGACAAATCATACCGTTTCTTTTCCATATATAATGTTCTGGAAAAGATACCTGCTGATCGTCATATTCATCGGTGAAATATGTAATATCATCTTTGGGAAGGGTTTTCAATATGGGTGACAGCAATATGTTGGTCTTTCCCAAAGTATCAAGAACTACGCCACTTGGTTCACCGAGTTTTTGTTTAAGTTTTAAAAGAATTTCAGATGTTTTGGATCCTTCCGGATAGATACTATAAAAAGCAATTTTATTTTGATACTCTACAATCTCTATTCCCATCATCCCGATTGAAGGATAACCAAAAAAACTAAATTGGCTCTTATCAGACGGATCGTTAATATGATAGACTTTACTTACTTCTTCTTTTCCCACCAGCTTTAATTCCAAATCATCTTCTGCCGAATTATTTTTAACCAATTCCCAATGACCATATTGTATTTCACCCTTAGACGGAGATATATCTTTCAGATATTTCGAGGCTGGCTGACTAAAATCAATCGTACTCAAATCGAGCGTCGATTTATTACATCCGATACTGAGGAGTATTATTAATACTGCTGAAAGTCTATTCATGGTTGTTGTCTTTAGTAGATTTTTTGTACCTGTCATAATTTTTAAATGAAGCCCAGTCATCTGCATCATTGCTTCTGTCATTGAAAGCAGTAAGTTCGGCGAAAAGCAGTTTTTCAGAGCGTCTGTATTGTAGAAGATGATATGAAATTCCGCTCTTTTTATTTGTCCATAACTGGTATGTGATTTCGGTTCTGGGGCCATCCATCATATTTCCGTTTTTATCTATTGCAAGCCCCGGATGTTTCGAAGACGTATTTGTAAAGCCTGGCTGACCGAGTGTATGTATTAAGATTGAATCTACTTTTTGTAAAGCATCAGATGTATAAAGCTGTATCTCAAATGCAGAAATAACCTGTTTATTTAAGCTATAATGCAATACAACCTGATTTTGATTTTCGTCAACTTTACCAGTAAGTAACTGATGATTAAAGATCAATATATCGGGAGACGAACTTACAAAGGTGCCGTATCCTGTCAATGTTTGAGCAGATTGATTTTCTTTATTATAATGTAAACCCACATCTTTAAAGGTTTCTTTGAAGGTGATATTGAAAAGGTCAAATTTTTTCCCGGCAGTAACCTTTTGACGGGATCGACCAACCATATCAGCACTATGATCTTTTTTATCATCTGACGTACACGATAAAGATAAAAGTAGAATTATAACATAATGAACTTTCTGTTTCATAATGAATTTCACTTAATGTAAATATACATAAAAGGGTTCTGTTATAGATCCTCAACATATAAACATTTATCGAATGATATTTCATTTAAATGTCTTCATCATTTGACAATGAAAAAGAGTTTGAATTTAATGCTACAAAGAAATTAAAATTCAGACGGCTCGTCTTTTACAGATAAACGCCTTAAGTAGAGATAATTCATAATAAATATAGCTGGTTTCATTTTACAAAATTAAATTTCACCTGATCTCATAAAACAGGGCTAAAAATACTTGTCACAATACTTTTCTCTCCGTTAAGATTATTAATATTTTGGCCGGCTTCTTGCCATCTTTCATTTACAAAAACACCATCATCTACATTAAATTTATGAAAATATTTCTTACAGGCGCAACCGGCTATATTGGTAAAAGACTTCTCATTCAACTTCTTTCGGCCGGGCATGATGTAATCTGCTCTGTAAGGGACAAAAGAAGGTTTGATACCAGCCTTTACGCAAGCCACAAAAACCAACTTACAATCATCGAACAGGATTTCACTGATGAAAAAACGCTGGCAACATTGGATAAAGATATAGATATTGCGTATTATCTCATTCACTCTATGTCTGCAAATGAAGATTTTAGTAAGTCTGAAAAAATTTCTGCACAAAACTTTTCAAATATCGTTTCAGAAACCCGGTGCAGGCAGGTCATTTACCTTACCGGAATTGTAAACTCTGAAGCGTTATCTAAGCATTTGCAATCCAGAAAAGATGTAGAAGAACACCTGAGATCTCCAAACTACAAACTCACTGTTCTTCGCGCTGGTATTATCATTGGTTCGGGTTCTGCTTCCTTTGAAATCATCAGGGATCTTGTAGAGAAACTGCCTGTGATGGTAGCACCCAAATGGCTGAAAACACTTTGCCAACCGATAGCTGTTCGTAATGTTATTGAATTTTTAACGGGTGTAATTGATAAAGAATTTACCTTTAACCATCATTTTGATATTGCAGGACCTGACATTCTTTCTTACAAAGAAATGCTTTTGATATTCGCTGAGGAAAGAAAGTTAAAAAGAACCATTATTTCTGTTCCGGTTTTAAGTCCAAAAATATCTTCATATTGGCTGTATTTTATTACTTCTACAACCTACGCTCTTGCAAAAAATCTTGTAGACAGCATGAAAATCAATGTGGTTGCGGAGGATAATCAGCTTGCAAGCCAGCTAAATATTAAACTCCTCACCTACCGCGAAAGTTTAAAACTAAGCTTTGATAAAATTGAGCAAAATGACGTACTTTCTACGTGGTACGACTCATTTGGTGATTACCGATACTCAAAAAACGTCTGGACTTTTTTGGAGGTGCCGAATAAAGGAGTATTTAAAGACCGAAAAGAAAGGAATATCGTCAATGAGCAACATACTATCCAAAAGATCTTCGGAATAGGCGGTAAAAACGGGTGGTATCATGCAGATTATTTGTGGAGCATCAGAGGATGGATTGATAAACTATTCGGAGGTGTAGGTCTGAAAAGAGGCAGAAAAAATAAAGATATGATCTCAGCCGGTGATTCCCTTGATTTTTGGAGGGTATTGTATGCGAGCCGTGATGAAAAAAGATTACTCTTATTCGCAGAAATGAGATTGCCGGGAGAAGCATGGCTTGATTTCCAAATTAAGGATGGAAAACTGATACAGGAAGCAACATTTCGGCCTGTAGGCCTTCTTGGAAGACTATATTGGTATGCTGTTTTACCTTTTCACGGATATATTTTCAACGGAATGATTAAAAAATTAATTGATGGTTAACAATAAAGTTTTCTCCTCATTGATGATGACATTATTTCCCATCTCTTTGATGCTTGCAATTATTATAATAAATCCTGTTTATTTATGAGGATATTGGTACTTCTTTGTTTTTCTCCGGAATACTATGGTTTACTTTACACTCGCTTATTGTTGTGCTAATGTATTTTATATATCAAAGAAAATGTAAATATACATTAGACAATCTTATTTAATTTTCACAACTTAAAATAGAGCATATTTCAACCTCTTATATCATCTGCATATCAACGAGGAGGCTTTATTCCTTATCTAAAGCAAATAATAATTTATGACATTTTTTCACACAATAAAACTCTGAAAAATGACATTTTGAAATACTTTACAAGAATGAAAATGACATTTTTTCTTACTGAAGTTGGTGGTATATTGTTTGAGTTCTGAAAAGTGAGATCATTTAAAATATTGTTTAACTTTTAAATTTTGTTTGTTATGACAACAATCGTAAAAAGAACCAACGGCAGCCTACTCCCTGCCAATCAGCGTTCAATGTTCGACGATTTTTTCAACCGCGAACTGTTTAATTGGGGTAATAATAACTTTTCTGCTTCTCGCACCACACTTCCTTCCGTTAATATTAAAGAGCTTGAAAAAGCTTTTGAAGTGGAAGTTGCAGCACCGGGAATGAAGAAAGAAGATTTCAGCATTACTCTTGATGGCAACATGCTCACTATTTCATCTTCTAAAGAGGATCAGCAGGAAGAAAAAGACGGTAAATACACCCGAAGAGAATTCAGCTATCAGTCTTTTCAACGCAGCTTCGAGCTTTCAAAAGATGTTGTAGATGACGAAAACATTCAGGCCAGATATGAGAATGGTGTCTTAAGGCTTACCATTCCCAAAAAAGAGAGTGCTCTAGCCCAGTCACCAAGACTGATCGAAATTCAATAATACTTACAGGTTTTCCGGACTATCCGGAAAACCTTTTCATTTTAGATTACATATTATTTGATTAGAAATGTACAATACCAACCTGTGCTGGCTTAATATTTGTAAATCATTGTCGACAAATAATTATTTTTTACACTATGAAAATTACTCATAATATTAAAGATGACCTTCTTACACGTACAAAGTTGATTGATAACATTGAGGTAGTTTACAAGAAGAAAAAGAAATTCAATGGTGCCTTGTCTGCAGTAAAACATGATCCTTTTGAGGTAAGAATATTGGATGAGGAAACAAAGCAGAATCCTGAGCATCAAATTGATTTTGAAATTGCAGAACAAATTACAATTAAGTTCTTTGATGAAACAATAAAAACTTATCAGGATGAAGTGGAATAAAAACTAAATCCATCATCAACTACCTATAGAGAACTTGGATGTTGATAAGATCAAGTGTTTTAATAATTTTCAACATAAAACATTAGCTATTTACTCAACTGAAGCAGGATGTTCATGATTTTAGCATCTTGCTCTAAGTTCTCTTTTTTAATGGACTCAATTATTTTGGCGATAGAAATCACTTCATAATCGGTAAAACCCCACAATGAAATGGTAATATCATTTATCCCTCCGGAACCTTTATCAATTTGCAGAGTTAAATAGTATGTGAAAAATGTGTTGTAGATTACATAATCATGTATATAAATTTTGGGTATTTCAAGAGAATGTCTGATCGAGAGAAATTTGTAAAACGATAGTTTTTTTATCGTTAAACAGTCACTATTATTAGCAAATTCCGTATAGTTTGTAAAGAGCGCAAACACAAGAAGAATTATAATACTTCCAAGTACAGTTAATTTGAATTCAGTATTAAAATTTAAAAATAATGCTGCAATTAGTAAACAATTAATGCTACTAAAAAGGATTGTCAACAACCTAACTCTTGTTCTATTATTAAATTTCATGATTAAGATCCGGCTATTAAATCCAAGAATAACCATAACAAATTATCATATGGTTGATATTTTCATATAACCGCAAAATTAGAAAGCAAAAACTAAAGAAAAAAAATATGGTATTATCATTTTCGGGAATATAATAGCCCTAATGATTTTGCTGATCGATATTTTTTTGATCCTGAAGATATTTAATAAAAACAGAAGGAGATATTGAAGTTACTTTTTTAAAAATTGTTGCAAACTTATTCTGTGAAGAAAATCCTGCTTCCTCCGCAAGAGTAGCAATTTTATACTTCATATATTCAGGTTCGTTATTAAGTTTTTCTATTATATATTGAATCCGCAATTTATTGATGTAATTATTAAAATCCATCCCTTTGTGGATATTGATGATCCGGGATAAGTACTTTGTATTGGTTTTGCAATAAGCAGCAAGACCCGGCAATGAAATATCATTTTTTAGATATTGGTCTGATTTTTCAAACTTCTCAAGATAATCCAACAATTTTTCCTCCGTCCCACTTGTCATCATCGGAAGATCTTCCACATTCTCCGCAGTGCGATGAGGTGGCGCAGATTCTACTCCTGAATCCTTCAGATTATCACTTTCACTTTCTAAAGTCCGTCTTTTGTTAAGTTCAGCAATAATCGCTTTAAATCTTACATAAGTCCTTTTTTCCGCTTTTTTATAATACATAAAATAGATACAGAAAACAGCTAACAGTATAATAACAAATATAATGACCAAGTTTTTGGTACTACTATTATTATTCGCTACAGTGCTCTTTGTTTCAGCATCTTTTAGGGAAGCGTTATAAAATTGGCTCGTCCCAATATCTAGCTGGTCTTGCGCACGATCGTGTTTAGATTTGTATTCCTTTATCTTATCTAAGTCCATTTTAGCAAGATATAGACGCTGAGCGGTATCGTATATTTCAGTTTTTAAATTTAGATATTGCGTTTTATCAGCTATTACTCTTGCCTTCTGCAATTCTCGTTCGGCATCTTTAAAATTACCCATATCCATATATGTATTAGCGATTCCGTTATAAACGAGACCGATTAAAAAAGATTCGGGTAAATTTTTCAGTTGCCTTTCCGCCTCATTATAGTGCTGAAGTGAAGTTTTATAGTCCTTAAGATGATAAAAACAAAGACCCAGCAATTGTTCATTGTTTGCGGTGAAAAAATCATGATTTTTCTTTACATTTTTTAAAAGCTCTTGTGATGATTTCACATGCAATACAGCTTTCTTAAAATTTTTGTTTTGAATTTCAAAATACGCTTTTTCCTGCATCATCAAACCTCCTACCTGTTTTCTTGCAAGACTATCGCCCAACTTTTTACTGCTAGTCATAGCTTCGTCAATATACTTCTTTGAAAGGTCATATAATTTCAGGATGCGGTACTGCGATGCCAAAAAGCCATAAACTCTGACTTTCCAGGATATATCATCTGTTTCAGTAATCGTTTTTTCGGCTAACAGAGCAAAGTCAACAGCTTTTTTGTAATCACCCTTCTGCTGATATAAGGAAGCAGAAAGCATTAAACTTCTTGTTTTAAGTAAAGGATCTGCAGAATTAATGAATAGTGAATCTGCGATTTTTAAAGCTTTATTAAAATCCTTCTGTGAAGTTTCCAGATAGGTCTTTACATAAATCTTATCAAACTTTTCTTTATCCTGTGATTGTAAAATTAAAAATAGAAAAAATATAATTAGTGAAAATAGCTTTTTCATCAACTTCTCATTATTTGTGCGATAAAGTTAAAATTTTCCAGCCAAAAGATAAAATAATTCATATTAAATAAGAATCAATATTTACCGATATCGGGAAAGTTTATCATTATAAGGAAAAAAATTACAAGATATTGATATAATACACATTCTGTAATGGTTATTAAAGTATTCTGCAAGTAATTTCGACCACAATTTTAAATCTTATGTTACAAACGCATTCACATGATTTCGTAAAGTTTTTCAGCTAAAATATATTTAAGAATGCACATGCTATCATTACGATAAATCGAAGAAATCAACTTCACTATTTAAATAGACCATTACCACTTTCCTGAATATGGTAATACACAATCTTTGGCTTTTAGTACGCTAATAATAGATTTGCAGTCGTGATTAAATGATCAAAGCTAATAAAATCTACCGCTAAGGCTCAACTGAAAAATACTAAATAATAAACACAAAAACATGTCATTAAGAAATTCTCTTTATTTTTTATGTTTGAGCATAGGTTCACATTTACCTGCTCAAACTGCTTCTAATTATCTCGTTAATCAGACTCAGTCAGCAACAACAAGCAATGTAATAAGAGCCGGATATAATACAGGCACCACAGGATATTTGAGCTCTACAAATTACAATCTTAATTTTGGAAGAACCGGAGCTAATACGGTTGGTAATGTTCCCAAGCTGCAGGCATTTCAATTCAACAGTATGAATTATGTTCCTTTGTCTCAATCAGGATCCCTGCCCTATGACAGGATCGTTATTAATCGTAAAGTTAGTTCATCTACCCTTGCACAGAATAGTAACAAATTCACAGGTTTTTTTGAATACAGTCTGATCAATGGTAACAGCATCTATTTTAAAGCAGAATATATTGATAATTTAGAATCGCTAATCAACAGTTATGTAATTAATCGAGGGGTCGATAATATATTCTCAAATGCGACAAGCGGGACGTCTAATAATGTCGAAAGAGTTGATCTTATATTAAATGCCGGAGTTGTAATCCCATCTAATGTAAGTCTCAGTAAGCTTGGTGCATTGTTACTCGACAGGGGCGGAAACGACAATTATAAGATAGCTGTTATCACTTCTTTGGATTCAGCAGGAAAGGTTTCCGGAATTGGTAATCTCGTAAGCCGAAGCCAAAGTAATTTTAGCAGTACAGGATATACGCTTACCAGTGTAGTCTTTCAGAATGGAAACGGTGCAAACCCAACCGCAGCTGATAATCTTATAAAGCCGGTTGAAAATATAAGTTCACAAGCAATTTCAGGTGATTTTATTACGTTTTCAGAGATGGGAGTAACTGGCGGGCAGGTTATTTACGGAATTGCGGTATATCCGGGAGATGTTATTCAGGGAACAAATGATCTTATCAATCTTACTGATGTACCTGCCAACACCGATGGTACTGTAAATGGTGGTCTTGACTTCATGGGAGGTGGAGGCTTCTTTGTCGCTTCAGATGTAGCTTCGGGAACAATCACCGGAAATGTTTACCGGGATATTGATGGCAATGCTGCAATCAATGGTAATGGTATGGGATCGGTAATGGCGTTACCTCTTTATGCATATCTTCTTGCACCGAATAATACAATTTTATCGAAAGTACCTGTGAATTCTAATGGGTCTTTTGTTTTCCCATCTACGATTCTTGAAACCAGCAATACTTATAATGTTCTGATTGACACTAGAAACGTCAGTGGAACTTACAGTTTCTCGTCACCTATCTTACCGACCGGTTGGCAAATAGTAGGTGAAGATTTTGGAGTTAATAATCTTTCCGGTAACGGTGTAGAGGTTGGCACTCCCAATCTAAGGATTCCAATTAAATTTAATACCGCAAATCCGGTAATCTCAAATATTAAATTCGGGTTAGCCGCTGCTGAAGATATTTGTACAAAACCCGTCAATGGCTCAAGTTTTAGCTGGAGTTATAACAATAATGCACCTTCCAATCCAATAACACAAAGTTTCAATCAGCCAGCTGCGAATTATGGTTTCGTACTCGATATTACAAAACTTGACAATTCATTCAATATGGTGATCAACGGAACACCACTTGCCACGCAGGAAATGGAATTTCAATCTAATGGAACATCGGGTATCAATGTACAATTTACAGACAATAGTAGTTATGAAACAGCTACTCCTTTTATTTACAATATGACAGGAACCGAAACTAATCCGATTATCAGGGTAAATATTAGTCCTACCGGAACAATTACCATGTTTGGAAGCAAAACTTCCGGTGGTCCGCTATTTCCTTTAAAACTAATCAATGGAAACTCCTTTAACACAGTAACCTGGAATCCCACCGGAACAAACACCGTTGTAGCAACTCAAAACGTGGTAGGCGCGACGAATATGTCAGGAAGAGGTTATGGGCTGAACCAGACTTTATGTATTTGTGCTAAACCAGGTGCTGCAGGCACTCCTCTAGATTATACCAATTTCGGAATCACTACCAAATCAAATGTCACTGTACAAGATTGGCCGAAAACCATTCCCAACGGTCATTTGGCTTTAGATTCAGCAGATAAAGGATTGGTGATTACGCACATGACTACTTCACAGAGAGATGCTTTAGTTCCTCTTGAAGGAATGCTAATTTACAATACTGATTTTGGATGTGTACAACTATACAGAGGAAATAATCCCGCAGTCGACAATACAAGAAGAGGCTGGAACTGCATCACTAAAGGATGTAATGAATAAACCATACGTATTGACAAACATTATGAAAAAAATAATAAAAATAAGTTTATGTATCGCATTATTAAGCATGTCAAACATGATGCATTCTCAAATTGCGATCGGAAAAACATCGGTTACAAATAGCAGTGTTCTTCTTGAATTTGGAACAGGAAACAAAGGCATTATCCTCCCCTCTGTACAATCTATCAATGGAAATACTCCGGGAGCATTTGTCTTCAATACCATGAGTAAAGCTGTTCAGGTATGGGAGCAGCGAAATGCCAACGGAACCGGTGGATGGCTCAATCTAACCGAACTAAATGCCGGAGTTCTTCACTCATTTAGCAATTCGGCACCTGATAGTACTTCTAATGTTGGTGTTATAATCGGCGCATCCACAACAACAAAAGCGGGAACATTGGTACTAGAATCAACAACGCGAGCGCTGGTGCTCCCTATCGTTTCAAATCCGCAATCAACCATGATAGGATCTGTGGCCGGAACCATGGTCTACGACGCAACTTCATCTACTATGGCCGTTTATGACGGTGCACAGTGGAATTACTGGAAATAATTGATATATCATATCACTTGACTAAAAACACAATAATTACTATCCCTCAATCACTGCGCATAGCTTAATGCTATTTTTTCAACTTTGTGTTTTTTCCTTCTCTTCGGAGAGGGCTTTTTTTTGGCTGTATTTTCAGACAGTATGAGATATCGGTGTAATGTTTTTGGGTAAAACGCTTTTGAGGAACATTCCTCCGTGGGCATGGAGTAAATCGAGATTAATGAGCATATTGTACAGGTTAAATTCCAGCAAACTTACTGTTCAATTTCTGTTCAATTTTATAATTCAGATTTGTAATAAGCTAAAGATACTGCCTGACCCTTCCATTCCAAACTGTAATCTTTTCTAATCTTTTCATACGCTTAAAGTTAAAGAGTATAAGAATCGTGTTCTGACAAAGTTATTATATATTTTACCCTACAAAAGATCTAATTAATACTTGCGGATCGGCAATGATATTTAAGCAGCAATAAATCAACTGCTAAATTAACAACAACAACTTTATTATTTAATATATACTTGATATTAGCCTGACACGAATTGACTACTTTTGCCATGCATCAAAACCGTTTGGTGCTTTATAATGGAATATTTTAAAAAAATATATTTAGATTACAAACATCAGGTATACTTTTTTGTCAAAAAGTTTATTTCAAATATGGAAGATGTGGAAGACGTTGTACAGGAGATTTTCGTACATCTCTGGAAACATTCTTCGTCTCTTAAAAATCCTCATACTTTAGAAGCTATTATCTTCAAAACAGCTCAGCAGGAAGTTTCTAATTTTTATAGAAAAAATAAAATGCTCTTCTCTTTTTCAGATGAAAGTTTGATAAAAGATGAAGCCGATTCAGAAAAAACAGATAATGAATTTAAAGAAGAGCAATTGCAAAAAATACAAAATCTTCTTGAAAAAGTTCCCGAACGAAGCAAAACTTTTTTCTATAAAAACAAATTAGAAAAAATAAGCTATTCTCAAATTGCAAAAGAAAATAACATCTCAAAAACAGCTGTAGAAAAGCAAGTCAATAAAGTCATCCGACATATAAAGACCAACCTCAATCTGTTTTAACGAAATATTAACCAGTTTAAACAAATTATTAAATCCATCTCTTCGGGGTGGATATTTTTATTTTGCTGCGTAATTGTATTTGTATGAAAGATTCTCAAAAATATTTTGAAAAAATTTGGACAAAGGTTTCCGAAGAAAAACAGGAAATGGATTCTGCAACCGATTCCAGAATCTGGAGCGTAATAAACGGGAGAATTAAGCAAAATAATAAGCGAAAATATTATTGGATGGCTGCAGCGGCAGTTTTGGTTCCTTTATTTGGAATTTTGTTTTTTTATAAAGATTTTGAGCCAAAAGAAACCAAAACCAATTTATCAGCAATCGTATTGCAAACCAAAGAAGTTTCTAAAACTTTCAGATTGTCTGACAATAGCATTATCACCTTGGAGCCTTACAGTAAATTATCAATCAATAAAGATTTTGGTAAGAAATACAGAAATGTGAAGTTTCAGGGGAAAGGTTTTTTCTCAATTGCAAAAGATCGATCTAAACCTTTTATTGTAGACGCTGGTGGTTTCAGTGTTGAAGTTTTGGGAACAAAATTTTCGGTTGATCAGAAATCAGAAGAAAAAAAGGTAAAATTGTTTGAAGGAAAAGTAAAAGTAAATCACAACGGAAAACTGACTTATCTATTACCAAACGAAAACTGGAGCATCTCTCCTACAAATAATGACTATCATTATTATGCAGTAACTGCTGTAAAAACTTTCACTTTTGAAAACACAACTTTCGAAGATGCTATAGCTGAAATAGAAAATACATACGGAGCTAAAATTACCTATCCGAAAAACATTGCTAAAAACCGGGTATCGGGTTCATTTTCAGGAAATCTGAAAGAAATTCTTTCCATCATCAATTATCCGTTTAATCTAAAAACTACTATTAAAAATGAAAATGAAATAGTACTCCATTAAAAATAAAACAGCACCAATAATGTGGCGTTATCAGTGCTTGTATTTAATTCAAAACTCGCTTAAGAATAATAAATTAACTCTTCAAATTTATGAAAAAAACTGCAATTTCTATTGCTTTACTCGTCGCTATGGGACTTCCCGTGCAAAATTATGCACAAACCCAGACTAAAATGGCTGTCACCAATAATCAGGGGCAGGTTTCATTAGTCAAAATACTTAAAAAATTAGAGAAATCTACCAAAACAAAATTCTTTTATTCCGCCTCAGATTTTAAAAACATTTGGGTAGATGAAAGCAAAATCAATTATTCATCATTACAGCAAAGTTTAAACTATCTGAAAAAAAGTGTTCCGTTAGATTTTCAAATCCAGAATAATACGGTAAGCCTTAGAAAATTAGCTTCCACTAGGTCTTCTTTTGCAGAAAATAATTTAGAACCTAAAAAAGATACTTTAAGCAATCAGGAAAAACAGATAGAAGAAGTTGTAGTTGTCGGTTACGGTACACAGAAAAAATCTATTATCACAGGGTCCGTTTCCGTTGTGAAAGGTTCAACAGCAGAAGGACAACCTGTACTTTCAGCCGGAAATGCTTTACAGGGTCTTGCGCCTGGTGTTACGGTGACTACTCAAACTGGTGCACCGGGAGGTGATGCCGGGAATATCAGAATCAGAGGGATCAACAGTTTTGGAGGTTCAGACAGCAATCCTTTGGTAATTATTGACGGTGTTGCAGGAAATATGAATGATGTTGATGTGAACATGATCGAGTCTATTTCTGTCCTGAAAGATGCTGCTTCTGCTGCCATATATGGTTCCAGAGCAGCGGGTGGAGTTATTCTTGTTACTACAAAACGTGCGAAGGGTAATAAATTAACCGCTCAATACAGAATGTATACAGGGTGGCAAAGAGCTACAGCAATACCAAAAGTTACGGATGGTCTTACCTACATGAAAGTATTCAATGATGCAAGCATGAATGACAATGGTACAAAGATCTACAGTGACGAAGCCATCAATGATTTCAGAAACGAATACAACAAAAATCCAAGCAATTACGACTGGCAAAAAGCGATTCTTCAGGGAAGCGGATTCTTGCAGGATCATTATTTTTCGTTATCTGCAAAATCAGGAATTATAAGTGTATCGCCATCTTTTGGATATGCTAAACAGGAAGGTATTATTAAAAACACCGACTTTACGAGATTTGTTTTCCGTAATAACATGGATATTACCCCGAATGACCAATGGAATATCAGACTCGATATGTCATTCTTAAATAAAGACAGAACACAGATCGCCGATGAAGGTACAGTGTGGAATTATCTTGGAAGAATGCCTACCAACATTCCCATTTATTATGGTAAGAACTATTCTGACGGATGGGTAAAAATCAATCCGGTCGGTTATATCGAAAATGGTGGAAACCGTAAACAGAATAACCTGGAGTTTATAGGAAACATGAACATTTCTTACAAACCTACAGATTGGCTTACCTTAAAAGGTATGGTTGCTCCACGTTATCTTACGACCAATATTCATCTTTTCAGAAAAAGTGTTCCAACTTATTATGAAGACGGCACAGAAGCAGGTTCTGCCAACACTTTTACTGAACTTACAGAATCTGCAAGACGTCAGTTTTACGGAACCTATCAGTTTCAGGCAGACGCAAAAAAAGACTTTGGTAAACACGGTTTTGAGCTTCTTGCCGGAGCTTCAAGAGAAACATATAACGAAAAAATATTATCCGGTTACAGAAGAGATTTCCTTTATGACAACTACGAAGTGATTGATGCAGGTGCAGATAACGAAACCAAAGATAATGCAGGATCAGAATATGAGTGGTTATTGGTTTCTGCTTTTGGAAGATTTAATTATAATTTTGATCAAAAATATTTATTTGAAGCCAATGTAAGATACGACGGTACATCGAGGTTTATCGGCAAAAACCGTTGGGCAGTTTTTCCGTCATTTTCTGCGGGTTGGGTGGTTTCGAGAGAAAACTTTTTCGAAGGTTTAAGAGGAACGATCAGCCAATTGAAATTCAGAGGATCTTGGGGAAAACTGGGAAATCAGAATATCAGTTCTTCGTATTATCCATTTTCAGAACCGTTATCATTGGGAAGCACTTCTATGAACGGAGTTGTATATCAAACAATCCAGCAGTTAATCATGTCAAATCCTGATCTGAAATGGGAAGAAACTACAATGTCAGGTCTGGGTGTCGATTTATCTTTATGGAGAAAGTTAGACCTTACTTTTGATATTTACAATAAAAAAACTGACGGAATTCTTTTAAGATTAAATACTTCTCAGCTTACAGGTTTGGAAGCACCCGTACAAAATGCGGCAACAGTAAGCAACAAAGGTTGGGAAATCGGTGCGCAGTACAATGAAAGATGGGGAGACTTTAAAATGAATATTGGTTTTAATCTTTCTGACGTTAAAAATGAAATCGTTGACATGAAAGGTCAGTCTTCCGGAACGCTTCTTCGTCAACAGGTTGGATCTTCAGTAAATTCTATTTATGGATTTATTGCTGATGGATTGTATCAAAGTCAGGCAGAAATCGATGCCGGTCCTACACAATTCGGAACTTTGAAACCTGGAGACATCAGATACAAGGATATTGCCGGAGCTTTTGATGCCAACGGAAATCCAATCGGGGACGGAAAAATTACAGATGCCGACAGAACGATTATCGGAAGCACTGTTCCAAGATATACTTATGGGTTTAATATGGGTTTATCGTATAAAGGCTTTAAATTATCCGCATTGATACAAGGTGTTGGTAAAGTTGACGGTTATTTAGATTCACATTACGTCATTCCTGCGGTCAACTCAAGTGCTGTTAAACCTTGGCAACTCGATTACTGGACACCAGAAAATACCGATGCTGAATTTCCACGAGTTTCCCTTACCTCTACAAACAATACACAAAACTCAACCAAATGGATGAGAAGTGCAGCGTATATGCGCCTCAAAAATGTACAAATCGGATACGAACTGCCTAAATCTTTTACAGACAACACATTTCTGCAAAGCATTTACCTCTACCTAAATGGACAAAATCTCTTGACTGTCACTGATTTTTATGAAGGATATGATCCTGAAATTAATTATAATCTTGGAAGCTCTGACGGTGTTGCTCTTGGAGGCGGAAATTATTATCCACAAGTAAAAACATTCTCATTCGGTATTGATGTTAAATTTTAATTCTAAAAAAAAATGAAAAACTTTATAAAAATATTTTTATTGGCGACAATTACTTCGTGCTCAAGTGCCGATATGGATTTAGAACCGCTTAATGGACCAACATCAGGAACATTCCCTGCTTCTTATGACGAAGGAAAGATGGGTCTTTTTGCAGCGTACAGAAACCTAAGCACTATCGACGCTGCAAGTACTCCTATTTGGCATGTCATGGATAATATTACAGATATCGGATATGCAAGACCAGGAACAAACTATACCTCTCCTATCACAAGTTCTATTACTACGACCAATGCATTAACCATAAAACCATGGGAAATTCATTATAAAACCATTGCAAGATGTCATGCAGTACTTGATAAATTGGATGGAATTGCAGGACTTACCGCTGCACAAAAGTCGGAACTTGGTTCAGAATTGAGATTTGTTCGTGCTTATGCTTATTCTCAACTGATTGAACTTTACGGAGATGTTCCATTAATAAAATCATCAGTTACGCTTGAAAATGCTAACGTTGCAAGAACACCTGTTGCTGAAATTCAGCAGTTTATTATTGCAGAACTTGGAGCAGTTGCACCACAGCTTCCCATATCACAATCGCAATACGGGAATGTGCGTGCATCTCGCATCGCAGCTTTAATGCTAAAAGCAAGAGTAGAACTTTATTCTAAACAATACGCAGCGGCAGCAATTACTTCAAAACAGGCTTTAGATGCAGCAGCAGGTGTTTACAGTTTGACACCCTTCAATGCTTCAGTAAATTTTGCAGGTAAAGATCATACTGCAGGAGAGCCAGATCCAAGCAATATTTTTGGACATACCGGTTTTTCGACAAGCAAAGAATGGATCTGGGTGGCAGAATTCAACAAAAATGTACCAGGATATCTGCATAATCAGCAATATTATGCTGCATCTCGTTTGGGTAAAGGAGTTTGTTATTGGGGGCCTACTCAGAATCTTATCGACTCTTATGAAATGACAGATGGTCTGTCAATACTGGAATCTCCGCTGTATGATAATACAAATCCGTTTAAAAACAGAGATCCACGTTTGGATATGTACGCAGTAAGACCACATTCAAGATATTTGGGATACCAATTCGAGCCTCATACCTCTTTCACAAAAGTTAATAATTATTGGTCGGCCGGAGCACCAACCCAAGTTACCAATGCAGATGCGACCAATGCATATCGTTCTTTCAGCGGCTATCTTTGGAGAAAAGTAGTTGATCTTGCTGATTTTAATTCTACTTCAGTAAGTGGAAATTCAGATTTAAATGTTGGGATTTTCAGATTATCAGAATTAATGTTGATTTACGCAGAAGCAAAAATTGAGTCGAATCAGTTGGATAATTCGGTTTATGATATGATTAATCAGATCAGATTGCGTGCGAAAATGCCGGCTTTACCGACCGGAATGTCACAGGCTCAATTGAGAAAAGCCCTTCGATACGAAAGAAAAGTAGAACTGGCAAATGACGGCTTGAGATGGTATGACATCAGACGTTGGGGCATTGCAAACACCGTGATGAACGGATATTTATACCTAAACCGTAACGGAAATAACTGGACAAAATCTGTAATAACAGGTTTTGATGAAAGCGCGAATCCTATTTATAATCATTCACAAGCTTCAGCATCTTTCTCAACACAGCAAGTGGTGTACACGCCAAATAAAGATGAATATTGGCCGATACCACAATCAGAAATGGACGCAAATCCATTATTAAAACAGAACCCTGGTTATTAATTTTAAAGAAAAATTATGAAGAAGAATATATCAATATTGCTTTTACTACTGTCTGCAGTGATTTTTGCACAGGACAAATTTCAGACTCCAAAATTAGATAATGAAAAATCATGGAGCATCATCCTGATACCGGACACCCAAAACTATGTGAAGTGGAACAGAAACCAGCCTGTTCTAGATTTGATGGTAAGATGGATTGAGGATAATATTTCTCCGTTAAATATTAAAATGGTTTGTCAGGTTGGTGACTTGGTGGAACATAATAACATACTTAATCAAGGATATGATGGCGACCAAAGTGCAGATGGCCAATGGAAATCTGTGCAGTCAATCTTAGGAAGGCTGAATGGAAAAGTCCCTTACGTTGCTGCAACGGGAAATCATGATTTTAGTATTAATGAAGAAGGCAGAAGATTTTCTCGTTACAACGAGTTTTTTCCGTCTAATTTTAATTATTTAAATCAGAAATATTTAGCACAGAACTTTTTTAATGATGCCGGTGCTCCAAGCATGGAAAATTCGGTTTTAGAATTGAAAGGATTAAATGGCCAGGACTATTTATTTCTAAGCCTTGAATTTGCGCCAAGAAATAAAGCATTGGAATGGGCTAAAAAAGTATTGGATATGCCTCAATACAAAAACCATAAATCTATTTTAATCACCCACGCCTTTTTAAATGAAAAAGATAAGAGAACCGAGAAGGATAATTCATGGTTTATGTATGAGCCTTTTTTGGTAAACAATGTACCTCAAAAGTCCAAAACTATTAAGCTTCCGGAGTCTAATAATGGTGAAGAGATATGGAAAAAGCTTATTGAGCCTTCACAAAATCTCCAGTTGGTATTAAGCGGGCATATCTCAGGAGAAGGTTTTCGTGTAGATCCCAACAGTTTCGGAAAAAATGTAAATCAGATGCTTTTTGATATGCAAAGTGAAGGCGGTGGTCATCGTGATGGAAATGGAGGTGATGGCTGGCTGAGAATTATTGAGTTCTATCCGGATAATAAAACGGTAAAAGTGAAAACATACTCTCCTCTTTTCGGTATTTCGCCAATTACCCAAAAATATGCTTATAAAACAGATTCAAGAAACGAGTTTACTTTCAAACTTTCAGAATAATAAAGTCACATTATAATTGTTCAATTACTTATATTTTCAGCACAGAACATATAGTTTGCGATATAAGAAGTTGAAATTTTATTTTACATAAACGATATTAGACCGCTTGTTATGAGGAATTCTTTATGGTAAAAAGACTTGCACTTAATCCACCATTTAAAATAAATCATAAAGACTGGGGTTGTGAAACTTCCATGATTCTTTCTAAATCTTCCACCAGATATTCCGACATCTCTTCGGTTATGGGTACAATGCTAAATGGCGCCAACAAAAGACAGTTGGTGCCATTTGCTTTTATAGCATTTCTAGTATAAATAAAATCATTATTCGTCATAACATTTTAAATTTAGTAAAAAAAGCTCTTAAGCACTGAATTTCAAAGACTTGAAACTAATTTATATTATTATGAATTTACAATCACCACAACATAATCATCAGGTGCCGTTGGATCCAAATAAAATGATGTTACAGTCACATTAGCATCAGTATAATTCATAGGGTATGATAAACAAACATTCGGACTTCCCGGTGATTCCATCCGTACATCATAATTTAATGCAAAACCTCCATTGTCATAAGGCCCACCGATCGGATTCCAATACTCAACTTCAATCCCACCCCATCTTGCCAAAGTTCCAAACGGATTATCTAAAATAGGATTGTTTGCAGATTGAGTGACATAAGTATTTGCAGTAGTTGCAACCCTCCATTGGGTAATGGGAACAATGGCATTTTGAGAATTTCTAAATTTTTTGTAATAAGTCACATTTCTCCCTAATGGATCGCCATCAGGATATATATTATCACTGAATTCTCCTCGCAGTGCAGGAAAGCAATTGTCAGCACGAGCACTGATATGCCCACCAAGTGTATATCTGCTGTAATTAAGTATCTGCATCTCATCACTAATGCTATATGCTTTATAAAGTGGAACAGATGCTAAAGCGATACATAAGATTAATAATTTTTTCATGATAAATAGTTATTAGTTTGATTTAATTTTATTTCTGTATTGCGCAAGATTCTCATGATACACTGAGAATCCTTTTTTAAGAATTTTTCTTTTTTCCATTCTTTTAAGCTCAGTCTCTGACATGTTATTATCAATCAATAGTTGTGAAGCTGCTGGCAGCAAAACTTCGACACCTTCTTCATTAAGCGCTTTATTGCTATCAATAAATCTGGTCTGACCTTTTGCTATTGTTTTTAAAGCATTCTCGAAATTTTCCATAGCATCACTCTTTAGTGACACTACTGTTTCTGCCTGTTCTGTGCTTTGCCTTTGTTCATTTTGGCAACTGACTGTTAATAAGCTTAACATGGCTATGCAAGCAATTTTTCTCATTTTTTTTTTGATTTTTGGTTAATATATTTAGTTTAAACTATATTTAATTTTGACCCTTTAAAGTTGATGGTAGTTTTTTAACCCTTTTACCGACGCAACAAATAATCTCTGCAACAAAAACAGGAATAAACCCTATAGCACTATGATTCACAACAAGTTAAACTCATTAGTATATGTAAATATATGTTTTATGGGTAATGCAGAACTCAATACATAGCGAGGTAAATGCTCAGGCAGTGAAGCAATCACAAATAATATTGTAAGTGAATAAATTTCACGTTAAAATCTCCATTGAGATCTAATTAGACCGGTTTCGGAAGAGTCAAAATGAGCCTCTGAAACTTCTTCGTAATTGAAAGTTTGTGACGATAATAAGTGTGATGATGGAATGCAAATAAAGAAATAGAAAATTGCTTTATTTTACATAACATTTTAATACAAAAATGTATCATGTTAATAGTTTTGATGTGATTATTAGTGTAAATCTATCCAAAGAAGATTCGTGACAAATATATAAATTATTTATACACTTTGATGTTTTTGTTTTAAAAATAAAATTAAAACACAATATTAAATCGTTATTAATAATTAATTCGCAATTAAAAAAATCATAAAAAACAATTGATATGCAAATTTATTTTTTACATTTGTAACGAATTTCACTGTAAGTGATAGTCAACTAAAACCATTCAAATTATTAATATGAGATATACAACTATACAAAAATTGTATCGGGTAAAACATGCCCAGAAACTCCCTGATCTTTACAGCAAATTTACTTAGCAAACTCAAAATTCTGAGATGACTATCCTAAACTTTCTTGTATACCCTAGAAGGAGTTTAATGCATATATTTTGAAAATATTTCTCCTTAAAATTCAACCAATTTAA
This sequence comes from Chryseobacterium sp. CFS15, assembly GCF_031118795.1. Classification (NCBI taxonomy): domain Bacteria; kingdom Pseudomonadati; phylum Bacteroidota; class Flavobacteriia; order Flavobacteriales; family Weeksellaceae; genus Chryseobacterium; species Chryseobacterium sp. CFS15. Next base: position 52,128 of record NZ_JAVHYL010000009.1, on the reverse strand, counting down.
TCTAGATCAATAGAAGATCATAGTAATCATTTCTTGTTTACATAAACATTACTATAAGAAACTTATCATAAAACCTAAAAACAATTTATTAAACAATTTTAAACATGAAAAAACTAACTTTTACATTGATGATTGCTTTAGCGGGACTATTTACGTCATGCTCAAACGAACAAACAGCTATCAGTACTCTTGAGAATTCGAAAACGCAGGAAATGAAAAATTTTGACGGCGCCTTAAAATCCCTGATGAAACCTGAAAACAGATCTACACCAGAAGAAAAATCCAGATTGGGTGCGCAGCTTAATGAACGAAGTCTTGACATACTCTATAAGGCCTCCAACAATTTATTAACAGTTAACCGTATTGAATTTGCAAAAGCAGAATCCAGAGAGGGTAAAGAAAAAGTTATTTCTCAGGCGACAAAGCTTTATTTTGAGAAATTACGCAGGATGGAACAAAATGCTAAATCAGAAAACTAAAAATTGAGCCATGAAAAAATATATTTCTATCACTCTGGTTCTTATATGTTCCTTTGCTTTTGGGCAGGGAAAAATAAACATATTTAATTATACTGCATATAATTTGAGTAATTCTTTGGTGGGTTATAATTCAAGCAATGGTAACTGTCTACCAAGTTTTAATGGAACTAATCATCCGGTTCCTGTTCCACCAGGGGCAGCTGTAACTTATAACGGCTATTACCAGAGCGGGCTCGTAAATCCTCCGATACCAAGCTGGACTGTATATACAGCAAGTGGTGCTGTTACCACTCAGGCTCATACCAACCTTATTTTGAATACACCTTATGCGACCACAACGTCTTGGCAACTCAATAAGTTCTCTCTGCATTATGTCAGCGGCGGCGGCGTTCCATATGGTGGCGGTAGCGTGGGAACTATTGTTTGCAATACCCCGCTTGTTGACTATGAAGGGGGCGCTCCATGGGCATACGAGGCATTTTGGTTCGTTTCAGGAGGTGAAACTTATTTTATAATTCAATAAAAAATATTATGAAAAAACTTTTTTTAATTTTAGTTTGCGTTATCTCAAATTCACTATTTTCTCAAGGTACATTAAATCTTTTTAATTATAGTGTTTACAATATGCAGGGAAGATTGTTTGCCAGAGGAAGCCAAAATTGCTTACCATCGGTGTGGACTTCATATGAATTTCCTGCGTCTACTTCTGCAACAATTTTAGATTACAATGATAGTTTACCCTATATAGGAGGCTGGTCAGCTAGAACTTCAGCTACAGGGGCAATTACCAACCATGTCCCTCCGAATTCAGGTTTTTTAACTACGGTAAGCCCAATTACCCGCTGGCAGTTTTCTTGGTTTTTGACAAAAGACGCAAACGGGGTACAGACTGGAGACCAGTATATGATGGGAGATGATGCTTTTTCTGCACCATGCGGAACAACGCCGGTATATGATTACCAGATTGGCAGCAATACACTTGTAGAATCCTTTTGGTTTTATTTGCCCGCAACAAATGAGACTTACTTGGTTGTGCAGTAAGTTTCAAAAAACTTATCAAACATCACCTCATCTTTCTCGTGTCATATTTTATGAGAAATATGTGGTACATATCTGGACTGATTTACACAGCAAATATTGCCAGAATATATTAATAAATAATCCCACATGGTTAGTGTGGGATTATTATTTTATTTCTTAATAATATTGTACGAAGCTATATAGCTGTCTGCGGTAATGTATCGTTAAGCTACATTTTTTTAATTTTTCGTTTCAATTAATTAAATTAGTCAACAGTTTTAATTTAAGTAAAGCCGCTACCCGTTTCTTAAATTTCTTCTTACAATTCGGATTTTTAAAGATAGCTGTGCCTGTGCTTTTTTGTGATATTCCTTATATTTTTTTATGCTTTTTTCAAGTTGACTTTTATTTTTTAGATATTCTTCATAAAGGTGACCAAGTTCTGAAACTTCCTCAATATCAATTGGGCATTGAGAATCATTATCTTTTTCTGATTCGATCAATAAGCAACGGTAATATTTAGCTTTTTCAATTAGATTATGATGAAACTTTGGCTCGATACCTTGCATATTTTATTTAAAATTTAATTTTGAAAGAACAGTAAAAGGACTATCACTTTGAAATAAGACTTTTACACTTGTTGATTGAGCTTCTGCATTGACGGACTTAGAGTAAATTTTATCCATCACAGAAGAAAGCAATATCTCGTTAGGATCACCTAAAGGAAGTAACGGCAATGATATAAATTCATTAACAGGAATTTGCGGAAAAATTCCGTTGTTATAATTACCTTCACCATTAGCATTGAATACTTTATAAATAACAGGATGTATCTGCCAGGTAATTTTTTTAGGTTTTCGTTTGTCGTCAATTACAAAGCCTGCCATGTCTTTTCCTAATGTATCTTCACCTACCTGAATGACCTCTAGGTAAGGTTTAAGATTATTGATAACAATTTCAGAAGCCGAAGCTGTACTTTTTGAGGTCAGAATATATACTTTTTGTAAACCAAGGGAATTGGCTTGTAAAGCATTGAAATCAACTGAATTGGAATCATAAGCAATTTGCTGTGAAAAAGATCTCTTAACTTCGCCCCCGTTTTTATTTCCTTTATAGGTAATAAACTGAGAATTTGTAGAAATCCCCGCCGGAATCAACGCACAAAGTGCCGCAGCTGATGAAACAGAACCTCCGTAATTGTACCGAAGATCAAGAACCAAATCCTGTACTCCTGCACTTTTAAATTCCGCGAATTTCTGATTGAGAGCCTGACTCATACCATCCGGAAAATCATAGATATAAAGATACCCTGTTTTCTTTCCGTTTTTATCAAATATTTTAGACATCAAAGGTTGCTCAAAAGTATATCCATAATAGACCGTCATGTTTTTTTCATTAACAACGGATCCGTTTTGCCAATTTCCTACGGTAAGCTCAATCACCGTTTTCTCGGCAATGGATGAGGTTAATTGTTCTGCATTAGAAGCGGTAATATTTTGCCCGTTGATTTTTTTGATGATCATTCCTCTTTCCAATCCGGCATTCTGAGCGGGAGAATTTTTTAAGACCAATTTTACTACCGTAACAATTTCACCATTTTCTAACTGTAAAACAGCATAATCAAAGCCGTACATATTTCTCACTGAACGAGGATAAGTAGATGCATCGCTTGTATTAACGATAAATGAAAAACGATCCTGAGGAAGCAGCAAACTTTTAAAAAATTCTTTTACAGGAAGATGATAATCGGGCTTTGCCGGCATATGATCTGCCCAATAGTAATATCGCCTCATACTGTCCTGAACCCAGACATTCACAGACTCGGTGCTTCCTTCGGGAAAATTGGGTATCTCATCATCTGTACGATTGCACGAAATGATCAAAAAAGATAATATAATTAAAGCCAGTAACTGAGTTTTAGAAAAAGTATTGCTCATAAAATTTAAAAATCATTTATAAATAATCAGCAACATCAATATCGCCTTTTACTACCAAAATTCCATTCTCCATTTTTTCCTGAAGAACAATCATATTAGCGCCAATATCCTGTTTTAAAGTCACTTTAATGATGCTTGAACCCGTGTAAGGAAGATTGGCTCCAATTTTATACAGTTCCAGATAAACAGGAGCCGTAGCGCTGAAAAATGTGTAAATTTTAACAGCTGTAAAATCTTTTTTTCCAATGTGATCAAATTCGGCAAGTACAGTTCCGTTTTCTCTCTTCAAAACACCTTTTACCCCTTCTGAAGATGCTCCCGAAAATTCACCAAGATTAGGAAAAATAAATTCGAATCCTACTCTACCCAAGTTAACCTGAGGTTTTACAGCATAGGTCTGTAAATAAATTCCGGGTAAATTGAAGAAATACAAATCTTTGTAATCTAAGGCATTATCAAAACTGATGTTGTATTTGGCAATCTGAGCTCCGGTTTGATTATTGTAAATTCCAATTTCGTCGGTCTCACCTTTGTCTACAACAAAATTGAGCTGAGTTTCTATTTTCTCGGTGTAAGAAGTATTTCCATTAACCGATATTGGCACTCCGTTGAGCCTCATCTGAATAATATCTGGTTTTGAGTATCCTTTAATATTTATCTGTGCTGCCCTCTGAATTTTATCATAAACTTCTAAAGAACTATTGTCTGTACAAGAAAAAAGCAGTGAAAATACAGTCAGTGCTAAAATATTTTTCATTTATTTAATTTTAAAAAAGTAAAACTGTTGATCATAAAAATTGCCTCAACCCAAACATAAAAGCTGAGGACAATTGCTTAATTATAAAAAATTACAGAGGATATGTTTTAGTTTTCATGGTTATAAGTTTTTATAAGAGAAATCTATTTTTTAATAAATTTCATTCGCTCAGAGACTATTCCGTCTGATACCTCAACAATATAAGTACCTGCCGGAAATTCTGCTACATTGATATTTTTAGAATATTTTGTTTTTAAAATCTGCTGACCACCCATATTATAAACACTTACTGTTGTGTTATTTTCTTTTAAAGCCGCATCAAGCTTTATTTGTAATGAAGATGATACCGGATTTTCTATTATTTTGCTTAATACTTTTCCCGTTTTTACTTCTTTTGTACTTAAAACAGAAGCATAGATTGCCATCTCATCTATATTGATATTCTGAGAATTTGGTGCTCCTCCTGATGAAACTCTGTTTGACCAAAGCCCTATATAAATTTTCTTTCCTGCAAAAGCTGAGATGTTTACCAAAGATTCTGCAAACTGTGTAAGATCAGAAGGAAGGTTACTTGAAGCACTAAATCTATATGTTGCACCACCTGCACTTTGAGCATCAGTTGCTAACTGTTGAAAATCTGCAAGACCTGGAACAGGCTTCTGAGACGTACTTACAAAAATGTATAAATCTCTGCTTACACTTGCATGGGTAGATCTTTGTCGCCCTACATATCCAGCTAAAGTAATATTTCCGCCAGCACTGGTAAGATCTATTTCCGGAGAAACTATCCAATCGTTTTCAGTTGCAAAACCTGTTGCATTACCTGTAGGAACCAAATTGATAGAATGACGAAGAACACCTGCAGTTCCGTATGCTAATGAAGTTCCGTTGTGATAGATATTTTGTCCTTGCATCCAACCGTTTCCATTTCCGTTTGTATCATAGAAAGTCCATCCTTGTAAGTCACTTGGTGTTTCAAATGTGTTCATCCAAACAGGGATTTGAGCAAATACCGCCTTCGATAAAAGTATTACAGATAATAAAATTATTTTTTTCATAATGCCAATTATTAATATTAAAAAAGTAAAAGCAGGGAATGTAAAAGCTACACTCCCTGCTTGATAAGTATTAGTCTATTGTACCAAAATTATATTTTGTCCAGATACCGTCGTAGTTACCACAGTTTCTTGGAGAAACATTCCAACCTCCGATGTTGAAAAACGGCTGGCTCATACCAAAAAGCTGAGCAGAAGCTCCCGTAAACAAGTTTCCAGAAGGAATTCCTGCTGTACCTAGACCTGTAACAGAAGTGGTAAACCCATGAACTTTGATCGAGCTATAGATAGATGCAGAAGATAATTCTGAACCAGAACCTTCTACTTTTATACCTGTAGGATATCCTGTAATAACAGCATCATTTAATGTTAATCTACCGTTTCTTCTGATATGAATTCCGTTTTCGTAAGCAGGACCTACCCCCGGAACTGTAGAAAATACATTTGTACTTGGTCCTACGATAGTAAGGTTATTGATTACAGGGTGGGTAAGCAACGAAGTTGAAGTACCTGAAGCATTGTTATCTAACTCGATACCGTTGGTATCAGAAACGCCACCACTTGTGGTATGTGACGAGTTGGTATCTGCTAATGCAAGAGCACAAGTAATTGTACCTGTATATCCGTTATCAAAATCGAAGTTATCATCTTCTGCAGCAAAAGAAATCAGGTTAGAAGCATTCACTGTTCCTCCGAAAAATTCAAAAGAATCATCCTGACCGAAAGAAACCTGAATATGATCTAAAGTAGTACCATTTCCAACACCGGCCAATGTCAAAGCATTAACTTCGTTACCAGAATTAGCACCTACAAAGTCATAACCTGCAAACTCGATACGAACATACTTCATGGTTCCCCCATTGTGAGCAGTGTTTGAACCCCCGAAATAAAAATCACTTCCTGTTAAACCTTCTACAGTAGTTGTTGTAGGAACGTTTGTAGGAGCATCTCCTAAGATCACTACTCCACCGAAATCTCCAGAAGTTGCCGTAGTATCTTCGTTTCCGTCTAATAAATTATAACTTGTAAAAATAATCGGTTGAGACTCTGTACCTGTTGCATTAATTTTACCGGTTTTTGTAATGACCAAAATACCAGAACCTTCACCTATCGCATTAGGTTTAGCTTTAATAAACGTACCTGGCATAATAGTAAGCGTGGCTCCGTTTTTTACAGATACAATACCGTTGATTTCTATTACTCCGCTCCAGACAGTGCTAGAAGTGATGTCACCGCTAACTGAAGTTACAGGAAGAGCAGATGCAGTAAGATATTCAGCAGAAGTAGCTTTCATGTTAAAAGAGTCTGAAGAATATACTAAAGAATCATGTTGACAAGCAGTAAGAGACAATGCTGCTACAGCGATTAAAGTTAATTTTTTCATTGTTAAAGTTTTTTGGACATCAAGCTTTCTGGTTAATATTTTCCGGCCTGATTTTTAAAAAATTTAGAAATACACGCCTCTGTATTTCAGCAATTTGGTTTTTATTACTCTACGCTACAGGAGGAGCTATATCGAAGAGTTCCCTTTTTCTTTGCCAATGTCTGGGACAACGGATGGCATTGGTTATTTTTTATGAATCTGAAACTGTGTTGCGCGTTCATCAGTTATATTTTTTTGATTCACTTTCAGGATACCAAACCTGTACGTTTCACTACTGAGCTCTTTTCTTTATCTTTATAATTAAAAAGTATAGTTCACACTTAAGCCGAATATTCTTCCGCTGTAAGCACGAAATAAAATTTTATCAATATTTTTATCATATTTATTGGTAGCACCGGGAAGAAGCTCCAGCATTTCTCTTTCTGTTTGTAAACCGCCGCCTTTGGATACCGAATAAGAATTGAAATTATTATAAAACTCTTTCACTCTATTGAAAAGATTTCTTGCATTAAACTTCACCTCCAAATTTCTGTTTCTTAAAAATTTGTACGAAAGCTGTGCATCTGCAACTGCATAAGGTCTTTGAATCTCTTCTCCGTTGTAACCATACCCTACAGTAATGTATTGCTCACCTTTTGCATTATACAAAAGACTTATTCCCAACCTTTCACCATCATACATCAGTCCTAAATTATAAGCATAAGGAGTTTGACCGTAAAGCGGTCTGTCTACCTCATATGTATCATCAAGATCTGTGGTTTTAGTTCTGTCTTTAAAAGATATTACCTTGGTATCGTTATAGGTAAAGTTTCCGCTGATAAAAAGTTTTTCGAAAAAAGAATCTGCTTCGATGAAACTTAAATTTTTTCGTACCTCAGCTTCAAATCCTTTCAGTTCTGCATTTTTAGAATTTCCGTTGTAAAGATGTAAGTTTCCTTCATTTGAAATATATCCTTCTCTTTCAATGGGTCTGTCGATATTTTTGTAGTACAATCCGACTGAGAATATTTCACCTAAACCGGGAAACCATTCCAATTTAAAATCATAATTATTCACCACAGACGACACCATTTCTGTATTATGAATCAATCCATTCGCAATAGGATCAAAATAGGGCAATCCGGTTCTTTCGTTAAACTGAGGACGAATAACCATTCTATTGTAAGCAAGCCTCACATTGGTTTTATTGGTCGGGCTGTAAGTAAAATTGGCAGAAGGCATGAATTGCCAAGGTTTGTCCTCCACCGCTTCTTTGTAAACATTCTGTGGATCATTAGGATCTAGCTGCTGAGAAAGCAATTTATATTTAAAATATTCGGCCCTCAATCCCCAAACCAACCTAAATTTGCTTTTCCATCGATTATCAAACATAATAAACCCTGCATGCTGCTCCACTTTACCTTTATATTGTTCGTCAGTGTAAAGCGGTCTTGTCTGCCATCCGATTCCACCAGGTACATAGTGCGAACCATCCAACCATTCAGAAAGTGCACCCTGCAAAGCCATAAGATTGCTTCCTGTTACTTTTTCGTCAACTCTTAAGAGAAATTTTTGCTGAAAATTGGTATTGCTTTTAGATACTCCTGCATAACCGGCCTTTATATCATTTTTAAAATCTCCTAAATCTTTGCCCCATTTAAAAGAAGCACCGTAATTATAATCTGTTTCTTTATTTTCTATATACCCTCTCGCAAAATCGCTGGAAGAGTTATTAGCTTCATGATACGCTATAATTTCATTCCCGATGAAATTATAAAGTGTATTGTGCAATGTATAATCTTTTGTATCAGATGCTACACCCGTTCTTGCCGCAAACCAGTCTACCGCTACATTACCTATTTTATGACTTCCTTCTATTTTATTTTGTAAAAGAGTTTGATAAATCGGGTAATTGGCATTATTTGTATAAGGTCTGTCTAAAGATTTTATCTGTTCGGGATCATTATTGGGAACAATTCCGTTGTAGAAATAATTGTAAGCCAATTCTGCATTAGCCGGCAAACCACTTCCTGAAGTATATTCATTCCAGCCTGTAATTCTCGTCAGGGTATTATCATAAATATGAGTATAAGAATTTCTGAATGAAAATCTGTTTTTACCCAACTGCAATCCAAAATTCAACATTCCGGCAACCGTAGAATTATAATTATAAGAGGCTCCCTGGTTTTTGAAGTTGTAAAATTCTACAGGATTTGAGCCGGTTGTTTGCCAATCCGAAAGCAAGTAACTTGTGTCTAACCAGTTTCCTCTTCCTGTGTGATCGATCTCTAATTTATTTTGTTCGTTTCTTACAATCAAAGCTCCCGCAAATCCCCATTTGCTATTATTTTTAAGCTTATAATTTCTTCCCAATGCGATCTGGAAATTAGATCCCATATCTGCTGTTGTAGCATAATTGGTAAAATTATCATTCTTAAACTGTCTCGATTGTTCAAAGAACAAAGGGTTTTCCCAATTTGTAAACTTCAAGCCCAAAGGGAAATCTCTCGTTCCGTCATCATACCCGAAGTAATCATGTTTTCCGCGTTTTCTGGTAAGAAATTCCTTAAAAGTTGTCTGGTCATTGTAAGAAGTTCCCATCGTTACCGTTGTGAAATTTTCATTGGGAATATCTTTAGTTTTAACTTCTACAAAACCTCCTGCAAAGCTTGCATTCATATCCGGAGTGGCTGTTTTACTCACAATCACACTTTCTACCATAGAATTGGGAATAATATCGAACGAAAAATTTTGGTTATAAGCTTCTGTACTTGGAAGATTAATCCCATCCATCGCTGCCGTATTCCAGCGTTCTCCCATCGAGCGCACCACTACATATTTATTATCAATTGTAGTAATACCTGTTATCCTTTTCAGCGTTCCTCCCAAATCATTATCGGGTGTTTTGGAAATTTGTTCAGCCGAAATTCCATCACTCATCTGTGCTGCTTTTTTCTGTAAAGCCAGTAATCCTGCCTGTGTATCTGCTTTTCGAGTTCCTGTAATCACAACTTCTTTTATACTCGCGATCTTATCAGAAGCTGACCTCATAACAAATGAAACGGTGTTGGTTTGATTATTTACGATCGATAATTTTTCTACACGTAGAAGAGTGTATTTCGTAGCTTTCACAATTAATGTATAAGATCCCGAAGGAAGCTCTATCGAAAAATCACCATTGCTATCAGTAATTGCATTCTTTCCAGCAATGCTTACGTCTGCACTGATCACAGGGTTACCAATTTCATCTACTATCTTCCCGGAAACTCTGCCATCACCTACAGCAGAGACATCCGACCCTTGATATTTTATTGAAATGAGATCTCCCCGAAGACGATGCACAATAGGAAGACCACTTGTAATATCTTTTAAACATTCATTGACAGGAATATTGTCACACTTAATACTTTTTACCTTTAATTCTTTAATATCTGTTTTGGAATATACCAGTCTCATTCTGGTTTTTCCGGCAAATTCTTCCAAAACTTCTATCAGTGGTTTACCTACCGGCGCAGAAAAAGATACTTTTTGAACTAATTCCTGGGCTTCTATTGTTACTGTAAGGAACAGAGCCGCAATTGTAAAACCACATTTCACACTTTTCATTTTTACGTTTTCTTTTAATTAAAATTTTATCTGATTATTAGTTTTCAATGCTTACAAAAGGCTATTTTTTGAAAATATAGGTTTGCTTTTCTTTCTGAACCTCCAAGTCTAGGATAAATGCCAATGCCCCAATATTCTCATCGGTATTTCCGCCAGTGAAATCTGCCGTTATTTTCTTCTCTGCCAATTCTTTGGGGTAAATAATGCTGATGCTGTAGTTTTTCTGAAGAACCTCTGCTACTTCCTTCAGCATAACATCATTAAAACTTAAGGATAATAATGAGGGTAATTTTTTGGTTGATGTATGAGCAACTGTAAATGAAATGACTGCTGCTGTACGAGATACTCCAAAGTTTGTCCATTTCTGATTAGGTTTCAGAAATGTAACAGGTGCACCTACATACGAAACGGCTACTTTTCCTTCATAAAGATCCACCGCTTTATCATTACCAGACTGTGTAATTTTAAACACCGTTCCTAAAACTTTGGTACTGAAACCATCTGCACGAACAATGAAAGGATGTTTTTTAGATTTTGCAACCGAAAAAATAGCGTCCCCTTTTAAAGCAACCACTCTGGTATCTGCCGGAAATGATTTTTCAACAGTAAGTTCTGCACCCGGAAACAATGTAACCACCGAACCGTCTTTGAGATATATTTTTTGATTTCCTTTTTCTGTGACATAGACATCCGGCTTAAAGAAAGTATTATAAGAGAAAATGCCTCCTACTGAAAACAGAAGTAAAATGACAGCTGCAATTTGGTAAAAATACTTTCTAAAGCCATTCGGATGATTTATATAGGTTGTTTGTGTTAAATAAGATTCCAAAACCAAGAGAACTCTTGCTTTAGACTCCAGAATATGATTGCTTTCCAGATCTTTCTCTACATTGATCTTCCACTGATCAAAAAGTTCCGTTTCTTTCTCCGAAATTATTTCGTCTGAAACCTCTCTTTGCCAAAGCCTGAAAACAAATGCCTGAATATCTTTAAAATTTAAATTTCTCATATAGATTTTACTATCAATTCGTAGTTACATCTATAAAACAGCAGAATTTTAAAACTTCCCCAACTTGGTTTTAACATTATATTCACATTGCAGATCATTTTCCTTTCATTTCACTATTTATCAATATCTGATTCATATTATAAGCGTCATTTCTTCAAAATAATTAACATGGGATTCTTTAAAGTTCACAAAACGTTAATTTTCCTTTAGGTAATTTTGCAACATCATTATGAACCCAACAGACAGAATATTACTACATAAAATAAAAACAGGCGACCGACCTGCTTTTATGACACTCTATGAGCGATATTGGGACAGTTTGTACCGTTTTGTTTTTGCTCGTACAAAAGATAAAGAGGTCACCGAAGAGCTGTTGCAGAATCTTTGGATAAAAATTCTTGACAATACAGAAAGTATCCAGACCAATGATGAGGAAAGTGCCAAAGGATATCTTGTAAAATATCTTCACTATAGAGTTATCGATTATTTCAACAGTCATAAAAACGTATCCTCAACATTGCGTATTGATGAGGCCGAAAACTCTATCGACATTACAGACACGGATTATTTCGAAATACTAGAAGAAAATGATATTTCAGTTCTTTTCAGTATGATCGATGAAGTCGTTTCGCAACTTCCGGTTACTGAGCAAAAGATTTATGATCTGAGAATCCGTAAAAATTTGTCGGTCGACGAAACAGCAGAGATTTTAGGTTTAAGCAATAAAACAGTGAGCAATAAACTAAGCAAGGCTATTGGTAAAATCAGGGAAGAATTAACTCCCGAATATAAATCATCTAAAAAACTTATTTCTTTGCTGGTGCTTATGGAAATTTTGGTGAGGTAATTTAGTAGATATTATCTTGGGAAAAAACTTTTAAAATATTTTAAGATTCCCTTAACACATTCTTCTAACGAAACAGATGCAATATTCTGTATCATAATAAATTTCTTATATAGCGTTTTCGGTATAAAACAGCAATATTATTTGGTCCCAATCAACTTTCTAAACATATCACTTTTGAAACTTTAAAAAGGGTAAAAATTGCATAACTATTTCAAAAGAATCATCTTTATTTTTTTGATAATCGTAATTCATATGTTAAAAATGAAGATATTTGCCATACTTTTATCATGTGGTTAATTTTTCTTATGTTCAAATGGTCATGAGCTTGTTAGCAACTCAAAATGATCAAAGAATTTATGGGATAAGTAGCGTTTCAGTAAAGTAGAGAACCAATTACTTGTTTTTATATTATCATTAAACTTATTTCAATGCCGAAAAAAATTATTAGAAATCTTCAGATTGGTGTCGTACTTTCTTTATTACTGCTAATTGCGAGTTCTATAGCATCTTATGTTAGCATACAGAAGCAAATGGAGAATAGGGAAAGCTTTTTAAAAAGCAAGGAATCTATAAGTCTGGTAAAAGATGTTTTAAACTCGCTCTTAGATGCAGAGACAGGTAACCGAGGATATCAAATTACGGGTCAGGAAGATTTTCTGGATCCCTTTAACGAAAGTGTAAAGCAATATCCAGCGCTTATTTCCAATGAAAATAGGCTGAATATCAAAGATAAACATCAAATAGAGCTTATCAATGAACTCTTTCGTACTTCCAAAATGATGATGGAAGAGGATATCTTGTTAATTCAAAATCGGAAAAAGGGAATATTAATGACCCCGGAAGAACTTCTACAAAATAAAACAACTATGGACAGGTGCCGTATACTTGTAGAGAAATTTGTAAAATATGAGGAGGCTCAATTGGCTATTAAAAATAAAGATCTCAACAGGTCTTCCAAATCGACAGTTTTATTCATCATTTTTTCTGCTCTTGCAGCTATTGGTGTTACAATTTTTTTCTACAAACAAATAAAATCTGACATTATCCGCAGGCAGAAATTAGAAAAAGATCTTTTTTACACTAAAGAAATTCTTGAGGAAACAAGTACGGTAGCACAAGTGGGAGGCTGGGAACTGAACATGAAGACCAACAACTTTTTCTGGTCTCAGAGTACACGAGATATTCATAAAATAGAAGATGATTTTGTTCCGGATTTCGAAAATGCCATCAAATTCTACCAAGAAGAAAGCAGAGAAAAAATAAAATATCTTTTCGACATGGCCATAAAAGAAGGAGCTCCCTTTGACGAGGAGTTTCAGCTTGTCCGGTACGATGGTGTTATGATCTGGGTAAGATTAAAAGGAATTCCCGAATTTGAAGGTAATGTCTGCAAAAGGGTTTTCGGAATCATTCAGAATATTGATACCTTCAAAAAAATGTTTCTGGAAGTGACCAGAAAGGAAGCCATGATGCAGTCTTTTGTCACTGACGTTCCTATTCCTCTGGCAATGTTTGATAAAAACCTTAACTATGTGTCTGTAAGCACTAAATGGAGAGAAGAATTCAATATGACCGGTGTCGATCTTATCGGAAATAACCTCTTTACCATATCTCCGGATATTTCCGAAGAAAGAAAAATAATCTATAAAGATGCTCTGCTAGGAAAAACTTATATAAATGGTAACTTTCCTATAAAGGTAGACGGTCGGGAAGAAATTCAGCATTACGACCTTAAAGTCGGACCATGGTATCTGACAGAAGATGAAATCGGAGGTATCATTATTTCCGTACAAAATATTACAAAAGCCATAATGGCAAATGAAGAACTTAAAAAGGCCAAGGAAATAGCAGATATAGCAAGCAAAGCAAAATCTGAGTTTCTGGCTAATATGAGCCATGAGATACGTACTCCTTTAAACGGGGTCATCGGATTTTCAGATCTTCTCCTCAAGACGCCACTGAATGAGATGCAGGCGCAATATATGAAGTACATCAATGAATCTGGAGAGAATCTCCTCAACATCATTAATGATATTCTTGATTTTTCTAAAATAGAATCTGGAAAAATGGATCTCTTAGTTGAAAAAATGGATCTTTATGAAACCGTGAACCAGGTCATTAATGTCATTCTCTATCAGTCTAGGAAAAAAAATATCGAGCTTCTCCTTAATATCGAGCCCGGACTACCTAAAACGCTTATCATTGATCAATCAAGATTAAAACAGATCCTGATTAATCTTCTGGGCAACGCAGTGAAATTCACAGAAAAGGGAGAGATCGAGTTGAAAGTTGAAAAGTTACGCATAGATGAGAAAAATATTGCCTTACGCTTCTCTGTAAGAGATACAGGCATAGGTATTCCTGTCGAAAAACAGAAATATATTTTTAATGCTTTTACACAAGAGAACAGTTCTATTAGCAAACAATATGGAGGAACAGGTCTCGGTCTTACCATCTCGAACAATATTCTCAAGTATATGGGTAGCCATTTATCGTTGATCAGTGCACCAGAAAAAGGTTCCGTATTTTTCTTCGACGTTGAGATTCCATATGAAATTTCTGAGTTTAGAAAAGATGAAGATATAACCATCAAAAAAGCTTTGGTGGTAGATGATAATGAAAACAACAGGATAATTCTTCAGCAGATGCTTGCTTATAAGAATATAGAATCTACGCTGGCTGCTAACGGAATGGAAGCTTTGAAGATCCTACTGAAAGGAGATCGGTTTGACGTAATCCTGATGGATTATTATATGCCGGTTATTTCCGGATTGGAAACAATAGATAAAATCAAAGAACTTTTTCATAAGAATAAAGAAAATACTCCATTCATCATACTTTCTTCATCATCGGATGAACTAGACGTAATTACTTCAATTCGCGAAAGAGAAAATACATATTTCCTGTTGAAACCAATCACATCAAATGGTTTATACAAAGCCCTACAAGGAGCACCACAGAGTAATGTTGTAGAAATTCCTGAGGATCAGTCCGAGAAAGCTTCTTATGCATTTGAGCCGGAACTTGATGTTCTTTTGGTAGATGACAATCCAGTGAATATGGTATTGAATAACAGGATGATGAAATCCCTGGCTCCAGATGCACACTTAACGGAAGCTGTCAATGGTCTGGAAGCTTTAGAAGCGTGTAAGAAAAAGCATTTTTCCATTATTCTTATGGATGTTCAGATGCCAATCATGAGCGGTATCGAAGCGACACAACAGATACGGATGCTGCCCGGATACGAAAATATACCCATCATAGGGGTTACAGCCGGAAATATTCTGGGTGAGAAAGAAAAATGCCTTGAATCAGGTATGACTGACTTCCTTCCCAAGCCTCTCAGGCAGGCAGACCTTCTTGAAATACTAAAAAGAAATATTGGCAGTAACGGCTATCTACATTAAAGAAAATTATAAACTAGGATATTGTTGGAAAAATCCACCTCTACAATTTAAGAGGAAACTCATTATGCATTTACCCGTCTGTAGGATTCATTAGTAGTAATTCTATATATTAAGGTTCAGGCTGATGCATCATGACTTAATTCTGGAAATTAAAGAGAAACAGCATAAATGTTGTATTGGGCCACTATTTAATATTTCATTTCTATTAATTGTGAAATTCTTTTTAAATCTTCAACTAAAAGTTTTGATATTTCTTCGGTTATTGGATACCTTTTTACAATCAATAAGTTAAAATTTATCAATGCTTTACTTATTTAATTATTATAATATGTTAAACACTAATAATCAATTAATTAAAACTTTATAATTAATATTTTCAATTTTTTAAAGGAACTGTTTTGAAAATTCTTTAATCATGTGGAGTTTTTGCTCGCATATTCTTTTTCCGCATAAATATCTGAAATATCCATATTTCTCTACCAATTTAGGCAAAAGTTGAGAAGGCGAATCGGCGCCTATCAACAAATCGCTACCCAATTGGTCTAGTTGATCCTGCAAATCGACAACAGACTGTTGCATAAATTAAACCCATTAATATCACATTTTTTAATTCCTAGATCCAGTTTTTTTGAAATGGCCTTTTTCTGTTGGATAGCAGAAAATAATTTCATCACATTCCTCAATTGCTTTTGTTAAAGCTTCATTATCATAATCCTTAAATCATTTTTAAACCAAACCAATCCTGTTTTCATAGCAGCTTTTTTTTAATGCTAACAAATTCAAAGCCTTTTAATCTTTAATTGATTCAATCTTTTTAATTTTTAGGTCACAAGCGGCGTACTTTTTGACATGAGATCAAGAAATATCTAAACATGAACATCAAATCTCTATTTTATACGTCCTCCATTATATTGCTTGCAGGAATTACCTCAATACAGTGCAGCAGCAACAATGATAACGATAACGCTTCAAATCCTGTCTATGTGGAGTAAGATTGAAAGTGGAAATATTACGTACGATATCAGAATCGGAATTTTGAATTAATTGATGTAAAAAAGTTTACCAATAATTCGACTAAAGGATATACTGACGAAAATACAATTTTTACAGAAACGAATTTTGATTTAGTTAAAGGGATCAGAACCGAAACTGATGAAATATTTGGTTCAGAAAAACCATTAAGTAAACGAAAAAAAACAAAATTAATCAGGCCCTTACCTAAAATACAAGATTTCAAATATTCCGATAAAAATTTATATTAAGACTCGTGCAGTTCTCTTATTTTAACGTCTTCTTCTCATTCTTAAATTCAAGTATTAGCAAGTATTGGAAATGGCTTAAATTTTCCTCAAGGGTTCGATCTGCTTCCAGTCCGAAAAAATCGAATATCTCCCTTTTGACATCAATTTTGAGCAGGTTTCTAAGATCCTATTTTTTATCATACAAGTGATTGCTTTCCCAAAAGGGTTTGTTCGATTGGCTTGCAATACAACCTTTAAGCTTTTAGTATCAGATCCATAACCGATCGATTCTTTTCTGTACGGATTTTCATTGTAATCAGTATACAAATAAATAAGCCCGTATTGCAGGTAAACAGTGTTTTTATCATATGAACTGATGCTTTTGCTGTACAATATCATCATATTATATTCTGATAATGCTAAATTCTTATATCCTATGATCACCTTTTCTCCATAAATTACAGCCTGTGATGGTAAAACTCATGACTTTGAAAGTTGGTCCAGATTAAAATCAAGTGTATTGCTAATTTTTTGAGACACCCTTGACAATTAAAGTTTCTCCCATCAAATGAGTTAAACCGTAACTTTTACTATCCGTTA
The DNA here is from genome assembly GCF_031118795.1 of Chryseobacterium sp. CFS15. NCBI lineage: Bacteria > Pseudomonadati > Bacteroidota > Flavobacteriia > Flavobacteriales > Weeksellaceae > Chryseobacterium > Chryseobacterium sp. CFS15. Next base: position 34,807 of record NZ_JAVHYL010000009.1, on the reverse strand, counting down.
ACCTATCTGTTTTTACTTGGTTAGCAACATTGTAATCTTCTCCAAAAGCTAGAGTAATGATTTAATAAAGATATTGCTATTCAAAATGTATTTTATTAATAAGTATTTATGATTATCACGTTTTTCTTTGAATTTACTCATTAAAAAACAGTAAAAAATCGTATTTTTTTGTGAGTTTAGTTATGTTTCTATATATTTGAAATGTCAATAATGGCAGAATAAACAAAATTTTTAACATGAAAAATCTTAAGAAAATTTTAAGAAGTGATCTAAAAACAATTAGTGGAGGAAAATTACCGGGAGGTGGCGCTTCATTTGAATGTTGTTGTGGAAACGATTCTTTAGGGCAGTTTACAAGTGCTAGCGCTTGTTTACTAGCTTGTGAACTACATACTACCCCAAAGAACTAACAACTCCAACTTAAAAAACAATATTGAAATTTTCTCGAGAAAAATCAATGTAAGATATACTTTCGCAGCAAAGTAAGTAGAAAGTATAAGATTAGAACTAGGTTGACCAAAAAGTCAGCCTAGTTTAATAAATAAAATATTATGAGAAAATATTTGTTCATTTTTATGTGTTTATCTCTAACATTGCAAGCACAATATAACGCTTTATATGCGTACAAATTTGTTCCTGATCCTAACAAAAAAGACTCCACAATTACCAACTTAATGACGCTTGAAATTAGCATTGATAAAAAATCTAAATTTTATAACGATGACAAGAAAAGATCAGACTCATTAAATAATAATCTTTTACAAAACAATTTTCGTGATGGCAATTTAGCAAGTTATAATGTTAATACGAATTATATAATTACAAAGGATTTAAAAAAAGATGAAACAGTATATCACTTTATATATTCTGGAGTGAAAATGAAAATTTTAGAAAAAGAAAAACCTAGTTGGGAAGTTAAAAAAGAGACAAGAAAAATAGGAGATTATCTATGCCAAAAGGCTGTAACAAACTATAAAGGTCGAGAATGGATAGCTTGGTTTAGTAACAAGATCCCCGTTTTTGATGGTCCATATAAATTTTCAGGATTACCTGGATTCATTGTAGAAATACATGATGAGAAAAAAGAGCATGATTTTTTATTAATTAAATTGAAGAAAGATAGCACTATTAATTTTTGTAACTCTACCGCAACTGAAAAAGAAATTACCAAAGATCAATTAAATAAGATGTTAAATTCATCATCAGGTAGTATTAATGGCAGTATTAAGTCAATGAATGTATCTGGTGATATAGCTACTTTTACTATGAAAGATGGTAATGTAGTACAGATAAATAAAAATGTAGAAAATATTGAAGTAGAGCTGTCTAAAAAGGTTAAACGTAATTTAAATCCTATCGAATTAGAATAGTTTAAATTTCCAGTGAGGTTAACTTTGACATTCTTAAATGACCTTACATTAATAATAGATATATTATTTAGCTTACAGCCATTTTTCTATTTAAATGGATTTAATTATTTTATACTCCATTTATATGTCGATAAAAGTTGTTCTGTTTAAAGCATTTGTGTGATTTAAAATTGTGTATAATTCACATTTTTTTACATTTCGATGTGATACGTATCCTCCGGATTTAAATTTAGAAAATTGAATTCTTGAAAATCCAAAAGTATTAAAGTTTAGTGTATTGCTTCCACTCAAGATTCTATATAATATATTTCAGATAATATTTTTTAATTTATTCTCGCTGTCAATGAGATCGAGGTCTACTGTTCCGGTTACAAGGAGATCTATGAAGACAAGTTTGAATCATTTAGTCTTGATGCCTTAATCCCTGAAAAAACTGAAACCGGGAACATGTCCAGTATACGTTAAGAGAAAAGTTGGGCATTGGATTTATGAACTCCGAAACAAAAGAAAAGTATAAAGAAATAGCAAAAGATCTGGTAGACAAAGGAGCAGAATGCATTGTGCCGGGGCTGGTAAGTAAGGACGATTTTGAAAACCGGTGTTTGACACTACAAAAATTCATTCAGAAGCTATTGTGGAATCATAATTACCTAACAAGCGTAATTTACCAGATAAAAAGAGTTTAACAGATGGGTCATATAAAAGAACTTAGAGACAGAAAATGGTTCCTATCACTTAAAAGTACACCTTCCGATCTTCTATTTTTACAAATCCCTCTTTCTCAAGCTTTTTCAAAGTTCTGATAACGGTTTCTGTACGTAATCCGGTAATTGATGCAAACTGTTGTCTTGTCAGCTTGACTTCATATGAAAATGGAGTTTTATCCGGAAAAAAACTTTTAAAATATTTTAAGGTACCTTTAATACGTTCTTCTGCGGAAGTAGATGCAATATTCTGCATCATAATAAATTTCTGATATAGCGTTTTTGATATATAGGTTCGAACATCTATTGCTGCACGAGGATGTTCATCTAACATATGTAAAAATTCTACCTTCGGTACTTTCATAATGGTGCAATCAGACATTGTAACAGCATTTACAGGGTATTTATGATCAACAAACAGAAGCAATTCACAAACGCTTTCTCCTTTAGTCAGAAGGCTCTGGATCAATTCTTTACCATCCTCGTTGGTGTAATTTAATTTTACATCTCCTGAAACTATTTGATAATAGCACCTAGGGGTTTCTTCTATTTGAAATATATAATCATGAGAGTCATAGGTACACGAAGGTTGGAGAACAGGATTTTATGAACCCATGATAAAGGTAAATGGCGATGCTGCAGTAAAATCATGGATGGAACATCAGGTTTATCTTTCATTAGGCTATTTTTTAAGTGCTTGCATAAGTATGGGGCTTGATGCTACACCAATGGAAGGTATCAACCGTGAAGCTTATCAACAGATATTAACACAAGATGGATATGCTCCTTTATTTGCAGTGGCCGTAGGCTATTCTGATTTAAGTGATTTTATGCACCCCAGTGTTTTTCCAAAATCCCGATTTGAATTGGACGAGGTAGTGCAATCCATTTAAAAAAATAATTCTAAGGAAGTTTATTTTAGTTGTTTGTCTTCTGATGATTAATTATTGCAGCCTGCTTCCTACATGTATTTATGCAGCGAGTTCATCTACCAATGAATAATATTTTTGTGTAAACCAATCAATTGTAGATAGTGTTTGCAAAAAGTGTATTTGGTGAGTTAGCTTATTTTTCTATATTTGGTGACTAATTAAAGTGTTTTTTGTGAAAAAATTTTAATTGATAACAAGCAGCGTTTTGCTATATATTTAAGAAACGGAGTTTCACAAGTGTTTCCGGCTATGCTGTTAAAAGACAGTGTCATTCAAGTGGACAATGTTAGTGATGGTGATAAAATAGTTATATTTTTAATTTCATAAAGCCCCACTTGGGGCTTCATTTCTCAATAATTATCAAATTAATCCTTCTAAAATTTTTGTACTACACGTTATACTATACCGGTAGCTCTTCAAATTCTTCATCGCTTCCGGAGAAATAAATCTGACAAGCCTGTCCGAAAGTTTCGGTATTTTTAGTCACAAGAAATTGTTGTCACAATTTGAACTTTAAGTAATAAAAACATATCAAATGTAAATTATAGCAATTTATCAAAATGGATAGGAAGATCATAAATTCTTTTGCCTGTCGCATGAAAAATGGCATTCGTTACAGCAGGAGGCATACCTACTCCCCCTATTTCACCGACTCCTTTCACTCCCAGATCATTTACAAACTGATCTTCTTCATCGATAAATAATACCTGTAAATCATGAATATCAGCATGCACGGGAATATGATATTCTGCAAGATTGGCATTCATGTATTTTCCAAGTTCATGATCTACAATAGTTTCTTCATGAAGCGCTTTGCTGAGTCCCCAGATCATTCCACCTAAAACCTGACTTTCAGCCGTCTTAGGATTGATAATCTTTCCGGCTGCAACTGCTGTAAGTGCTCTTTTGACTTCAATAACTCCAAGCTCTTCATCCACTTCCACCTCAACAAAAACGGCGCTGTGAACGGCTCTTGCTTTTTTGCCATATGTTAAAGGATTAGGCATTGCAGAATTGGTTGTCTTGATGGGTTTCCCTTCATTGGCTTCAAAAATTTCACTGATGCTCACTTTTATTTCTGGATTATCGTTATGAATGATGAATCCGTTTTTAAAGGTAACTTGATTAAATTTAGTATCGCCCAATACTGAATTTTTAAGATCTTTAGCTTTTTTAAAAAGCTTTTTATTTAATGCCTGACAAGCTGCCTGAACTGCAGAGCCAACAGTTGCTGTAGTAAATGAACCACCCTGAATGGGCGCAAAAGGCATTTTACTGTCTGCGTAAGAAAAGGTAACATCTTCAATCGGAAGCCCAAGTTCATCAGCTGCAATTTGAGTCATAATTGTAAATGTTCCGGTTCCAATATCTGTAACAGCACTTTTCACTTGTACTTTTCCATCTGATGTCATGATGGCTTCCGCACGACCGAAAATCCTGTTGGCATCCCAAATTCCGGTTGCCATTCCGTAACCGACCAATTTATTTCCTCGTTTCATGCTTCGGGGTTTAGGATTTCTTTGATTCCAACCAAATTTTTCTGCTCCTTTGAGGTAGCATTTCCTCAATTCTTTACTGGAATATTCTTTATCGCTGCTTTTATCAATTTCAGAATAATTGATTAATCTTAGTTCTAACGGATCAATATTTAATTGGTAGGCAATTTCATCCATTGTAACTTCTATGGCGTGCATTCCGGTACTTCCGCCCGGGGCTCTCATATCCAAAGGACTGTAAACATCCAGTGGAACAAGTTGATGTTCTAATAAAGTGTTTTCGGCTGGATAGAGCATATTTGCCCAATTCACCACGATCTCTACATAATCCTCGAAACGGGAAGTTTCGCCGATGGCTTTGTGATACATCGCATTCACTTTTCCACTTTTATCAGCTCCGAATTTCGTATGCTGCAATGTGGGCGGTCGGTGGCCAATCATATACATTTGTGCCCGGCTCAGCGTCACTCTTACATTACGTTTCAAGGCTAAAGATGCCATTACCGCCATAAAAAGCTGCTGCTGTGGCCTAAGTCCCGAACCGAAACCTCCACCAACAAAAGGAGAGATCACCTGAACATTTTTCATTTTCAATCCGAAAACATTGGCAACGTACATCTGCGAATTAATTGTCCCCTGCGTTTTATCGTAAATCTTTAACTTATTTTTTCCTTCATAAATTACGGTCGACGCATACATTTCCATAGGATTGTGATGTTCTGTTCCGTGGCTGAAATGGCTATCCGTTTTTACAAATGAATGATCATATTCTTTTTGAAAGTCACCGTTAGGCTTTGGTGGGGGCGGTTTTAATAAAGATGCCATGCCTTTTTTAGGATCCCTTGCCTTTTCAAGATTAGTTTTTAAATCTGTCTCAAAATTTTCTTCTTCATAAACGATATTGATCTTTGCAGCCGCATACCTTGCCATTTCAAAGGTTTCTGCAACGACCAAAGCGATAGGCTGGCCATTGTATTTTATTTCATTATCTTTTAGTGGCTTAAAAACGATTCCGGGAGGCGCATCCATATCAGCATATTGGAAATCAAACCAGGCAGTGGAGGGTTTATTCTCATGCGTGAAAACTTCAATCACACCTTCCATTTTTTTAACATATTCGGTATCGATCGATTTTATTTTGCCTTTTGTGATGGTACTGTTGACAATATAACCATACAGTAAATCGGGTGCTTCATATTCTCCTGCATATTTTGCACTTCCGGTGACCTTAAGATGACCTTCGAGGCGACTGACTGGTTTTCCGACAGAGGGTATATTTTTCATCTAATTTTGATTTTAGAATTAATAATAATTTATAAAGAAGGTTTTGCACCCGGACGTTGTGATGACGGATCAAGTGCCATCATACAGTTTCTCACAATTGCTTTTTTAGCTAAATCGATTTTAAAACTGTTGTGATCGAAACCTTTTGCGCCATTAAGAATACGATCTGCCGCAGCACTGAAACTCTCCTGATTTGGTTCTTTGCCAATAAGAAAATCTTCTGCTTCTTTTACCCGCCATGGTTTGTGAGCTACACCTCCAAGGGCAATTCTTGCCTCTTTTATAGTTTTGTTTTCCAGCTCCAGGCCTGTCGCTACAGAGACTAATGCAAAGGAATAAGAACTTCTGTCACGTAATTTCAGGTAAGAATAATTTTTGGAGAATCCCTTTTCAGGTAGATTAATCGAAGTAATGAGTTCACCCTTCTTTAGATTATTATCAATATCTGGTCTATCTTCGGGAAGTCTATGAAAACCTGAAAATTCTATGGCTCTCTCACCATCCGGTCCGGAAATATTGATGACAGCATCTAATGCAGATAGTGCCACGCACATATCCGAAGGAAAGACTGCAATACAGTTTTCATTATGTCCTAAAATAGCATGAATACGGTTATATCCTTTAATTGCAGAACATCCGGAACCCAGTTCCCGTTTGTTGCAAGGCGTATGAATATCATAAAAATAATAACATCGTGTGCGCTGCAGTAAATTACCGCCATTGGTGGCCATATTTCTGATTTGAGGAGAAGCGCCTGCTAAGATTGTTTTTGATAACAAAGGATATTTTTCTTCAATAACAGGGTGATATGCAGTATCTGCATTTGTAAGCAACGCACCAATTTGGATTCCGCCATCTGGGAGTTCAGTTAATTCATTAATCCCTGAAATTTTATTGATATCAACCAATGTATCGGCTTCGATTATAAAATATTTCAAAAGATCGATAATGTTAGTACCTCCCGCAATGATTTTGTTGTCATCACCTGCATTAATCAATGCAACAGCATTGTCGATATCGGTGGCTTTTGTATAGGTAAAATTATTCATGACATCCCTTGTTTTACAGCCATTACAGCATTAATAATTCCCTTGTTAGCACCGCAACGGCAGAGATTTCCACTCATCAGATCCTGAACCTCTTCACAGGTATTGGCTTTATTTTCATTAAGCAGACCAATGGCACTGCAAATCTGTCCCGGAGTGCAATATCCGCATTGAAAAGCGTCATGATCAATAAATGCCTGTTGTACAGGATGAAGAGTTCCGTCACTAGCAATTCCTTCTATGGTTGTAATTTCTGATCTATCTTTCATAACGGCAAGGGTAAGACAGCTTAATGATCTTTTACCGTCAATTAAAACAGTGCATGCGCCGCACTGACCGTGGTCGCATCCTTTTTTTGTGCCCGTAAGATGAATTCTTTCCCGAAGAGCATCAAGCAGGGAAACCCAAGGTAAAATTTCCAAATGATGATCTTCACCATTTACATTGAGTGTAACTGATTGTTTTTCATTACTTGCCATATGCGTAAGATTTGGTATTACGAAAGCACTACAAAAAAAGAACCGTTATGCGAAGATAACGGTTGATGTGGTATAATTTACCGGTAATTTAATTAAAATAATTAGCGGAAATATTGATTTATCTTTGATTTAATGCCAATAATATTTTGTCAGGCGTAATTGGCAAATCTCTCATACGCAATCCAATAGCATTATAAATAGCATTAGCAATCGCCGGAGCTGTTCCAATAATTCCGACTTCACCAAGACCTTTTGCCCCGGACGGATTAATATTGGGATCTGGTTTATTGATGAATTCAACCTCAATGATCGGTGCATCTGCATTAACGGCAAAATGATACCCCGCCAGATCATTGGCAATCAGAGTTCCTAATTTAGCATCAATCTGATTTTCCTCCATCAAAGTCATCCCAATACCGCCAACTGCCGCACCCGACATCTGATTTGCCGCTGCCTGGGTATTGATGATCTTTCCGCCGTCTCCTACTACGGCAAGTTTCTCTATTTTGACTTTTCCGGTTCTCTTGTTCACCCTTACTTTACAGAAATGAGCTGCAGATGAACAGAATGCATATTTTTCACGCTCACTTCCCGGTTTAGATGAAACTTCCAAACGGATGTCATTTAAATTATTTTTTTCGAATAATTCTGAATACGCAACAAAAATGACTGATTTATCTTTTAAACTAATTCCTTTATCTGAAAGAATAATATTTTCCAGAGCAGCATTTTTAAAGTTTTGATTGACTGAAGAAGCATAGTCTGCCAACTTTACTTTTAATTGATTGCTCGCATCATGAACTGCTCCACTCACAGATGATAATCCTGTACTTCCGCCCTGACTGGGTGCCGGCGGAAGCGTTGAATTTCCTAATTCAATATTGATTTTATTTTTAGAGATTCCCGTAATTTCATGGGCAATATTCTGCATACCCGTTCCGGTACCCGTTCCAATATCTGTCATTGCCGTTTGTACAGTAATACTACCGTCCTTATGCATAATGATGGCAGCTTTAGCTTCCTGCCTGCCGGCATTCCACATCCCAACAGCCATTCCGTAACCGATGTACCAATCTCCGTCAACACTGCTTTTAGGAATAGCTTTTCTGGAATTCCAGCCAATCATTTTTGCCCCTTTTCTAATTCCTTCATCAAGGAAGTGGGTCGACCACGGTAAACCGGAATCCGGATGCTTTTCAAGTGAAATATTTTTTAATCTTAATTCGACAGGATCCATTTTCAGTTGATAACTTAGCTCGTCGACAGCAGATTCTAAGGCAAACACGCCTGTACAATCGCCGGGACCCCGCATCCAGGTGGGTGTGCTTAAGTTTAATGGAACAATTGCTGCTTCTGCTTTTAAATTGGGTAGTTTATATATTAATCTGCTGACGCGGGTAATTCCATCGTTAAAATTTTCATATACAGAAGTTCCATTTTTTGCCTGATGTAGAATCCCCAAAAGATTACCTGACCCATCTGAGCCTAATCTGATACGCTGCCAGGAAGCAGGTCTGTAGCCTGTTCCAGCAAACATTTGGGGACGAGTAAGCATGAGTTTTACGGGTCTATTGACCTGTTTTGAGGCCATTATCGATGCCAATACATGCGGCCAGACCCGAAGCCCGGAGCCAAAACCTCCGCCTACAAATTCACTGAAAACTTCAATGTTTTTTTCAGGTAACGCCCACAATTTGGCGAAGGTTTTCTGTACATTATTTACCCCCTGATTCTTGTCATATAGCCTTAAGGTATCATTACCGGTCCAATGTGCAATCGTTGCATGCATTTCCATAGGGTTGTGTACATCAGCTTTAATATTATATTGTTGATCTATAATAAACTGAGAATTCCGCCAGCTATCCTGACTTCCTCTTTCCTTACCTTCAGGCTTCAACGGTACAGATTCTTTCGTTGCATCAAAATCAACACTAAAGCTACCTTTGTGATATTCAATTTCTATCAGTGAGGCTGCAAAAGTGGCATCCTCAAGCGTTTCTGCAATCACCATTGCAATAGGCTGGCCTTTAAAATATACTTTATTGGTATGGAAAACAGGCAGGCCTAATTTTGCCTCTTTAATTTTTTCTTCGGTAGATAAACCCGGAACTATAGGTTTATTGAGATGGGTAATTATATCGAGAACACCTTCTACCTCTTTTGCTTTATCAACCAAAATTGACTGTATTGAGCCTGCCGGAACAGTACTTCCAACCAAGACGGCATAAGCCATATTCTTCACCTCGTATTCAGCGGCATATTTCCCTTTACCGGTTACTTTGTCCACCCCTTCCACACGCCCTTCCGGCTTTTTAAATTTATCTTTTATCAATTCAATTAATCCCATAACATTTACTTTTTTTTTAATGTATATATTCAACTTATTGATTGATACAATTTTTTAAAGCTGTTACAATCGCTCCCTGAAGCATGGGTATTTTATAGCCATTTTCAGATAGTGGTTTCAAATCTTTGGTTGCCAGTTTTGCCGCCTCTTCAAAAACATCTTCGGCAACTCGTTTTCCCTCTAAAAACTTCTCAACTTCAAACCAGCGCCAAGGTTTATGTGCCACCCCTCCTGATGCAAGACGGGCTTCCTTAATTCTTTTTCCGTTTAAATCTAGTGCTGCGGCGACAGAAATTAATGCAAAAGCATATGAACTTCGATCTCTTAATTTGACATATGTAGAATGTTTGCTGAAAGAATTATTTGGAATTTCTATTTTGGTTATGACAGCGTCCTGAGGCAAATTATTATCCAGCCACGGTGTATTTTCCGGTAATTTATGAAAATCTTTAAACGGAATTGTAATCTCTTTCTGTTCTTTTGTCACTGCTGTTACGGTTGCATCCAAAGCCGCTAAAGCTACACAAAAGTCAGATGGATGAACTGCCACACACTGCTCGTTATATCCGGCAATCGCACTCATTCTGTTATTTCCGTCAACTGCGCTGCAGCCACTGTTTGGTATTCTCTTGTTGCATGGAGTTGTAATATCATAAAAATAAGGACATCTCGTCCGTTGCAGCAGATTTCCTGCAGAACTAGCCATATTCCGGATTTGGGGTGAGGCACCTGCTAAAATAGCTTTAGAAATGAGAGGAAATTTTTCAATTACTTCTTTATCAACTGCTACTTTAGTGTTACTAGCAACTGCGCCAATGATCAATACATTGTTTTGATAATCAATTGAATTGGTTAACGCTAAATGAACATCGATCAAGGTTTCCGGTTGTGCTATATTTTTTTTCATCAGGTCAACCAAATTGGTACCACCCGCAATGAATTGTTTATTCACAGATTTCATGGCTGAAGCTTCAGCAACAGAATTTGCTTTTTCAAAATTAAATGGTCTCATTGTGCTGCTACTTTTTGAATGGATTGAACAATACCGTTATATGCTCCGCAACGGCAGAGATTTCCGCTCATGTATTCTTTAATTTCATCAACAGAACCGGTGTGTCCTTCATTAACACAGGCAACGGCTGACATAATTTGCCCCGGTGTACAATAGCCGCACTGGAAACCGTCACATTCTATAAACGCTTTCTGCATCGGATGAAGTTCGCTTCCGTTTGATAAACCTTCAATGGTTGTGATTTCTTTTCCCTGAGCCATTGCAGCTAACGTAAGGCAGCTTAAGGCTCTTTCTCCGTCAATATGTATTGTACACGCACCACACTGCCCATGGTCGCAACCTTTTTTTGAGCCCGTAAGATTAAGCTGCTCTCTAAATAAATCGAGCAATGTTGTACGGGTATCTGCATAAAGCGTATGACTTTTTTTATTGATGGATAAGGTAAGCCGCGACACATTTTTCTTGGGGATAAAATATTGCTTTACATCCTGATAGAAAGCTTTTACCGAAGACGGAATAGTTACAAAAGCCGCCAGCAATCCCGAAACTTTTAGGAAGCCTCTCCTACTGTATTGTCCTTTTAATTCCATAAATTATTTTTTATCAAGTTAATAATGATATTTCAGAAATTATATTTGTGAATAATTATTGTAAACAAAAATCACTAAATCAATTGAGTATACAATTATACATATTACGGTTTTATAGACCAATATTACTGATTAGCGTATTACAACCACTTAAAAATATAATATTTATGTAAATTTGAATATACATAAATAAAGTTAAGTATATTTTTCATATTAAAGACATACTTACTGTGAAACAAACTTAATAATCTGAAAAATGTATCTTCATGAAAGAGATAAAAGACATCGTAAAAGCCTATAAAAAAGCCTATAATGATGGATTAAAAACAGCGTTGGCTACTGTTGTGAAAGTAGAAGGCTCTTCATACCGGCAAGCTGGAGCAAGAATGCTGGTGACAGAAGACGGACAACTCACAGGAGCTATCAGTGGCGGCTGTCTGGAAGGTGATGCATTGAGAAAAGCCGTCCTTGCCATTCATCAGAAAAGTAAAAAACTCGTTACGTATGACACGAGTAATCCCGATGATGTAGAATTTGGTGTACAGTTGGGGTGCAACGGAATTGTTCATATTTTATTCGAATATATTGATGAGAGTTGTGCTCAAAATCCAATTCACCTTTTAGAAAAATCAATAGAGAACAGAATGGCATCCATTGTTATAACATCATTTTCCATTGAAAACAGAAGCATGCAGATCGGAACTGTCGGATTGATGAATAATCATAAAGTGACTTTGTTAACCTCAGATTTCATTACAGATACTGAATTACAAAATCTTTCACTACAAGTTTTGGAAAAGAAACAAAGCGTACTGAGTAAGATATCTTCAAGTGAAATTTTACTTCAATATATATCCCCACAGACGACTCTGCTTATTGCAGGAGCAGGAGATGATGTTAAACCTCTCGTAGAAACAGCCTCTATTCTGGGCTGGAAAACCATCGTTGTGGACGGAAGAGCAACACATGCTCTCAAAAAAAGATTTCCCACTGCCAGTGAAGTTATCTTATCCAAGCCTGAGGAAATCATTAATACCATTGAAATTGACGAGGCTACAGTTTTTGTTTTAATGACCCACAATTATAATTATGATTTGGCATTGTTAAAGCTAATTATCGATCAGCCAACACAGTATATAGGATTATTAGGGCCTAAAACTAAACTTAACAGAATGCTGGAAGATCTTAAAAATGACGGGATCGGCGTTGGTGAAAAAGAATTAAACAAACTTTACGGACCTGTTGGAATGGATATTGGTGCTGAAACGTCGGAAGAAATTGCCATTTCGGTCATTGCTGAAATTAAAGCGGTTCTGAGTGGTAAAAAAGGTTTATCGCTAAGAGATAAAAAAGAAAAAATTCATACTGACATCATCAGGATTTAAAAAGAAAATTATGTTAACAGATCAATTTGGAAGGGTACACAATTATCTCCGGATATCGCTGACAGACAACTGCAATCTCCGTTGCTTTTACTGCATGCCGGAAGAGAATTATGATTTTACACCGCATTCAAAACTGATGCAGGTGGATGAAATTGATATGCTAGCAAAGCTTTTTGTTCAAAATGGCGTTAATAAAATCAGGCTCACAGGTGGTGAACCATTTGTAAGAAAAGATGCCGCAAAGATCATCACCAATTTGGCTAAATTACCTGTTCAATTGAGCTGCACCACAAACGGGATTCGTATCGATGATTTTCTTCCTGAGATTATTCAATCTAATTTTCACAGTATTAATATCAGTCTCGATACCTTACAGAAAGACAGATTTCAAAAGATAACGCGCCGAGATTATTTTGACCGCGTGATGAGAAATATAAATCTTCTACTGGAAAAGAACATCAAAACCAAGATCAATGTCGTCTTGATGAAAGGAATTAATGATGATGAGATTTGTGACTTCATTGCATTTACAAAAACACAGCTTTTGGAAGTTCGTTTTATAGAATTTATGCCCTTCAGCGGGAACAAATGGAGCAGTAATCAGGTGATGACACAAAAAGAAATTCTAGAAATTATCGGAGAGAGATACAATTTTAAACCTTTGCCAATGGGCATTCACGATACAGCAAAAAATTTCAGCATCAATGGACATCAGGGAAGTTTTTCCATTATCAGCACAATGAGCGAACCTTTTTGCAGTGGGTGCAATCGAATAAGACTTACTGCAGACGGTAGGCTGAAAAACTGTCTTTTTTCAAAAAAAGAAACAGATCTGTTAACTCCGTTTAGACAACGTCAGGATATTGTACCGATTATAGAATCAGCAATTTGGTCAAAAGCAAAAACGCAGGGTGGACAACTGAATGAAAAGTTTGAAAAAATAAATGCTTCGATTATTCAGAACAGAAGTATGATTAATATTGGCGGATAATGAAAAACACCGGAATTATATTATTGGCTGCCGGAAATTCCACAAGAATGGGGTCGCCAAAACAACTGTTACTTTATCAGGGAAAAACTCTGCTGGAAAGGATAGTTGATACCTCTTTACAAGTATTCGATAATAATAAAATCATCCTTGTCTTAGGTGCAAATCACAGTGAAATAGCTTTTCAAATTAAGGATAAAATTACATTAATATCAGTCAATGAAGAATGGGAATCCGGAATGGCTTCATCCATAAAATCTGGACTGCAAACCTTATTGAATCATTTGCCGGAAATGGAAAGATGCTTTATTTCAGTTTGCGATCAGCCTTATCTTTCAAGCGAAGTTTTTATCGAAATGTTAAAACTTGCTGATTATTCTTCAAAAGAAATTATCGCCGCCAAATATGCAGGCACGATCGGCGTTCCTGTATTGTTTTCAAAAAAATATTTTAAAAAATTACTACATCTTAGCGGTGAACAAGGTGCAAAAAAAATCATTCAGCAAAATATGGATGACGTCAATATTTTTACCTTTGACGAAGGCGCTATCGATATTGATACACCATCAGATTATGAAAATTTAAAAACTAAGGAATGATCAGCATACAGGAAGCTCAGAAAATCATCAATCAAAATATTCCACAAAGAAAACATCAGAATCTTCCTTTGAAAGAAGCCTTTGGATACACGACTAGCGAAGATATTTATTCTAAATACAATATCCCGAATTTTACACAATCTTCGATGGATGGCTATGCGCTTAGATTTGAAGATAAAGATTTAAAACTAAAAATTGTAGGCGAAATACCTGCCGGATCTACGGAACGAGCTAATCTAGAACATGGTACAGCTTATCGGATTTTTACAGGAGCACCACTTCCCGCTGGAGCAGATACGGTCGTAATGCAGGAGAAAGTCAAAATTGAGGGTGATGATTTGCTTATCATTGAAGATAGTGATCTTGAAAAAGACGTTAATGTAAGACCTATCGGAAGTGATGCTAAAAAAGACACCGTTGCAATAAGCTCTGAAAGTTACCTTTCAGCTGCGGCAATCGGATATTTGGCGGGAATAGGATGTACTGAAGTACAAGTTTATTCGCCCCTTTCTGTCTCCTTAATTTTAACGGGGAATGAATTGGTAAAGCCAGGCGAAAATCTTGATTTTGGGCAAGTTTTTGAATCTAATTCTTATCAGTTGGAAAGCGTTTTGAGACAGTCTGGAATTAATCATATTGAGACATTTTGGGTAAAAGATGATTCTTTACAAGTCGAAAGAACTTTAAATTCGGCACTTACCAAAACAGACATTGTGATTTTGGTTGGTGGCGTAAGTGTGGGTGATTACGATTATGTGATTGATGCTGCAAAAAAGTGTGGAGTTGAACAGAAATTTCATAAAATCAGACAAAAGCCCGGAAAGCCATTTTATTTTGGAACTAAAGAAGAAAAGTTAATCTTCGGACTGCCGGGAAATCCATCTTCTGCCCTGACCTGTTTTTATTTATATATCGCTCCGTTACTTTCAAAAATAATAAATCGTCCGTCAATTACTACAGAAACCAAGGCCATTACAACAACTAGATATCAAAAGAAAATCGGTCTTACTCATTTTCTTAAAGCCACTTATCTCGACGGAAAGGTCACTCCGCTTCATGCGCAGGAATCTTATCGTTTGCAGTCTTTTGCCGAGGCTAATTGTCTGATGATTCTCAAAGAAAATTCAGAAGGTTGTGAGAAGGATGAAATTGTTGACATCATATTATTAAAATAGGAATTCGAAAATGAGCGTAGAATTTTTTTATATTATTTTATTTGTAATTGCAGCTCTATATGCGGCAGTAGGACACGGCGGTGCAAGCGGTTATTTAGCTTTGATGGCTTTGTACGGAGTTGCCCCTAAAGAGATGAAGCCAACCGCACTCGTACTCAACTTATTTGTGTCTCTCACTTCTTTCATCCAATATTACAGAGGCGGGCATTTCAAGCTTCGTATTTTTATTCCTATTGCGATCGCATCGATACCGCTTGCGTTTATTGGTGGAATGATTCATATTGAAGATACTCTGTACAAACGCATTTTAGGTGTATTATTACTTTTCCCGGTGTTCCGGTTTTTCTTTTTTAAAAGTCCGAATGAGGATGAGCTGAAAAATCCTCAAATATATTTATCATTGATTTTCGGTGGAGTTATCGGCTTATTTTCAGGAATGATTGGTATTGGTGGCGGAATATTACTTTCTCCTGTCCTTATTTTATTGAAATGGACCAATCAGAAACAGACCGCTGCGATCAGTGCGGCCTTTATTTTTGTCAATTCTGTGGCTGGTTTAGGTGGTATGTTTACGAAAGAAATTGCTTTTACCAGCAATATGTTGTTGTATATTGTCTTTGCATTTGCAGGAGGATTGCTAGGATCTTATTTAGCCTCAAAAAGATTAAGTCAAAATGGACTGAAATATGTATTGGCAGTAGTACTTTTAATGGCTTCCTATAAATTGATATCAAGCACAATTTAAAATAAATGAAACATTTAATTTTTTCAGTTACTATTTTTATCTCAACTTTATCGTTTTCACAGGCGAAGAATAATATCGAAGTCATCGCACCAGATAAAGAAAAAACAATAATTACGACTGCTGATCTGGGAAAACTCCCTAAGCATACCCTTGACAGTATTCAGATAACCAATCATTTAAAGGAGTATAAATCTACAATTAAGAATATAAAAGGTGTTTTGCTTAAAGATGTTCTTTCAAAAATTTCGTTTAAAGAGAAGTCGCCGAAAGTTTTAAGTGAATATTATATTGTCTGTAAGGCGGAAGACGGTTATAAAGTCATTTTTTCATGGAACGAAATCTTCAATACTTCTGTTGGTGACAATGTGTTGGTTATTCCGCAGGTTGAGGGCAGACTTAAGGACGGTTTTTCTACCTTATCGCCTACCGATTTTGTTACAGGCAGAAGATATGTAAAAATGCTGAAAACCATTGAACTAAAAAAAGTGGATTAATGAGTACAATAAAAATAATAAGCTTTGGCAGACTGAAAGAGATTATAGGCTTAGATTTTGAATGTAAAGCTGAAAATACAGATAGGTTGCTGGCACAGCTCAATGAAAAATTTCCCGATTTAAGGGAATTAAAATTGCGAATTGCAGTAAATGAGAAAATCATTTCAGGAAATACAGAATTAAATAATAACGATGTGGTAGCACTGATGCCACCCTATTCAGGAGGATAATTTATGTTGAATTTGGAACGATATCAGAGACAGATAACATTGAAAAGCTTTGGCATAGAAGCTCAGAAAAAGCTTGCGTCAGCTAAGGTTCTTGTTGTCGGAGCAGGAGGCCTAGGATGTCCTGTTCTTCAATATCTAACCGCAGCCGGAGTTGGAAACATTGGAATTATTGATGATGACAAAGTTTCATTAAGTAACTTACACAGGCAGATTTTATTCACTTCAAACGACATTGGAAAATTGAAGACCGAAGCGGCGTTTGAAAGACTAAATGCAATGAATCCGGAGGTACAAATTAATATTGTTTCTGAAAGAATTACTACAAAAAATGCTGTTGAAATCATATCGGATTGTGATGTAATAATAGATTGCACCGACAATTTCCCCACACGTTATTTGTTGGATGATGTTTCCAGACTGATGGAAAAGCCATTGATCTTTGGAGCTATTTATCAGTATGAAGGTCAGGCTGCAATTTTTAATGTTATCGATGCTGATGGATTTGCCACAAATTACAGACATCTTTTTCCCGAACCACCAAAACCTGGCGAAGTTCCAGATTGCAATGATGCGGGAGTTTTAGGTGTCTTACCCGGAATTATAGGAACGATACAAGCTACCGAAACCATTAAATTAATTACAGGAACGGGAAATCCATTAATCAATAAATTAATGACAATTAATATTCTTGATTATCAGACCGCAATTTTTCAAATTCCTACAGAGAATTTAACAAATGAAAATATTCCCTCGACCTTAAAGGAATTTGAACAGATGAATTACGAACTCCATTGTGGAATTAAACAAAAGGGAATTACAAATATTTCTTCTTCAGAATTCAAAGAAATTGCAGAAATTCCGGATACAGTTATTATTGATGTCCGCGAAACTGATGAGCTTCCTAAGCTTGAATTGCCCTATTTATCAATACCTTTAGCTCAGTTAAAGGAAAATTCAAATCAAATTAATAAACAAAATATTATTGTTGTTTGCCAATCAGGCAAAAGAAGTATGATTGGAGCTCAGATCTTAAAAGAAATATTGGATCAGGATTATACAATCGGTCATTTGGAAGGCGGTATCAATCAATTAAATAAAGAAATGAATGAGTAAGATTAAAAATATATTTCAAAATAGTCCTGTTTCACCGTTATTTATCGCAGAAAGTATCACCAAACATTCTACGAAAACTGAAATCGGGGCGCATCAGATTTTTCTAGGACAAATTCGTGCTGATGAAGTTGATGGAAAAACGGTAAAAGCAATAGAATATACCGCTTACCAAGACTTGGCTTTAAGCCAGATGGCGGCAATCAGAGAAGAGATTTTTGAAAAATATGATATAACTTGTATGCACATTTATCACAGCCTTGGAACTGTACATGTAGGAGAAATCTGCCTGTTTGTTTTTACCTCGTCAAAACACAGAAATGAAGCGACAATGGCTTGTAATGAAGTGGTAGAACGCATAAAAAACGAACTTCCTATCTGGGGCAAAGAAATTTTTGAGGACGAAACACATCAATGGAAAATCAATCAGTAAAAAAATGGTAGATATTACTTTTAAAACTTTTACGTTGCGAAAAGCAATTGCTTCAGCTACAATTAAAGCTTCGAGCGCTGCAACAATTCAAGCTGTAAAAAACGGAACCGTTCCCAAAGGAAATGTGCTGGAATTTGCAAGAGCTTCGGCTTTACTTGCCATCAAAAAAACAAGCGATGTTATTCCTGACTGTCATCCTCTTCCCGTTGAATTTGCTGCGATAAGCTATGATTTTGATGAAATAAATATTCACATTAAAGTGGAAGTTCATACCATTTACAAAACCGGGGTTGAAGTCGAAGCGATGCACGGCGCATCAGTTGCCTCGCTCGTCATTTACGATATGCTGAAACCGATCGATAAAAATGTTGAGATTTCAAATATTAAATTATTGGAAAAACAAGGTGGAAAAAGTAATCAGAAGAATATTGATGTGACGCATTTAACAGCCGCAGTTGTAGTGTGTAGCGATTCGGTTTCGCAAGGTATAAAAGAAGATTCATCCGGAAAAATATTGGTTGAAGCACTTCAAAAGCAAGGCATTAATACTATTGATTATTCAGTTGTTTCTGATGACATTTCAGCAATACGTCAAAAGATTGATTATTTTAAAACTAAAAGCCTTGATCTTCTTTTATTTACCGGCGGAACTGGTTTGTCAGATCGTGATGTAACACCTGAAGCTGTGCATCCATTTATTACCAAGGAAATTCCTGGAATTATGGAAACAGCAAGAAATTATGGACAGGAACGGGTTAAAACTTCAATGCTTTCCCGAGGAATAGCGGGATTTTCTGATGATATGCTTATTTTGACACTTCCCGGATCTTCAGGTGCTGTTAAAGAATACATTCAGGCATTATTTCCGCAGATTTTACACATTTTTTCAGTAAAACAAGGAGCCGGACATTAGTTAAACGTTTCGCAACTGAAACACTATTTTTCGAATTTTTTCTACTGCCGTTTCAATTTCTGCTTGGGTAGTGAATTTCCCTAAGCTAAATCTTATCGAAGAAAGTGCATCGAGGTCATTCATCCCCATTGCTTTCAATACGTGAGAAGGTTTTGATGTTATAGCGTTGCAGGCCGAACCATTTGATACACAGATGTTACCAAGCCTTAAGATCATCTGTTCTGAATTAACGCCGGTCAAGCAAATATTTGTTGTGTTGAAAATCCTATTATTTTTATCTCCATTGATATAAGTGTCGGGAATTTTTAATAATGAATTTTCAAGAAGATCTCGTAATTCTTTAATGTATTGAGCGTCTTTCTGCATTTCTTCGATAGCAATTTCTGCTGCTTTTCCCATTCCGATAATTCCCGGAACATTCAGCGTACCACTTCTCAGGTTGAATTGTTGACCTCCACCGTGGATCTGAGAATTCATATTTTTTTTAAGCTCTGAAGAAATATACAGCGCTCCGACTCCTTTTGGGCCATAAAATTTATGAGCCGAAAAAGCCATCAGGTCAATTCCAAAATCTTTTACATTGACAGGAATCTTACCCACTGCCTGTGTAGCATCACAAAAAACAAAACATCCTTTTTGACGTGCAATCTCAGCAATTTCTTTAATCGGCTGAATGACTCCTGTCTCATTATTTACAAACATCACACAGACCATCAATGTTTTGTCATTAATCTGTTTTTCCAATTCATCAAGATTAATAAGCCCATCTTTTCCAACATTAAGATAGGTAATATTAAAATCTTGTTGTTCCAAATGAAGACAAGTGTCCAAAACTGCTTTATGTTCAGTTTTTACAGTAATGATGTGATTTTTACCTTCTTTTTTTTCAATTCCTTTTAAAGCTAAATTTACGGCTTCCGTTGCTCCGGATGTATAAATGATCTCTTTCGTATTGGCGGAAATTAGTTTGGCGATCTGTTCAGTTGATTGTTCAACAGATTCTTTCACAGTAAGTCCTAAAAGGTGAGAACTGCCTGAATTGGCAAATAAATTATTAAAATAAGGCAGCATTACATCTACTACTCGCTGATCAACGGGAGTTGTTGCATTGTAGTCTAAATAAATAAAATCATTATCCATCATAACATTATAAATTGAGTATAAAAATAATGATCTTTTTGCAGTAACTTAAATCTTTCTAACAGGATTTGGTATGATATGTTAGCATCTGCGTGAATAGTTGCATTCCATTACAGTCGTATTCATATCCTTCATTGCTGTCGGTTGGCAATATTCCTCATCTTACAATTTAAAGCTTGCTAATTTTGGATAATATTTAATACAAAGGAGAACGACTATAAATCAATCGCTCTCTTTTTTATTAATCTGTTACTTTTAAATACTTAATCTGTCCGTCTGTAATATCAAAATGAAATATTATTAATCTCCTCCCATTCAAATGATGGTAATATTATTTCTCTTCGAATTCTTAAATGAAAACTCAATTTTACCCCTTCTCCAATGAAAATTCAAATATCCCCGATATTTTTAGCATTCTTATTTACCAACCCATAATTATAAACCTTCTCCCCTGCCTCAACTCATTCATCTGCCATTACAAAGATACTTCTGCTATTTTAAACAGGAAAATTAGTGTACATAGAAATCTATTCATTTACATTTTATAGGCTGCTAGCGTAACTTCTTAGTTAAACAGCTAAAAGCGACAGATGTATTTAGGTATTTCAATGTCAAGTCTACTGTCGAAAATATTAAGACTCAACTTACTTTACGCCTAACCCTCGACGATATTTCAATAATAAAAACTGCCGACAAAAATTGTCGACAGTTTTCTTGAAAGTATATAGTAAAAATTAGTAACCTTCGTTCTGTACCAAATATCCGGGTACACTAGATGCTCCGTCAATAGCCGATTGAGGGATTGGGAACAGTCTTTTTCTGGGATCTGTATTTGTTTTTGAAGTGTAGATGTCTTCATAATGACCAAATCTGATCATGTCTGTTCTTCTCGAATATTCCCAGTAAAATTCAAAACCTCTTTCGCGATAAAGCAAATCAAGATTGATTGAAGTTAAAGCTGGTGGAGTTACTGAAGGTCTGGCTGTTCTTGAAGCTCTTACCAAATTTACATCTGCTAAAGCTGCTCCTGCATTTCCTTTTCTCAGCTGAGCTTCTGCTCTCATCAAATAAATATCAGCTAAACGTAGAAGTACAATATCGGCATTTCCTCTGTTTCTTCCAGTATCGGAAGTTCTGCTGAATTGATATTTTGAAACTCTATATCCGTCTGTGTAATCTTTATTGTTGGGATTTTCAAGATCGATTTCCAAAGTGTGATTAACGTAATTTACAAAACCATTTCTCTGCTCGATAATCGGGTAAATTTTATATTGTCCGTTTACCGTTTGGAAAGGTTGTCCGTTTGATGCATTTCTCAATCCCCATTGAATTCCTCTCTGGATTCCTCTGTTGATTTCGTAAGTTGCACCATTCACAAGGAAGTAATGGTTTGCATCATTTGCCGGAGTAACGCCCGTTAAATTCTGTAAATTTTGCGGAACGGTAAAGTTTTCTTTGTAAAATCTTGCATCTGCCTGTGCAGGATCTGTACTTCCATACGCTTGAACCCAAGTGTTGAAAAAATCAGATGTAATTGCAGGCCCGTCTGTTCCGTTTGCTTTTGGGAAAGCTGCTAAAGGATACTGACTACCTGATAAAGACCAATACCCCAGCCTGTTATGAGATGTTGTAAGATCCTGACGTTGATCAATAGCAAAAATAAGCTCCTTATTAGAATGATTATTATCGTCAAAGATGGCAAAATATTCGGGTGATAATGAAAATAATCCTGAGTTGATTACTTTATTGGTGTATTCAATCACTTTATCCATATCTGCTGTTGCAAAAGAGGCAGTTCCGTAAGGATTTTTGTAAACTCCTGCATTTAGATAAAGTTGTGCCAAAAATCCGTTCACAGAAGCTTGAGACATTCTTCCCGGACCTTTTGCATTGTCAAGATCATTTAACACAGCAAGAAATTCGCTTTCGATATAAGAAAATGCTTCTTGTCTTTTTAAAATCTGTGAATCTTCAGAAGTTGAATCTTTTTTGAATGCCAATCCCCAATAATCCAACATCAGCATATTGTAGTATGCTCGTAAAGCTCTCATTTCGGCAAGTCCTTTAGCTGCTTCCGGATTTGTTGCAGCAAGTGGCTGCAATCTTTCGATGGCAACAACCGTTCTTGAAAGCATTAACTTGAAAGCATTCCAAGTATCTTTTACGACAACGTTTGCGGTAGTGGTATTATGCTGATGAAGTTCGATGTATTTACCACCGTCGTACCAGTCGTTTCCACTTCCTCTTGGAGGAAGAATTCCCTGATCGGTACTGATTAACTGAAGACCATAATTTTTTGTATGAGTAAATGCATCAGGAAGCGGTCCGTAAGCCGGAGCCATTACTTCTATCACGACATTGCTCGTCTGTACATCCAGAGATTCGTCGATTACCTGCTCAGCAAGATCGCTGCATCCCATATTGACAAGAGCACTTAGGCTTAAAATACTTATTAGAAATTTATTTTTCATTGTTTTCTTGTTTAAATAGTTAATTAAAATGCTACGTTTACACCAAATGCAAAGCTTCTTGCCTTTGGATAAGTTGCATAATCAATTCCGAAAGATTGAATTCCTCCTTGAGAAACTCCTGTGTTGATTTCCGGGTCGAAACCTGAATATTTGGTAATCACGAATAAATTCTGAGCGGTTACTGTAAATCTTATGTTTCTGATGTGTTCTCCGATTCCTAAAACTTTAGGATTCAGGTTATACCCCAAAGTAGCATTGTTTAATCTTAGGAAATCACCTTTTTCTAGATATCTCGTTGAGATCACATTGGTATTGTTAGCGCTTTCGTTCGGAAATTGTGTCGCTGCATCGGTTGTATTCTGCGATAAGCCCAATCTTCCTCTTGTAAATAAAGTTGAAGCAGTGTTGTTGTAGATCATATTTCCTGCAACTCCGTTGAAATTTAGTCCAAGATCAAAGTTTTTGTAAGCTGCCTTCAGATACAGATTGTACGTGAAGTCTGGTAATGCACTTCCTGCGGCAACTCTGTCATTATCAGTGATAATTCCGTCGCCATCTACATCTCGGAAAATATTGGTACCGTTTTCATTTAGACCTAAAAATTCTCTTACATAGAATGTACCAATTGGTTGATTATTGATGTATCCATTGATTACGGCATTAGTTGTTCCGGGACCTTGTGCTTCTCCGGTAGAAAGAACTCTGTAAGGTGAATCTTTTACTTCATTTTTAATGAAAGAGGCATTTCCGCCAATGCTATAAGTGAAAGCTTTATTTGGATTGCTGTTATAGTTTAAAGATATTTCATAACCTGTATTATTAATGGTCATATTTGGAATATTTTTCCACATTTTTTCTTCAGCACTGATTGGGTCAACAGGATTAATGTCTAGCAAAATATTATCTGAAACCTTATTAAAGAAATCAAATGTACCGGTCAATCTGTTGTTCATAAATCCGAAATCTACCCCGATATTGGTTTGTGTTGTTACTTCCCATTGAATTCCCGGGTTATCAGCTCTCACCAGATAAAATCCTACAGGATAATTTCCGCTTCCGTCCATTGGGTAGGTTGCCTGTCCACCACCATCTGAAGCCGATTTATAACTTCTTTTCGTGATTTTATTAGGCATTTCCTGATTTCCAGTTTTCCCCCAGCTTGCTCTCAGTTTCAAGTTGCTTACCAAACTGACATCGGCTAGAAAATTTTCTTTACTGATATTCCAGCCTGCTGCAAAAGATGGGAAGATTCCGTAACGGTTGTTTCTACCAAATTTTGACGATCCGTCTGCTCTTAAAGTAGCTGTTAATAAGTATTTATCTTGGTAACCATAATTTGCTCTACCAAACCAAGACTGAAGCTCATTTTTTGTAGCACTAGATGTAGAAGTAGTATTGTTTTTATTAGCCGCTCCAATTTGGTATTGAGGCTCAATTCCGTTATTTGGGAATACCGAATAATCCCAACCTCTTTCAATCATCATGAATTTTTGGTAAGAATGTCCTGCCAATACATTAAAATCATGACGGTTGATCTTGAATTTATATGTCAAAGTATTTTCTACAAGTGTATTATTGTTTGAGAAATAGTTTAAATCTAAAGATCCTATTTCCAAAGGAACTGCGTGCGGAATATTTTGAATAATTCTGTCAGCTGTAGAATAGTCAACACCAAAATTTAATTTATAAGTTAAACCTCTAATGATTTCGACTGAAGGCGAAATATTAGCTAAAATTCTATTGTTGTTGGTAAAATCTTTGTAAATCTGCTGACGAATAAGTGGGTTGAAAGCACCATTATTAAAAACTGTAGTAGGTGAACCATCCGTATATGCAGGATACGTAGGGTTCCACGTCAACATATTAGAAACTGTACTTGTCGCGTTTGGTCTATTGTTTTCAGTTCTTGATCCGTTTAGGTTAAAATCAATATTTACTCTTCCGTCAAAAGCTTTTTGTGAAATATTTGCACGTCCGGAATATCTTCTCAGATTACTGTTGTACAAAATACCTTCTTGATTTTCATAACCTAAAGCAGCATAATAGTTTGAATTATCTGTTGCACCTGCTGCTGAAAAATTAACGTTATTTGATAGTGCAGTTCTTGTCAATTCATCCTGCCAATCAGTATTTCCACCCATGTCGTCTAATTTTCCGCCCATTGCAGTCACCTGCGTTCTGAATTCATCAGCGCTGAAAACATTCATTTTATTGGCAAGATTAGAAATAGTAAGATTAGAAGAAAGATTCAGCTGGGTTCTTCCCTTTTTACCTTTTTTAGTAGTAATTACAATTACCCCGTTTGCACCTCTCGCTCCATAAATGGCTGCTGCGGAAGCATCTTTCAAAACATCCACCGATGCAATATCATCAGGATTGATGAAGTTCATCGGGTTATTGGCAACTCCTGTATTTGTGTTATCGATTACAAAACCATCGATAACGTAAAGCGGAGTAGTTCCTGAACGTAAACTTCCAACCCCTCTGATAATGATATTTTGATTGGCTCCAGGTTCTCCACTTACATTGGAAACGTTTACTCCGGCAACTTTCCCCTGAAGTAATTGGCCAACATTGGCGACCATCCCTTTGTTGAAATCCTCAGCTTTTACAGATCCTACTGCTCCGGTTACATCAGATTTTTTTTGAGAACCATAACCAATCATCACGACTTCTTCAATGTCTGTCATTTTGTTGTCACTTTTGATGGTGTCGGATTCTTTTTTTTGTGCAAATGTTAGACTGACACAGCCCATCAAAACAGTTGGCACGAGATAAATACGCTTCATTCCTTTTTATTTTGGTGCAAAATTAGTCCCAAAAAAAGCCGAGTTCCGTTAATTTACCGTTAAGTAACTTATTTTCCAAATTAATAAAATGTGAATTATGTTGCGAAAAATTAAATTTCAGTAAACTTAATGTTAAGCAGTTTGATTTAAACACCTGTAAATAAGATAAAAGCTTGTTAATATTGGATTTTGGTGTTTTGGGTCTACGATTTTAGCTTAATAAAATGTCTAATTTTGCCCCTTGTTTTTAAATATAATCAATTGTTAAAATAGTAATCAATATGAATTATAATTATAAAAGTCTTAATTTAAAGACTGTTGCGTTAATTTTTATGCTTCTTTTTGAATCATTATTAACAGCACAAAGTCAAAAACCCATCAACGTCATTTTTATGATAGGCGATGGAATGGGAGTATCTCAAGTTACTTCTACCTTTTATTTCGGAGAAGGAAAACCAAATTTTCAGAACTTCAAATTTGTAGGGCTTTCTGAAACCTCAAGTACAAGCGATAGAATTACAGATTCTGCAGCCGGAGCAACAGCTTTGTCTACCGGAAAAAAAACATATAAAAGAGCGATTGGTGTAGATAAAGATTCTTTGGCAATTCCCACAATTTTAGAACAGCTTCAAGATAAAGGCTACAAGACAGGATTGGTAAGTTTAACGAGTATAACCCATGCAACACCGGCTTCTTATTATGCTCACATCAAAGACCGTGATTGGCACGAAGATATTGCGTTGGATTTTATTAAATCTGATGTAGATTTTGCTGCTGGCGGTGGTTTAAAGTTTTTCAGCAAAAGAAAAGATAAGAAAAATCTTTTGCAGGATTTATTGAATAAGAATTATAGAATAGATACAGTTTCTCTTTCAAAGCCTGTTGCGGGGAAAAGAAATCTTTACCTTTTGGCTCAAGACGAATTGCCCAATAAAATTCAGGGGAGACAAGATTTTCTACCGGAAGCTACACAAACCGCTTTAGATTATTTTTCAGCGGAAAAGAAACCTTTCTTTCTTATGGTTGAAGGTTCTTTTATCGATTGGGGAGGCCATGCAACTGATGCTGATATGATGATAAAAGAAGTTCTTGATTTTGATAAAACAATCGGTGTTGTGATGAATTTTATTAAGAAAAATCCAAATACATTACTTGTGGTGACCGCTGATCACGAAACAGGTGGAGCAAGTATAGGAAAATTTATGGAAAAAGATGCTGCAACAGGAAAAATGAAGGAGGTAAAAGATAAAGTACAGGTTAATTTTATCGACAATCAGCATACTGCGGCTTTGGTTCCTGTTTTTGCGATGGGAAAAGGAGAAGAATTGTTTTCAGGGGTTTATCCGAACAATATGATCTATCACAAATTGATTGAGGCATTGAAAAAAAGCGGAATCAAGATTAAATAATTCGAATTTAAAAGAAATATCATGTATTTAAATCTAAAAAAAATCGTCTTTTTTTTCATTCTGATTTTTACGACAGCAGTTTATGCACAAACTATAAAGGTTCATTCGCATAATGATTACGAACAAAAAGTTCCTTTTTGGTATGCATTGGGAGCTGGTGTAAGCTCAATTGAAGCTGATGTTTTTCTTGTGAATAATCAACTGTATGTTTCACATGAAGAGAAAGGTATTCAGAAATCAAGAACATTTGAAAGTCTTTATTTAGAGCCTATCAACAAAGCTTTAGAGATGAATATGATTTCTATGGAGTCTCTTCAGATATTAATTGATTGCAAAACTGATGCACAATCAACTTTATCAGAAATTGTAAAATCAATTCAAAAATACCCCAGAATTACGGCTCAGAATAAAGTGAAATTTGTGATTTCCGGAAATCAGCCGGCTCCTGAAGAATACAATTTATATCCTGATTTTATCTTATTTGATTATCAAAAACTAAATAATTTAACAGCAAATCAGTGGAATAAAGTTGCATTATTAAGCTTAAATTTTAAACAATATTCAGTCTGGTACGGAAAAGGTGGTTTAACGGAAGAAGATTTGCCTAAAGTGACTGAAGTTATTAAAAAAGCGAAATCATTTGGAAAACCTTTCAGATTCTGGGCAATTCCTGACGGGAAAACTTCATGGGAATTTTTCGCTCACAATGGTGTTGATTTTATCAATACCGACCACCCGAAAGAATGTGCAGAATATGTAAATTCTTTGGAGAAAAGGACTTTTAAAAACAATATATTTTCAGAAGTCTATCAGCCTAAATTTTCCTATCTAAAGAAAAATATACCTATAAAAAATGTTATTTTATTAATCGGTGACGGAAATGGTCTTTCACAAATTTCTTCATCAGTTTTAGCCAATAAAGGTCAATTAACTTTAACGCAATTGAAAAATATTGGTTTAATTAAAACCAGCGCAGCAGATAATTTTACCACAGATTCTGCAGCCGGAGCCACTGCTTTCGCAACCGGAAAGAAAACAAAAAACAGATTTATCGGAGTAGATTCTGAGGGCCGAAAAACGGCAAACCTTACGGAAATTCTTTCAGAAAAAGGTTTCAGCACCGGAATTATTACTACTGACGAAATTGTGGGAGCTACACCTTCTGCATTTTATGCCCATCAAAAAGACCGTGGTATGGAAAAAGAAATTGCCGAAGATTTGCCAAAATCAAAACTCAACTTTTTTGCAGCGGGTGGTAGATCTAAAGTTTCCGGTCTGCATGATTTTAAATTAGCCGAAAACACGAAGCAGGTTGCAGAAAGTAAAGCAGATCGTCTGGCTTATTACCTTTCTGATAACGGTGTTCCACAAGTTTTGAAAGGTCGAGGCAATCTTTTGGCTGAAACTGTAGAAAGTGGACTGCAATTTTTAAAAATCAAGAAAAAACCATTCTTCATCATGATTGAGGCGGCGCAAATTGACAGCGGCGGTCACAGCAATAATGTGGGAACCATCGTAACTGAAGGTATTGATTTTGACAGAGCGATTACAAAAGCTGTACAGTTTGCAGATCAAAACCCGGGGACTTTGGTGATCATTACTGCAGATCACGAAACAGGTGGTTTTAGTATTCCTCATGGAGATATGAAAACCAGTACCATTGAAGGAGATTTTACAACCGATGATCATTCAGCTACATTAATTCCTGTGTTTTCCTACGGTTCAGGCTCAGAAATTTTTACGGGAGTATATGAGAATAATGAGATTTTCCATAAAATGTTAAAAGCTTTGAAAGTAAATTAGTATTATCATTATTTTTTCTAAAATATACAATTTTGAAAAAGCATTTTTCTATTCATCTTCTGGTTACTTTACTGCTTTCGCTAAACGTATTTGCACAACGGAAAACCATTCAAATAGCATTTTTGGCAGATGTTCATTTTCAGGATCTTTACGGAGACTTTTCAGATAATGCATTCCGAGGCGTAGAAAATCCAAAAACAAAAAAGAAAACCCTATTGAGAACAATGGATTCTCAGCTGCGTTCAACAAGAATTTTTAATGAAAATTATTTTGCTTTTCTGGCGGCTTTGGATGATATAGCAAAACGGGGGATTAAAATCGTCGCACTTCCCGGTGATTATACTGATGACGGACAAGCCTATAATTTAAGAGGATTAAAACGTATTTTGGATGAAAACCAAAAAAAATATGGAATGAGGTTTTTTATTACCACGGGAAATCATGATCCGGTAAGTCCTTTTTTGAAGGATGGTGGAAAATCTGATTTTTTAGGCGAACATGGAAGCCCTATTAATATTTTCAGTAATAAAGATTTAGTTAAAGATAAGGATCAGGATACTTTCATTACCAGAGACATTGCAATGTCCGGTTATTTAGAAATTATCAACGAGCTTAAAGAATTCGGGTTCTCCCCTTCTGAAAAAGATTTGTTTTGGGAAACTCCATTTAGTCATCGTTCTTATAAAAATTATAGTTTTAAAAAAGCTTTAAAAAGTTCAGAATATTCCAACAGAATGTATGAAGTCAGTCCAGGATTTTCTGTTCCTGATTTGAGTTATGTGGTAGAACCCGTAAAGGGAATTTGGCTTTTAGCAATTGACGGAAATACCTATTTGCCAAAAAATAGTAATGAAAATCCAACAGATCCTGATAATTTCCATGGAGCTTCCGTTGGATACAACAATGTACTTTCCAATAAAAAGCATTTGATTGATTGGGTGAAAAACATTTCAAAGCAAGCAGAAAAAAACCGCAAAGTTCTCATTGCATTTACGCACTATCCGATGCTTGATTACAATGACGGAGCTTCTGAAGATATTAAAAATTTACTCGGTAAAAACAAATGGCAGCTTGACAGAGTACCAAATGATCAGGTTGCTCAGGTTTTTTCCGATGCAGGACTCAAACTTCATTTTGCAGGTCATATGCACATCAATGACACCGGAATCAAAAAGTTTGAAAACGGAAAAACGCTCGTCAATATTCAGGTTCCTTCTTTGGCAGCTTATCTTCCGGGATATAAAATTTTAACAGTTAATTCTCCCGCTGATTTTGAAGTGGAAACAGTTCCTATTAAAGATGTTCCCCATTTTGATGAGCTATTTCCTTTGTATCAGAAAGAGTTTGAGGCTTTAAAAAGTCAGAACACAAAAGATATTTGGAATATTGACATTTTGAAAACAAAGAATTATCACGATTTCACATTATTTCATTTAAAAGAACTGGTGCGACTGAGATTTGTTCCTTCAGATTGGCCTAAAGATTTTATTAAAAAAGCTTCCAAACTTTCAGGAGAAGATTTACTTAATTTAAGTATTGACAGCGCAAATTCAAATAAAATAAATGCAGCAAAATTTAAAACATGGAATCTTGAAGATGCTTTATTAAATCTTTATCAATTGCAGTCTGCAGACGAACTAGCAAAAAAAGATATTCCTGAAAGCCGGCTTTTGCAATTCAAAATTTTGCATGAAAATTTCGAAAAATTAAATACAGAAGATGAATTCTTAAATCAACTGAAAACATTTTTCAGGGTTCTATCTAAATTGTCATCGGGAGATCCTACAGATCATTTCGAAATTGATTTTAAAAAAGGAATGATTTTAAAATTAAAATAATCACTTATTAAACTGAATTACTGTTTACAATTTTTCTTATTCCCGATTCTCAACCTTTATAATTGAAATAATTCAGTTTTTGAAATTCAGCGAAATCTCCACTCATTTCCCATTTGAGAGTAAAAGATCATAATAAGGATAACTGAAAATTAGTTAATCAATAACAATAAATGATTTTGGTTATGTCAAATAATGTTATTAAATTTGATTAAATGATAATTGTCAGTATAATTAATTTTAAATGACAACATTTTATTACACCACCACTAAATTTATCCATATCATGAAAAAACAAATCTTTATCGCTGCGCTGTCTCTGGGAGCAATCGTTTTAGGAACGGATAAGGTTCTGGCACAAAATTCTGAGCAGGTTAATACAACAGTAAATATTATTTTAGCCGACGTTATTGCAATGGACGTAGGCACTGCTGCTTCAGAAGGCGCTGTAGACTTTAATTATGGGAGTACAAACGACTATAATTCATCAAAAAATGTGACGGTTCCCAATAGTTTAGTCATTATTTCCTCCAAAAATTTTGATGTAAAAGTAAAGTCTGAAGGCGCAAATTTTGTAAGCGGAGCAAACGCAATTCCAGTGGATATATTACAAGTAAAAGCAGTACCTGGCGGAAGTCTAGTAGGAACTATGAATGAGGTCACCTTATCCACAAATGATCAGGTTTTGGTAAGTAATGCAAGTTTGGGTTCCAAACAATCTTTGAATATCGCCTACTCTATTTCGGCGGAAAAAGCATCGAAAGTACTTCTGGGAAAACCACGGGGAACTTACACACAAAAAATAACTTATACTGCGACTGCTTTATAATAAGATAAGCAACAATTTTTATAAAAGTCCTCAACACTTTCAAGTGTTGAGGGCTTTTTATTATGATTATCCATAATCTGTTATCATTGAAAATACTTTGTATTTCGTTGCTAAGTTTACGCCTTTGTATAACCTAAAAACAATTAGTATTTAAAATTCTTTGTTTGTCATTGCGTTAATGGAAAACAGCAGACATTCAATTTCTATTTACCCCAAATGAATAACTCATGTAGTTATTTTACTACATCAACTTCCATTTTCAACTACAAAGAAAATTTTAGCGCCGCCGTAGATTTGTAGTGTTCAAAAGAGAACAATTAAACAAAGAATAAAAATAAAATAATACTATTATGACAAAACTAATCGTAATCACAGCCTTAACTATCGGAGCAACTATATTAGGAACAAACAATGTTCAGGCTCAAAATACAACCGCAACAACAACAGTAAACATTACCCTGAACGATGTGATCTCAATCGACGCCGGAAGTACTGCCATCGGTAATACGGTTGACTTCAACTATGCTACTGCAGCAGACTATAACTCTGATCAGACGATTACTAAAGCCAACTCTTTAAAGGTTACTTCAACCAAGAACTTTAACGTTAAAGTAAAAGCAGGAGGTGCGAATTTCATGAATGGAACCAACTTAATCCCTGTAAATGTTTTGACAATCAAAGCTGCTGCATCTACCGGAACAATGGGCGGAACAAAAAATGCTGTCATTTTATCTGCTACTGATCAAAATTTAGTGTCAAACGCTCCGCTTGGAAGTGCATTAACACTGAATCTGGATTACACAATTCCTGCAGCGAAATCATCTTCTGCCGATATTTTAGGTAAACCAGCAGGAACTTACACGCAAACAGTAACTTATACTGCAACTGCTTTATAAGTAAAATTTTTTCATATTAATATTTTGTGATTTGGTGTTCGAAGGCTTCCTACAGGAGGCCTTTGATTTTGTTTGTATTGATAACAAATTTACAAACCTGTAAATATTTTTATGAAAACCTAATGAAAATTATACGCTAACAGTAATTTATATTACGACAGATTTATAATAGAAATAATAGCAATTTATATACTCCCCCAACACTTCTAGATGTTGAGGGCTTTTCTATTTAAGCCACATGAATAATTCTGTAGTGATTTTACTACATGAACTTCCATTTTCCACTACAAAGAAAATTTTATCGCCGCCGTAGATTTGCAGTATACAAAAGAGAACAATTAAATAAAAATAAAAATTAAATAGTACTGTCATGAAAAAACAAATCGTAATCGTAGCCTTAACTTTTGGAGCCATCATATTAGGAACTAATAATATTAAAGCTCAAAACACTACCGCGACCACAACCGTAAACATTACCCTGAACGATGTCATTTCTATCGACGCCGGAAGTACGGCAATCGGTAATACAGTTGACTTCAACTATGCTACTGCAGCAGACTATAACTCTGACCAAACGGTTACTAAAGCCAACTCTTTAAAGGTTACTTCAACAAAGAACTTTAACGTTAAAGTAAAAGCAGGAGGCGCTAATTTCATGAATGGAGTTAACTTAATTCCTGTAAATGTCTTGACGATTAAAGCGGCTGCGGCTGCCGGAACAATGGGCGGAACAAAAAACGCTGTCGTTTTATCTGCTACTGATCAAAATTTAGTAACAAATGCACCACTTGGAAGCGCTTTGACACTGAATTTGGATTACACAATTCCTGCAGCAAAATCATCATCTGCTGATATCTTAGGTAAACCAGCGGGAACTTACACGCAAACAGTAACTTATACTGCAACTGCTTTATAAGTAAATTTTTTTCATATTAATATTTTGTGATTTGGTGTTCGAAGGCTTCCTACAGGAGGCCTTTGATTTTTTATGTATTGAAACAGGTATATAGAAACTTCAAAATCCGGGAATAAGATCTATCAGCTTTAAGGTAGATTCCATGTATTTGGGCTTTGAATCTAATTAATTTCAGTTGAGTATATAAATCAATAAACCTAAGATTACCTTACTAACATTCATTAAAAACAAGTACAATGAATTTTAAAAGAAATATTAAATAAAGCGACTGCTTATATAGCTGCTGGTAATTACGATCAATTTTTAGCATATTGTACCACTGACACTCAATGGACATTCGTAGGTGAAACATCTCTAACGGTAATTGATGAAGTCAGGATTAGATGAAAGAAGCCTACATCGAACTGCCCAGGTTCAAGGTTGATTTAATGATCGAGGAAGGAAATTATCTCAGAGCAGAAGTACAAGAAGCATAGTGAATACTGACTCTCTATGGATAGCCTATGAGTATAGCAATGTATGGAGGTTCGAAAATTGTAAACTGGCTTCCTTGGTAAGATATGGACGTTCCACTACCTTAAGCTTTGCTTTGTAGCTTAGAAAAGGATCTTTTGAGAGCCATCCATTTGCCATAACCGAATGATCTTTTTGAAATTCTTGATGTATTTTACTGCAGTATTGTTTGCACATTTACGAACACTACGAAGCCAGAAATCATAATCCATGATGAAAGCGTGGTCAATCTTTGTAATGTTAATATCAGAAGTTTTATATTTCCAGATTAGAAATTTCTGTGTATGCTTTAACGATGTTTTATAACGCTCCAATGTTCCAACGGCAAAATCCTGACCTACTAGTGCTTCCACTTTATCATTATGATCCTGAAAAATAGGAATGAGCATTCGAGTGGAAATATCGGTTCCAAGCAGTTTAGATTTTAAACCTTCTGATGTTACAAATTCTTCTTCTTTCAGCATCTGGTAGTGAGAATCGTAAACTTGTTGCTCCAAAGTTTTAAGATAGACATTAAGCGTTTTCGCCTCCTGAGAGTTGCCAACTGCTTTATGTGCTTTAACATCCCATTTCTGCGGGTCGATGCAATGTCCGCTGCTTTGCCATCTATCGTGATTCTTAAGTAGGTGGGAGCGGTTCCGTTTGTTCGGATTTTATTCTTTTTTATAAAGAATAACAGGTTGAATATTTTGTTCATTGTGTGGTGACTTTAATTGTTTAATAATTTAGTTTTTGTTACCACTTTTTGCAAGATGTACAAGCGTTAAACTGCCTATTGGCCTGGATTCCCTGAATTTTTCGTGACCCATTTTCAAATTTTCAGGATGGGTCACGGAATAGGTCATATAATGGATCAATCACAAAACTTGGGGAG